>NZ_JALMEZ010000020.1:0-121918 GCF_023242495.1 Pseudomonas sp. MWU13-2862 | reverse complement strand
CGGCCGAATAGGCGCTGCAAGGCTCAAGAAGGATTGCCTGCGCCGGAGGTGGTAAAGTCCAGCCTTCGTTTTGAATTCTCCAAGGAAGTCGGCATGCCGGACGCGACCTCACTCAACCCCGCCTTCATGGTGGTGCAGAGCAACAGCCCCGAGGAACTGCGCAGCCTGGTGATCAACGTGATGCGACGTTATCCCCTGGCGCCCCTGGAGAACGAAATCGCCCTGGTGCAGAGCAACGGCATTGCCCAGTGGCTGAAACTCGCCCTGGCCGAAGACCCGGAAGGCGACGACCAGGGCGGCTGCGGCATCGCCGCCGCCATTGATGTGCAACTGCCCGGCAGCTTTATGTGGCAGCTCTACCGCATGGTCCTGGGGCGCGACGAGATCCCGGCCAAATCCCTGCTCGACAAGGGCCCGCTGACCTGGCGCCTGATGCGCCTGCTGCCGGAACTGATCGATCAGCCGCACTTCGAGCCGCTGCAACGCTTCCTCACCCACGACACCGACCTGCGCAAGCGCTACCAGCTGGCCGAGCGCCTCGCCGACCTGTTCGACCAATACCAGGTCTACCGCGCCGACTGGCTGGAGGACTGGGCTGCCGGCCGCCATCAACTGCGCAGCGGTCGCGGCGAGATCAAACCGCTGCCGCCCGCCAATTGCTGGCAGGCCGAGCTCTGGCGCGCATTGCTGCTGGACGTCGGTGAGTCGGGCATGGCCCAAAGCCGCGCCGGTGTGCACCAGCGCTTTATCGAACGGATCAACCAGTTGCAAAGCGCACCACCAGGCCTGCCGCCGCGAGTCATCGTATTCGGCATCTCCTCGCTGCCCGCCCAGGCCCTCGAAGCCCTCGCCGGACTGGCCCGCTTCAGCCAGGTGCTGCTCTGCGTGCACAACCCCTGCCGTCATCACTGGTCCGATATCGTCGCCGACAAGGACCTGCTGCGTAACCAATACAAACGCCAGACCCGCAAGGCCGGGATGCCCCTGGCCCTTGACCCGCAAACCCTGCACCAGCACGCGCACCCGCTGCTGGCCGCGTGGGGCAAGCAGGGCCGCGACTATATCAACCTGCTGGACAGCTACGACGATCCCGCCAGCTACCGCGCGGCTTTCCGCGATGGTCGTATCGACCTGTTCAGCGACAGCACGCCGACAACCCTGCTCAATCAATTGCAGGACGATATCCTCGAGCTGCGCCCGCTCAACGAAACCCGCGAGCACTGGCCGGCGATCGACCTCGAGCACGACCCGTCGATCCGTTTCCATATCGCCCACAGCGCCCAACGTGAAGTGGAGATCCTCCACGACCAACTGCTAGAACGCTTCAGTGCCGAGCCGGACCTGCGACCGCGTGACATCATTGTCATGGTCCCGGATATCGACAGCTATGCGCCGCATATCCGCGCGGTGTTCGGCCAGCTCGAACGCAACGATCCACGTTTTATCCCCTTCACCCTGGCCGACCAGGGCCAGCGTGGTCGCGACCCATTGCTGATTGCCGTCGAACATCTGCTCAAGCTGCCTGACAGCCGCTTCCCGGTCAGCGAGATCCTCGACCTGCTGGACGTCCCGGCCTTGCGCGCGCGCTTCAATGTGCAGGAACGTGACCTGCCGACCCTGCATCGCTGGATCGAAGGCGCCGGCGTGCGCTGGGGCATGAACGCCGAACAACGCGCCGGCCTAGGCCTGCCCGATGCTCTGGAACAGAACAGCTGGCAGTTCGGCTTGCGCCGCATGTTGTTGGGATATGCAGTCGGCAGCGGCGAAGCCTGCGAAGGTATCGAACCCTACGACGAAATCGGCGGCCTTGACGCCGCCTTGATCGGCCCATTGGTGGCCCTGCTCGACGCCCTGGAAATCGCCCATCAGGAACTCTCCGAGCCGGCCCTCCCGCAACAATGGGGCGAGCGCCTGCATGCACTGATCCAGTTGTTTTTCCTCGCCAGCACCGAACACGACGACTATCTGCTGATCCAGCTCGAACAGCTGCGCGCCGACTGGCTGGAAACCTGCGAAGCCGTCAACCTGCAAGAAATCCTGCCGCTGACCGTGGTCCGCGAAGCCTGGCTGGCCGGCCTCGACCAAGGCCGGCTGTCCCAGCGCTTCCTCGCCGGCGCGGTGAACTTCTGCACCCTGATGCCGATGCGTGCGATCCCGTTCAAGCTGGTCTGCCTGCTGGGCATGAACGACGGCGACTACCCCCGTGCGCAGCCACCCCTGGACTTCGACCTGATGGGCAGCGACTACCGCCCCGGTGATCGCTCGCGACGGGAAGATGATCGCTACCTGTTGCTCGAAGCCCTGCTCTCGGCCCGGCATCAGCTCTATATCAGCTGGGTCGGTCACAGCATCCGCGACAACAGCGAGCGTCCGGCCTCGGTCCTGATCGGCCAGCTACGCGACCATCTCGCCGCGGGCTGGCGATTGCCGGACGGCGACGGTGAGCAACTGCTGCAAGCCCTGACCCAGGCGCATCCGCTGCAACCCTTCAGCGCCCGTTATTTCCACGACAGCCATGCCGAATTGTTCAGCTATGCCCGCGAATGGCAGCAACTGCACGAGACCCAGGGCCCGAACGAAATCAGTGCCGAACTCGACGCCTACCAACAGGACGAGCCACTGACCCTGGCCCAGCTCCAGGATTTCCTGCGCAATCCCGTCCGGCACTTTTTCAGCCAGCGCCTGAAAGTCTTTTTCGAAGCGGCCCAGGCACCCTTGGCCGACGAGGAACCGTTCGTGCTCGATGCCCTGCAACGCTACAGCCTCAGCGACAGCCTGCTGCAAGCGGCGCTGCTCCAGGCGGACAACCCGGACGATGCCCTGCAGCACCAGGCCCGGCGGTTACAAGCCAGCGGCCTGCTGCCCATGGCCGGTTTCGGCGAATTGCTGCAACACGAACTGATCGAACCGCTGCCGGATTTGCTGCAACGTTATCAACAACTGCTCAGCCTCTGGCCGACCCCACTGACCAGTGCCGTGCCCGTCGCCTTCGACACCAGCGCCACCCGGGTGGAGGGATGGCTGAGCGGTTTGCATCAACGCAGTGACGGCGGCCTGCTCGCCGTGACCACCATCCCCAACAGCATCGGCTCGATCAAGACGCGCAAATGGCACCGTCTGACCAAGCCCTGGGTCGAGCACCTGGTGGCCTGTGCCTGCGGGCTTTCGATGACCACGGCCCTGGTGGCCAGCGACGACACTCTGCTGCTGCCGCCGTTCGAAGCGCCGCGTGCCGCCGAGATCCTCGGCAACCTGCTGCTGGCCTGGCAGTCCGGCATGCGCCGTCCGCTGCCGGTCGCGGTGAAGACCGCCTTCGCCTGGCTCTCCCAGCCGGACCCGCTCAAGGCGCAGGACGCGGCGCGCAAGGCCTATGACGGCGACGGTGTGAACAGCGAAGGCGAGCGTCGGGAAAGCGCGGCCCTGGCCCGCCAGTTCGCCGACTACAACGCGCTGATTGCCAGCGAGGAATTCGAAGGTTGGTGCGATGCGCTCTATCGGCCGCTGGTCGAAGCGCCGTGGCGTTCTCTCGCTGCCGAGGAGGCGCGCTCATGACCGACAACAAGACCCCCCTGGCGCTGGCCTTCCCGCTGCGCGGCAGCCAACTGATCGAAGCCAGTGCCGGCACCGGCAAGACCTTCACCATCTCCGCGCTCTACCTGCGCCTGGTCCTCGGCCATGGCGGCGAGGACTCGGGGTTCGGCCGCGAATTGCTGCCGCCGCAGATTCTCGTGGTGACCTTTACCGATGCCGCCACCCAGGAACTGCGCGACCGCATCCGCACCCGCCTGGCGGAAGCCGCGCGGTTCTTCCGCGACGAGATCCCGGCTACCGATGCATTGATCGCCCAACTGCGTGACGAATACCCGGTCGAATACTGGCCGGCCTGTGCCAATCGCCTGGATATCGCCGCCCAATGGATGGACGAAGCGGCCGTATCGACGATCCACGGCTGGTGCCAGCGCATGCTGCGCGAACACGCCTTCGACAGCGGCAGCCTGTTTACCCAGACCCTGGAAACCGACCACAGCGAACTGCTGGGCGAAGTGCTGCGCGATTACTGGCGGCTGTTCTGCTACAAGATGCACGGCGATGCGTTGAACTGGGTCCGGGCCAATTGGGGCGGCCCGGCGACACTGTTGCCCCGGGTGCGGGCCCTGTTCGGCAGCGAGCGACGCAACGACAACCTGCAAGAGCCGGCCGAGCTGATCGAGGCCTGCATTCAGGAACGTCGCCAGGCCCTGGTGCAACTCAAGGCACCCTGGCGACAATGGGCCGCTGAACTGCGGGATATCTGCCTGCAAGGCGTGGCGAACAAGACCGTCGACGGGCGCAAGATGCAGGCGCGCTACTTCGAGCCCTGGTTCGAGAAGCTCAGCGCCTGGGCCGAGGACGAGACCCAGGAGCAACTGGATATCGGCACCGGCTTCAGCCGTCTGACCGCTGCGGGCCTGGCCGAAGCCTGGAAGGGTGAGCCGCCGAGCCACCCGGGCCTCGACGCCATGGCCGGCTTGAAACCCAGCCTCGATGCCTTGCCCACCCCGGACGCCGCCGTGCTCGAACACGCCGCCCGCTGGGTCGGTGCGCGCTTCGAGGAGGAGAAGCGCCGGCGCGCCGAGATGGGCTTCGACGATATGCTCCTGCGCCTCGATGCGGCGCTCCAGGCCGACGGTGGCGAGCGCCTGGCGAGCCTGATCCGTGAGCAATTCCCGGTGGCCCTGATCGACGAATTCCAGGACACCGACCCGGTGCAGTACCGGATCTTCGAGAGTATCTACCGCATCGAGGACAACAGTCCCGAGTGCGGCCTGTTCCTGATCGGTGACCCGAAGCAGGCGATCTACGCCTTCCGTGGCGCCGATATCTACACCTACCTGCGAGCGCGCCAGGCCACCCACGGTCGCCTGCATACCCTGGGTACCAACTTCCGTTCCAGCCAGGCGATGGTCACGGCGGTCAACCATGTCTTCGAGCGTGCCGAGCAGCGCGAGCAAGGACGCGGTGCATTCCTGTTTCGCGAAGGCGATGAGAACCCGGTACCGTTTCTGCCGGTGGCTGCCCAGGGGCGCAAGGAGATTTTCCAGATCGACGGCCAGCCCGTGGCGGCGCTTAACCTCTGGCAACTGGCGACCGAACAACCGGTATCCGGCGCGCTGTATCGCCAGCAGTTGGCCGCGGCCTGCGCCACGCGCATTGTCGAGTTGCTCAACGGTGGTCAGCAGCAGCGTAGCGGTTTCGTCCGCGACGGCGTCCTCAAGGGCGTGCTGCCCTCCGATATCGCGATCCTGGTGCGTGACGGCAAGGAGGCCCAGGCGGTCCGTGGCGAGCTGGCCAGTCGCGGTGTACGCAGCGTTTACCTCTCGGACAAGGATTCGGTGTTCGCCGCCCAGGAGGCCCATGACCTGCTGGCCTGGCTCAAGGCTTGCGCCGAGCCGGATGTCGAACGTCCGCTGCGGGCGGCCCTGGCCTGCATCACCCTGAACCTGTCGCTGGCTGAACTGGAGCGCCTCAACCAGGACGAGCTGGCGTGGGAGGAGCGGGTCATGCAGTTCCGCCGCTACCGCGAGATCTGGCGCAAACAAGGCGTGTTGCCGATGCTCCGTCGGCTGATCCATGACTTCCACCTGCCCCAGGCGCTGATGACCCGCAGCGATGGCGAACGGGTGCTGACCAATTTGCTGCACCTTTCCGAACTGCTGCAACAGGCGGCCGCCGAGCTGGACGGCGAACAGGCATTGATCCGTCATCTCGGCGAGCACCTGGCGTCCTCCGGCCAGGTCGGTGAAGAACAGATCCTGCGCCTGGAAAGCGACGAGCAACTGGTCAAGGTGGTGACCATCCACAAGTCCAAGGGCCTGGAATACCCCTTGGTGTTCCTGCCGTTTATCTGCTCGGTCAAGCCGGTGGATGGCAGCCGCCTGCCGTTGCATTACCACGATGCCGAGCGCAAGGCCCAGGTCAGCCTGAAGCCTACCGCCGAGTTGATCGCCCAGGCCGACGACGAGCGCCTGGCTGAAGACTTGCGCCTGTTGTACGTGGCCCTGACCCGGGCCCGGCATGCTTGCTGGCTGGGAGTGGCGGACCTCAAGCGTGGCAATCACAATGCCTCGGTGCTGCACCTCTCGGCCCTCGGCTATCTGCTCGGTGGCGGCGCTGTGTTGGGCGAGTCCACGGGCCTTGAACGCTGGTTGCTGGACCTGCGGGAAGGTTGCCCGGCGCTGGCTTGCGAATCGCTGCCGGCGGCCACCGTCGAAGCCTTCCAGCCGCCGCGCAATGAAGCCCTCTTGCTCGCCCCGCGCCTGCCCAAGCGCAATGCCTCCGAGTACTGGTGGATCGCCTCCTACAGCGCTTTGCGCATCGGTGAGGCGCAGAGTGCTGACACCGACGAAGCACCGGAAAGCCCCCAGGCGCAAAAACTCTTCGACGACGAGCGCCTCGACCCGGCGGCTCCTCGTGAGCTGGTACCGAGCGGCAGCGATATTCACCGTTTCCCCCGTGGCCCGAACCCCGGCACCTTTCTCCACGGCCTGCTCGAATGGGCCGGTGATGAAGGCTTTAGCGCCGACCGCACGCTGATCGAAAAGGCCGTCGCGCCACGCTGCAATCTGCGGGGTTGGAAAGGCTGGATCACAGCCCTGAGCGATTGGCTCGCCGATCTGCTGCAAACCCCTTTGCGCCTGGGCAACGATCAACCGCCGGTGGTCTTCCAGGACCTCAAGGCCTACCGGGTGGAGATGGAGTTCTGGTTCGCCAGCCACACGGTGGATGTGCTCAAGGTCGACGAGCTGGTGCGCCGCCATACCCACGGCGGCGTCGCCCGGGCCAAGGCCGAGCCGGTCCTGCTCAATGGCATGTTCAAGGGCTTTATCGACCTGACGTTCGAGCACCAGGGGCGCTACTACGTGGCCGACTATAAATCCAACTGGCTGGGCGCCGATGACGCGGCCTATACCGAGCAGGCCATGAACCTGTCGATCCTCGACAACCGCTACGACCTGCAATACGTGCTCTACCTGCTGGCCCTGCATCGCCAGCTCAAGGTGCGGCTGCCGGATTACGACTACGACCGGCATATGGGCGGGGCCTTGTACCTGTTCCTGCGTGGCACCCGGGCGCCGAGCCAGGGTGTGTTTTTCACCCGGCCGCCCCGTGAGCTGATCGAGCACCTGGACCTGCTGTTCCAGGGTAAACCGGTGCCCCGCGGCGAGCCCGTCTGGGAGCAGGGGAGTCTGTTATGAAACGTTCTTTTTCGGAAATCCTGCCGACGGCGCTGAGCGACGACAGCCTGGCTGTACTGACGCCCCTGAGCCGCGCGGCGGACTTGTTGTTGCTGTTGGAACGCTGGGTCGAACGGGGTTGGTTGCGGGCGCTGGACAAGGCCTTCGTGGCCTTTCTCCATGAACTCGATCCCGAGGCCGATCCGCTGGTGCTGCTGGCGGCGGCGCTGACCAGCCACCAGTTGGGCCATGGGCATGTCTGCCTCGATCTGTTCGCCACCTTGCAGGAGCCGGACTTCGCCCTGTCCCTGCCACCGGAAGGCGATGTGCAGGGCGGGGCGCTGCTGCTGCCGTCGCAATTGCTGGTGGCCCTGGACGGTGAGCACTGGTGTCGCTCCCTGCAAACAAGCTCGCTGGTGGCGTTGGCGGACGAGGTGGGTATCGAAGCGGCACAGCGTCCGCTGGTGCTCAGCGGACGACGCCTGTACCTGCGCCGCTACTGGGCTTACGAACGGCGTATCGATGAGGCCCTGCGTCGGCGCCTGGCGGAACAGGAAGAGACCCCGGATGACCTGGCGCAACGCCTGACCGCACTGTTCGGCGCGGCGCAGCCCGGTGCGCTTATCGATTGGCAGAAACTCGCTTGTGCCCTGGCTACCCGGGGAGCATTCAGCATCGTTACCGGTGGCCCCGGCACGGGCAAGACCACCACCGTGGTGCGCCTGCTGGCCTTGCTCCAGGCGCCGGCGGTGGCGGCGGGAAAACCCCTGCGCATCCGCCTGGCGGCACCCACCGGCAAGGCCGCCGCGCGGCTGACCGAATCCATCAGTGCCCAGGTGCGCTCGCTGGAGATCGACGATGGCGTGCGCGGTAAGATCCCCAGCGACGTCACCACCGTGCACCGTCTGCTGGGTAGCCGGCCGGGCACGCGGCACTTCCGTCACCACGCCGGTAACCGCTTGCCGCTGGATGTACTGGTGGTGGACGAAGCGTCGATGATCGACCTGGAAATGATGGCTAATTTGCTGGATGCCTTGCCTGACCATGCACGACTGGTGCTGCTGGGCGATAAGGACCAGTTGGCCTCGGTGGAAGCCGGTGCGGTACTGGGGGATCTGTGTCGGGATGCCGAGGAGGGCTGGTACAGCGCGGGGACCCGTGGCTGGCTGCAAGCGGTCAGCGGCGAGGACTTGAGCGGCAGCGGTTTGCAGGAAGACCCGGACGACAGCCATCCACTGGCCCAGCAGGTGGTGATGTTGCGGCACTCCCGGCGCTTCGGCGAAGGCAGCGGTATCGGCCAACTGGCCCGCCTGGTCAATCGCCAGTCGGCGGACGAGGCGCGGGCGCTGCTGGCGGCCGGCAGTCACGCGGACCTGTTTGCACTGTCGCTCAAGGGCGAGCAGGACAGGCAGTTCGAGCGTTTGGTGCTGGACGGCCAGGGCACCGGCCCGAAAGGTTACCGGCACTACCTGGGGGTACTGCGTAGTCGGCGTCCGGATGCCGGCACCGATCTGGCGGATGCGCGCTGGACCGATTGGGCGCGCACGGTGCTCCAGGCTTTCGACGAGTTCCAGTTGCTCTGTGCCGTGCGCAAGGGGCCCTGGGGCGTCGAAGGGTTGAACCAGCGGATTACCTCGGCGTTGTTTGCCCATCGGCTGATCGACAGCGACCAGCATTGGTACGAGGGGCGCCCGGTGCTGATGACCCGCAACGATTACGGCCTGGGTTTGATGAACGGCGATATCGGCATTGCCTTGAAACTGCCGGAGCGCGACGGACCCGAAGCCGGCCAGCCGGTGTTGAGGGTGGCCTTCCCGCGTAATGACGGGCAGGGCGGGGTGCGTTTTGTCCTGCCCAGCCGGTTGAACGATGTGGAGACGGTGTACGCCATGACGGTGCACAAGTCCCAGGGCTCGGAGTTCGCCCATACCGCCTTGATCCTGCCGCAGGTGTTGAACCCGGTGTTGACCAAGGAACTGATCTACACCGGTATCACCCGGGCCAAGGATTGGTTCAGTTTGATCGAACCCCGTGGCGGGGTGTTCGAAGAGGCGGTGGGGCGCAAGGTCAAGCGGCTCAGTGGATTGATGCTGGAATTGGGCGCTGAAACGGGACTTTGAGAGCGCCACGAACCTTGTAGGAGCTGGCTTGCCAGCGATGAGGCCCGAAAGTCTTGCATCGACTATCCGGCCGCCATCGCTGGCAAGCCAGCTCCTACAGGGACGGCGTTCGCTTCAGCTGGCCTGCGCCACGCTCGCTGTGGTAGCGGCTTCAATCCCCATGAACCGCCGCACCCGCTCACCCGCCGCCTCCTCGCGAATCGCCTGCGGGCTGGCGTCCAACTGCACCACCCCGTTCTCCATAAACACCACCCGATCGGAAATCGACATGGCGAAATCCATCTCATGGGTGACGATCAACATCGTCATCCCTTCATCCGCCAACTCGCGAATCACCTTCAGCACTTCCCCGACCAGCTCCGGGTCCAGTGCCGAAGTCGGCTCGTCGAACAGCATGATCTGCGGTTCCATCGCCAGCGCCCGGGCAATCGCCACCCGCTGCTGCTGACCGCCGGACAACTGGTGCGGGTACTTGCGGGCATGGGCCAGCAGGCCGACCTTGTCGAGCAAGGCGAGTGCCCGCTGTTCGCTCAGTTCGCGGGCCACGCCGTGGTAGCGTGACGCCAGGGTGATGTTGTCGAGAATGCAGCGATGGGGGAACAGGTTGAAGTTCTGGAACACCATGCCGATGCGCCGCACACCCCGACGAATCTGCGGGTTGTTCGGGGGATTGGCGGCGCTGATAAAGCCCTCGCCGAAGAGCACGATCTTGCCCTGGTCGATACTTTCCAGGCCGTTGACGGTGCGGATCAGCGAGGTCTTGCCCGAGCCGGACGGGCCGATAATGGAAATCACCTGGCCACTGCCGACCGCCAGATCAATGCCCTTGAGCACTTCGTGGCTGCCATAGCACTTGTGGATATTCTGCAGGTCCAGCGCCAGCGGAGCACCGCTGACCGACGGCGCGCGAGGTGGCGGGGTCAGCGTCGGCTGCGCGGCCCTGAGCCCGGCGATGGCGGTCTCATCGAGGGTTTGCGGCTTGCGCTGACCCAGGTCGAGATGCCGCTCCAGGCGTTGCAGGAGCCAACCGAACAGGCTCACGATCAACACGTAGTACACCGCCACCGCGCCAAGGGTTTCCATCACCAGGAAGTTCTGCGCATAGAGGCGCTGGCCGACGGTGAGCAGCTCGGTGAGGGAGATCACCGAAACCAACGAGGTCAGTTTCACCACCGTGATGTATTCGTTGATCAGGGTTGGCAGCGAGATACGAAACGCCTGGGGAATCACAATCAGCCGTTGCAACCCGAGCACGCCGATGCCCAGGGCGCGGCCGGCTTCCTTCTGGCCCCTGGCGACCGAGATCAGCCCGCCGCGGTGGATCTCGGCCATGTAGGCGGCTTCCGTGACCACCAGCGCGAGCAACCCGGAATAGAATGGGTCGGAGAGTACGCCGCCGGTGCTCGGGAACAGTTGTGGCAGGTTGTAGACGAACACCACCAGCACCAGCAGCGGGATGCTGCGAAAGAACCAGATATAGGCCGCCGCCGGGAGGCGTAACCAGGCCGCAGTGGAGAGCTTGGCCGAGGCCAGGAAGAAGCCCAGCAGCATGCCGATAAACCAGGCCAGGGCGCTGAGCTCGACCACTGTGACGCAGGCTTGCCAGAAGGCCGGCATCGAGAACAGCGAAAAGAAATAGGGCCAATCGAATTGCATAGATACCTCGGTGTTGCATTGACGCTGTTACGGCCTCTCTGTTGCAACCCCGGTCTTGTAGGAGCAGGGCTTGCCCGCGAAGCTTTTGGCGGCCTTGAGGGCCTCTTCGCTGGCAAGCCATGCTCCTACAGTCCGTGTGCCTGCAGACAGCAATGGTCTACTCCAGAAACAGCGGTTTTTACTCCGCCGCTTCCAGGCTGTACTTGCTCAGTATGGCCGCGTATTCGCCGCTCTTCTTCGTCTCCTCGAATGCCTTGAGCAGCGCCTGGTACGTCGCGTCATTGCCTTTCTTCACAAAGATCCCGAGGGTCTGCGGATAGACCAGATGTTCGCTGGTCACCACCACCCGGCCCTTGGTCTTCTCGGCGATCAACTTGGCCGCGCCGGCAATTTCCACCTGCGCCTGGACGTTGTTGGACAGCAGCGCCTGGGTCACTTCCGGTGCCGAGGGATATTCATTCACGGTGATTGCGCCCTTGCCCTTGGGCACACAGTAGTCGGTCGACAGCTTCTGGAGCTGTGCGACCCAGGTGGTGCCCTGTTCAAGGCCGATCTTCAGCCCGCAGAGGTCCTCCGGCGTGCCCGGTTTCAGCGTGCTGGCGCTGGGCACCATGATCGCTGCGCCGGTCTTGGCATAGGCAATGGTCATGGCCTGGGTCTGGCGCTCGGGGGTGATGTACATGCCGGAAATGATTGCGTCGTAGTGCCCGGCATTGAGGCCGAGGATCAGGCTCGGGAACTTGGTGTCGACGAACTGCGCCCTGGCGTCCAGGTGCTTGGCCAGGGCCTGGGACAACTCGGGATCGGAACCGACCACGTTCTTGTCGGCGTCATAGGACTCGAAGGGCGGGTAGGTGATTTCCATCCCGACCTTCAATTGGCCAGGGGTGGCCGTCGAGGCGAAGGCGGCACTGCTGCACAGCAGGCCGGCGGCGATCAGGGTCAGGCTGGTTGTTTTCTTATACATGCTCGGTGGCTCCGATATGAAGGCTGGGGTGTGAGGGCTGGGTCAGGACGGCTGCGACTGGTTTTTCAAGTGGCCGAAACTCGACGGCTTGCGAGCTTTTTCCGGCAGGGCGATCTCGCCGTTTTCCACGCGCTTGCGCAGGTACTGGTAGGTTTGCAAGGCTTGGCCGTACATGTGCTCGCCAATGGCGATCTGTTCATAGTCCTGGCCTGCCTCGGCGAAGCCCGGCAGCGGCTGGATCAACGTGTGGAAGTCGCAGGCATAGAACAGCGGGAAGGAATACCGCTCCTCGCTCACCGTGCGCACCCGGTGCGCGGTGGCGACAAAGGCCCCGGCGCTCATCACTTCGAGCATGTCGCCGATATTCACCACGAAGGCTCCCGGCAGGGGCGGCGCATCGATCCACTGGCCCTGGTCGTTCATCACTTCCAGGCCCGGTTTATCCGCCAGCAGAATGGTGAAGCACTCGTAGTCGGTGTGGGCGCCGATGCCGGGGGCATCCTGGGCGGCACCGTCGAAGGGGTAGTGGATCAACCGCAGCTTCGATGGCGGTCGGGTGACCAGCGCATCGAAGGTGTTCTCTTCCAGGCCCAGGGCCAGGGCAAAACCGCGGAACAGCTTGCGACCGAGGGCGAAGACCGCCGCGTAATAAGCCTGCACCGCGTCCTTGAAACCGGGCAGGGTCGGCCAGTCATTCGGTCCCAGCAGCGGTGTGCCGGCCAGTACCAGCGGATCGTCCGCCGGTACTTCGAAGCCGATGTCGAAGGCTTCCTTGTGGTCCGGCTTGCCCTTGGCGTACACCTCTTCGCCTTCCGGGACAAAGCCCTTGTGGGATTCCGAGGTGCCGATGTAATGCCGCATCTTGGTTTCGAACGGCTGGGCGAAATAGTCCTTGGCCGCCTGGCGCAGGTTGTCGATCAACTGCGGATCGATCCCGTGCCCGGTGATGTAGAGGAAGCCCACTTCGCTGGCGGCGGCCCCCAGTTGCTCGGCCACCGCCAGCCGGTGTTCGAGCTCGACGCTGAACAGCCCGGCGATGTTCACCTGCGGAATGCTCTTGAAGTTGGCCTGGGCCGGGCTGTTGGGTGTGTTCTCAGGCATGACGCAAGCACCTCAGGGTTGGGTTGATTGGCTGAAACGCTGGAAATGTTCGCGTTCGGTCCGGGCCATCCAGACATTCAGCGACCACAGGTCGGCGACCGGCACATCGGTGAAAGGCAGGTGATGCAGGTAGCCGTCGGCACCGAACTCCGGGGTCAGCGTGGTGACCGTGTAGCCGCGTGCCTGCTGGGCCCGCCAGATGCTTTCCCAGTGGGCCTGGTGGAAGGCCAGCTCGCGGGCGTACTCCGGGGCGCCGGGGTGCGGCACCTGCGGGCCCTGGTCGTAGCCGACCCGCGCCTGGATATGGTGGACGCGTTCGACAAAGGCGCTGAGGTCATCGGCGGGATCGTCCAGCAGGCGTTCGCAGGTGACGATCCAGTGGCTGATGTCGCTGGTGAAGCGCAGGTCGGGCAGTTGCCTGATCAGTTCCAGGGTGACCCAGGGATTGAACAGCGAGCGCGAGCGATGGGTTTCAAAGGTGCAGAACTGGTCGTGACGTTTCGCCAGGGCCATGGCCTGGCCGAAGAATTCCACCTGTTGCGCCAGGGGCCAGCGGTCGTTGCCGGCCAGCACATTGACGAAACGCGGTTGCAGCTCGGCGGCCCAGGCCAGTTTGCGGTCCAGGTCCTGCAGGTGTTCGGCGGGCGCGGCGGCCTGTTGGGGGAGCACGTCGTAGGCGGTGAAAACGGTGCTGATATAGCCCAGGTGGTTGGCCCGCAGAAAGGCGGCGAACTCGCGGCGTTCAGCGGCGTCCAGCGGCAGCCGCGCCTCCAGGCCGTCGAAGCCGGCGGCCAGCAGTTCTTCAAGGGCCTGGGCCTTGCTCGCGGTATAACCCCAAAGGGTACGGAAAATCTCCAGTTTCATCGGTGCGCCTCAACGAAGCCTTGAACGGTTCGATGCGCGTCACGGTGTGAGGCCGGGACGAGCGGTTACGGCAGTAACAGAGGGCGTTCGTCTAGCCAGTTCTCTGCGGAGCCGGTCTGACATCAGATCAGGGGAGAGCCTTCTCCCCTGCAGGAGCGTGGTGTCGATCTTAGGCAGCCCATGGCACGCAGAAGAATAGGAAAGCTCAAATCCATACTTCAGAGTTTTGTAAACCAATAGTTGGCTATCTAGTGCTTGAGATCCATCCTGGCGATTCAGGGGGTATGCTATTGTTTCGGCTTTATTCCTACGTAGTTTTAAGAGAATTCCTGCATGAACGTGGCTGTCTCGACGACAGGGCGATTTGGGGGGTGGAAGCCGTTCTGCCTGTCTGCCCTTCTCTGTTTGTCGACGCACATCAGCTTTGCTCAGGACGCCGTGCCCAGCGCCGCGGCCGATCAGCGTGCCCAGGCGGTCACCCAGGTGGTGCTGGGGATTCTCAGTTATGCGCGCTGGCCGGTGGAGCCTGCGCAACTGCGCCTGTGCATTGTCGGTCCCACCGAGTACACCGACGATCTGGTCAAGGGCACCACCCAGGCGTCCGGGCGACCGGTGTTGGTCCAGCGCCTGCTGGCGAGCAGCCCGACCCTCGGCAGTGCCTGTGATGCCGTGTATATCGGCAAGCTGAGCAGCGAAGAACGCAGCCAACTCTTCAGTGCCCTGAACGGCCACGCGGTGCTGAGCATCAGCGAAGGCGGCGATCAGTGCACCGTGGGCAGCCTGTTCTGCCTGCGGGTCGCCGATAGCCAGGTGTCGTTCGAGGTCAACCTCGACTCGGTCGCCCGCAGTGGCGTGCGTATTCACCCCAGCGTGTTGCAACTCTCGCGACGCCGGAGTCCCCAGCCATGATCGGCTGGCTCAGGTCCGGCACGCGCCCCAGCCTGCGTTCGGTGCTCGGGCGTGGGCATCTGCTGGCGGCCATGGCCGCCGTTGGCCTGGTGAGTGTTTCGTTGACCTTTCTCGGTGTGCTGGCCCTGCGGGTCTACGCCGACCACAATCTGCACCTGATCGCCCGTTCCATCAGCTACACCGTGGAAGCGGCGGTGGTGTTCAACGACAGCAGCGCGGCCACCGAGGCCCTGGCCCTGATCGCCGAGACGGAGGAGGTGGCCGATGCCGAAGTCTTCGATGCCCGCGGTCAATTGCTGGCGCGCTGGCAGCGGCCGGAAACCGGCCTGCTCTCTGAAGTGGAAATGCAATTGGCGCGGGCCCTGCTGGAACAACCGATCCGCCTGCCGATTGTCCATCAGGATCGCGAGGTCGGCAGCATTCGCCTGACCGGCCATGGCGGTAGCCTGTTGCGTTTCCTGATCAGCGGTCTGCTCGGCATCGTCGTGTGCAGCGTCCTGGCGGCGTGGCTCGGGTTGTACCTGGCGCGGCGCCTGCTACGGGGCATTATCGGCCCGTTACGCAGCCTTGCCGATGTGGCCCACGCCGCGCGTGTCGAGCGTGCCTTCGACCGACGTGTACCGCCGGCGCAGATCGCCGAGCTGGACAACCTGGGCACCGACTTCAACGCCCTGCTCGACGAGTTGGAGTCCTGGCAGACCCACCTGCAGAGCGAAAATGAATCCCTGGCCCACCAGGCCAGCCACGACAGCCTGACCGGCCTGCCGAATCGGGCCTTCTTCGAAGGCCGGCTGATGCGCGCCCTGCGCAATGCCGCCAAGCAGGGCGAGCGGGTCGGCGTGCTGTTTCTCGACAGTGATCGCTTCAAGCAGATCAACGACAACTTCGGTCATGCGGCGGGCGATGCGGTGCTGGTCGCCGTGGCCACGCGGGTGCGGGCGCAGTTGCGCGAAGAGGACCTGGTGGCGCGCCTGGGCGGCGATGAGTTCGCCGTGCTGCTCACGCCGGTGCACAAGATCGAAGACGCCCAGCGCATTGCCGACAAGATCATTGCCAGCATGGACGCCCCCATCCCGGTGCCCGGCGAAGCCCAGGTGCTGACCTCGCTGAGCATCGGCATCGCGGTTTATCCCGATCATGGCGCCACCCCGGGCACCTTGCTCAACGCCGCCGATGCGGCCATGTACCATGCCAAGCGCCTCGCCCGAGGCGGGCAGCACACGGCGGGGTCGGAGCACTCCGCCGCCATTGTTCAGACCAGGAGTTGAACCCTTGTACACATTGACCCGTCGGACCCTGCGTTTTTTCACCCTGGCCCTGTTTACCGCGCTGCTGGCGCTGGCCGGCTGCCAGACCGCGCCGCCCAAAGGCCTGAGCGCGGCCCAGATCGCCGTGCTCAAGCAACAGGGTTTCGAGCTGACGGACGAGGGCTGGGCTTTCGGCCTGTCGGGTAAGGTGCTGTTCGGCAGTGACCTGGAAGTGTTGAACAAGGAAAGCCACGATATCGTCGAGCGCATCGCCAAGGCGCTGCTGGGCGTGGGTATCCAGCGGGTGCGGGTGGACGGGCATACCGATGCGTCGGGCAAGGAGTCCTACAACGAACAGCTGTCCATGCGCCGGGCCAACAGCGTGGCGACGGTACTCGAGCGGTCCGGCATGAAACACGAGAATATCCAGTTGCGCGGCCTGGGCAGCCGCGAGCCGGTGGCCAGCAACGACACGGTGGCGGGGCGTACCGAGAACCGCCGGGTGTCGATTGTGGTGATTGCCGACTGAGTGCCGCAAGTCGCGTGAGCGTTGCCCGGGCGCGGCCTTTGGCAACGTGGCGAACCGCGCGATAGCGGTTGAAATAATTGGCTTCCATCCTTTCTCGATGCACCTGCATGGGGGTATAAGGATGGGCCCTCTCAGGAGGGAGTCGACTGAGAGGATGTTTTAATGCTTCAAGTTCAATGGGCCAGCCACGCTGCGTCTGTTCCCGCCACACTGTGGGAAAGCTGTTTTAGCGGCGTCGAAGGTCGTTGGTGGTATGAAGCCCTGGAAGAGGGCGGGCTTGAAGACCAGTTCGAATTTGCCTACGCCATTCTGGAGAAAGATGGGCAGCTGATCGGCTTGGCGCCCACGTTCATCATGAACGTGCCCATGGAATTGGTCGTTCCGCCGGTGATTGCCAAGATGCTCCGGGTGATCCCGACACTGCGTTACCAGCGCACTCTGTTCGTCGGTTCACCCTGTTCCGACGAGGGCACCATCGGTTTGCTGCCGGGGTATTCGCTGGCGGATATCCTCGGGCCGCTGCAAGACGCGCTGAGCCTGCGGGCGAAAGCCAAGAACGCGGCGATGACTGTCTGGAAGGATTTTGGCGAAGCCCAGAAAGCGGCGTTTGAAGGGCTGTGCGCAACCCGCGGGCTGTTTCCCATGGTGAGTTTTCCGGGCACGGCGGTCGAACTGGCCCCGGGTGGTTTCGAGGGCTATCTCAAGACCCTCAAGAGCCGTCACCGTTATCTGCTGAAAAAGAAGCTCAAACACGGTCTGGTGCCAGGAGCCCTGACGGTCCAGGTCGTGCAGCAACCGGATGAAGCAACGCTGCAAGAGCTGTACAGCCTCTTTCTGCAAACCTACGAGAAGGGCAAGACCAAATTCGAAAAGCTCACCTTCGAGTTCTTTCGCCAGATCGCCCTCAAGCCAGAGTCGCATTTCATCCTGTTGAGCGATGAAAAGACCGGCAAGATGGTGGCGTTCATGCTCTGCTTCCTGCTCGGTGACAAGGCCATCAACAAGTTCATCGGCATCGATTACCAGGCGGGCAAGCAACTGCACCTGTATTTCCAGCTCTGGGAGCAGGCGGTGAAGTGGTCCTGCAGTGTCGGCGCCACGCGCCTGGACAGCGGCCAGACCGGCTACCGGGTCAAGCGTGAACTCGGCCATCACCTGGTGCCGCTGGACTGCTATTGCCGTCATCGCAACCCGTTGCTGCATCGGGTCTTCGGCGCGGTGGCCAAGGGCATCACCTGGCAAAGCCTGGACCCGGATCTGCAGACCATGGCCGAGGAACAGTAGGCGCGGTTGCTGGTATCTCCGCTTCAGGCGCGGCGCAACGCTGTGGTCCAGCGTTCCGAGAGGATCACCCCGCCGAGGGTCAGTGCCCCGCCCAGCAGGTGATACCACGCCAACTCTTCGTGCAGCACCGCGGCGGCAATCAGCGCGGTGATCAGCGGCAGCAGGTTGAAGAACAGCGTGGTCCGGCTCGGCCCGAGGGTGGCCACCGAGCGCATCCACGCCAGCGGCGCCAGCATCGACGCCAGCAGGCAGGCATACAGCACCAGCCCGGCGTTGTGCAGGTTCGGCCCGACCTTCGGCGACATCCAGAACAGCGGGAACAGCACCACCACCGCCACCAGCACCTGCAGGTACAGCAACACCAGCGGTGGCAGGCGCAGTTGCCATTTTTTCAGCAGGGTGCTGTAGACCGCATAGGCCAGGGTGGCGATCAGCATCATTGCGTCACCCAGGTTCACACCGTGGCTCAGCAGCGCCGTCAGGCTGCCGGTCGACACCACCACCAGCACCCCGGCAAACGACAGCACCGCCCCGGCCAAGGCACCGGCGGTCAGGCGCTGGCCGAGGCTGAGGATCGCCAGGGTCAAGGACATCAAGGGCATCAACGACAGGATGATGCCCATGTTGGTGGCCGAGGTCAGGGTCGCGGCGAAGTACGCCAGGCTCTGGTAGACCGCCATGCCGAGCACCCCGAGCACGAAGATCCGGCCCAGGTTCGGGCGGATCTGGCTCCAGTGGGCCTGCACCTGGCGAAACATGAACGGAGTGAACAGCAGGCCCGCCAGCAACCAGCGGTAGAAGCCGATCTCCGCCGGGAAGATTGCGCCGACCGCCATCTTGTTGACCACGGTGTTGCCGGCCCAGATAAAGATTGCCAGCAGGGGAAACGCGTATTGCATAAGGGTTACAACCAGAATCGTCAATGAGGAGGGATTATCCTCGTGTCTGGATGAAAGCCTATACTTCGATCCGGTCAATTTGCGTTGGAATCCGGACAGCATGGGCAAGCACTACATCGACATCCCCGATTTTCCCTCTTTGCCGGCCTCGGTGTACTTCCGCTATGCCGAATTCGGCCCCGATCGCCATGCGGCAGCCCATTGTCATCCCTGGGGTTCGCTCGACTATGTGTCCCACGGTGTCATCCACTACGAAGTGGCCGGCCGGCGCTTCATGTCGCCGTCGCGCTATGCCTTGTGGATACCGCCGAACACCGTGCACAGCTCCCATAACGCCCAGGCGATTGTCTACCGTTCGGTGTACCTGGCCGAGGAGCATTGCCGCGATCTGCCCGCCGAGGCGAGCACCCTGGCCATCAGCGATATTCTCAAGTCGATCCTCAATGACTTCGCCCGGCGCGATGTGAAAATCCCCGACTCCCCGGCGGATGTGCGCCTGGCGCAGGTGTTGGTGGACCAGTTGCACCAGGCCAGGGTGCAGCACTGTTACCTGCCGTATTCCGATGACCCGGCCTTGCTCAGGGTGCTGGAGGGCTTGCAGCAGGCCCCGGCGGACAACCGCCCGCTTGTGCAGTGGGCCGAGCAGTTGCACGTCAGTGAGCGAACCCTGGCCCGCCTGTTCGTCCGCGAGTTGGGGATCGGCTTTGGTGAATGGCGCCAGCGCCTGCGCTTTATCGGCGCGCTGCAGGCGTTGGAAACCAGTCGCGGCGTGCAGGAGATCGCCTTCGACCTGGGTTACAGCACCGCCTCGGCGTTTATCGCCATGTTTCAGCGCCAGGCCGGTTGTTCACCGGAGCAATACCGGCGTCAGGCGCGCATGGCCTAGCCTGGCCTCGCTGGATGTGTAACAGCGTTTGTCTACACTGAAAGCATGCCGTGCCCTTCGGTACGGTAACAAGGAGAACACTCCATGAAGATGCTCCGTATCCCATTGTTGTTGATCGGCTTGTTACTTTGTTCGCAGGGGTTTGCGGCGACGGCTCAGCAAAGCAAGATGAGCACTTGCAACGCGGACGCCAAGGCCCAGAATCTTGCGGGTGACGCGCGCAAGGCCTTTATGAGTAATTGCCTGAAAGCCGCGCCCGCCGCCACTCCCGCGGTCACCCCTGCCGCCACACCGGCCATGCCCGCGAGCAAGGCGGCGACCACGGCGGCACCGGCCAAGGTGCTGACCCCACAACAGCAGAAAATGAAGGACTGCAACGCCAACCGGCCCCAGGGGCTCAAGGGCGATGCGTACAAGACCTACATCAGCAATTGCCTGAAGAAGAAGTAGTTTTGACGCTCTACCGGAGCAGGGTTTGCTCGTGATCCGGGCAAGCCCTGCTGCCGCGAAATTTCATGATGCTGCGTCGCCTGCCTGTCACAACTCTTCATTAAGATGCCAGGCCACCGTCCTTCTGGCGCCTGCCGCTGGTCCTCCCAAGAGAAGGCTGGCAGACTGCCTGTCTTTTAGCGCCGTTCTTTTTGAGGCTGTATGTCAGCGTTTTCCCAGCGTTACGTAGTCCTGGCCAGTTTGATCCTTGTTTTCGGTGGGTTGTTGCTGGCATTGCCGTTGCGGCTGCTGCCCAGTCTGCTGGCCGGTTTGTTGGTCTTCGAGCTGGTCAATATGCTCACGCCCAAGCTTGAGCACCTGATTGCCGGACGGCGTGCGCGCTGGCTGGCGGTGGCGTTGCTGGGCACCTTGATCGTCAGTGTGCTGAGCCTGATCTTTGCCGGGGCCATCAGTTTTCTGCTGCACGAAGCAGAAAACCCCGGCGCATCCCTAGGCAAATTCATGGTGGTGGTGGACAAGGCGCGCGGGCAGTTGCCGCCGTTTATCGACGCCTACCTGCCGGCCAGTGCGGCGGAGTTCCAGGTCGCTATCGGCGAGTGGCTGACCAAGCACCTGAGCGAGTTGCAGCTGGTGGGCAAGGACGCGGCGCATATGTTCGTGACCCTGCTGATCGGCATGGTGCTGGGGGCGATCGTGGCCTTGCAGCATGCCTCCGACATCACCCTGCGCAAGCCCCTGGCGGCGGCGCTGTTCGACCGCCTGCGGCTGCTGGTGCAGGCGTTCCGCAATATCGTCTTCGCGCAGATCAAGATCTCGGCGCTCAACACCGCGTTCACCGCGATCTTCCTGGCGGTGATCCTGCCGCTGTTCGGGATCAAGCTGCCGCTGACCAAGACCCTGATCGTGCTGACCTTCCTGCTCGGGCTGTTGCCGGTGATCGGCAACCTGATGTCCAACACCCTGATCACCATCGTCGGCCTGTCGCTGTCGATCTGGGTCGCGGCGGCGGCGTTGGGCTACCTGATGTTTATCCACAAGCTGGAGTACTTCCTCAACGCGCGGATCGTCGGTGGGCAGATCAGTGCCAAGTCCTGGGAGTTGCTTATGGCGATGCTGGTGTTCGAGGCCGCCTTCGGCCTGCCGGGCGTGGTGGCGGGGCCCATCTATTATGCGTACATCAAGAGCGAGCTGAAGCTCGCCGAGTTGGTCTGAGGTTTGTCTATCGCAGCAAGGTATCGTGTGGCCATGAAACCTTGTGGGAACTGGCTTGTCGGGGCGCCGCATCGCAGCGATGCTGCCCGTGAGCCTTGCGGCGGCCATTTGGACGCCATCGCCGGCAAGCCGGGCTCCCACAAGGAAGGGTGTCAGCCGTAGCGCTTCTTCGCTTCGATCGCCAAACCGCTGCCGATGCTGCCGAAGATATTACCTTCCACATGCCGGGCATTGGGCAGCATCGCCGAGACGCTCTGGCGCAAGGCCGGAATGGCGCTGGAACCACCGGTGAAGAACACCGTGTCGACCTGCTCGACACCCACCCCGGCGTCGCCGAGCAACTGGGTGACGCTGTTGCGGATACGCGTCAGCAGGTTGTCGATGGCTGACTCGAACAATGCCCGGCTCAACTCCACGCTCAAGCCCGGCTCGACGCGATCCAGCGGCACATGGCGCTGTTCGGCATGGGTCAGTTCGATCTTGGTTTCCTCGATCTCCATCGCCAGCCAGTGGCCGGCACGCTGTTCGATCAGCTTGAACAGGCGATCGATGCCGCCGGTGTCCTCGATGTCGTAGCGCATGCTGCCCAGGGCCAGCTGGGTTTTCTGCGAGTACACCGAGTTGATGGTGTGCCAGGTCGCCAGGTTCATGTGGTGGCTGGTAGGCATATAGGCGCCACTCTTCATCCGGCTGCCATAGCCGAACAGCGGCATCACGCCGGCCAGCGAAAGTTGCTTGTCGAAGTCGGTCCCGCCGATGTGCACGCCGCCGGTGGCGAGGATATCGTCGTGGCGGTTGTCCAGGTCCCGGCGCTCCGGCGACAGGCGCACCAGGGAGAAGTCCGAGGTACCACCGCCGATGTCGACGATCAGCACCAACTCTTCACGGTCCAGGGTCGACTCGTAGTCGAAGGCCGCGGCGATCGGTTCGTACTGGAAGGACACTTCCTTGAAACCGAGCTTCTTCGCTACTTCCGCCAAGGTGTCTTCGGCTTCCTGGTCGGCGGCCGGGTCTTCGTCGACGAAGAACACCGGGCGGCCCAGCACCACTTGCTCGAACTCACGTCCGGCAGTGGTTTCGGCGCGTCGCTTCAACTGGCCGATAAACAGCCCCAGCAGGTCCTTGAATGGCATCGCGGTGCCGAGCACGCTGGTGTCGTGCTTGATCAGCTTGGAGCCCAGCAGGCTCTTGAGCGAGCGCATCAGTCGGCCTTCGTAGCCTTCCAGGTACTCATGCAGGGCCAGCCGGCCATAGACCGGACGGCGCTCCTCGAAATTGAAGAAGACCACCGACGGCAGGGTGATCTTGTCGTCTTCCAGCGCGATCAGCGTTTCCATGCCGGGACGTATCCAGCCGACGGTGGAGTTGGAGGTGCCGAAGTCGATACCGCAGGCACGGGCTGGAGAGGCGTTGTTCATGGTGTTCGGGTTCCGGTTGCAAAACGGCCGCGCAGTGTATGCCAGTCGCGCACGGATTCGAAGGCCGGCGATCCGTTAAATAGCGGTTCTTGTAACGGCTTGGACTTGAAAGGTGGGCAATCGTCCCCAAACTTGCACTCATTGGTTCTGCCTGTTGCCGTCGATGACAAGAAATTCCGGCAACGGCCGATAAACTTCTGCAGCGCCCCTGAGTCACAGCCTTGAGATCGGTCAATCTTTGTCGCGCCGATGCGCGCATGCTGTGTCTTGCCGAGCGGCGCGATATCGATAACGGATGGTGATCCTTAGATGGACTTCAAAGACTATTACAAGATCCTGGGTGTGGAGCCGACGGCGGACGACAAGACCATCAAGGCCGCGTACCGCAAGCTGGCGCGCAAGTATCACCCGGATGTCAGCAAGGAAAAGGACGCCGAAGCGAAGTTCAAGGACGCGTCGGAAGCCTATGAAGCGCTGAAAAGCGCCGACAAGCGCGCCGAATACGACGACTTGCGCAAATACGGCCAGCACGGCCAGCCGTTTCAGGGCCCGCCGGGTTGGCAGGGCCGTGGCGGTTTCGGTGGTGGCGGCGCGGACACAGGCGACTTCTCGGACTTCTTCAGTTCGATCTTCGGCTCGCGCGGCAACGGTTTTGGCGGTGGACAACCGGGCCGCAGCGCCGGCCGGCGAGGGCAGGACGTGGAGCTGGAACTACCGATTTTCCTGGAGGAAAGCCTCTCGAACGAGTCGAAGAAGGTCAGCTTCCAGATTCCGCAGCACAATGCCGCCGGGCAGCATGTCAGCAACACCAGCAAGAGCCTGAACGTGAAGATTCCGGCCGGTGTCACCGACGGCGAGCGTATCCGCCTCAAGGGCCAGGGCGCACCGGGTGTCGGCGGTGGGGCAAATGGCGACCTGTACCTGACGATTCGTTTCGCACCTCACCCCAAATTCGATGTCGAAGGAGAGAACCTGATCATCACCCTGCCGCTGGCGCCCTGGGAATTGGCGTTGGGCGCGGAGATCGCGGTACCGACCCTGACCGGCAAGATCAACCTCAAGGTCCCGGCGGGCAGCCAGAACGGCCAGCGTATGCGGGCCAAGGGCCACGGCCTGCTGAACAAGGCCGGGCAGCGCGGATATCTGTTCGTACAACTCAAGGCGGTGATGCCACGGCAGAACGACGATGCCGTCAAGGCGTTGTGGCAGGAACTGGCGAAAAAGGCCGCCTTCGACCCGAGAGAGCAATGGAGTAGCTAATCATGAGCAGCCCCTTGAACGTTCAACTGGATATGCAGGCTTTTTGTGAGGTGACCCAATTGCCGGTTGCCTACGTGATCGAAATCGTCGAACACGGCATTCTTGAACCTCAGGGGCGCTCGCCCGAGGCCTGGCGTTTTGGCGATGAAGCGCCGGGTATTGCCCGCCGCGCGGTGAAGCTGCATCGGGATCTTGAGCTGGAGTGGGAAGGCGTCGCCCTGGCGCTGGACCTGCTGGCGGAAGTGCAGCTGCTGCGGGCGGAGAACCAGATGCTGCGCCAGCGCCTGGGGCGCTTTGTGCACGAGTGAATACAGGCCTGGGCCCTAGGCCCGAGAGATTCTGGGCAGGACCACGGTAAAACGTGTGCCGTCTTCGGCGCTGGAGCTGACCTCTATCGTACCCTGATGGGCCGTCACCACTTCCTTGGCGATATACAGCCCCAACCCCAGGCTGGTGGCGGTACCCGGCTGGCCGATCTCTTCATCAGCGCCGCGCACCAACGGATCGAAGATCGTCGCCAGGGCTTCCTGGGGGATCGGCGTGCCGAAGTTGTGCATGGTCAGGCGAACCCTGTCCGTGCCGCCGTCCAGGCTCAGGGTCAGTGGCCGATGGTTGGCACCGTGCTGCAAGGCATTGCCGATCAGGTTTTGCAGCAGTTGCTCGATGCGCCCGCGATCCCAGACCCCATGGACATCACCTTCCACCTTCAGCAACGGCAGGCAATCCGGCTGCCCGGCCCAGGCTTCATTGATGGCGGCTTTCGCCGCACTGCTCAGGTCCATCGGTGCCGGGTCGATGGGCAGGCTGCTGCCCAGGCGGCTGCGGACAAACTCCAGCAAGTCGCTGATCATGCTGCTCATATGACGGGTGCCACTTTTGATATTGGCGACATAGACCAGGCCGTCGGCATCGAGGCGGGTCTTGCGCACCAGCATTTCGGTGGACATGGTCACGGCCTGCAAGGGCGCTCGCAGGTCATGGCCGAGGATGGCGAGGAAAATATCCCGTGAACGGTTGACCTGCTCGGCGTAGGCGGCGGTGGATTCGGTCAGGGCTTCGTCGATGGCTTCGTTGAAGCGAATCATCTCCTGGAAATGTGTCAGCTCCGGCGACACCAGGCTATTGACCCAGCGGCGAATCACGCAGGCGCGCAGGTGACGGAACTCCGAGGTCATCTGCATCAGGTCGAAACCAGCGGTGTGGCGCAGTTCGCCGTGGCTGGCCGCCGCGATGTCCAGGCCGGGGCTGCTGTCCAGGCTGTCGCCCTTGGACTTAGCGGTCTGTTGGCTGGTGCTCTGGCTGGTTTCCATATCCCGGGCGGCGGCCAGCAGGATCGATTTGGCGTGGTCACGCAAGGCGACCCGGCCCATGGTGTCCGCCGCCGGGGTCAGGGTCTTGGCGAACTGTTCCCACTCATCGACGATGCTGTCGACCTGCTGCACGATAAAGGTTGATAGGTGCATGCTTGTTGCCTCGAAGGGAGGATCGCTCTTTATGAGGGCTAGCTTAGCGCTTTTCAGTCCCTTTTGAGGGGTGGGTTTCAGGTGGCCTGACTCATCTATACCTGTCATTTCTGACAGTAGACGCTACCTCCCGGCAGGCTTAGTGTGAATTCGTGCTGTATTCACTCAAAGCAGTACCTCTTCAAAGGAGCGACTGTCATGAACAAAGCAGATCTGTTGAGCAACACCGAAAGCCAGATCAACCAGGCGGCACTGAGCATTGCCGACGGGAAAAAGGATATGGCCAACGACAATGCCGTCGGCAAATTATTGTTCCTGTGTGCCTTGCATCGTGTGCTGGACGGCAAGCCCCATCCGGGTGACCTCGGGATGATGGATGGGATCAATGACTGCCTGCAGCAGTTGGGGCTGGTCGAGACGTCGAAAACCTTCTTTGCCGCCATCCAACCCTGACGGCCAAGCCATCCATGGCTGGCCTGGGCTCAGAAGAGGAAGTAGCGCTGCGCCATCGGCAGCACGTCCGCCGGTTCGCACCATAGCAGTACGCCATCGGCCTTGACCTGGTAGGTCTGCGGGTCGACGTCGATCTGCGGCAGGTAGTCGTTGTGGATCAGGTCGGTTTTCTGCACATCGCGGCAGCCTTTGACCACCGCAATTTTTTTCTTCAAGCCCAGGCTCTGGGGAATCCCCGCGGCCTGCGCCGCCTGGCTGATAAAGGTCAGGCTGGTGGCGTGCAATGAGCCGCCGTAGCTGGCGAACATCGGCCGGTAGTGCACCGGCTGCGGCGTCGGGATCGAGGCATTGGCGTCGCCCATCAGGCTGGCGGCAATCGCCCCGCCCTTGAGGATCAGGGTCGGTTTCACACCGAAGAACGCCGGGCGCCAGAGCACCAGGTCGGCCCATTTGCCCACTTCGATCGAGCCCACTTCATGGCTGATGCCGTGGGTGATCGCCGGGTTGATGGTGTATTTGGCGATGTAGCGCTTGACCCGGAAGTTGCTGTTGCCGTCCCCGTCGCCCGGCAGCGGGCCACGTTGTTTCTTCATTTTGTCGGCGGTCTGCCAGGTGCGGGTGATGACTTCACCGACGCGGCCCATGGCCTGGCTGTCGGAGCTGATCATCGAGAACGCGCCGAGGTCGTGGAGGATGTCTTCGGCGGCGATGGTTTCCCGGCGGATACGGCTTTCGGCAAAGGCCACGTCCTCGGCGATGCTCGGGTCGAGGTGATGGCAGACCATCAGCATGTCCAGGTGTTCGTCGATGGTGTTGCGGGTGAACGGCCGGGTCGGGTTGGTCGAGCTGGGCAGCACATTGGGGAAACCGCAGGCCTTGATGATGTCCGGCGCATGGCCGCCGCCCGCGCCTTCGGTGTGATAGGTGTGGATGGTGCGGCCCTTGAACGCTCCGAGGGTGGTTTCGACAAAACCGGATTCGTTGAGGGTGTCGGTGTGGATCGCCACCTGCACGTCGTACTGGTCGGCCACGCTCAGGCAGTTGTCGATGGCCGCCGGCGTGGTGCCCCAGTCTTCGTGGAGCTTGAGGCCGATGGCGCCGGCCTCGACCTGCTCGATCAGCGGCAGTGGCAGGCTGGCGTTGCCCTTGCCGGTGAAGCCGATGTTCATCGGGAAGGCATCGGCGGCCTGGAGCATGCGCGCCAGGTGCCAGGGCCCGGAAGTGCAGGTGGTGGCGTTGGTGCCGGTGGCCGGTCCCGTGCCGCCACCGATCATGGTGGTGACGCCGCTCATCAGCGCTTCTTCGATCTGCTGCGGGCAGATGAAGTGGATATGGGTGTCGATGCCGCCGGCGGTGAGGATCATGCCTTCGCCGGCGATGACTTCGGTGCTGGCGCCGATGGCGATGGTCACGTCGGGCTGGATATCCGGATTGCCGGCCTTGCCGATGGCGGCGATGCGCCCATCCTTGAGGCCGACGTCGGCCTTGACGATGCCCCAGTGGTCGATGATCAGGGCGTTGGTGATCAGGGTGTCGACGACCTCGGCGGCCAGCAGCTGGCCCTGGCCCATGCCGTCGCGGATCACCTTGCCGCCGCCGAATTTCACTTCTTCACCGTAGGTGGTGAAGTCCTTTTCCACTTCGATCCACAGTTCGGTGTCGGCCAGGCGCACCTTGTCGCCGACGGTGGGGCCGAACATGTCGGCGTAGGCTTGTCTGGAAATCTTCATTGTGGGTCCTTAAAAAAGGGCGAGCATTCATCCGGTGTCAGGCGAATTGGTGATGGCGAACTTGAGTCCGTCTTCGCGGGCAAGCCCTGCTCCTACAGATTTATGTCGTACGCAGAATTTGTATTCGACGCAGAACTGTAGGAGCAGGGCTTGCCCGCGAAGGCGTCGGTACAGGCAACACCTCAGTCAAGGTCGCCCATCACCCGCCCGGCAAACCCGAACACCCGCCGCAACCCGGCCAACTCCACCAATTCAACGTCCCGGCTCTGCCCCGGTTCGAAGCGCACGGCGGTGCCGGCAGGGATATTCAGGCGCATGCCACGGCTGGCGGCGCGATCGAAGCTCAAGGCGTCGTTGGTCTCGAAAAAGTGATAGTGCGAACCGACCTGGATCGGTCGGTCGCCGCTGTTCGCCACATTCAGGCTGAGGGTGCGGCGACCGACATTGAGTTCGATGTCGCCGGGCTGGATCTGATATTCACCAGGAATCATTCGGGTTGTCCCAGGGTCTTGAAGTAAATGGCGGTGGCCTTGTAGCGACCATCCGGTGTCGCGCAGTAGTTCGGCAGTTCGCCGACCCGGGTGTAGCCCAGGGCGCTGTAGAAGGCTTCGGCTTCGGAGCCGGCCTCGGTGTCGAGATGCAGCAGGCCACGCTTGTGCTGTTTTGCCGTCTGCTCCAGGGCCTGGATCAGTTGCTGGCCGAGACCGCGATGGCGGGCCTCGCTGTACACCAGCAGCTTCTGGATTTCGGCGCGGTTCAGGCCGTTGGCCTTCTGGCACAGGCTCAGTTGCACGCTGGCCAGCACCTGTTCGTCACGCACCACCACCCAGAGCAGCAGGCTGCCGTCCTGCAGCGCGGTTTGCACCGTATCGAAGTAGTCGCGGGCCTGGCCGGCATCGAGATCGGCCATGAAACCTACACTGGCGCCGTGCCGAACGGCGTCAAGCAGCAAATCGATCAAACCCTGGCGGTAGTGCGCAAAGCTTTCGTTATTCACACGACGCAGTTGGGCGGCGTTCATGGCGGTTACTCCTGGTTGACGGCGGGCGGCAGGGCACCCGGATTCAGAGTCAGTTGCATAAAGGTCAGGTCCAGCCAGCGGCCGAACTTCACCCCCACCTGGGGCATCTGCCCGGTGATGGTGAAACCCTGGCGTTCATGCAGGCGAATGGAAGCGGCGTTACCACTTTCGATGGCGGCGACCATCACATGTTTGCCGCAGTCACGGGCGCGCTCGATCAGCACCGCCATCAGTTGCGGGCCGAGGCCATTGCCGCGCTGGTCGCTGCGCACATAGACCGAGTGTTCGACGGTGTGGCGGAAGCCCTCGAAGGGCCGCCAGTCGCCGAAGGAGGCATAGCCGAGGACGCTGTTGTGGCTGTCGACGATCACCAGGATCGGGTAAGCCTGGCCTTGCCGGGTGCTGAACCAGGCCTGGCGATTGCCCAGGTCCACCGGTTGTTCGTTCCAGATCGCCGTGGTGTTGAGCACCGCGTCGTTGTAGATGTCGCGGATCGCCGGCAGGTCGGCGTGGACGGCATCGCGGATTACGTAGGACATGCTCGGCCTCAGGCGATGGGTTGGTGGACGGTGACCAGCTTGGTGCCATCGGGGAAGGTGGCCTCGACCTGGATCTCCGGGATCATTTCCGGGATGCCTTCCATCACTTGTTCGCGGTTGAGCAGGGTGGTGCCGAAGTGCATCAGCTCGGCCACGGTCCGGCCATCGCGGGCACCTTCCAGCAGAGCCGCCGAGATATAGGCCATGGCTTCCGGATAGTTGAGTTTCACCCCACGGGCCAGGCGCCGTTCGGCCACCAGACCAGCGGTAAAAATCAGCAGTTTGTCTTTTTCGCGGGGAGTCAGGTCCATGGTTCGGAGTCCGTTGGCAGGCAGTAAAAGAAGGTTGGCATATTCATGTGTTCCAGATCCTCGGCGGCACGGCCTCGCGCCCCAGCAGGGCCGGGCGCAACAGCCGCCACAGCTCGATCAGCCAGGCACGGGCATGCAGGGCCTCGCCGGCCAGGCAGCGGGCCACCAGCAGGCCGGGCAGTTGGGTGAGGTCGCCGCGCACCCGGGTCGGCACTGAACGGCAGCGTTCGAGCAGCTCGCTGTCGATCTCGCCGGTCACCAGCAGGGTGGCGAAGACCGGCTGGCCGTCGAGGCCGATGGGCGAGTCGAGCAGACCGTCGTCGCCCTGGATGCGTTGGCGTTCGTGCCAGAGCAGTTGGCCGTCGCGACGGATATCCAGCTGTGACTGGAAATGCCCGCGATCAAAGCGTTCACCGCTGGCGGGGCGCCCGAGGGCGACCATATCCCAGTAGAGCAAGCGGGCGTCGCCTTCAAGGTCAATGCGGGTGTTCAACTCGGCCTGGGCCGCGCTGAAGACGATGGTTTCCTGGGGCAGCCATTCCAGGGTCGCGCCGGCGGCGACCTTCAGGTCCAGGGTCTGGTAGGCCGGCCCGTTGGCGCGATACCACTTCGCGGCGCCGGGGCTGGTCAGTTGCGCCCAGGCATCGGTTTCGACGCGGGCGCTGATGGCCAGCCGGTCACCGCCGGCAATCCCCCCGGGCGGGTGGACGATAATGTGCTGGCAGACTTGCGGACCTTCGGCATACAGGTGTTTCTGCACCCGCAACGGGCCCAGGTGGCGCCGGGTGACCGGGCGCGTGCAATCGCCGAAGCGGGCGTAGCCGAGTTCGAGCTCGGCGTGCCAGCTGGGGGTGAACAGGGCGTGAGTGACAGTTGAATTCATGGTTTCTAATTATCGTCGTGACGCTACAGGTTAGATCGTAACCAGTCCGCGCACACCTTCGGCTTCCATATTTTCTCCGCGACCTTGCTGGACAATCTCGCCCCGGGACATCACCAGGTACTGATCGGCCAACTCGGCGGCGAAATCGTAGAACTGCTCCACCAGCAGGATCGCCATATCGCCACGGGCGGCGAGTTTCTTGATCACCGCGCCGATCTCCTTGATCACCGAGGGCTGGATGCCTTCGGTGGGTTCGTCGAGGATCAGCAGGCGTGGGCGGCTGGCCAGTGCCCGACCGATGGCCAGCTGTTGTTGCTGGCCGCCGGAAAGGTCGCCGCCACGGCGTTGTTTCATTTGCAGCAGGACCGGGAACAGTTCGTAGATGAACGCCGGCACTTCCTTGGCTTCGGCGCCAGGGAAGCGCGAGAGGCCCATCAGCAGGTTTTCTTCCACGCTCAGGCGGCCGAAGATTTCCCGGCCCTGGGGTACGTAGGCAATGCCGGCGTGGACCCGTTGGTGCGGTTTGAGGTTGGTGATGGGTTTGCCTTCCCACTGCACCGCTCCTTCCTTGGCCGGCAGCAGGCCCATCAGGCATTTGAGCAGGGTAGTCTTGCCCACCCCGTTGCGGCCCAGCAGGCAGGTGACTTCGCCGACTTTCACGTCAAAGGACAGGCCCCGCAGGATGTGGCTGCCGCCGTAGTACTGGTGCAGTTTGTCGACTTGGAGCATGGTTGTGTTCCTGAGATGTGGGGTGCCTTCAGCGACCGAGGTAGACCTCTATCACTCGTTCGTTTTCCTGCACCTGCTCCAGCGAACCTTCGGCCAGCACGCTGCCCTGGTGCAGCACGGTGACATGGTCGGCAATCGCGCCGACAAAACCCATGTCGTGCTCCACCACCATCAGCGAATGCTTGCCGGCCAGGCTCTTGAACAGCTCGGCGGTGAACTCGGTCTCGGCATCGGTCATGCCCGCCACCGGTTCGTCGAGCAGCAACAGTTGCGGGTCCTGCACCAGCAACATGCCGATCTCCAGGAACTGCTTCTGGCCATGGGACAACAAACCCGCCGGGCGATTGACCGAGCCGGTCAGGCGAATGGTCTCCAGGACCTGGGCAATCCCGTCCTTCTGCTCACCGCTCAAACGCGCCCGCAGGCTGGCCCATACCGATTTGTCGGTCTTCTGCGCCAGCTCCAGGTTCTCGAACACCGTCAACGCCTCGAACACCGTCGGCTTCTGGAACTTGCGGCCGATCCCGGCCTGGGCGATCTGCACTTCGCTCATCGCCGACAGGTCGAGGGTTTCGCCGAACCAGGCCTTGCCATGGCTGGGGCGGGTCTTGCCGGTGATCACGTCCATCAGGGTGGTCTTGCCCGCGCCATTGGGGCCGATGATGCAGCGCAGCTCGCCGACGCCGATGTACAGGTTCAGGTTGTTCAGGGCCTTGAAGCCGTCGAAGCTGACGCTGATGTCTTCCAGGGTCAGGATGGTACCGTGGCGGGTGTCCAGGCCGTCGCCCTTGGCCTGGCCGAGACCCAGGGCGTCACGGCTGCTGCCGGCATCCTTGTTGGGTTCGAGGATCGGTTCGAGCATGAATTCGGCGGTCGCGGTGACTCTCATTGTTCGCCCCTTTTCTTCAGCAGCCCGATCACGCCCTTGGGCAGGTACAGGGTCACGACGATAAACAGTGCGCCGAGGAAGAACAGCCAGTACTCAGGGAAGGCCACGGTGAACCAGCTCTTCATGCCGTTGACCATGCCCGCGCCGAGCAGCGGGCCGATCAGGCTGCCGCGCCCGCCCAGGGCCACCCACACGGCGGCCTCGATGGAGTTGGTCGGCGACATTTCGCTGGGGTTGATGATCCCCACCTGCGGCACATACAGCGCCCCGGCCAGGCCGCACAACACGGCGCTCAAGACCCAGACGAAGAGCTTGAAGCCACGGGGATCGTAGCCGCAGAACATCAGCCGGTTTTCCGCATCGCGCAGCGCCGTCAGCACCCGCCCGAACTTGCTCCTGGCCAGGCGCCAGCCGCTGTAGAGGCTGGTCACCAGCAAGACCACGGTGGCGAAGAACAGCACCGCGCGGGTGCCCGGTTCGGTGATGCCGAAACCGAGGATGCTGCGGAAGTTGGTAAAGCCGTTGTTGCCGCCGAAGCCGGTTTCGTTGCGGAAGAACAGCAGCATCCCGGCGAAGGTCAGGGCCTGGGTCATGATCGAGAAGTACACGCCCTTGATCCGCGAGCGGAAGGCGAAGAAGCCGAACACCAGCGCCAGCAGCCCCGGCGCCAGCACCACCAGGCACAGGGCCCAGAGAAAGTGGCTGGTGCCGGTCCAGTACCAGGGTAGTTCGGTCCAGGACAGGAAGGTCATGAACGCCGGCAGCTCGTCGCCGGACGCCTGGCGCATCAGGTACATGCCCATGGCATAGCCGCCGAGGGCGAAGAACAGGCCGTGGCCGAGGGACAGCAGGCCGGCATAACCCCAGACCAGGTCCAGGGCCAGGGCGACGATGGCGTAGCAGAGAATCTTGCCCACCAGGGTCAGGGTGTAGGCCGAGACGTGGAACAGGTTCTCCGGCGGCAGCAGCGACAGCAGTGGCAAGGCCAGGAGCAGCGCCAGCACGATCGCGCCGACGGCAATGGTCAGGCCGGGCCCGGCTTTTTGGCTCGCGGTGAGCATCAGGGGCTGGTTCATCAGTCGATCACCCGTCCTTTCAGTGCGAAGAGTCCTTGCGGGCGTTTCTGGATAAACAGAATGATCAGCGCGAGGATCAGGATCTTGCCCAGCACCGCACCGATCTGCGGTTCGAGGATCTTGTTGGCGATGCCCAGGCCGAAGGCGGCCATGACGCTGCCGGCCAACTGGCCGACCCCGCCAAGCACCACCACCAGGAAGGAGTCGATGATGTAGCTCTGGCCCAGGTCCGGGCCGACGTTGCCGATCTGGCTCAGGGCGACGCCGCCCAAACCGGCGATCCCGGAGCCGAGGCCGAAGGCGAGCATGTCCACCCGTCCGGTGGGCACGCCGCAGCAGGCGGCCATATTTCGGTTCTGGGTGACGGCGCGGACGTTCAGGCCCAGGCGGGTTCTGTTCAGGAGCAGCCAGGTGAGGACCACCACGAACAGCGCGAAGGCGATGATCACCAGGCGGTTGTAGGGCAGGACCAGATTGGGCAGCACCTGGATGCCGCCGGAAAGCCAGGCCGGGTTGGCCACCTCGACGTTCTGCGCACCGAATACCAGGCGGACCAACTGGATCAGCATCAGGCTGATACCCCAGGTGGCGAGCAGGGTTTCCAGTGGACGCCCGTAGAGATGGCGGATGATCGTGCGTTCCAGGGCCATGCCGATCCCGGCGGTGACGAAGAACGCCACCGGCAGGGCCACCAGCGGGTAGAACTCGATGGCCTGGGGCAGGAAGCGCTGGAACAGCAACTGCACAACGTAGGTGGCGTAGGCGCCGAGCATCAGCATTTCGCCGTGGGCCATATTGATCACCCCGAGCAGGCCGAAGGTGATCGCCAGGCCGAGGGCCGCCAGCAACAGGATCGAACCGAGGGACAGGCCGCTGAAGGCCTGGCCGAGCCATTCGCCGATCATCAGCTTGCGTTTGACTTGCGCCAGGCTGGTTTCGGCGGCGGTGTGCACGCCGGCGTCGGCTTCGACCCCGGGTTGCAGCAGGCCTTCGAGGCGGGTGCGGGCCAGCGGGTCGCCACTGTCACCGAGCAGGCGCACGGCGGCCAGGCGGACGGCCGGGTCGCTGTCGACCAATTGCAGATTGGCCAGGGCCAGGCTCAGGGCGGCGTGGACATCGGTGTTGGTTTCTCCGGCCAGTTGCTGGTCGAGGAATTTCAGCTGCGCCGGCTTGGCGCTTTTTTGCAGTTGCTGGGCGGCGGCCAGGCGCACCTTGGCATCGGCGGCGAGCAGTTGCTGGGCGGCGACGGCGGTGTCGATCAGGCCGCGCAGGCGGTTGTTCAGGCGCAGGGTCTTGGTTTCGCCATTGAGCGTCAATTGGCCACTTTGCAGGGCGTTGATCAGCTCGATGCGTGCCGGTTCCGGGTGCGCGGCCCAGGTTTCCAGCAGGGCGGCCTGTTGGCTGGAGTCGGCGGCGACGAAGTCTTCGGCGTCCCCGGCGTGGGCGGCCATCGGCAACAGCAGTGCCAGGGCGAGGAGAAAGCGGTATAGGGCAGTGGGCATAGCAATGGCCTTGCATAAGACCTTGTAGGAGCCGGCTTGCCGGCGATGAGGCCCGCAAGTCTTGTATCGACCGTCCGGCCGCCATCGCCGGCAAGCCGGCTCCTACAAGGGGATTGGGTCGGCCCGCGAATACCTGCCGGGCCGACCGTCAGCGATTACTCAGTTGCTCTTCACCGCATAATCCGGCTTCTTGTCGTTGCCCGGGATAAACGGGCTCCATGGCTGGGCACGGATCGGGCCCTTGGTCTGCCAGACCACGTTGAACTGACCGTTGGCCTGGATCTCGCCGATCATCACCGGCTTGTGCAGGTGATGGTTGGTCGGGTCCATGGTCAGGGTGTAGCCCGACGGTGCGGCGAAGGTCTGGCCGGCCAGGGCTGCACGGACTTTGTCGACATCGGTGGACTTGGCTTTTTCCGCCGCCTGGGCCCACATGTGGATGCCGACGTAGGTGGCCTCCATCGGGTCGTTGGTCACGGCCTTGTCGGCGCCCGGGAGGTTTTTCTTCTTGGCGTAGGCTTTCCAGTCGGCGACGAATTTCTTGTTCACCGGGTTATCCACCGACTCGAAGTAGTTCCACGCCGCCAGGTTGCCCACCAGTGGCTTGGTGTCGATGCCGCGCAGTTCTTCCTCGCCCACGGAGAAGGCCACCACCGGTACGTCGGTGGCTTTCAGGCCCTGGTTGGCCAGTTCCTTGTAGAACGGCACATTGGAGTCGCCGTTGACGGTGGAGATGACCGCAGTCTTGCCGCCGGCGGAGAACTTCTTGATGTTGGCGACGATGGTCTGGTAGTCGGCGTGGCCGAACGGGGTGTAGACCTCTTCGATATCCTTGTCCGCGACCCCCTTGGAGTGCAGGAACGAGCGCAGGATTTTGTTGGTGGTGCGTGGGTAGACATAGTCGGTGCCGAGCAGGAAGAAGCGCTTGGCCGCGCCGCCGTCTTCGCTCATCAGGTATTCCACCGCCGGGATCGCCTGCTGGTTCGGCGCGGCACCGGTGTAGAAGACGTTCGGCGACATTTCCTCGCCTTCATACTGCACCGGGTAGAACAGCAGGCCGTTGAGTTCCTCGAACACTGGCAGCACCGATTTACGTGACACCGAGGTCCAGCAACCGAAGACCACGGCGACCTTGTCCTGGGTCAGCAACTGCCGGCTTTTTTCGGCGAACAGCGGCCAGTTGGACGCCGGGTCGACCACCACCGGTTCGAGCATCTTGCCGTTGACCCCGCCCTTGGCGTTGATCTCGTCGATGGTCATCAGCGCCATGTCTTTGAGCGAGGTTTCGGAGATGGCCATGGTGCCGGACAGCGAGTGCAGGATGCCGACCTTGATGGTCTCGGCGGCCTGGACGGTCCAGGTCATGCCCATGGCGGCAATGGATGCCGTCAGTGTGAAAGCCTTGATCAAGCTACGACGCTTCATTGGTGCGATCTCCAGATGTTCAAAGTTTTTTTGGTTGGCAGATGCAGACACTGAAGGGGCTTTTGCAAAGGCTGTGCCCAGTCGGGGAAAGGCAGGAAACCGTCGTGTTTGAGCGGTACTGGTCTGAACAGTCGCACCAAGCGGGGGCGACATGGGCGTTGCGGTGCGCAGAGAGTGCCAGATTGGTGCTGATACCGTCTTCGCGACGGTCCGGGGCTCCGACAAGTTCTGCTCCTACAGTGTCAGTGTCGAGCAACTATATTTGTGAACGACGCAGAACCTGTAGGAGCAGAGCTTGCTCGCGAAGAGGCCCTCACCGGCGCCGCATCAGCCCGATAAAAAACAACCCGCCAATGGCCGCCGTGGCCACCCCGATTGGCAAGTCTTCGGGCGCGATCAGGGTCCGCGCCGCGACATCGACCCAGACCAGGAACAGGCTCCCCAGCAGCGCCGACACCGGCAGCAGGCGCCGGTGTTCCGCGCCCACCAGGTAACGGGCGATATGCGGCACCATCAGGCCGACAAAACCGATGGAGCCGCTGATGGAAACCAGCACGCCGGTCATCAGCGAGGCGATCAGGAATACCTTCAGGCGCACATTGCGCGCACTCAGGCCGAGGGTCACGGCAGTCTGCTCGCCAGCCATAAGGGCGTTCAATGGCCGGGCCATGCTCACCAGCAGCACCAGCCCCAGCAGCACGCTCGCCGCCGGTATCGGCAGCAGCTCCCAACGCGCCAGGCCGAGGCCGCCAAGCATCCAGAACAGCACCGCGGAGCTGGCCCGATGATCGCCGAGAAACAGCAGCAGGTTGGCCAGCGCCATCATCACGAAGGACACCGCGACCCCGCACAGCAGCAGCCGGTCGCTCTCCAGCCGACCGTTGCGACTGGCGATGGCGAGCACCGCCAGCATACTGGCCAGGGCACCGATAAAGGCGGCGATGGGCAAGGTCAGCAGGCCGACGATCTCGCCCACATGCAGGACCACGATCACCGCGCCGAGCGTCGCCCCGGAGGTTACGCCGAGCAGGTGCGGATCGGCCAGGGGATTGCGCGTGACCGCCTGCAGGACCGCGCCGATCAACGCCAGCCCGGCGCCCACCAGCACGCCGAGAAGCATGCGCGGCACTCGGATCAGCCAGACGATATGCTCCTGCCCGGCGCTCCAGTTCACCTCGCCCAGGCCCAGCACCTTGTACGAGAGAATCCGCCACACGACATCCACCGGCACCCGTGCCGGGCCGAAGCCCAGGGAGAGGACGCAGGACAGTAGCAACAAGGCGCCGAGGGCGGCCAGCAACGAGCCATAGCGGCGGTTCATCATTGTGGGTGAAAGGCCTTGGCGAGGGTTTCGATGGCCTTGACGTTATCGATGCCCGGCGTCGCCTCGACATAGGGAATCACCACGAAGCGCTTGTTGCGGATAGCGTCCACCGACTGCAGCGCCGGGTTGGTCTCCAGGAAGTGCTGTTTCTGTTCGGCGGTGACTTCGCTGTAGTCGACGATCACGATCACCTGGGGATTCTTCTCCACCACGCTTTCCCAGTTGACCCGGGTCCAACTGGCATCGACGTCGTCGAGGATATTGCGTCCGCCGGCGGCTTCGATCAGCGCCTGGGGCATGGCCAGGCGGCCGGAGGTCATGGCGCGGTCTTCGCCGCTGTCATAGAGGAACACTCGTGGATGATCGGCCGGCAGGTTTTTCCGCACGGCGGCCACCCGCGCCTGCATCTCGCCGATCAGGGCGTCGGCACGGTCCTGCACGTCGAAGATCTTGCCCAGGTTGCGCAGGTCGTTGTAGGTGTCGTCGAGGCTGGCACCCGCGCGTTTCATCACGAAGGCACAGGACTCGGTCAGCTCGTAGACGTTGATGCCCAGGGGCGTCAGTGTCGCCGGGGTGAGGGCGCCGCCGACCGTCATGCCGTAGTCCCAGCCGGCGAAGAAGAAATCGACGTTGGCATTGAGCAGGGTTTCCACCGACGGGTACTTGGCCGCCAGTTCCGGCAGGCCGTCGAGGGTTTTCGCCATTTCCGGGGTGACTGATTTCCAGCCGCTGATCCCGCTATAGCCGGCCATGCGTGGCTTGAGGCCGAGGGCGAGCATCATCTGGGTCATGTTGATGTCATGGCTGACCGCGTGTTTCGGCGCCTCCTTGAAGGTCACCTCGCGGTTGCAGCTCTGGACCGTCAGCGGGTAGTGCGTCGATTCGGCCAGGGCGGCCATGGACGTGAACAGTGAACCGAGGCAGAGCGCCAGGTGCCGTAGCTTCATGGTTGGGTTATCCAGGTGATTCGCGGGTAGCCGGAGAGTGGGTGGGTATCGATCAGCGCTTCGACGCCGAAAACTTCGCGCAGCAGCTCGACGGTCAGGACCTCGGCGGGTGTGCCGCTGGCGACGATGCGCCCGTGCTGGAGCACATACAGCCGGTCGCAGAAGGCCGCGGCGAGGTTGAGGTCGTGGATGCTTGCCAGGGTGCCGATCTTCAGTTGCCTGACCAGGCGCAACAGTTCCAGCTGGAAGCGCGGGTCGAGGTGGTTGGTCGGTTCGTCGAGGATCAGCAGTTGCGGTTGCTGGGCCAGGGCGCGGGCGAGGATCACGCGTTGTTTTTCACCACCGGAGAGGGTGGCGAAGGCGTGCTCTTCGAAGCCCTGCATACCTACTGATTCAATGGATTGACGAATCAGTCGGCGGTCGGCCTCGGTGTCGCCGTCGAAGAGTTTCTTGTGTGGGGTGCGGCCCATGGCGACCACTTCGTCAACGGTCAGGCCAAAGGCATCGGGGAATTCCTGGAGCACCACGGCGATGCGCTGGGCGCACCAGCGTGGCGATTGTTTCCAGACGTTCTGGTGTGCGAGCAGGACCTCGCCGTGTCCCGGTTGGCTGAAGCGGTAGGCGCAACGCAGCAGGCTGGTCTTGCCGCTGCCGTTGGGACCGATCAGGCCGACGAACTCACCGGCCGCCACCCGCAGGTTGGCATCACGCAGTTGGAACTGGTGTTGGCAGCGGTCATGGCCGGGAGGTACCCAGGCGAGGTCGGTGAGGGTCAGCGAGGTCATTCGTTACTCATTGTTGTTGCACTCGGTTCTGTCTTTAAAAGGTGTAGTCCGCCGTCACAAAGACCGACCGCGGCTGCCCCATGATCCATTGCTGGCCGTCATTGTATTGGCTCAGGGCGTATTGGCGATCGAACAAGTTGTTCAATTGCAGACCCAGCGTTGTATTGCGCAAGGCTTTCCACGAGACATTGGCGTCCACCACGGTATAGCTCGGCAGCTCGACGGTATTGGCCAGGTCGGCGTAACGCGCATCCACATAACGTACGCCCGCCCCGGCGCGCACGTCATCGGTGATCGCCTTGCTCAGCCAGAGGTTGGCGGTGCGACGCGGGACATCCGTAGGGCGGTTGCCCGCGTAGGAGACGACGGCGTTACCGACGTTCTGGTCGAAATCATCGTATTGAGCCCGGACAATCGACGCATTGGCCTGCAACTGCCAGTCGTGGGCCAACTTCAGGTCGAGACTGGCTTCCAGTCCGTCGGACGATTGTTGCCCCACTTGCAGTTGGTTCTGCGAGTTGGTCGGGTCGACGGTGAGCAGCTTCTTTTTAACGATGTGATAGGCCGCCAGGGTCCATTCGCCGCGCTGGTCCCAGAATATCTGCTTGAGACCCAGTTCGCTCTGCTTGGCTGTGGACAGGCCGAATTGCTGGTTGCCCGGGCTCAGTGAGATCAGGCCATTGAGGCCATCAGTGCTGGTGGAGTACTGACCGTACAAGGACGTGTCTGGCGTCAGGGCATAGACCAGACCGACCTTCCAGTTGTTACCGGTCAGGGATTTTTCGGTTTGGCTGCCATTGACCAGGTTGTCACGCTCCAGATGCACATAATCGCGACGCACCCCGGTTACCAACGACCACTGCTCATTCAGCTGGGTGCGGTTTTCCGCGAAAATCGAGAACTGGCGTGTCGTGCTCTTGTACTGGTCACGGTATGGGTCGGCGCTTTCAAAGACCCCGGGGGGCGGATTGCTGATGTCGATGGGCTGGCCATCGGGCAACACATCGTTGTACGGCGAGTTGCTGGTGTCCTTGAAACGGATGCGGTTGACGTCCACGCCCGTCAGGGTCTGGCTGTCGAGGCCGAACAGACTGTGCTTGAAGGTGAAGGTCTGGCGGTCGCCTACCTGTTCCTCGTTGTGCCCGATGCTCAGGAAACTCTGCCGCAGCAACTGCTGGCTGGCGGGGTCGAAATTGTAGTTTTCGGCGTTCTGCCAGCGACGCTGGGCCTTGAGGTAATACAGCTCGTTGCTGGAACTGACGGTATCGGAGATCTGCCAGTCGGTGCGCAGGCGCGTCCACTGGTCGTTGTAGTGCAGCTTGTCGTCGCCGACGTTGTAGTTCTTGAAGCGCAGGTTTTCCTGGTAGTGGCCGTTGATCAGCGGCACGCCGAAGTAATCGGTGGGCTCCTGGTCGCCGTAGTCGCTGGAGAGGGTGAACACCAGGTCATCGTTGGCCTGCCAGCGCAAGGCGCCGCTGAAGAAGTTGCTGCTCGAATCGCCACGGTCGACCCAGCCGTTGCTGCTCAGGCGATTGAGATTGAGGCGATAGCTGAGGGTGTCCGTCAGCGAACCGCCGCTGTCCAGGGCTTCTTGCTGACTGCCGTAGGAGCCATAGCCCAGGCGCACATGGTTTTCGATCTCGCCTTCGAACGGCTTTTTCGGAAGGGTGTTGATCACCGCGCCGGTGGCCCCTTCGCCATACAGTACCGATGCCGGCCCACGCAGCACATCGACGCGCTCCACCGACCAGGTGTCCACCGGGAAGGTCACGGTGCCGGCACCAGCGTACATCCGGGTGCCATCATACAACTGCATCACCGAGTTCTGCCCGGTAAAGCCCCGCGCCTGCAACGAGGTGCCGCCATCGCCCGGGTTGCCGGTACGGCTGATCCCGGCGCTGCGCGATGCGGCATCCTGCACACTCATATCGCCGCGCTGGCGAATCTGTTCACCGCTCAGGCTGTCGGTGCTTGCGGGGGTTTCCAGTGCCGTCAGGCCCAGACGTGAGCCGGCGGTGGTCGGGGTCTTCAGGTCGATGCGCTCGTCGTCGACGGCGGGTGCGGTAATGGTGCCGGTGGGCAGGGTCAGGGTGCCGTCGGCCTGGGCGTGGTTCAACGCCAGCAGGCAGAGGCCGGGCAAGAGGTACTTGTTCATCGGGACAGGGAGTCGCTTATCTTCAGAGGCGATACCCGCAGCCAGGGACTGCGAGTAGGGATGTCGCATATTGTTATATTATAACAATATGCAATTGCAACATATTCTCGTCAAAAGTCTACAGACTCCTCTGGAATGCGCCTCTCAACCTGTTCAGGTTGAAGATGAGGCCGATTCAGGTTGGCCCTTGAGACGCGACAGCAGCGCCCAATCCAGCAGCCAGACGACGATCAGCGAGACCCCGACCAGGGGAAACAGGATCGCCAGGGCGAACATGATCACCAGGGCGGTTTTCCAGCGTGGCAGGTCGTGGCGCAGCGGCGGTACACCGAGGCCACCTTGCGGACGACGCTTCCACCACATCACCACGCCGCTGACGGCACTGAGCAGGATCATCAGGCACACCAGCAGCATGACCAGCTGGTTGATCGTTCCGAACAGCTTGCCTTCATGGAGCATCACGCCCATTTCCGTGGCCCGGGCGACATTGCCGTAGTGCTGCCAGCGCACATCGGCCAGGACCCTGCCGTTGTACTGGTCGACATGCAGGGTGGCGTCGTTGCGCGGGTCGTCGGCGAACACGGCGATGGTGAACACGCCTTCGGCGGTGGTCGGCAGGGTGATGCTGTAGCCGGGTTCGACCTGGCGCGTGGCGGCGATGTCCACCACCTGTTGCAGGCTGATGCCCGGTGCTGCCGGGCCGCTTGAGGTGGCGCCGTGGTTCATGTGTTCGGCATGGTCGCCGGACATCGGCATCGGCGTGTTTTCCAGGGCCCAGGGCACGGTCTGGCGGGTCGCGTCGTTGAGGCTGCGGGCCTCGAGGTCGGACTTGGGCATGTTGTTCCACATGGCATCGGGAAATCTGTTCCAGACCTCGGCGTACTGCTTGCCCCAGACCCCGGTCCAGGTCATGCCGCTGAGCAGCATGAACAGCAGCAGCCCGGCGCCCCAGAACCCAGTGACGGCGTGCAGGTCGCGCCAGACGATGCGTCCGCGCTGGCTCAGGCGTGGCCAGAGCACGCCGGCACTGGAACGGCCCCGTGGCCACCAGAGATAGAGGCCGGACACCACCAGCATCACGCCCCAGCCGGCGGCCAGTTCCACGAGGCGATCGCCGAGGGTGCCGATCATCAGTTCGCCGTGCAGGGCGCGGGCGACGGCTTGCAGATTGAGCTTGGCATCCTGCTCGCCGAGTATGTTGCCGCGATAGGGGTCGAGGAACACGTTGAGCTCGCGACCGTCGCGAATCAGCACGAACTGAGCGCTGCGTTCGGCGTTGATCGGCGGCAGGTACTGTTTGATCCGCACCTGTGGATAAGCCATCTCGATGCGGCGCATCTGATCGTCGGCGTTGAGGCGGTGATGACCGGCCTGGACCGTTATCAGGTCGCTGTACAACAGCGGGTCGAGTTGCGGTTTGAACAGGTAGATGATCCCGGTCAGGGCCAGCAGGACCATGAACGGCGCAACGAACAGCCCGGCATAGAAATGCCAGCGCCAGGCCAGGTTGTAGAAGGAGATTTTAGGTTGGCTCATCAGGAGCGCTCCGCAAGGTATCAGTCATTGGATATACGGTGACAGTGCGGCGAGCGGGCTTGTCGGGACGCCGCTCGCCACAGTTACGGTTAGAAACTCATATCCACCTTGGTCCAGAACGTGCGCCCCGGTTCGTTGATGGCTTGCGGGTCATTGGCCGGGTAGCCGAACCCGGCGTTGCCCGCCAGGTTCAGGTGCTCGGCGTATGCCTTGTTGAACAGGTTGTCGACGCCGCTGCTGAGCTTCACGTGGCTGTTGATCCGATAGGCGCCGTTGAGGGAGAACACGCCGAAGCCGGCACTTTTGGAAAAGTCCTTGCCGACCACATTGCCCTCGTTCAGATCGATGCGGTTCTGTCGCGCAACCACTCGCCACAGACCTCCGGCACTCCAGTTGTCGCGGCTATAGGTGAGGCCCAGGCGGGTGTCCAGGGGCGGCATCTGCGGCAGTGCCTTGCCGTCGCTGGTGTTCTTGCCCCAGGCATAGGCCAGGCTGGCATCGGCTTTCCAGTTGGCCGTCAGCCGATAGGCCGCGCCGAGCTCGCCGCCCATGATCCGCGCGTCGATATTGCGCGCCTGGGAGGTCGTGCCCATCATTCCCGGCTGGTAGTTGAACAGGATGAAGTCACGCACCTGGCCGACATAGCCCGAGGCCCAGGCCTCCAGGTCCTCGGTCTTGTACTGCAGGCCGACATCCAGCTGGGTGGTCTTCTCCGGCTTGATGGCATCGAAGGCGTTGAGCGAACCACTCGGGCCCTGGTCGGGGGAGAACAGTTCCCAGTAGTCCGGGAAACGTTCGGCGTGACCGAGGCCGGCGTACAGCGTGGTCGGGCTGTCGGCCAGGTCATGCTCGTAGCGCATGAAGCCACTGGGCAGACTGTCTGCACGGGTCTGGCCGGCGGTCGGATTGGGCTGGGCGCTCATCCCGGAACCGATGCGCTGGCGAAAGTCCTTGGCCGAGGCGCGGTCCAGCCGCGCGCCGCTGATCAGGCGGTCACGCTCGGCGGCGTACCAGGTCAGTTCGCCGAAGACGCCGTAGTTGTGGAACTCGGCATCCCGGTTGCGTGGCAGGCTCTCGTAAGTGTCGATGCCCATGCTGCTGCGCTGGCGGTGTTCGTCGGTCTGCCCATCGAGGCCGCCGATCAGTTGCCAGTCGGCCCAGCGCCAGGTGGCCTTGAGTCGCGCGCCGAGGGTGCGGCGGTCGACATTGGAGGCCATGGGGCCGGCCATCATCCCGGTGCCGGAGGGCTGGCGCAGGCTGTAGTTGTCCATCACATGGTCGGCGTAGTTGTAGTAGACCTGGGCCTCGAGCTTGTCGAGCACTTCGCCGAGGTTCGACCTTTCAAAACGCAGGCCGAGGCTTTCGCGCTTGAACTGCGAACCGTCCATGCCGCGCCCGGCGTAGCGGGCTTCACCGTCGCCCTTGCCGGCGGTCAGTTCCAGCAGGGTGTCGGCATCCGGCGTCCAGCCCAGGGCGACGTCGCCGTTCCACTTGTCGTAGCGCGAGGGCACGCGGTCGCCATTGCCGTCCTTGTAGTCGCCGGCGCGCGCCTGGTTGCCGATCGCCCGGACATAGCCCGACGGGCCGCCAGCGGCGGCATCGACGACTTTGTCGAAACGCCCGTTGGAGCCGGCCAGCACGCTGGCATTGACCCGCGTGCCGAGTTCGCCGAAGTGCTCCGGCTCACGGTCGAAGAGGATGGTCCCGGCCGAGGCGCCGGGGCCCCAGAGTACGGTTTGCGGCCCTTTGATCACCGTCAGCTTGTCGTAGGTTTCCGGGGAAATGTAGGAGGTCGGCGCGTCCATCCGGCCCGGGCAGGCGCCGAGCATCTGGCCGCCATTGGTGAGGATGTTCAGCCGCGAGCCGAACATGCCGCGCAGCACCGGGTCGCCGTTGGTGCCGCCATTGCGTACCAGGGCAAAGCCGGGGATGGTCTTGAGGTAGTCGCCGCCGTCACTGGCGGGGACCGGCTGGCGCGGGTCCTTGGGGTCGGTGATCACCGTCAACGGCGAGCTGGGGGCGATGGCGGTAATGACTGTCGGGGCGATTTCCCGGGCGGATTCCTCTGGCGTGTCGGCGGCGAAGACGGCAGGGGCGAGCAGGGCGCCGCACATCAGCGCGGTGCCCTGGCGCAGGCGGGCGCGGGCCTCGTTCAGGGCGAACGGGGAGGACGCCCGGGCAGCGCGCAGGCGAGTGTTTGCAGTGGACATAAGCGTTCCATCATTCAAGCGAATACAACACGGCAGCCGCTTTGGAACTGCGGGTTACAGTCCAGGCGGGCCGGGTGAGAGGGTAGTGGGTCGCTGCTTAATGGAGCGCGGGCGGGGCGCGGGTGCGGGCACCGGGAAAGGTGGTTTGCCGGGCATGGCCCAGGCGGGTCTGGGTGGCGACGGCGGTCGTCGGCCTGGGGCCGTCAAGGGCGGCGAAACTCGGGTTCTGCGGCAGGGCCGGGCAACTGAACAGCAGGGTGCAATAGCCGCATTTTTCCCATAGCGCATGGTGCTCGGCGCTGGGGGCGTGGTGCTCGTCGGCGCTGGGCGCCATGGCCTCGCCTGCCTGCCCGGGCATCTCCATCGACATGTCCATGCCCATCGACATGGGCATGCGGTGATCCATCGGCATCGCCTGGGAAATCAGCGGTCCGATAAAGATCATCAGCATGGCGAACAGGCTCAGCCAACTGCCGCGTACTTGGGCGCGGGAGGGGGGTGACCTGAGGCGTGCGGCGTGCATGGCGTTCACGGGCGTCGTCGATTATTGAACGGGCGCGTGATCCATGTGGCTCATCTCATTGGTCCCGGCAGGCGGCTGTTTCTGTACCGATACCTCGACGGTCACGTCGCCGGCTTTTTCAAAGTGCAACGTCAGCGCAAAGTGCTTGCCATCCTGCAAGAGGCTGCGGTCTTTGAGGTCCAGCAACATCACATGAAAGGCCATGGGGGCGAACTTCACTTCACCGCCGGCGGGTACCTCGACACTGGCGACTTGCTGCATTTTCATCAGGTCGAGCTGCATCACATGTTCATGCAGTTCGGCCTTGCCGGCGATGGGACTGTCGACGCCGGTCAGGCGGTCGGCCGTGCTGCCCGGGTTGTGGATCACGAAATAGGCCGCCACCGTCGGGGCGTTGGGCGGCAGTTCCTGGGACCAGGGATGGGTGATGCTCAGGTCACCGGCCTTGAATTCATGGGCATGGGCAAAACAGGCGGGCAGCAGCAGGGCGGCCAGCAACAGGGCATTCTTGAACATGGTGGTTCTCCATAACGATTCATGACGCACACAGACTGTGGGTGTGAATCAGGCTAGCGGAGAAGCCCTGGGATTGAGCGAAGGCCACTGCTGGCGCGGGGTGGGGATGTCGATCTGGGTGACGGGGCGTGCCGGGCGGGTTTCGTCCTGGGCCACCGGCAACTGTGGAACATGGCCGGGTAACGCCAGCAACGAGGCGAAGCCCGCACAGCACCAGCAGTGCTGCATATTGGAATGCTCGTCGTTCTGCGGGGTTTGCTGTTCCAGCTTGCCGAGGTCGATGGCCACCAGGCGGGTGCCACTGGCCGAGCAGAAACTGCCCCACAACAGTTGCTCCGCGATCGAGTCTTGCGAGGCTTGCGCCATGGCTCCGGACATCGGCATGGCGAGCAGATTGAACAGCACTGCAAAGCAGGCGATCCAGGCAATGGCTAGCCGTTGTCGGGGCATGGAAAGGATTTCCGTGAGTGTTTTCAAACAGATGGGTTATTTAGCCTGAACGTCCTTCATAAGTAAAAGCGTGAGCTGCGGTGAAAGGTCGCAAGCTTGTGTAGGCTTTGTCGGTGATCCTGGTGCACAAGCGTAGCAGGATGCCGTCACAGGGTCGGAACGGCATGGACCTCAATCTTCACGCCCAGGGTGGCGCGAATCACACTGAAGATAGCGGCCAGGTTGTCCATGCTCGGATTACCCTTGGCCGAAAGCATGCGGTGCAGGCTTTTGCTCGGCTTGTCGGTTTCCTTGGCCAGGCCCTCGAAGCCGACGGTGGCGTTGACCAGATCACGCAAAATCACCCGTGCAATCTCTGGCTCGCCATTGAGAAACAGGGTGGCGGCTTCATCCAGCAGAGCCTGGGCGAATGCCGGGTCACGCTGTGCCCGCTCGGCGATGGTCTGTTTGAAGCTGCGAGTAAGGGTCATGAGATTTTTCGACATTGATCATTGCGCTTTGAAGGTAACCTTTAGGTTACTTTTGTGGCAGATACTTTGCCAACGCAGCAAGTGTTTCAGTGAGCGTCTGGAACTCCCGGTCTACCGGCGGCAATGCCGGGCGCTGGAGAATCAGCACCGGTATCCCGAGTTCCCGGGCCACCTGCAACTTGGGTTCGGTTGCACTGCTGCCGCTGTTCTTGCTGATCAGCACGTCGATGGCGCGGCGCTTGAACAAGGCGCGCTCGTCTTCCAGCAGGAACGGGCCGCGTGCGCCGATCACTTCGCAGCGGGCATTGCCGGGATACTCGTCGAGGGCACGCAGGGTCCAGAATTGCCCGGAGGGAATTTCTTCCAGATGTTGCAGCGGCTCGCGGCCGAGGGTGAACAGCGGGCGCTGGAAGGGCTTGAGGGCTTCGACCAGTGCGGCCCAGTCGGCCACTTCGCGCCAGTCGTCGCCAGGTTCCGCAACCCAGGCCGGACGCCGTAGCGCCCAGCAGGGAATACCGCTCAAGCGCGCGGCCGTGGCGGCGTTGCTGCTGATTTGCGCGGCGTAGGGATGGGTGGCATCCAGTAGCAGGTCGATGCCTTCTTCCTGAATAAATTGCGCCAGGCCCTCGGCACCGCCATAACCGCCGACCCGGACCTGGCACTGCAAGTCCGTCGGTACCCGCCCGACTCCCGCCAGGCTGTAGATATGCTCGGGGCCCAAGGTCCGGGCAATCGCCAGAGCCTCGGTGACGCCGCCAAGCAGCAACAGGCGTTTCATAACTGCACTCCGGCATGACCAACGACACCGCCCTGGCGGTCGATGGCGAAGACTTCCACTTGCACTTGCCTGGGGACCACGCTGCGGGCGAAGTCGCGGGCGCGCCGGCAGACCGCGTCACCCAGGGCGATGCCCGCCGCGCTGGCCATGGCCAGTGCCTGCTGGCTGGTATTGGCCTGGACAATCGCGTCCTGCAAGGCCTGGTCGGCGCCGACCTCGGCCGCCCATTCGGCCAGTTGCGGCAGGTCGATGCTTGAGTGCCGGCTGTGCAGGTCCATATGCCCGGCCGCCAGCTTGCTGATCTTGCCGAAGCCACCGCACAGGCTCAGTTTGTCCACCGGGACCTTGCGCAGATGCTTGAGCACGGCGCCGACGAAGTCGCCCATTTCGATCAGGGCGATTTCCGGCAGGTTGTAGACGCGGCGCATGGTGTCTTCGCTGGCGTTGCCGGTGCAGGCGGCGATATGCAGGTAACCGTTGGTCTTGGCGACATCGATGCCCTGGTGGATCGAGGCGATATAGGCCGCGCAGGAAAACGGCCGGACGATACCGCTGGTGCCGAGGATCGACAGCCCGCCGAGAATCCCCAGGCGCGGGTTCATGGTTTTCAGCGCCAGGGCCTCGCCGTCGCGGACATTGACGGTGACCGAGAAGCCGCCGGTGTAGTCCAGTTCAGCGGCCAGTTGTAGCAGGTGGTCAGTGATCATTCGGCGCGGCACCGGATTGATCGCCGGTTCGCCGACGGCCAGGACCAGGCCGGGGCGGGTGACGGTGCCGACGCCTTTTCCGGCATGAAAACGTACGCCGGGTTCGGCGATCAGCCGCACTTGCGAGTAGAGCAGGGCGCCATGGGTGACATCCGGGTCGTCGCCGGCATCCTTGATAGTGCCGGCCTCGGCGCCGTCGTCATGGCGGCGACAGAACTCCAGGCGCATATCCACACGCTTGCCCTTGGGCAGGGTGATTTGCACCGCATCGCAGCTGATGCCGCTGAGCAGCAGGCGTGCCGCCGCCAGGGCGGTGGCGGTGGCGCAGCTGCCGGTGGTCAGGCCGCTGCGCAGAGGGGCGGGCTGTTCGGCGGTTTCATCGCGCATGACGATTGCTCTTTGTAGGAGCGAGCTTGCTCGCGATGGTAGTCCAGGCACCGCTGGGTATCAGCCTCCCCGCGTTATCGTTGACGCCCATCGCGAGCAAGCTCGCTCCTACAGTGCCTGAGGGGGTCAAGGCTTGACCACCTCGAGCAAGGTGATCGGCAAGGCCTGGCGCCAGGTGTCGAAATCCCCCAGCGGTTGGGCCTGGGCGATGTGAATGCGGGTCAGTTCACCGCCATGGACCTGGCGCCAGTTCATCAGCAGCATTTCACTTTGCAGGGTCACGGCATTCGCCACCAGCCGGCCTCCCGGCTTGAGCTGCGCCCAGCAACTGTCCAGCACACCGGGACGGGTAACGCCGCCACCGATAAAGATCGCATCCGGCGGCTCCAGTCCTTCCAGGGCCTCGGGCGCACTGCCGCGAATCAATTGCAGGCCCGGCACACCGAGGCTGTCCCGGTTACGCTCGATCAAGTGTTGGCGCCCGGCATCGGCCTCGATGGCAATGGCCCGGCAACTGGGGTGCGCGCGCATCCATTCGATGCCGATGGAGCCGCTGCCCGCGCCGACATCCCACAACAGTTCACCGGGCACCGGGGCAAGGCGGGCCAGGGTGATGGCGCGGACATCGCGTTTGGTCAGTTGTCCATCATGCTCGAAGGCGCTGTCCGGCAGCCCGCCGATACGCGACAGACGTGGCGTGCCTGGAGCGGCCAGGCATTCGATGGCCACCAGGTTCAGGTCAGCCACCGGTGGGTCGCTCCAGTCATCGGCCAGTCCGTCGATCCGCCGTTCCGCCGGGCCACCGAGGTGTTCCAGCACGCTGATCCGGCTCGGACCGAAACCCCGTTCGCGCAACAGCGCGGCAATCGCGGCGGGACTCAGGCCGTCATTGCTCAGCACCAGCAGACGCACACCGCTGTGCAGATGGGCATTGAGAGCCGCCAGCGGACGGGCGACCACCGAGAGCGTCACCACATCCTGCAAGGCCCAACCCAGTCGGGCAGCAGCCAGTGAACAGGAGGACGGCGCGGACAACACCTGCATTTCCTCGGCGGCCACTCGCCGCGCCAGACTGGCACCGACGCCGAACAGCATCGGGTCGCCACTGGCCAGCACGCAGGTCGGCTCACCGCGCAGGGCCAGCACGGGCTCCAGGGAAAACGGGCTCGGCCAGTCCAGACGCTCGGCGCGGACGGAGTCCGGCAGCAGGTCAAGCTGCCGTTGGCCGCCGAATACCCGCGAAGCTGCCGACAGAGCTGCCTGGGCCTGCTGACCCAGGCCACTGAAGCCGTCTTCACCGATTCCCACGATTGTCAGCCAAGGCACCATCTAAAATCCTCAAAACACAGCGGTTCCGACGGGCAGGCTTTTCATGCCATCGGACAAAGCAGGCATAATACCGTGCCTTCGAGGGCGAAATGCTCTTCGATAACAGCCTATACCTTTCCTTTACTGCCGGTTGCCCCTTGAACCAACGCCCGCCCGCCACTGCTATTCGCCCCTCGGCCTGTCCGGGGTTGTTGCGCATCGTCCCGGCGCTGGACGGCGGTATCTGCCGGATCAAGCTGGCCGGCGGGGTGATCGGCAGCGCCCAGGCCCAGGCCGTGGCCCGGGCGGCCGCACGTTATGCCGGTGGCGTGATCGAGGCCACCAACCGGGCCAACCTGCAGATTCGCGGTATCGGCGAGCAACAGGCAGCGTTGATCGACGAATTGTTGGCCGCAGGCCTCGGACCGACCACGCCCGCGGGCGATGATGTACGCAACCTGATGCTCAGTCCGGGCGCGGGTATCGACCGTCAGTTATTGATCGATACCCGGCCCCTGGCCGAGCAGATCCTGGCGAGCTTGCAGACTCATCCACGCTTTCATGAGCTGTCGGCCAAGTTCGCGCTGCAACTGGATGGCGGCGAAGCCCTGGCGATGCTGGAGCATTCCCATGACCTGTGGCTGTCGGCGTTGCTGCTGGACGATCAGCCATACCTGGCATTCGGCCTGGCCGGCTGTCCGGCCGATGACCTGCCCCTGGCCGCCGTGCCCCTGGCCGAAGGGCATTCGCTGGTGGTGGCGGTGCTGGAGCTGTTCCTCGATCTGGCCCGTCCCGAACAGACACGCATGCGCCATCTGCTGGCTGAAGTCGTGCCCGCTGAGTTTCTTGCTCGGTTGACCCTGCGCCTTGGCTACGAACCGGCGGCAGTCCCGTCCTGGCACCGACCAGCCTCTCCCGGTCTGCTGCATATCGGCACTTATCCACAGCGCCAGCCGGGGCGTGTGTACGTGGGGGCTGCGACGCCCCTGGGCCGACTCGACGCTGCGATGCTCGACGGCGTGGCCCGACTGACCGATGAGTTCGGCGATGGCAGCCTGCGCCTGACGCCCTGGCAGAGCCTGTTGCTGCCCAATATCCGTGCCGAAGATGCGCTCGCCGTTACCACCCGGCTGCAACACCTCGGCCTGTTATGCGACGCCGCCGACGCCCTGGCGCAACTGATCGCCTGCACCGGCTCGGCCGGTTGCGGCAAGGGCCTGGCCGACACCAAGGCCGACGCCCGCCGCCTGGCGCTGCACCTGCAAGACCAGCCCCAGGGCGTGCACCTTTCCGGCTGCACGCGATCCTGCGCGGCGGCCCATGTCGCGCCCGCCACTTTGCTGGCGGTTGCGCCCGGTCATTACGACCTTTATTTCCGCGATGTCGCGCATCCGGGCTTCGGCCGGCTGCACGCCCGCCACCTTACTATTGATGCGGCGGGCGCCCTGCTGGCAGCCCGCTCACGGAGCAACACCGATGATTGATTACATCCGCGACGGTCAGGAGATCTATCGCAACTCCTTCGCGATCATTCGCGCGGAAGCCAACCTGGCACGGATTCCCGCGGATCTGGAAAAGCTCGCCGTGCGGGTGATCCACGCCTGCGGCATGGTCGATGCCATCGACGGCCTGCAGTTTTCCCCAGGTGCCGGCAAGGCCGGGCGCGAGGCCCTGGCGGCCGGCGCGGCGATTCTCTGCGATGCGCGGATGGTCAGCGAGGGCGTGACCCGTGCGCGCCTGCCGGCCAACAACCCGGTGATCTGCACCCTGCGTGACGAGCGCGTGCCCGAGTTGGCCCAGGAGCTGGGCAATACCCGTTCGGCGGCGGCACTGGAGTTGTGGCGGCCCCATCTGGAAGGCAGCGTGGTGGTGATCGGCAATGCACCGACGGCGCTGTTCTACCTGTTGGAAATGCTCGATGCCGGCGCGCCGAAACCGGCGTTGATCCTCGGTTTCCCGGTGGGTTTTGTCGGTGCCGCCGAATCCAAGGCGATGCTCGCGGCCGACAGCCGCGGCGTCCCGTTCGTGATCATGCAGGGGCGGCTCGGTGGCAGCGCCATGGCCGCCGCCGCCGTGAATGCCCTCGCTACGGAGATTGAATGATGCAGCAGCCTGGACGTCTGATCGGCCTCGGCGTGGGCCCCGGTGACCCGGAACTGATTACGGTCAAGGCCCTGCGCCTGCTGCGCGAGTCGCCGGTGGTGGCGTACTTCGTCGCCAAGGGCAAGAAAGGCAACGCGTTCGGTATTATCGAGGCGCACTTGCAGGAGGCCCAGGGCCTGCTGCCGCTGGTCTACCCGGTGACTACCGAGGCACTGCCCGCGCCCCTGTCCTATGAGCAGGTGATCAGCGACTTCTACGACGGAGCCAGCCTGGAAGTGGCCGCGCACTTGGATGCCGGTCGCGATGTGGCGGTGATCTGCGAAGGCGATCCGTTCTTCTACGGCTCCTACATGTACTTGCACGATCGCCTGGCCGAGCGTTATGAGACCGAAGTGATTCCCGGCGTGTGCTCGATGCTCGGCGGCGCCTCGGTGCTCGGCGTGCCGCTGGTGTACCGCAACCAGAGCCTGTCGGTATTGTCCGGTGTGCTGCCCCACGACGAACTCAAGCGCCGCCTGGCCGACGCCGATGCGGCGGTGATCATGAAACTGGGGCGCAACTTCCCCAAGGTTCGCCAGGTGCTGGAAGAGTTGGGCCTGGCCGACCGGGCGCTCTATGTGGAGCGCGCGACCATGGCCAACCAGAAAATCGTCCCGCTCGATAAGGTCGAGCCGATGTCCTCGCCGTACTTCTCGCTGATCATCGTGCCCGGCGAACGGTGGCAGGGATGAGCCGCGCGCAACCGGCCATTGTCATCCTCGGCAATGGCAGCCTGGCGACGGCCCGACGACTGCAACAGATTTATCCGGATGCGCTGGTCTACGGACTGGCGGAGCGGGTCGACGGTGCGGATCGGCTGTATCAGGAGTTTGGCGCGACCCTGCGCCAGCTCTATCAGCAGGACACCCCGATCATTGCCCTGTGCGCCGCCGGTATCGTGATCCGCACGCTGGCCCCGGTGCTCTTGGAGAAAGGTGCCGAACCGCCGGTGCTGGCCGTGGCCGAGGACGGCAGCGCCGTGGTGCCGCTGCTGGGCGGACTGGGCGGGGTGAATGTCATGGCCCGGGAAATGGCCGCCGGCCTCGGTGTCGCGGCGGCCATCACCACCAGCGGCGAGCTGCGTTTCGGCACCTGCCTGCTGAACCCGCCGAGCGGTTATGCCCTGGGCGACCTGGAACTGGGCAAGCGTTTTGTCTCGGACCTGCTGGCCGGTGAAAGCGTGCGCATCGAAGGTGCGGCGCCGTGGCTTGCGCAGGCGCATTTGCCGGAAGATCGACAGGCGCGCTTGTCGATTCATGTCGGCAGCGCCGAGCGTGCGCCGGCGGCCAATGAGTTGCTGATTTATCCGCGTAGCGTGCTGGTGGCAGTTGCGGCCCGTGTGCCGGAACTGGCCAGAGCAGTGCGCGATGCCTTGCACGGCGCAAACATCGCCCGGCAGTCGCTGGCCTGCCTGTTGGCGGCGGACAGCGAGATGGCCAATCCCGCGTTGCGAGAAGCGGCTGTCGAGTTGGGCGTGCCGTTGCGGTTTGTCGCCTCGACCGGTTCTGTCGCTGAAATGGCGCAACAGGCGATACCGCAGTTGCTGCCGCCGATCTCTGTCGGTGAGGGCTTGGCGATCGCGGTCGCCAGTCAGCCACTGGAGCCTGAGCGCATCGGTCGTCCTCGCGGGCGGCTGGCGGTGATCGGCCTCGGTCCCGGTGCCGCCGAACTGATGGTGCCGGCGGTGAAGGCCGAACTGGCCAAGGCCAACGACGTGCTGGGTTATGAAACCTACGTGCGCATGGCCGGTCCGTTCCGTGCGGATCAGGTGTTGCATTGCACCGATAACCGCGAAGAGATGCAGCGTGCCCGACACGCCTTTGAACTGGCGGCCGAGGGGCGTTCGGTGGTGGTGGTGTCATCCGGTGATCCAGGCGTGTTCGCCATGGCGGCGGCGGTGCTCGAAGCCCTGCATGAGTCCACTGACCCGCGCTGGCACAGCGTCGATCTGGAAATCCTGCCGGGGGTTTCCGCCTCGCTGGCGACGGCGGCCCAGGCCGGTGCGCCGCTGGGGCATGATTTCTGTGTAATGTCGCTCTCGGACAACCTCAAGCCCTGGAGCATCATCGAGAAGCGCCTCGACCTGGCGGCCCGGGCCGATCTGGCCCTGGCCTTCTACAACCCTATCTCGCGCTCGCGGCCCTGGCAGTTGGGCCGGGCCCTGGAGATAGTCGCCGGACACCGCACGGCACAGACGCCGGTGGTACTGGGACGGGATATCGGTCGGCCGGGACAGACCTTGCGGGTGACCACCCTGGGTGAGTTGACGCCGGACCAGGTGGACATGCGCACCATGGTCATCATCGGTTCGTCCACCACCTGTGTCTTTCCCCGTACCGAGGGTGGCGAATGGGTCTACACCCCGCGCTGGTACGGTGAAAAGCCACGGTCTTGAGGGGCTTCGGGCTCAACAAGGACGGCGTCTATAATTCTCTATAATCGTCTATAAAAGACTATAAAGGCACCAGATACCCACGCACCCCGGTAAAGATGATCTGCGCCGCCAGGGCGCAGACGAACAGCCCCATCAGGCGGCTGACGATCTGCAGGCCCTGGTCGCCGAGGATGCGTTCGATCCGGTGGGACAGGTACAGCACCACGCCGACGGTCAGGCTCGCCAGCGCAATGCTGACGATGGCCGAGAGCTTGTCGTCCCAGTGCGGCTGGCTGACCCCCATGACCAGCAGGGCACCGATGGTGCCGGGGCCGACGGTCAGGGGGATGGTCAGCGGGACGATAGTCACGTCCTGCTGCAGGTTATCGGTCTGCACCGCCGATTTACCCTGGGCCATGCCCAGCGCCGAAATAAACAGCACGCTGCCCGCGCCGATGCGGAAGGCATCCACGGTGATGCCGAACACGCTGAAGATCACCCTTCCGAACAGATACAACAGCACACTGGACACCAGCGTCGCCAACGCGACCTTCCAGGCCAGGCGTCGCCGCTCCCTGCTGGAGTAACCACGGGTCAGGCTGATAAAGCAGGACAGAACGAAGAACGGGCTGTAGAGCACCAGCATCTTCAGGTAAACGCTGAATAACACGTGGAGCATGGTGTGGGCTCGCAACGGAGGAGGGCGACGGCAGTCTATCAGGGGTTGCGTACGCTGTCGGCTTTGTCCGGGAACGGGCCGGGCGGATTCTCACGGGGCGGTTTTCTGTCCCGATGTCAGGGCGTCGGAACCTGGGCCTGCTGCTGCGCACGTTCGGCCACCCAGTGCTCCACCAGCTCACGCAACTGCGACAGTTCCACCGGCTTGGCCATGTGCCCGTCCATCCCGGCCTGGCGCGCGCGCTCCTTGTGCTCGGTGAGAATGTGCGCGGTCAGTGCCACCACCGGGGTGCGTACCCGCTGGTTGCCGACTTCCCAGGCACGTAGCTGCTGGGTGGCGGAAAAACCGTCGAGGATCGGCATCTCGCAGTCCATCAGCACCAGGTCGTAGCGCTGGGCTTTCATCGCCCGCAGGGCCTCTTCGCCGTTGCTCGCGGTGTCGGGCTTGAGATTGAGCTTGCCGAGCATGCCGCGTATCACTTTGGTGGAAATGCTGTTGTCCTCGGCCACCAGGATACGGAAGTCGCTCGGTACGGTGATCGGTTCCACCGGCTCGGGACTTGCTGTTGGCGTCGGTGCTGGCCCGTGCCCGTGTCCTGGCCTTTTGTCGCGTTGGGCCAGTTCGTCGGCCAGGGTGGTCTTGAGGGTGTAGCCGGCCACCGGCTTGGCGAGGATGCGCTTGACCCCGGCATTGCGCGCGATGATCTTGCTCGGCGCGTTGCTGATGCCGGTGAGCATGATCAGCAGGATGTCGTGGTTCAGGCTCGGGTCTTCCTTGATCTTCGCCGCCAGCTGCATGCCGGTCATGCCGGGCATGTTCTGGTCCAGCAGCACCGCGTCGAAGTAGTCGCGCAGGTGGGCCTTGGTCCGCAGCAGCGCCAGGGCCTCCTTGCCCGACGGCACGGCACTGACGTTCAGGCCCCAGGCGCTGCATTGCTGTACCAGCACCTTGCGGCAGGTGTCGTTGTCGTCGACCACCAGGACCCGCGCACCGCGCAGCGGACCGTCGAGGTCGGAGGTCGGGTTCTCCAGGTGCAGCGGGTCCAGCGGCAGGGTCAGCCACAGGGTGCTGCCCTGGTGGGTGCCGCTCTTGATGCCGAACTCGCCTTGCATCAGTTGCACCAGCTGGCGGGCGATCACCAATCCGAGGTTGCCCCCCAGGCGGGTGGCGGCGAGGAAGTTCTTGCTCTGCAGTTCGGCGTGGAGCAGGGCGTCGCGTTCTTCGTCGCCCATCGGCACGCCGCTGTCCTGGACCGCGATGCGCAGGCGCGGCTGGCCGCTGCGTTCGTCGAGGGCGACGACAATCAGGATCTCGCCCTCGTCGGTTTTCTTCAGGGCGTGTTCCAGCAGGCTGAGCAGGGTCTGGCGCAGGCGCGTCGGGTCGCCGCTGATCACCCGCGGCACTTGCGGTTGGATAAAGCTGATCAGCTCGACATTCTGCTGCTCGGCCCGGGCCCGGAAAATACTCAGGCAGTCATCGATCAGGGCATTGAGGTCGAACTGCACATCATCCAGTTCGATCTGCCCGGACTCCAGCTTGGAAATGTCGAGGATCTCGTTGATCAGGGTCAGCAGCTCGTTGCCGGCGCTGTGGATGGTCTGCACGTAGTCGCGCTGCTTGACCGACAACGGCGTGCCGAGGAGCAGTTCGGTCATGCCCAGCACGCCGTTCATCGGCGTACGGATCTCGTGGCTGATCTTCGCCAGGAACTCGGCCTTGGCGGCGATTTCCGCGTTGCTCGCGGCCAGGTCGCGGCTGAGGCTGAATTGGTCTTCGGTGATGCTGCGACGGCGTTCGCCCAGGGCCACGCTCATCAGCAGGCCGCTGATGCAGATAAACACCAGCAGCGCGATGATCAGGCCTTGCGGTGCCACCAGGGTCAGCCCCAGCAGCGCGGGCAGGATCACCAGCGTGCCGATGTTGAAGATCACCATGGCCACCACGAACAGCCGCGCCGGACGGTAGCCCTTCTGCCAGTGATAGGCGGACACCAGCAGGATGCTCAGGCTCGCCAGGCCCACCAGGCCGTAGGTCATGATGTTCAGGGGCAGGGTGTCGACGAACAACAGCAGCAGGCCGCCGAGGCTGATGATCAGGATATCGCCCAGCAGCAGCTTGTTCAGTGGGTGCGGGCCCAGCTGGGAAAAGAACGAGTAGGTGAACATCAGCCCGCAGGGCGCGGTCAGCAGCAGCGCCACATAGGAGGCGGGGGTCTGCGCGCCATGCCAGTCAGGCATCCAGGGACCGATCAGGTTCAGCAGGAACAGCGCGCTGAGCAGCAGGAAGCCTTCGCAGGCCGCCAGCCACAGGCTGCTGCGCGAACGGGTATAGGCGAAGCGGATCAGGTTGTGCAGGATCAGCATCGTCAGGCAGCCGAACAGCAGGCCATAGAGCAGTGATTGGTTCTGGTCGGCGGCGACCGCGATAGCCGGCTCCAGGGTGATGTGCGGGCGAAGCTCGTGCTTGGAGACCAGCCGGAGATAGATATCCAGCGGCCGGGTGCTTTGCACCAGTGGCAGCATGAAGTCACTGCTGGGCAGCGGGCGTTCGGCCTGGGGCAGGTCGTTGCCGGTGCGCACCTGGGCGATCAGGTTGTCGCCGTCGAGGGTATAGAGGTCGAGGCGCGCCAGGTCGGGGGCGAAGACCCGCAGGACTTGTTCATGACTGCCCGGTTGCAGGCGAAAGCGCAGCCACAAGGCACCCTCGGGCTGGGCGGCGGTCAAGCGTTCGAGCTCGACCGGACTGAATTGGTTGGTGAAGCGTGAAGAGCGGATATCGCTCAATTGCAGGTCGGCCTGGTCGTCAAGCAATGACGCCCAGCCAATGCCTTGCGAGGCCTGGGCCGGAGCAAGGCAGAGCAGGGTCAGCAAGCTGACAGTGAAACCTATGGCGATCCTGAGCCAGCGCACGGCGAAATCCCTTCGTAGGTTGATGCCCGGTGATAACTATGCGCAGGGCTGGAATAGTTCGGCAAGGGCTGACGGCCCTTGCCTATCCCTTCGGATAGTTTATTCCTTTGAGTCTGCGCGTTCGCGTGCAATTGCACGATAGCCGATGTCGCTACGGTAGAAGCAGCCGTCCCAATCAATCTTAGCTGCGAGCTTGTAAGCTTGCTGCTGTGCGGCGTCAACGCTGTTGCCCAGGGCGGTGGCGCAGAGCACCCGACCGCCGGAGGTTACTACCTGGCCGTCCTTCAGTGCGGTACCGGCGTGAAAGACTTTGCCTTCCAGGCCCGCGGCCGCATCCAGGCCGTTGATCACTGCGCCCTTGGCGTAATCGCCAGGGTAACCGCCGGCCGCGAGGACGATGCCCAGGCTCGGACGCGGGTCCCATTGTGCTTCGATCTTGTCCAGGGCCTGGGCCAGTGCGGCTTCGATCAGCAGGATCAGGCTCGATTGCAGGCGCAGCATCACCGGTTGGGTTTCCGGGTCGCCGAAGCGGCAGTTGAACTCGATGACTTTCGGGTTGCCGGCCTGGTCGATCATCAGCCCTGCATACAGGAAGCCAGTGTAGACGTTGCCTTCGGCCGCCATGCCGCGCACGGTGGGCCAGATCACCTGGTCCATGACCCGCTGGTGCACTTCGGCGGTGACCACTGGCGCCGGCGAGTAAGCGCCCATACCGCCGGTGTTCGGGCCGCTGTCGCCGTCGCCGACTCGCTTGTGGTCCTGGCTGGTGGCCATGGGCAGGACGTTCTTGCCGTCGACCATGACAATGAAGCTGGCTTCTTCGCCGTCGAGGAACTCCTCGATGACCACCCGCGAACCGGCTTCACCGAAAGCATTGCCGGCGAGCATGTCGCGTACGGCATCTTCGGCTTCACCCAGGGTCATGGCGACGATCACGCCTTTGCCGGCGGCCAGGCCGTCGGCCTTGATCACGATCGGTGCGCCTTTTTCACGCAGATAGGCCAGGGCTGGCTCGATCTCGGTGAAGTTCTGGTAGTCGGCGGTAGGGATCTTGTGGCGCGCCAGGAAGTCCTTGGTGAAAGCCTTGGAACCTTCGAGCTGGGCGGCACCGGCGGTCGGACCGAAGCAGTCCAGGCCACGGGCACGGAACAGGTCGACCACGCCGGCCACCAGCGGCACTTCCGGACCGACGATGGTCAGGGAAACGTTTTTCTCGGCAAAGTCCGCCAACTGCTCAAGGGCCAGGACGTCGATGGCGACGTTCTCGCACTTGGCCTCGATGGCGGTGCCGGCGTTGCCCGGGGCAACGAAGACTTTCTCGACACGCGGGTCCTGCGCCACTTTCCAGGCCAGGGCGTGTTCACGGCCACCGCTGCCGATGATCAAAACATTCATTTCAAAAACCTCGATGACGCTGAATTCTGGGAGAACTGCGACGCCGCCGTTCTGTAGGAGCAGAGCTTGCTCGCGAAGGGGACCTTGAGGTCGCCAAAGGCTTCGCGGGCAAGCCCTGCTCCTACAGGTGAGCGGCGTTTACACACTTGTCTTTAGTGACGGAAGTGGCGCATGCCGGTGAACACCATCGCGATACCGGCTTCATCAGCGGCAGCAATCACTTCATTGTCACGCATCGAGCCGCCCGGCTGGATCACCGCGGTGACACCGGCCTTGGCCGCATTGTCGAGACCGTCGCGGAACGGGAAGAACGCGTCCGAAGCCATGACCGAGCCCTGTACCTGCAGGCCAGCATGCTCGGCCTTGATTGCAGCAATACGAGCGGAGTTGACGCGGCTCATCTGGCCGGCGCCGACACCGATGGTCTGGCGGTTCTTGGCGTAGACGATAGCGTTGGACTTGACGTACTTGGCGACTTTCCAGGCGAAGATCAGGTCGTGGATCTCTTGCTCGGTCGGTGCGCGCTGGGTCACGACTTTCAGATCGTCGCTGCCGATCATGCCGATATCGCGGCTCTGCACCAGCAGGCCACCGTTGACGCGCTTGTAGTCCCAGGCCGGGGCGCGGTTGGCGTCCCACTGGCCGCAGACCAGCAGGCGCACATTGACCTTGGCGGCCACGATGGCGCGGGCTTCTTCGCTCACGGAGGGGGCGATGATCACTTCGACGAACTGACGCTCGACGATGGCCTTGGCGGTTTCGGCATCCAGTTCGCGGTTGAAGGCGATGATGCCGCCGAAGGCCGATTCAGTGTCGGTGGCGTAGGCCAGTTCGTAGGCCTGGCGAATACCGCCTTCGGCGTCCGGGCTGACCGCCACGCCGCACGGGTTGGCGTGCTTGACGATAACGCAGGCCGGCTTGACGAAGCTCTTCACGCACTCCAGCGCGGCATCGGTATCGGCCACGTTGTTGTAGGAGAGTTCCTTGCCTTGCAGCTGGGTGGCGGTGGCGATGCCGACTTCGGCGGGCTTGGCTTCCACGTAGAACGCCGCGCTCTGGTGCGGGTTCTCGCCGTAGCGCATTTCCTGGGCCTTGATGAACTGGCTGTTGAAGGTCCGCGGGAATTCGCTGCGGCCTTCTGTGCTCAGGGTCTCGGCGGCCTGGTTCACGGTGCCCATGTAGTTGGCGATCATGCCGTCGTAGGCGGCGGTGTGTTCGAACGCCTTGAGCATCAGGTCGAAACGCTGGGCGTAGGTCAGGCCACCGGCCTTGAGGCTTTCCAGGACCTGGGAGTAGTCGCTGGCGTTGACCACGATGGCCACGTCCTTGTGGTTCTTGGCCGCCGAGCGGACCATGGTCGGGCCGCCGATATCGATGTTTTCGATGGCGGTCGGCAGGTCACAGCCAGGTTTGTTGATGGTGGCTTCGAACGGGTAGAGGTTGACGGCCACCAGGTCGATCGGCTTGATGCCGTGCTCGTTCATGATGGCGTCGTCGATGCCGCGACGACCGAGGATACCGCCGTGGATTTTCGGGTGCAGGGTTTTCACCCGGCCGTCCATCATTTCCGCGAAGCCGGTGTAATCCGCGACTTCCACTGCGGCTACGCCGTTGTCCCGCAGCAGCTTGAAGGTCCCGCCGGTGGAGAGGATCTCCACGCCCAGGGCTTCCAGTTCCTTGGCGAATTCGAGGATCCCGGTCTTGTCGGAAACACTGATCAAGGCACGGCGGATCGGCAGGCGGGTGGTCTGGTCGGTCATCTCAATTTCCATCAAAAGCAAAGGAGTCAGCAAAAAAGGCGACCGGTTCTACGCGGGCGCCTTTCTGGTTTGATTGAATGCTTACAGCAAATCGTACTGTTTGAGTTTCTTGCGCAGGGTGCCGCGGTTCAGCCCGAGCAGCTCGCTGGCCTTGGTCTGGTTGCCCTTGACGTAGTTCATCACGCTTTCGAGCAAGGGCGCTTCGACTTCCGAGAGCACCAGGTTGTACACGTCCGTGACGGCCGCGCCCTCAAGGTGGGCGAAATAATTGTGCAGCGCCTTCTCGACACTCCCGCGAAGGGTCTGGCCTTCTTCGCTCGGCGTGTTGAGGTGCTGTTTCAAATTGACGTTGTCGCTCACGGGCGTTGTTCCACTCACTAAAGTCTCGGTCATCATCGTCATGCGGCCACCCCTCTCCCTTCCCCTGTTACCAGGCTCTTGTAACGCTCGGCGAAAAACTGACGAACGTTGGCGCACTGTGCTTCCGTTTCTTCCACACGATTGAAGTGGGCGCGAAACTCCTTGGCGCCCGGCAAGGTTGCGAGATACCAGCCGACGTGCTTGCGGGCGATACGTACACCCATCACCTCCCCATAGAAGGCATGCAACGCGGCCAGATGCTCTAGCAGAATACGTTCCACCTCGAACAGCTCCGGTGCCGGGAGGGTTTCGCCGGTACGCAGAAAATGCTCGATTTCACGAAAAATCCATGGCCGCCCCTGGGCGGCCCGGCCGATCAACAGGCCATCGGCACCGGTCGCGTGCAGCACGTGCCGGGCTTTCTCGGCCGAATCGATGTCGCCGTTGGCGAAGACCGGGATCGACACCGCCTGCTTGATCGCGGCAATGGTGTCGTACTCGGCTTCACCGGTATACAGGTCGGCACGGGTTCGCCCGTGCACCGCCAGTGCCGTGATTCCCGCCTGTTCGGCAATTTTTGCCACCGTCAGGCCGTTCTTGTTCGCCCGGTCCCAACCGGTGCGGATCTTCAGGGTGACCGGGACGTCCACCGCCGCGACCACGGCGTGGAGGATCTCGCTCACCAGTGCTTCGTCTTTCAGTAACGCGGAGCCGGCGGCCTTGTTGCAGACCTTCTTGGCCGGGCAGCCCATGTTGATATCGATAATCTGTGCCCCCAGCTCGACATTGGCCCGGGCCGCCTCCGCCAGCATCTGTGCGTCGCCACCGGCGATCTGTACCGAGCGGGGCTCGGGATCGCCTTCGTGGATCATGCGCAGACGCGATTTGCGGCTGTTCCACAAGCTCATGTCGCTGGTGACCATTTCCGAGACTACAAGACCCGCGCCCAGGCGTCGGCACAACTGACGAAAGGGCTGGTCGGTGACGCCCGCCATGGGGGCGAGAATCAAGCCGTTCTGCAATGTATATGGGCCGATGCGTACCGCCGACATAGGACTTCCCTGGTGTGGGGCCGGATCATGAGAGTTCGAAAAAGGGTTGGCATGATACCCGCTCTCGATGACTGGATAAAGGCAAAATTGGATAAAATCTGAACAGTTATTCGCTTATCGCTGGCGGTTTGGTTGCCGCCAGAAAAGTGCCGCCCCGCCGGGCAATGAGTGCCGGGTTACTCGGGCGAGTGGAAGCTCAAGCTGTAGTTCACGGCCTTGGCACCCGGGTCGAGGATGTCCAGGGCGATATGGATCGGTGTCTGTGGTGGCATTTCACCCTGGCCGGCCAGGTCGCCGCTCAGGTACTCGGCGGGTTTGAAGCGGCGGCTGGCGATCAGATGGCCGTTGAGATCGGCGAAGCGCAGCTCCAGCAGCGGAAAGGGCTGGGAGAACGGCGCGCGGTTGTAGATGATCGCATCCACCACTAGGGCGCCGGCGAAGTCCGGGTGGCTACGGACCACCAGGTTGCTGCTCTTGATTCGGGCGATATCGACTTTTGACGGCACCTTGCAGCCGATTTCCGGGCACAGTTGCTGGAACCAGGGGCGGTACTGGTCCTGGCGCGCCAGTTCGTCGAAGTGATAACCGACGTATTGGCCGACCAGGGCGCCGGCGGCCAGCAGCACCAGCAGCAGCCAGAGCAGGCGCCGGCCCCAGGGCGAGCGGCGGCGTTGCCAGTCGAGCTGGATCGGGTCGTCGACCAGGTCCAGCAGCACGTCGTCGTGCAGGCCGGGCTCGTTGCGCTCGCGCTTGGCCTTGGGTTTCCTGTGTTCTTCTTCGGCGGGCGCATCGTCGGCCGGTTCAGGGGCCGGTGGGGCATGGAAGGTGTCGTCTTCCAGCTCATCGTGCTCAAGCTGCAGGCGCGGGACTGGTGGTTCGTCGTCCAGATCGGCGAGATCGAAGGACAGCGAAGGCTCGGTGCGCGCTGACTTGGGTTGTTCTGGCTTCTTTTCCGGTGCCTTGGCCGGGGCTGTTTCGCCCTCGTCGGCCAGGGTGGCGTCGACAGGCTTGCCCGGCGGTTCGCTGAACAGGCTGTCGGGCCATTGCTCTTCTTCCGTGTCCGGGCCGTCGCGGCGGGCGCTGAGGGACTCGCCCTTGCCGCCGCGGTCCTGGCCGAACGCCTTGGTTGGCTGGATTTCCCGCTGTTCCAGGCGCGCCAGTTCTTCGTCCAGGTCGAGGTTGTCCAGGTCCAGCTCTTCGGCCGACCATTGTCGCTGGCTGATGGCCCGTGGCTGTTGCGGCGGTTCTGGAGGCGGTGGCGGCGGTGCGGGTGGTACTGGCGCCGGCACCGGCTTCGGCGCTGGCGCGGCAACACCGGCGGCGCTCGCCGCTTCCCGGGCTGCGCGTTGTTCGAGCAGTTGTCGCGCAGCGTTGAACACCTGCAGGCAGGAGCCGCAACGAACCACACCACGGGCCACGCTCAATTGAGCGTGGCTGACGCGGAAACTGGTCTGGCAATGCGGGCACTGGGTGACGAAGCTGTCGGTCATGCGGCGATCCGGTTCATGCAGGCGCCCATTCTAGCGCCGACGACCACTGATGCGCACCCAGCCATCGCGATCGGCAATCGGGTCGAGATCGAAGTCCTGGGCATAAGCAGCAGCGACTTGCGCGCCCTGTTCGGCGAGGATCCCCGAGAGCGCCAGGCGACCGCCGGGCTTGACCAGGGTGGACAGTTGCGGTGCCAGGGACACCAGCGGGCCGGCGAGGATATTGGCCACCAGCACGTCGGCCGGGACCTGGGGCAGGTCTTGCGGCAGGTACAGCGGGAACAGCGCCTCGTCGATATGGTTGCGCCCGGCGTTATCGCGGGAGGCTTCCAGGGCCTGGACGTCGATATCGGTACCGACCGCTTCCTTGGCGCCCAGCAGCAGGGCGGCAATCGCCAGGATCCCCGAGCCGCAGCCGAAGTCCAGGACGTTGCAGTCCTTGAGGTCCTGGCCGTCGAGCCATTCCAGGCACAGCGCGGTGGTCGGGTGGGTGCCGGTGCCGAAGGCCAGGCCCGGGTCGAGCAGCAGGTTGACCGCTTCCGGTTCCGGCGCGGCGTGCCAGCTCGGGACGATCCACAGGCGGCGGCCGAAGCGCATCGGCTCGAAGTTGTCCATCCAGCTGCGTTCCCAGTCCTGGTCCTCGATCACTTCGCTGTGGTGCTCGGGCAGTGGTGCGCCGGTCAGCAGTTCCAGGTGTGCGAGCACGCTGGCCGCCTCGGTGCCGCCTTCGAACAGCGCCAGCAGGTGGGTGTGGGACCACAGCGGGGTGGTGTTGAGTTCCGGTTCGAAGATCGGTTGATCTTCGGCATCCATGAAGGTGACCGAAACGGCGCCGACTTCGAGGAAGGCGTCTTCGTAGGTTTCGGCTTGTTCCGGGCTGATGGCCAGGCGTACTTGCAGCCAAGGCATGGCGGGGCACCTTTGCAAAAATGGAGTGTGCAACCGCGGGGGCTGCGAGAAACGCGCAAGTCTACTTGAGCAGCGCCTTGGGCGGTATTCAAAAACAACAAGGCCGCAATTAAGCGGCCTTGTCTATGGGATCACGCACTCACTGGTTGGCGAGCTTGTGTTCCAGGTAGTGGATGTTCACACCACCCTTGCAGAAGCCTTCGTCGCGAACCAGGTCGCGGTGCAGCGGGATATTGGTCTTGATCCCGTCCACCACGATTTCGTCCAGGGCGTTGCGCATGCGCGCCAGGGCTTCGTCACGGTCCTTGCCGTAGGTGATCAGCTTGCCGATCAACGAGTCATAGTTCGGCGGTACCGCATAACCACTGTACAGGTGCGAGTCGACGCGAACGCCGTTGCCGCCCGGTGCGTGGAAGTGCTTGACGGTGCCCGGGCTCGGAATGAACTTCTTCGGGTCCTCGGCGTTGATCCGGCACTCCAGGGCGTGACCGCGGATCACCACGTCGTCCTGGGTGTAGGACAGCGGGTTGCCGGCGGCGATGCTGAGCATCTCCTTGACGATGTCGATGCCCGTGACCATTTCCGATACCGGGTGTTCCACTTGCACGCGAGTGTTCATCTCGATGAAGTAGAAGTTGCCGTTCTCGTAGAGGAACTCGAAGGTGCCGGCGCCACGGTAGTTGATGTCGATGCACGCCTTGACGCAGCGGGCGAAGACTTCCTGGCGGGATTTCTCATCGATGCCCGGGGCCGGAGCTTCTTCCAGTACCTTCTGGTGGCGACGCTGCAGCGAGCAGTCGCGGTCACCCAGGTGAATGGCGTGGCCCTGGCCGTCGGACAGTACCTGGACTTCCACGTGACGCGGGTTGGTGAGGAATTTTTCCAGGTACACCATCGGGTTGCCGAACGCTGCACCGGCTTCGGTGCGGGTCAGTTTGGCCGAGGAGATCAGGTCTTCTTCCTTGTGCACCACGCGCATGCCGCGACCACCACCACCACCGGCGGCCTTGATGATCACCGGGTAGCCGACTTCACGGCCGATGCGCAGGGCTTCTTCCTCGTCTTCCGGCAGCGGGCCGTCGGAACCGGGAACGGTGGGGACGCCGGCCTTGATCATGGCGTGCTTGGCCGAAACCTTGTCACCCATCAGGCGAATGGTGTCGGCTTGCGGGCCGATGAAGGCGAAACCGGATTTCTCGACCTGTTCGGCGAAGTCGGCGTTTTCCGCGAGGAAGCCGTAGCCCGGGTGGATCGCCGTGGCACCGGTCACTTCCGCGGCCGCGATGATGGCCGGGATGTGCAGGTAGGACTGGGCGGCAGGCGCCGGGCCGATGCACACGGATTCGTCCGCCAGGCCCAGGTGCATCAGCTCCTTGTCGGCCTTGGAGTAGACGGCGACGGTCTTGATCCCCAGCTCCTTGCACGCGCGCAGGATCCGCAGTGCAATTTCACCGCGGTTGGCGATCAGGACTTTTTCCAACTTCGCAGGATTCGACATCGTTGGCTCTCCGCGCTTCAAACGATGGTGAACAGCGGTTGGTCGTACTCAACCGGCTGGCCGTCTTCGACGAGGATGGACTCGATCACACCGCTGGTTTCAGCTTCGATGTGGTTCATCATCTTCATGGCTTCGACGATGCACAGGGTGTCGCCTTTCTTCACGCTCTGGCCGACTTCGACAAACGACGGGGCGGCCGGCGAGGATTTGCGATAGAAGGTACCGACCATCGGCGAACGGGCTACGGTGCCGTTCAGCGCCGGGGCGGCTGCAGCGACCGGGGCCGCTGCCACTGGGGCGGCAGCCGGAGCGGCGGCGACCGGTGCTGGCATCGGTGCCGGAGCGTAGTACTGCTGCGCCGGGGTCTTGCTGTGGCGGCTGATGCGTACGGACTCTTCGCCTTCCTTGATCTCGAGCTCGTCGATACCGGATTCTTCCAGCAATTCGATCAGTTTCTTAACTTTACGGATATCCATTAATCGTCAACTCCCAAGGGTCGGTCAGGGGTGTTTAGCCTGTGATTCAAGCTGTTCCAGGGCGGCCTCCAGGGCCAGTCGGTAACCGCTGGCGCCAAGGCCGCAGATCACTCCCACAGCAACATCTGAAAAGTAGGAGTGATGGCGGAAAGGTTCGCGTTTGTGCACGTTCGACAAATGCACTTCGATGAATGGGATGCTCACCGCCAGCAACGCGTCACGTAATGCGACACTTGTGTGTGTAAAAGCCGCTGGATTGATCAGTATGAAGTCCACGCCTTCGCCACGGGCCGCGTGGATCCGGTCGATCAGTTCGTACTCGGCGTTGCTTTGCAGGTACAGCAGATGGTGCCCGGCCTCGCGGGCCCGGCGTTCCAGGTCCTGGTTGATCTCGGCCAGTGTTACCGCGCCGTAGACACCCGGCTCGCGGGTGCCGAGCAGGTTCAGGTTGGGTCCGTGCAGAACCAGTAGGGTCGCCATCGGTTGTTCCTTGTTATTCACGTGCAGTTGTCGGTGCGGGCCGACTATGCCGGAAAGCTTTGGCGACTGTCCAGTTACCTGCAATAGCCAGCACGATGTCCGATGTTCGCGCGAAGTTTATGACTGATTTGTCGGATCTGGTCATTCGTCGCGGCAACAGGTTCGACGAAGTTCGCCGCAGCGGTTTCGCCGATGCCCCCCGCAGTGGCGATTTTGCCGCTGTCGCGGGTGAGGGCACAGGGGGGAGGCGGTGTGTGTGGCGCCCGGTCAGACGCGGAAGGCCTGCACGGCGGTACGCAGCTGTCCGCCCAGCACCAGCAGGTGTTCGCCCTGGCTGCGGCCTTCGCCGATGCGCAGCAGGTTGTCGCCGCCCAACTGGTGAATACGTTCGCTGTGATCGCGGATTTCGCTGACGGCGCCGCTTTGCTGGGCGGTGACATCGGCGATGCGCACCGCGGTCTCGGCGATGGTCTGGATCGCGCCGACGATCTTGTCCAGTGCGCCGTCCGCCGCCTGGGCCTGGCCGGCCGTGGCCTCGGCATGTTCGACCTGGGCACGCATGCCTTCCACCGATTGCCGCGCGGCGTTCTGCAGGCCGGCGATCAGGGTCTGGATCTCGCCCGTGGCCCCGGCCGTGCGTTGCGCCAGGCTGCGCACCTCTTCGGCGACCACGGCGAAACCACGGCCCATTTCCCCGGCACGAGCGGCTTCGATGGCGGCGTTGAGGGCCAGCAGGTTGGTCTGGTCGGCAATCGAGCGAATCACCGTGAGCACGCCGCCGATGGTCGCCGACTCCTCGGCGAGTTTCTCGATCATCTGCGCATTGCCCTGGACTTCCCCCACCAGTGCGTGCAAACCGGTGAGGCTCAGGCCGATGACTTTTTGCCCATGTTCGACCGCGCTGCCAGCGCTGCGGCTGGCATCGGCGGCCTGGCTGGCGTCGCCGGCGACTTGCTGGATGGTGGCTTCCAGTTCGCCCAGGGCGTCGCGGATCTGCGCGGTATCGCCGGCCTGGCGCTCGGCGCCGCTGTGCAGGCCGCCGCTGAGGTCGGCGAGGGCGCGACTGCTGCCGGCGACTTCCTCGGCGTTCTGCCGGATAGTGCCCACCAGATCCACCAGGTAGGCGCGCAGGCGGTTCAACGAGGCTTCGATATCGTGCAGTTCGCGGTTGGTCTTGCCCAACTGGATATCCCGGCTGAAATCGCCTTCGGCCCAGGTCGAGAGCGCCGGCGCGAGGTTGGTCAATACCCGCGACAGCTTGCGTTGCAGGGTGTCGATCAACAGGGCGATCAGCAGGATCAGACCGATCATCAGGCCCTGCATCATCCGCACGTCGCCCTGGATCTTGCCATGCTGGGCGCGGACTTCCGGCTCCAGCCCGGCAATCGCCTGCTGTACGGCGCTGATCTTGAGGTGGGTCGCCGCCGCCAGGTCCGAGCGTTTCTGGATCTGCTCGCGGGTGCGGTTCAATTCCGCCGGGTAACGGGTCAGCAGGCTGTGCAGTTCGCGCTTGAGGTCGACGCCGGTGTCCTGGACCACGGCCTTTTCGGTGTTTTCCAGGCCCATCATGGCGCTGAAATCGTCGGTGCTGGACTCACTGCTGGCGGTCACGCCGAGCAAGGGCAGGGCTTCGAGCTGCTCGGCCTGGCCGCGGATGCTCGCCAGTTCGCGTTCGACATCGGCGGCCAGTTCGCTGCGTCCGCTGCTGACCAGCTTGTCCCGCGCCAGGCTCAATTTGGCCAGGTGCGATGAAGCGGTCAGCAACAGGGGCAGGTAGGCGGCGGCTTCCGGCGTCTTGGCCTGGGTGGCGTATTGGCTCAGTTGATCGAGGTTGCCGCCCAGCTCGCGTTCGGCCTGGAGCAGCAGGGCCTGGGGGTCGCCAGCCAGCTTGCCGGCGGCGAGCAGGTCGGTCTTGCTGAAGTCGTTCAGGGCGGCCAGGCTCGGGCGCAGGGTCGCGGTCAGGTCCGTTGGCAGGGCATCGAGCTGCTTTCCCAGTTGCTCGATGGCCTGGCCCGCGCTGCTCAGGCGCAAGGCGTCGCCGCTGCCCAGGTAATCTTCGATATTGCGCGCCGCCTGGTTCTGGAACTGTTGCGACAGGCTGAGGTAACGCTCCATCAGTTGGTAGGGACGTTCCAGCGCCTGTTGCGACCACCAGAGCGTGGCTCCGAGCGCCAGGCAGACGGCGACGAGCAGCAGGGTGTTGAGGTTGGTCAGCAGTTTCAGGCGCATTCAGGATTCTATCCACGACAAAAAGTGGTAAGTACCTGAAGTTATTGCTGTTTTGTTACAGGGTCATGACTGAGTCGGTGGAGTCCGATGAAAAGCTGGCACTTTGCCTTGCCGCTTGCACGCGATTGCGGCCGGCATGTTTGGCGCGGTAGAGCGCTTCGTCGGCCTGGCCGGCCATCATCAGGCTGTCGGAGTCGGCCTGCAGTTCCACCACCCCGGCGCTGAAGGTGCACCACAGATCCTGCGGTTGCGCCGGGTAGTGGATTTCGGCGAAGCGCTGGCGAATTTCATCCAGCACTTTATAGGCCGACTCGATATCGGTGTCGGGCATGACGATGGCGAACTCTTCGCCACCATAACGGCCGATAAAGTCGGTCTTGCGCAGGCGTTGTTTGAGAAACAGCGCCAGGCTCTTGATCACCCGGTCGCCCATGGGGTGACCGTGGCTGTCATTGACCCGCTTGAAGTGGTCGATATCGAGCATTGCGAAGCTCAGCGGCTTGCATTCGCGGCGGGCGCGGAAGCTGCAGTCTTCGAGCAGTTGCAGGATATGGGTGTGGTTGTACAGGCCGGTGAGGCTGTCACGGACCATCCGCGCCTTGAGGTTGCGGGCGCGGGCGGCGCGGTTGCGCACGGTGGTGATCAGGTGACGCGGCTTGATCGGCTTGGTCAGGAAGTCGTCGCCGCCCTCGCTCATGGCGTCGAGCTGCTTGTCCAGGTCGTCCTCGGCCGACAGGTAGATGATCGGCACGCTGACATAACGGTCGTTGTGGCGGATCACCTTGGCCAGTTCCGTGCCGGTGCAGGCCGGCATGTACATGTCGAGGATGATCAGGTCGGGCTGGAAGTCCGCCAGTTCGGCCATGGCCTGGATCGGATCGATCAGCGTGCGGGTGACGATCCCGGCGCTGTTGAGCAGGCGTTCGGTGTGCAGCGCCTGGGCCCGCGAGTCGTCGATGATCAACACCTTGTACGGATCGTATTGGGCGACGCAGGTGAGGACCTCGATTTTCTCCAGCAGGCTGGAGGCTTCCAGGGTCCCGGTGAGGAACTCCTGGCCGCCGGCGCGCACGGCGGCCAGGCGGGTCGGGGTGTCGGTTTCGTGGAGGCTGAAGAACAGCAACGGCAGTTTCTGCTCCAGACCCAGCTGCGCTTCGGCAGCCAGGTGCAGGCCCATGCCGGCGCCGCTGAAGTCGACGTCCATGACAATGGCCGAAGGCAGGCGCTCGGCCATCGACGAACGGAACGCCGCGACACTGTCCAGCGACTGGGCGCTGAGACCGAAGAATTCCAGCTGCTTGGCCAGGCGCTCGCCGCGGTCGTGGTCCTGCAGCATCACGTAGACCGGTTTGCGCAGTGGCGGCAGGAAGGTCTGTTCGAGCTGGTCGCCATGGCGCAGGCCGGTGCGCGACAGGCGCTGCATCAGACGATTGAGTTCGCTGATCAGGCCGCTGCTCAGACGTCCGCGGTTGGCCTCGACGGCGACCAGGGATTCGCTGATATGGCGGGCCAACTGGGTATGTTCGGGTTGTTCGAAGCGTTCGGCGAAGCGCAGCAGGCGCAGGTTGGCTTCGCTCAGTTCGGACATGTCGATGCTCGACCATTCGCTGCGTTGCAGGCGTTGCCAGATCTCAAGGATTTGCCGGGCCTGGTGGATGACCCGCTGGGCAAAGTGCTGCTTGAGGCGCTCGCGGCTGGGGTCTTCTGGCTCGGTCATGTCCTGACTACTTAGTGAGGGGAACGGCTGGGGTCGACTGATGGCTCTATGCTAGCAGCTCTTTTCGTCAATGGCGGTGTCATCTGTCAATTAAGCTGATTCATTTGGTGACCCATGAGTTTCGCTGTTTCGGATCCCACAACAAGACCGGAGAGGTCGTATCGAGGAGGCGTCCTGCCGGGGCTTGATTTATAGTGCTCGCACGGATGGCAACGCTGCCGTGCCCTTGACCTTGCGCAATGACAGGAAAGGCACGATGGAGCAGGGTTGTGGTCGAACCGATGAATTCAGGAAAAGGATAGAGCCATGCTGGACTGGAAAAAACGCCAAGACAGCGCGCCGGAGCGCGCCGCCGAACCCAAGTCGGCGACCCGCGGTTATTTTCGCGGGATGCTGTTCAGTCGAGCACTGGCGACCCTGCTGGGCTTGTACCTGCTGACCACGATCCTGATCGGCTGGTACTGGAGCCAGGAGCCGGCGCTGTTTCCGGTGCAGCAGAACGCACAGATGGCCGCCGAGAAGGAAGGCCGCAAGATGGTGGTGGGCTACACCACGGTGGAAACCCTCAAGACCGTGGCCGGCACCTTGCTCCACAAGCCCGGTGGCTACCTGTCCAACGACCGCTTTCCGCCGGGTATCTGGCTGGACAATATTCCCCACTGGGAATACGGCGTGCTGGTCCAGGTTCGCGATCTGACCCGCGCCCTGCGCAAGGACTTCGCCCGCTCCCAGTCGCAATCGGCTGAAGATGCCGACCTGGCGAAGGCCGAGCCGCGTTTCAACTTCGACAACAAGAGCTGGATGCTGCCGTCCAGCGAATCGGAATATCAGGAAGGGATCAACTCCCTGAGCCGCTATCAGGCCCGTTTGTCCGATCCGAACCAGAGCAACGCGCTGTTCTATGCCCGCGCCGACAACCTGAACAACTGGCTCGGTGATGTGGCTACCCGCCTCGGTTCGCTGTCCCAGCGCCTGTCGGCCAGTGTCGGACGGGTCAAGCTCAACACCGCGCTGAAAACCGAAAGCGTGGTCCCGGGGCAGGTGCCGCAGGTCGACGAGGAAATCGTCGAAACCCCGTGGTTGCAGATCGACGACGTGTTCTATGAGGCCCGTGGCCAGGCCTGGGCGCTGTCGCACCTGCTGCGGGCCATCGAAGTCGACTTCGCCGACGTGTTGGCGAAGAAGAACGCCACGGTCAGCGTGCGTCAGATCATTCGTGAACTGGAGGCCTCCCAGCAGCCGGTCTGGAGCCCGATGATCCTCAATGGCAGCGGCTTTGGCATTCTGGCGAACCACTCGCTGGTGATGGCCAACTATATTTCCCGGGCCAACGCGGCGGTGATCGATTTGCGTCAACTGCTGAACCAGGGTTGAACCATGGATAACGCTTCGAAGGAGGCCCTGCATCGCGCCGCCTCCGATGCCGAGCAGATCGCCTGGGTCGACGCCGATGACCAATTGCTCGGCGCCCTGGCCCGAATCGAGTTGCGCGAGCGCGGCCTGATCGGGCGCGGCACCTATATCCTGCTGTTCAACTCCGCCGGTGAGCTGTGTGTGCACCGGCGTACCTTGAGCAAGGCCATCTACCCGGGTTACTGGGATGTGGCCGCCGGCGGCATGGTCCAGGCCGACGAAAGTTACGCCGAGTCCGCCGCCCGAGAGCTGGAAGAGGAGCTGGGGGTCAGTGGCGTGCCGCTGACCGAACACGAGCACTTTTTCTTCGACCAGCCGGGTAACCGGCTCTGGTGCGCGGTGTTCAGCGCGGTCTGGGACGGGCCGCTGCGGCTGCAGCCTGAAGAGGTCCTCGAGGCGCGTTTTGTCCCGGTGGACCAGGCCCTGCGCGAAACCCTTGAAAAGCCCTATTGCCCGGACTCCCTGGCAGCCTTGAAGCGTTATCTGCAATAACACCGTAGCGACGTCGCAAAAGCTTCATCAATTGGCGCTGTTTGGCTATTGGGCCGGGGGCCTTTTGCCGTTACACTGCGCGACTTTCAAAGCTGCGGCGGCGTTGCCCGCCGCAGTTGCGCTGCCCCTGCCTGAGTGGGGCTTCGCGGTCGCAGACCCCTCCCGGGGGTGTGACCAGTCTTTAGTCCTCCCAAGAGGATTGCCGGTGGCCAAAAAAGCCGCATCCTTCGCCGCCCTCGGTGGCCTGGTGTTTTCCACCGACGCAGGTCGACATTGCCCGGACTGTAGCCAGCCGGTGGCGTCCTGTATCTGCAAACAAAATGTGCTCCCAGCCGGTGACGGTATTGCCCGCGTGCGTCGCGAAAGCAAGGGCCGTGGCGGCAAGACGGTAACCACCGTCACCGGCGTGCCCTTGGCCGAAGACGCCCTCAAGGACCTGGCGACCGCGTTGAAGAAACGCTGTGGAACCGGTGGCGCCTTGAAGGACGGGGTGATCGAGATCCAGGGCGATCACGTCGAGTTGCTGCTGGCCGAGCTGGAAAAACACGGTTTCAAGGCGAAGAAGTCCGGCGGTTAGCAGCCTCTGTGAAAACCACCGTGAAGTTGACCCGCCGGCCCGGATAAACGAAGCCGGGCTGTCGTCCCCATGGTTTTCACAGAGCCTGTTCCCGAACAGTTTCTAAACTCGGTGCTGGATCCAGGGTCTTACCCCCTTGTATGCAGGCGAATCGTCATTTTCATTCTTTAGACTGCGCGCAGCCTGGACCCAGGTGGCGCTATTTGACTTCTTTATAGGGGACTTCGATGTCCGTACGACGCACACGCAAAGACGATGGCAGCCAATGGACAGTTGCGGACAGCCGCAGTGTTTATGGGATTCGCCATTGGGGGGCCGGGTATTTCGCGATCAATGACGCCGGTCGCGTCGAGGTTCGTCCGAACGGCCCGAGCAGTTCGCCCATCGACCTCTTCGAGCAGGTCGACGAACTGCGCAAGAGCGGTTTGTCCTTGCCGTTGCTGGTGCGCTTCCCGGATATCCTGCAGGACCGCGTCCGTCAACTGACCGGGGCCTTTGACGCCAACATCGAGCGTCTGGAATACCAGAGCAAGTACACCGCGCTGTACCCGATCAAGGTCAACCAGCAGGAAGCGGTGATCGAGAACATCATCGCCACCCAGAACGTTTCCATCGGCCTGGAAGCCGGCTCCAAGCCGGAGCTGCTGGCGGTGCTGGCCCTGGCGCCGAAGGGCGGGACCATCGTCTGCAACGGCTACAAGGACCGTGAGTTCATCCGCCTGGCGCTGATGGGCCAGAAGCTCGGTCACACGGTCTTTATCGTGATCGAGAAAGAGTCCGAGGTTGAACTGGTGATCGAAGAGGCCGCGGCCCTCAAGGTCAAGCCACGGATCGGCCTGCGGGTGCGCCTGTCATCCCTGGCCTCGAGCAAGTGGGCCGATACCGGCGGCGAGAAGTCCAAGTTCGGTCTCTCGGCGGCGCAGTTGCTGTCGGTGGTCGAGCGCTTCCGCGACGCGGGCCTGGACCAGGGCATTCGCCTGCTGCACTTCCACATGGGTTCGCAGATCGCCAACCTGGCGGACTACCAGTATGGTTTCAAGGAAGCGATCCGCTACTACGGCGAGCTGCGCAACCTCGGCCTGCCGGTGGACCATATCGACGTCGGCGGCGGCCTGGGGGTGGACTACGACGGTACCCACTCGCGCAACGCCAGCTCGATCAACTACGACATGGATGACTACGCCGGTGTCGTGGTCGGCATGCTCAAGGAATTCTGCGATGCGCAGAACCTGCCGCATCCGAACATCTTCTCCGAAAGCGGCCGTTCGCTGACCGCCCACCACGCCATGCTGGTGGTGCAGGTGACCGACGTCGAGAAACACAACGACGACGTGCCACACATCGACAACCCCGAGAACCTGCCGGAAACCGTGCAGTGGCTGGTGGAACTGCTGGGGCCGACCGATATCGAGATGGTCACCGAAACCTACTGGCGCGCCACCCACTACATGAGCGACGTGGCCACCCAGTACGCCGACGGCAAGCTGACCCTGGCCGAGAAAGCCCTGGCCGAGCAATGCTATTTCGCTGTGTGCCGGCGTCTGCACAACTCGTTGAAGGCCCGCCAGCGTTCGCACCGCCAGGTGCTCGACGAACTCAACGACAAGCTGGCCGACAAGTACATCTGCAACTTCTCGGTGTTCCAGAGCCTGCCGGATACCTGGGCCATCGGCCAGGTCCTGCCGATCCTGCCGCTGCACCGTCTCGACGAAGAACCGCTGCGCCGCGCCGTGCTGCAAGACCTGACCTGCGACTCCGACGGCAAGATCAAGCAATACGTCGACGAGCAGAGCATCGAAACCAGCCTGCCGGTGCACGCCCTGAACGAGGGCGAGGACTACCTGCTGGGGATCTTCCTGGTGGGCGCCTATCAGGAAATTCTTGGTGACATGCACAACCTGTTCGGTGACACCGACTCGGTGAACATCTACCAGAACCCGGATGGCAGCGTTTACCACGCCGGTATCGAAACCCATGACACCATCGAGGACATGCTGCGTTATGTGCACTTGTCGCCGGAAGAACTGATGACGCACTACCGCGACAAAGTCGCCAGCGCGAACATCAGCGTCAAGGAGCGTACCCAGTACCTGGATGCCCTGCGTCTGGGGTTGACCCGCTCTTCGTACCTGTCCTCATAAGGCGACGCCAATAGTTCCCAGGAAATTGCCTTGTTTGAGATTGGTTTTTTCCTGTGATCTTGTAGGCAATGTCCTTTTGTGAAAAACCCACCCTTCGCGGTGGGTTTTTTATGCCCTGAAATCAAGATGCTGGCTTCTCATGTTCCGTGTTTTGCGTAGGTCTTTTCTCTAACACTACTTCAGCCCTCTACTCGGCCTTGTCTCTCGGCGAGAATCCCAGGTCGGTGCCACGATGAGGAAAGCCAATGTTTGATCCAGTCAGCGAGCCGTTTTTTCGGCTGGATGTAGCGGGCTTGTCCCATCCCCTGATTGTCACGGCCTTTAGCGGCGTGGAGGCGATCGACGAACTGTTTGCCTTCGAGCTGGATGTTCTCGACGAGGAAGGCGAACTGGACCTGGCCGGGTTGATGTACCGCAGTTGCTACCTGGCGCTGGGGACTGAAAACGCCGGGTTTCACGGGCAGATACAGGGCGTCAACCTGACGCTCCGGGGGTTGCCGCGGGGCCATTGTCGCCTGTCCCTGGGGCCGCGCCTGGGTTGCCTGGCGCAGCGTGTGAGCCGGCGTCTGTTCCAGCACTGCTCGGTTCCGGCGATCATCGCCCGGGTGCTTGAGGAGCATGGCCTGGGCGACGATGTCGTGCGTTTCTGGCTCAAGGGCCACTATGCCCGGCGTGCCTATTGCGTGCAGTACGAAGAGTCGAACCTGGCATTTGTGCAGCGGCTCTGCGCGGAAGAGGGCATCCACTATCATTTCCAGCACAGCCGGGACCTGCACTTGCTGGTCTTTGCCGATCACCAGGGGGAGTTTCGGCGTACCCCGCGGGCGCGCTTCGCCCATGAGACGGGTCCGGGCGTGCTGGATTTTTTCGTCACGCTGGCCGATGGCAGTCGTCGGCGTGGCGGCCGTGGGGCCCAGGTGGCGGAGGGCGAAAGCGATCTGCCCGGTCTGGCCAGTGGCGCGTATCTGCCTGTTTCCGGCCACCCTTGCGCGGCGTGGAACCGGTTGTGGCTGGTCACCCGGCTTCGCCACCGTGGCGACAGCCTGCCCGGTGGGGCCGCGGACGGCGGGCCTCGGCTGCGTTATGGCAATGCCTTTGCGGCGACTTCCTGGGAGGTGGCGTTTCGTTCCTGGCGGCGCTGGCCCAGCCCGGTGTTATCGGGGCTGTTCCGGGCTCAGGTGGTCGACGCCGACGAGCAGGGGACCTTTCGCGACCAAGCAGGACGGGTGGCGGTGCGCATCGACGCCTTTTCCCAGGGCTGCGCTGCGCCAGCGGTGCCTTGCTGGCTGCCGTTGGCTCGCTCTCTGCAATATGAGTGCGAAGAGCTGACCGTGGGGACGGCGGTGTGGGTGCGTTTTCAGGATGGCGATGCGCAAGCGCCGCGAATTGTCATGCGTGGCGATGTCCAGTTGCCGAGGCCGCTGCCCGCTGGCGCGCAACGTCTGCACCGGGACCCGATTTTCGAATCTCTGCACGCCGGTTATCCGCTGGTGCTGTTGTGTGGGCAACCCATGGGCGGCGGCGAGCGTCACTGCGCGGTGCGGGATTGCGTCTGTCGGGGCGCACTCCCGCGAAGGGGCCTGCCATGAAGGCGACGGACGATTGCAGCCAGTGGTTGCTGCTGGATGTGCCCGGTGCGCCGGAGGTGCTCGAGGCGCTGAAGGAAGGTTACGCGCACTATCTGGCTTACAACCTGTTTGAGGGCTCGCCGTTTCAGGGCCAGGGCGAAGTCGCCCCGCGCCTGCTGCAACTGGCCGAAGGTTGCCCGTTGAGCCGCCTCAGCCAGGCCAACCCGAGTCTCTGGCCCGGTTTGTTCCTGCACACCCGGGCGCCGGTGCAGGCGTTGCTGACCCACCTGCGACAGATACTGGTGGTGGGTTTCGACGAACAGCATCGGGGCTTGCTCAGCTACTACAACCCGCAGACCGCCAGCTATTTCTTCGACTCATCGGACCCGCGCGAACTGAGCGGCTGGCTCGGCCCCATCCGCTGTCTGTACTGGTATGGTGGGACCTGGGCGGACCGGGCCATTGGCGGCGTCGGCTGGCAGCAACTGTTCAACCCCGGGCTCGAGGTGGCCGGTCTCGGTGCGCCACCGGTCCTGAGCAGCCACCAGCAGCGCCGCCTGCAGACCTGCCTGCTGGAGCGCCACGCCTACCAGTGGAGCCGCTGTAGCGGACATGAATACGACCGGACCTGGTGCCATGTGCAGGAGGGCATCGCCCAGGGCTTTCGCGAGTACGGCCTGCTCGATGGCTGGCTGCATCTGCGTGCGGAGTATCCGGCGGCGTCCATTCCGGCCTGCCTGGCGGGAGACTCTCCCGGCGAGCGCCTGGAAAACCTGCGCCAGGCCTGGAGCAGTAGCCCTGATTGAGCCTAGGATGTGGCTCAGTGCGCGGCCTGGCCGAACCAGCCGTCGTTGCGCCGCAGTTTCACGGCGTAGAGCCCCAGGGTCAGGCTGCGCAGGGCCATGAACAGCAGGAAACTTATCCACAGGCCGTGATTGCCAAAGCGGCTCAGGAACCAGGCACAGGGCAGACTGAGGAGCACGCTGAGCAGCATGCTGTCGCGCATCTCCCGGGCGCGGGTGGCACCAATGAACAGGCCGTCGAGCAGGTAGCTCCAGACCGCGATCAGTGGCAACAGCGCCAGGTAAGGCAGGTAGCCGAAGGCAATCTCGCGCACGCTGGGGATATCGGTCTGCAGGCTGACGAACAGGTGCCCGCCGAGCAGGAACAGCAATGCGAAGCCCAGGCTCGCCAGCAGCGACCAACCGGCCGCGACCACCAGGGAACGCCGCAGGGTATCGCGATCACGGGCACCGATGGCATGACCACAGAGCGCCTCCACGGCGTGGGCGAGGCCGTCCAGGGCGTGGGCGGTGAGCAGCAAGCCGTTGAGCAGCAGTGCGTTGGCCGCGACGGTGGCATCCCCCAGGCGTGCGCCCTGGACGGTGATCAGGAAAAACACCGATTGCAGCGCCATGCTGCGAATGAAGATATCGCGGTTCACCGTCAGCAACGGGCGCCAGCTCTGCCAGCGCCGCAGTGCCGCCCAGGCGATCTGCCCGGGGTAGGCGCGCAGGGCCTTGCCGGTCAGGCTCAGGCCGAGCAGGGCGCCGGTCCATTCGGCGATCACCGAGGCCCGGGCCGAACCGACCACGCCCCAGTCCAGCCCGAGGACGAACCACAGGTTCAGGGCAATATTCACCAGGTTGGTGGTCAGCAAAATGGCCAGCGGTGCGCGGGCGTTCTGGGTGCCGAGGAACCAGCCGACCAGGGCATAGCTGGCCAGCGCCGCCGGCAGCCCGAAGAGCCGGATGTGGAAGAAGTCCAGGGTCAATTCGTGCAATTCGGGCGAGGGTTGCATGAAGGTCAGCGCCAGTTGGCTGAACGGCACGGCGATCGCCCCCAGGAACAGCGCCAGCACCAGGCTCAGCAGCAAACCTTGGACGAGCACCTGGCGCAAGGCCGCGCCGTCTCCTCGTCCGGCGGCCTGGGCGGCAAAACCGGTGGAGCCCATACGCAGGAAGCCCATGGCCCAGGCGAGAAAGATATACAGGCTGGCGCCGACCGCCACCGCACCGAGCTGGTGGGCGTGGGGCAGGTGGCCGATCACGCTGCTGTCGACCAGCGCCACCAGGGGCACGGAAATATTCGACAGGATCATGGGGGCGGCGAGTGCCCAGACCCGGCGGTGAGTCGGGCGGTCTCGCCAGTCAGCGATCAGGGGGGACATGCGGGCTCCTTGAAAGAGCGGGCATTGTAGCGATTAGTGGACCACCCAGCTCAACAGCCAGAGCCCGAGCACCAGCCAGATGATGCCGAGGATGATCGAGGCCCGCATAAAGGCGCGGACCGCCGAGTAGAGCAGCATCAGGCCGAGGATCAGGATCAGGATGCTGAAGAACGAGGGGCTCATGCCCAGGGAGCGGGCGAAGCCATCGATAAAGTTGCCGCCGGCATGGGTCAACGCGTGGAAGAAGCCGCTGAGGCCATCAATGATAAAACGAATCACCGAGCCTAGCGCCTGGCCCAGCCATTCAAAAAAACTTTCTACCTGCATAGGTACCCCTGATGAATATGCCGACTGATGCGCCGCACTCGCAGGGAGCAGGTTTTACAGGCCCCGCCTGAGGTTGTCCAGACGGTGCATCAAGAGGGGTTGACCAGATGCATCCTGGGCTGTGGAAACAGGTTGTTGAGGGTTTCCAGCAAGCGCACGTGATAGATGGGTTTACGGAACAGGTCCAGCACCTGGAGCCTGAGCATATCGCTGACATCGTCCATGTCGGCATGGCCGGACGTGACGATGACGGGCAGGTGCTGGCGCGAGGTGTGTTCACGCAGACGTTTGATCAGCGACATGCCGCTTTCTTCCGGCATGCGCAGGTCGGTGATCACCAGGGCGATATCCGGATGATGGGTCAAGTGCGAGAGCGCCAGCTTGACGGAGGTGGCGGTGAAGCAGCAAAAGCCTTCGCCCTCCAGCAATTCGGCCAGTTCGAGCAGGGCGTCCTCTTCGTCGTCCACTAGAAGGAGCTGTTGCCGTGGGGGGGAAGAGGCGTTCATGGGACCATACCTGTCGTTGAGTCGTCTTGAAACTCTAGCTCCCTATTAGAGACTCTGGAGGGGGAAGTTCGTCAAGTCCCTATACCGGTTTGAATTGCGGTGAAGATCGACTTCACCTTGGTGCTGATAGGGTCCATGAAAATCCCGATCACCGCCGCCACCATGGCCGCGACAATCGCGTATTCGATACCCGAGGCGGCTTCTTTGTCTTCGGCAAACAGCTGGGCTTTTATGAACAGCCTGAGGACGATATTCAGCAACATCTGGCTTCTCCTTGCGCCTGAAAAGCGCTGTGCAGCGGTCGTGCGGCGTGATTTGCCTACCTTTAAAGCATTGTCAACAAAACCGCCCTCTACAACTGTAAGAACGGATTAATCACAAAGAATTAGTTTTTGGCCTGGCGTTGAACACTCAGAATTTATCCATCCGAACGAGGGGATATTTGGCGCTCGGTAATGGCGTTTTGTCCTAGCTGCGCTACCGTCCAATAGCGAAATAGTTGATGTTCATCGCTGCCTGATTGCGAATGGGTCATGGCCTCGGGTCTGGCAGGAAAGGGAGAGCAGTCGTGAACAGTCGCGTTACCATAGGGTTGGCCGCCCTGTTTTTGGTCGCAGCCATTGTGGTCGGTTACTGGGGGTTGAGGCTGAGTCGTCAGCCGGTCCCCGTGGCGCCTGCCGATGCAGCGGTAGTCGCGCCTGTGGAAAAAAACGCGGGGGGGGCCGAGGACGCGCTGCGCCAGCCGGTGGTGGTGTTGGCCCACGATGTTCCCCCTTTTGTGCCCCTGACGGCGGCCGATCTCACCGTCGAGCGGCTGCGTACCGCACCGGCCGGCAGTCTGAGCTCGCTGCAACAAGCCATGGACCGCATACCCTGGCGGCCCTTGAAGGCCGGCACCTGGCTCAGCGACGAGAGTTTCGAGGCCGGCGGCCCCCTGGCGCGGATGATCCGTCCCGATGAGCGCGCCCTGGCGGTGGCGGTGGATGAGGTCGTTGGCGCCGGTGGCCAGTTGACGCCGGGAGACTACGTCGATGTCTTGTTGTTTCTGCGTCAGGACGCCAGTAACCCGCAGCAGTCGGCCCAGGTGGTGGTGCCGGCGATGCGCCTGCTCAGTGTCGGCGACCAACTCGGGCTGACCAACGATGGTTTGCCGGCCACGCCGTCGTCCGCTGCCGACGAACGCCTGCACCACTCCCCGAGCCCCGGCAACGCCCGTACGGTGGTGCTGGCCGTGCCGCAAGTGCTGCTCAGCCGCCTGATGCTTGCCACCCAGGTCGGTACGTTGCGCCTGGCGGTGCGTAGCGCCGACGAGCATCTGCTGCCGCGCTACTGGGCGGGGGAGAGTGCTGCCGACAGCGTCGAAAGCATCAATCACGGCCTGTTCCAGTTCAACCAGCTGGCCTTGGCCGGTGTGCCCAGGGGCCAGGCAACGGCGGCTCCCGGGGCGCTTCCCGGTGCGGCGAAAAGCCGGGGCGTCGAAGTGATCCGCGGTAATCAAATCAGCCAACAAACGCCCTGATCTGCCAACAAGGAAGTCGCGGATGAGTCGATGTGTATCGAGATTCAAACCCATGATCGGGGCCCTGCTAGTGGGGAGCTTGGGCTGGAATGTCGCCCTGGCGGCGTCGAGCGGTTGTGCCGGCCTGGGCCCGTTGCCCGCGGTGCTGGAAGTCGGTGAAGGCCTGCAACAGGAACTGCGCTCGCCAGTCGCGATCACGCGCCTGGCGGTGGGCGATGCGAAAATCGCCGATGTGCACCCCAACGGCAACAATGCCTTCCTGCTCACCGGCATGGCCCCCGGTGCCACCAGCCTGATGGTCTGGACCGCCTGCGCCAGCGAGCCGCGCCAGAGCATGGTGTTTGTCCAGGGCAAGGCCACGGCGAGCCTGACCACGACGACCATATCGCCGTCGATGGACCCGTCCCTGCCGATCCAGGTGCAGACCGATATTCGTTTTGTTGAAGTCAACCGGACCAAGCTCAAGGAGGCGGGGACGGCGATTTTCGGCCAGGGCGGTAACTATGTGTTCGGCTCCCCGGGCACGGTAGCGACCAATGCCGTCCCCGGCGCAATCTCCGGTGGGCAGTCACCGGACAGCACCAACTTCAACATCGGTTTTGGCGGCGGACGGGTCAAGGCTTTGATCAACGCCCTGGAAGGCAGCGGTTTCGCCTACACCCTGGCGCGCCCCAGCCTGGTGACCCTGAGCGGGCAGAGCGCGAGTTTCCTCGCTGGCGGCGAGATTCCGATTCCGGTGCCGAGCTCCGGCAGCAACAGCGTTTCGATCGAGTACAAGGAGTTCGGTATTCGCCTGACCCTGACTCCGACGGTGATCAGCCGCAACCGCATCGCCCTGAAAGTGGCGCCCGAGGTCAGTGCGCTGGACTATAGCAATGCCGTGACCATTTCCGGCACACCGGTGCCGGCGCTGACGATCCGCCGCACCGACACCAGCATTTCCCTGGCCGATGGCGAGAGTTTTGTCATCAGCGGCCTGATCAGCACCAGCAACAGTTCGCAGATCAACAAGCTGCCGGGCCTGGGCGACATTCCAGTGCTGGGGGCGTTTTTTCGCAACTCGAGCATGAAGCGCGAGGAGCAGGAGCTGTTGATGATCGTCACGCCGCACCTGGTCCAGCCCCTGGCGGCGGATGCCCGGTTGCCCAGCCTGCCGGGGGAAAAATTGCGCGAATACGATCCGAACTGGTTCCGCCTGTTCTTCCTCGATAACGGCAACTACGATCGCCGCAGCGGGTTATCAAAATGAGCCAGAGCCTGAGCCAGACCTTTCTGGCAATCACCCGCAACAGCACTGATCTGGAGTGGCTGCAGGGCGCGCTGGCGCCCCTGGGGCAGGTGGTCAGCGCCGGCGGCAGCCTCGACGAGTTGCTCTCGCTGGTGGATGTCACCTTTGCCAGCCTGATCTTTGTCGGCCTGGACCGGGAAAACCTGGTGGCCCAGAGCGCCTTGATCGAAGGGGTACTGGAAGCCAAGCCGATGCTGGCGATCGTCGCCCTCGGCGACGGCATGGATAACCAGTTGGTACTCAATGCGATGCGCGCCGGTGCGCGGGATTTTGTTGCCTACGGTTCGCGCTCCAGCGAAGTGGCCGGCCTGGTGCGGCGTCTGAGTAAACGCCTGCCGGCGGTGACCCCAAGTGCGGAACTGGGTGGTTTCACCGTGTTGTATGGCGCCCAGGGCAATGCCGAGGGCGCCTTGCTCGCCAGCCATCTGGCGCTGGTGGTGCAGAAGAGCGGCCAGCAGACCCTGTTGCTGGACCTGGGCCTGCCCCGGGGCGACAGCCTGGCGCTACTGGGCCTGGAAAGTTCGTTCCATTTCGGCGATGCCCTGCGCCATCTGCGCCGCCTCGACGCGACCCTGATGGACAGCGCCTTTACCAGTGCTGAAGGGGGCCTGCGCATCCTCGCCTACTCCAGCACCGACGAACCCCTCAAACGCACCAGTGCGGCGGAGTTGTACATGCTGCTCAGTGCCCTGCGCCAACATTTCCAGCATATCGTCGTCAACCTGGTGGGGCAGCCCGACAGTGAGGCCTTGCGGACCTTTGTCAGCCACTGCGACAAGTTGCTCTGGTATACCGATCAGAATGTGCTCGATTGCCGGCGCAGCCTCGCGGTGCTCAATCTCTGGCGGGAAAAAGGCATGAAGCTCGATCACGCCCGATTGCTGGTCGACCGCTACCTGCGCGGTGTTTCGCCCGACTCGGAAACCCTGAGCAAGACGTTCGGCCTGGAAGTGATTGCCGTGCTGCCCTACAACCCGGACGTTCGCCTGAATGCGAAGAACCAGGGCCAGACGCTGTTCGAGCTGTCGCCCCGGGAAGCCCTGACCCAGGGCCTGAAAGCCCTCGGCGAACGCTTGGCGAAACGTTCCCAGGGTCTGACCAAGACCTCCGAAGGCTGGTTCAATCGCCTCTGGGGGCATAAGTAATGGCGGAGAAACTGTTCGGCGGGCACTCCCGCGGCGGGACTGGCAATAGCGATCATGACGGCCTGAAACTGGTGCTGCACCGCTACATCATCGATGCCATCGAGGAGTCGGGGAAAAACCTGCTGGAAGGCTCGCGCCAGGCCCTGGCACAGTTTGTCATCGACAAGGTCGGCGAGTATGTCTCGCGGCTGCACCTGGCAGTGTCGCGGTATGAGATGGAACGGCTGGCGGAGGAGATCGTCGACGAGCTTACCGGTTTCGGGCCGCTGGAGGTCCTGCTGCGTGACAGTTCGGTGACCGAGATCCTGGTCAACGGCCCGCACCGGGTGTTTATCGAACGTGACGGTGTCCTGTACCAGAGCGACCTGCGGTTTATCGACGATCATCACGTGGAGCGGGTTATCCAGCGGATTCTCGCACCCCTGGGCCGGCGCCTGGACGAGTCCTCGCCGATGGTCGATGCGCGGATGCCCGATGGCAGCCGGGTCAATGCCATTATTCCGCCGATCGCCCTCGACGGTCCGTGCCTGTCGGTACGGAAATTTCGCAAGGACATGCTCAAGAGCAGCGACCTGATGGCAATGCAGACCATCGACCAGTCGATTTTCGAGTTTCTCCAGCTGGCCGTGGGCAAGCGCTGCAATATCCTGATCAGCGGCGGTACCGGCACCGGCAAGACCACCCTGCTGAATATCCTCAGCCAGTTGATCAACCCCCATGAACGGCTGGTCACCATCGAGGACGTGGCTGAACTGCAACTCAACCACCCCCATGTCGTGCGCCTGGAAACCCGCCCGCCGAATGCCGAAGGGCATGGCGAAGTGAAGTCCAGCGACCTGATCCGCAACGCCCTGCGGATGCGCCCCGACCGGATCATCCTCGGTGAGATTCGTGGTGTGGAGGTGCTCGACGTGCTGACGGCGATGAACACCGGCCACGACGGCTCAATGAGCACCGTGCATGCGAACAACGCCCAGGATGCCTTGCTGCGCCTGGAAACCCTGGTGGGTCTGACGGGACGGCAGATCGGCGAAAAGACCCTGCGCCAGATGATCTGCGCGGCACTCGATGTAGTGATCCAGTTGACCCGCCTGCCCGACGGCCGTCGTTGTGTCAGCGAAGTGGTGGAGGTGCTGGATGTGCGCGAGGACATCTATGTCACCAATACCCTGTTTCGCCTGGATCGGCGCAACGGCTTTGGTTTCCTGCGCGAGGCGGTGAACCCGGGCGGTGAGAAGCTGCGCCGTGACTCGCCCTTGTCCTTCGGTTGAGGAGGGGCGCCGATGTTAATTCCCCTGTTGCTCTGGTTGATCAGCCTGGTATTGCTGGGGCTGTCGATGCGTTTGTTCTACATCAGCCTGCGCAAGACCGGTCATGAACGGGTGCTGAGCCGCCTGGGCCAAGGGCAGCCGGTCCTGGCGCCGACGACCCACACCACGAAGAACCACCTGGATCGGCTGTTTGTGCGCGCCGGCCTGAATCGCCCCGGCGAGCGGCAAGGCTTGTGGCTGGGGATCTGGGCGTTGCTGGTGGCGCTCGGCGCTGTGCAGGCCGCTGGCATGGGACTGTTGCTGATGCTGGTACTGCCGCCCCTGGCCTTGCGTCTGTATCTGGCCTGGCGCTATCGGCGTCGTTTGCGGCGGATGGTCGAGCAACTGCCTTCGGCGCTTGATCACGCCGTGCGCAGTCTCAAGTCGGGGCGAACCCTGGCCGATGCGCTTATGGGCGGTGTCGAGGCCTCAACCGATCCGCTGCGCGAGGCCATGGGGCGGGTACGACGCAATGTCGAGCTGGGGGTCAGCCTGTCGGATGCCGTGCACGACTTTGCCCAATTCTATGAGCGCGACGAGTTCCGTTTCCTGGCCCTGGGCTTGAAGGTCAACCACCGGTATGGCGGCAACGCCAGCGAGTTGCTGGAAAACCTGATCAAGCTGATTCGCGAACGCGAGCAGGGTGACCGGCAACTGCGGGCGATGACCGGGGAAACCCGCATGACCGCCGTGGTGCTGGCGTTGCTGCCGGTGGGCATGGCGGGCTTCTTCCTGGTCTCCAACCCGGGCTACCTGATGCACATGTGGGAGGACAACAGCGGCCAGCATATGCTGCTGATGGCCGTCGGGTTACAGGTGTTCGGTTGCCTGGCGCTTTGGCGCATGTTGCGGAGCGTGTGAGATGACGATCCTGGCCAGTGCCCTGCTGCTCTTCGCCGCCTTGACCCTGGCGGCTGGCCAATGGATGCAGCGACGTCGGCGCAAGCGTGCCGTGACCCGGCGTCTGCAAGGTCATATGAGTCGCGACAACCGTTTCGGCAACCTGCTGCGTCGTTTGGGCGAATCCCGTTTTGGCCAGCACTTGATCAGCATGGATAACGAAACCCTGGTGCTGCTCAATCGTGTGGGTTGGCGCAAGGCCAGCCAGCGTTCGTTGTTTGCCGCCAGCCAGATCGCCACTCCGGTGCTGGCGCTGGGGATAGTGTCACTGCTGGAAGGGGGGCTCTTCCCTGACACCACCTCGCCCTGGATCGCGCCTTTCCTGGCCCTGGCCGGTGGCTATCTGTTTCCCAAGCGACTGTTGGTGGTGCTGGCTCGGCGTCGGCAGAAGCAGGTGGTCCAGGAGATATCGACCTTCATTCCGTTGCTGCGCATCCTGTTCGAGTCGGGCATGGCGGTGGAACAGGCCTTGCGGGTGCTCTCCCAGGAGGGTCGGGAGCTGCTGCCGGTGGTGACCGGGGAGCTGCGCCTGGTACTGGCGCGGGTCGATTCGGGGCTGGAGTTGGGAGAGGAGTTGAACAAGGTGGCCGGCCTGTTGGAGGTGGACGAGTTCGACGATATCTGCGTGATTCTCCATCAGTTGATCCACCAGGGCGGTGGGGCGATGAAGTCGTTGCTGGCCCTCAAGCAATTGCTTGATGACCGGCGCTTGACCCGTCAGCAGGAGTACATCTCCAAACTGTCGGCAAAGATGTCCGTGGTGATGATGGTGTTTCTGTTTCCAGCATTGTTGATTGTCCTGGCGGGGCCGGGTTTTACCGCCCTGGCCAAGGCGTTTGGCGCATCCTAGGGAGTGGTTGGATGAAGGTATTGATTGCCGCGGTGGCGTTTCTGACGCTGGCCGGTTGTGCCGGGGATGGTCGTGCGCCCTGGACCGCACTGATGGGGACCGGGGGCAGTTGCGCCAAACCGGACGCCGACCAGGAGCTGTCCCTGAACCTGGCGGATGACATGGCCAATGAGGGCAAGCTGCACGCCAGCCTGGCCAACCTGCAGAACCTGCCGGAAAGCCTCGACGCCGTGCGCTTGCGCAAGGCCCGGGTCTATCGGCAGTTGGGCCGTAGCGAGGCCGAGCCGCTGTATCGCAGCCTGCTCGGGACTTGCCTCGCGGCCGAAGGTGAGCATGGCCTCGGGCAACTGGCGGCGGCGCGCAACGACAACGGCCAGGCCATGGCGCATTTGCAGCGGGCGGCGCGCCTGGCGCCGACCGACGAGAAGATCCGCAACGACCTGGGGGTGGTCTATCTCAACCAACTGCGACTGGAGGATGCCCGTTTCGAGTTTCTTACCGCCATCGAACTCAAGCAGTCCGATCCCTTGGCGTCGGTGAACCTGGTGAGCTTGTTGCTTTATCAGGACAACTGGAGCCAGGCCGCTGAGCTGGTCACCCGGATGAACCTGAGCCCCGGGCAGTTCAGCGAGGCCCAGGCCCGGGCGCAGCAGCTCAAGAGCGGCGTCGGAGCGGGTAGCCGGCCCGCCAGTGACCGGGTGGCGGCAAGGGAAGAGGCGCCTGCCGCTGCGGCAAGCGTGCGTTGAATCGACATCAAGGAGGTCGGGATGAAACCATACAAACTCTGTGGCGTGGCGTGCCTGCTACTGTCGTTGGCGGTCCAGGCGGTAGAGCAGAGACCGTCTTCGCCCTATCAGAAGGAGACGGAAAACTGGTTGCAGCTACAGGTGGCGGGAAAGCAGCAGAGCTCGACGCCCCAGGTCGCCACGCCGAGCGAACGCGAGCAAAGCCTGCAACGCTGGCTGGACAGCTACAAACATCCGATTCCGGAATTTTTCAAGCAGGATGCCGGCGGGTCGTTGAAGAGCAATTAAGCGGACAGGATGCAAGCAGCAGGGCTTGGTGGCGATGGCGGCGGTGAATACAACATCGTTATCGCTGGCAAGCGGATGCCTGGCGGGATCAGTGCTCGGTGATCCCTCTGTGGCCGACCCTGGCGGGCGACAAGGCCAGTGCCAGTTGGGTGCGGTTGTGCATATGGGTCAGGCGCAGCACCTGGGACACATAGAGTTTCACCGTGTTTTCGGTAATGCCCAGCTCACAGGCGATCTGGTAGTTGGTCTGGCCCTTGCCCACCAGCCGCGCGACGTCCAGTTGGCGCGGCGATAGCTGGCTGACGATTTCGGGCAGGATCTGTACCGAGTCGGGATCGGCTTCCTCGCTGCTGTCGGCAGGCGAACCGCTCCGGATCCTGTTCAGGTCCTGGTACAGGTCGTCGATGGATTCGGCGAGGAACTGCAGCTTCTGGTTCAGATGCCCGAGGCTGTCGGTGCGTTTGCGCTCGGCGAGTGCCTTGTCCTGGCGATGGATGCCCTCGAGCAGTTCGTGCAGATCCACGGGCTTCTGGTAGTAGTCGGCGATACCGGCGCGCAACGCCTTGATCACGTCCTGCTTGTCGGCCCGCCCGGTGAGCATGATGGCCTCGAAAGCCCGATGTTTCCCGGCGATCTGTTGCAGCTGGCGCACCAGTTCGATGCCGTCCAGCTCCGGCATCTGCAGGTCGCAGAGCACCAGGCCGATCTCGCTGTCTTCGCTGAAACCTTCAAGCGCCTGCCGACTGGACAGGCAAGGGACGCAACGGTAGCCGTTGCTTTCGAGAAACTCGCAGATTTCTTCGACGATCGGTGGTTGGTCATCCACCACCAGTACTTTTACTTGAGAGACAAGCTTGTTCACGCGCGACTCCATGCTCTACCAGCCAATGACTACGAGCTCCTTGCCCACGCGCGCAGTTTCGCAGGGCTTGTTCCTCAAAAGTAGACGCACTTTGCCACTCTGTACATAGTGCTACTACTAAAGGGAGTTGATCGACATGCCGAGCAGGCCAATCAGCAGGAATGGCGCGAAAGGGCGTTTGCCCAAGGTTTCCGGGGCCAGGTGGTGCAGGCTTGCCTGCGTTCCTTGCCCCAGTAATGGCCACACTCGGGGGGCCAGCCAGTGCCAGAGCAGCATCGCGGCGCCGGCGCCGATAAAGGTGCCGAGCAGGGTCGACGGCTCGCTGGCCAGTGCCAGCGCCGACAACAGCTTGACGTCTGCGGCACCCATGCGTCGGGTGGCGTAGCCGGGCAAGGTCAGCAGCAGGGCCAGGAGCAAGGCGATGCCGCCCTGGGCGGCAGGCGCCCCCAGCCAGGTGCTGCCGGTCCAGAGCAGATAGACCAGGGCCAGCACCGCGCTGCCGAGGGTCAGGCTATTGGCGATTTGCCGGTGGCGCAGGTCCTGGGTGGCACAGAGTGCTAACCAGGCCGCTAGAACAAGGCTGTGCATGGGCTAAAAAACGTCTCTTCCCGGCGAATGATTCTATGCTGATAGCAACGTGCAGTTGTCAGGGTAGACCTTGTCATGAGCCCCAGCCTCCCCCGAAAGCAAAAAGGCGCCGCCGCCATCGAGTTCGCCCTCGTGTTCCTGATTTTTTTCGCGGTGTTCTATGGCATGGTCAGCTACTGCCTGCCGCTGCTGATGGTGCAGTCGTTCCATGAAGCGACGGCCGAGGCCTTGCGCAGTAGCGTGGCGGTCGACCCGGTGGCGGCCGGAAGTGGCTATACCGCTCTGGTCCAGACCACCGCCGTCCAGGCGGCCGCCAACCGGTTGACCTGGATTCCCAGCAGCTTCAACTTCACCGCCGCCAACAATATTACGGCGCTCTACTCGGGCGGTATCCTGACGGTCACCATCACGTACCCGACATCCCAACTGCGTAATGTCCTGCCGTTTCTGGTGTTACCTGGCATCGGCACGGTGCCCAGCCTTCCCGCGAACCTGACGGTCATCTCGAGTCTGCAATTTTGAGCGCAGGGGACAAGCTGTTCGGGCGCTTGCTGGGGCGCGGCAGTGAGTCGCCGCCCGAGCCCATGCGCCACTTGCCCGCCCCGGCCTTCGGCTTGCTGCTGCGGCTCGATGACGAGGGCCGGGTCTTGAGCGTCGACGGTCCCTTGCGCCATGACCTGGCGCCGCAGGCGGCAGGCTGTGAGTTGCGTAACCTGTTGCTGCTCTCCAGTCGCTTGTCTGTCGAAGGCGTGCCGGCGGATTGGCTCGGCCAGAGCCTCGACCTGGACTTCAGTGGACCGGCCGGGCAAGTCCTGCATACCCGCGCCTGGGTCCAGCCCGGCAATCCCGGCTGGTGGTTGCAGGCCCTGGACATCGGCGACCTGCTTGAGCACAACCTGCGCTCATCGTTGCGTGAGCAGCTGCAGCAGGTCGCCGGGCAGATGAGCGAACAATTGCGCCTGTGCAGCCTGGCACGTCTGCCCCAGGTGCTGAACGAGCAGTTGCAGGGCCTGTCCCAGCGCTGGCGGATTCCCTGTGTTGCCCTGGCGCTGCTTGACGAACATCAACAGCAGTGGACGGTGCACAGTCAGTATCGGGCCCATGACGCTCCGGCCCTGTGGCAGACCGGCCAGGCCCTGGGCAGTGGCCTGGACAGCCTCAGCGGCATGGTGCCGCTGTACTTCAACGCGCAACAAGGCCTCAGTGAGCATCTGCGCCTGCAAGGGGTGATGGGCAACGCCGATGGCTTGCTTATTCCTTTTTGTGATGACCATGGGGTGGCGGCGTGGTTGCTCGCCGGTTTTTACCCGGCCCGTCAGCGCGCAACGCAGTTGGACGACCGTGACTGGCTGCAACTGGCGGCGGCCCTGGCGGCGCCGTTGCTGGCGCGCCTGCGCCAGCAGGTTCATCACCATCAACTGGAGCGCCTGGAGGTGCTGCAAGGTTTGTTGGGCACCGGCTGGTGGGAGTGGACGCCGTCCCTCGACGAACTGCAACTGGCCCCGCAACTGGTGCAGGAGTTGGGGCTTGAAGCGTTGCACGGGGTGGTGTCGCTGGAAGGTTGGCTGGGGTTGTTCCACGCCGCCGACCGCCAGGAACTGTCCAGCCGCATGTACGACTTGCAGCAGGGCAAGGCGCTGCTGCTCTGTGTCCGCCGGCATGCCGAGGACCCGCAGCAGGCCCCTCAGTGGTATCGCCTGCAGGGTCAGGTGCTGGGTGTTGGTGACAGCTTGCGGATCATTGGTTTCATGCTCGACATCAGTGACGTCAAGAACCAGGAGCAGGCCGCCGCCGCCGCCCATGCCCGGCTGGACAACCTGATTGCCAGCTCGCCGGCGGTGATCTATGTACAGCGTTATGTCGAGGGTGCCTTGCAGCCGGTGTTCTTCAGCGACAGCCTGTTGCCGCTGCTGGGCTGGACCCTGGCCGACTGTGCCGATGGCAGCCTGGCGCAGTGGATTCATCCCGAGGATCGCGACCGTTATTTCGAGCGTACCCGCCAGTTGCTGCGTAAAGGCAACGTCAGTTGCCGTTATCGGCTCCGGGACAAGGGCGGTGCCTATCACTGGATGCTGGATGAGGCCCGGCTGTTGCGTGATGACCTCGGCTTGCCGGTGGAAGCGGTGGGGCTGTGGCTGGACATCACGGAAGCGACCCTGGCCGCCGAGCAGATCGAGAAGAGCGAGGAGCGCTATCGCATCCTGGTGGAAGATTCGCCGGCGATGATCTGTCGTTACCGCCCGGACCTGACCCTGACCTTCGGCAACAAGCCGCTCGCGGTCTATCTGGAGTGTTCGCCCGAGCAATTGCCGGGGGCCAACCTGGGCAACTGGCTGTCGCCCGAGCAGCGCGCGGCGTTTGTCCAGCGTCTGTCCCTGTTGACTCCGGAGCTCCCGGTGAGTACGGCGGAAATCAGCCTGCAATTGCCCGGCCGCGAGCATGCCTGGTGGGTCTGGTCGGATCGCGGGGTGTTTGACGCGCAAGGCCGGCTGGTCGAGGTGCAGGCGGTGGGACGTGATAACACCGAGGTGCGGCGTTCCCAGCAGCAACTGACCCAGAGCGCGAAGATGGCCACCCTGGGGGAAATGGCTACTGGCCTGGCCCATGAGATCAACCAGCCGCTGAACGTCATGCGCATGGCCATCGTCAATGTGCTCAAGCGCCTGGGCAATGGCGATGTGCAGGTCGACTATTTGCAGGACAAGCTCAATCGCATCGACGCCCAGGTCCAGAGGGCGGCGCGGGTGGTCGATCATATGCGGGTGTTCGGTCGCCGTTCGGAAATCGAGCAGGCGCCGTTCAATCCTGCACAGGCGGTGGAAGGCACCTTGTCGTTGCTCAGCGAAGGGATGAAGGGCAAGGGCGTGGAGCTGCGGGTGGCGCCCATCGGGTTCGAGGTGCAGGTGCGGGGTTTTGTCGACCAGTTGGAGCAGGTGCTGATCAACCTGATGGTCAATGCCCGGGATGCCTTGTTGAGCAAGCGTGAGAAGAACCGCGATTTCGAGCCCTGGATTGCGCTGACCGCCGAACGTGATGAGCGGGCGGTGCGCTTGTTTGTCGAGGATAACGGCGGCGGCATCGATCCGCGGTTGCTGGAGCGGATCTTCGAACCCTTCTTCACCACCAAGCCGATAGGCGTCGGCACCGGGTTGGGCTTGTCGGTGAGCTACGGGATTGTCGAGAACATGGGCGGGCGCCTCAGCGTACGCAATGGCGAGGCCGGGGCGCGGTTCTGTGTGGAACTGCCGATCGCTTCAGATCACCAGGTAGGCCTTGCCGGTCTGGCCGCAGGTGAGGTGGCCGTCGACGGAAATCTGTCCGACAGTGATCCCCAGCCCCGCCAATAGCGTGTTGATCAGGCTGTCCAGCAGGGGGCTGAGCAGGCCGCTCAGGGTTGAGGCCAGAGTGCTGATCACGCCGTTGAGGGTCGTCGTGAGGAGCGTGAAAACCGCTGTCAGGAGCGTTGGGGCGGTGTAAGTCGGTGGATAGGTCGTCAGCTGTATGCCATTGACGGATTGAGCCAGGCTGGCGATGGGATTGGACATCGACAGGGTGTAGGGCGGATAGGCGGGCGTTGGCGTCACATTGACATCGGGTGGATTGATAAAGGTATTGGTGCCGGTTGTTTGCAGCGCCGGGCTGCTGATCATCAGGGATGCGCCGCCGGCGGAAAAAGGTGCCGTTGCCGTGCCGATGGATACCAACGTGAAGGGTGTTACGGTCAGCGGTGTGGTGTTGGTCGCCCAGTCCGAATTGATATTGCCCACCCGCAGGTAGGCGGTATCGGTGGTGGCGCTGATGGACAGGCTTTTATTGGTGTCGCTGACGCAGGTGTAGCCCGTGACATAACTGCTGCCGCCACCGGCTTCAAGGCTGATGTCCAGGGTTGGATTGGGAAGTACATGCAGAGTCAGTCCCAGCAGTCCGGTACCGGCTGAAAGCAGCCCTGTCACTACACTCAATAAATTGGTCACCAATGACAGATCAAGGGTCACCAGTGTGCGGATCTGTGCCGTGCGCACATAGATGCCATTGGGGCCTGTCGGGTTGAGCGCGGCGAGGGCCGGGTTGCCGATCGCGGAGAACTGCGGTGCTTGAATCACCTTGGTCTGCACCGTCGCCCCCACTCCCAAGCCCAGCAGGCTGACGGGCAGATTCACCGCCAGGCCGTTCTGGTTATTGGCCACCTCGACAATCGCCTGGAGTAGTTGGAACAGCTGCAGATTGGCATTCAGTACCGAGGTCGGCGTGAGCGTCGACAGGTTGAGAAAACTCCCCAGTTTGATGCTTCCGGCCGTTTGCGCGGCGACTTTCAGGTTGCCCAGCGCGGTCAGCACGTCGGCGCTCGCGCCATTGGCCTGGGAGACGGTGATAGCGGTCTGGATCAACTGCGTGACGGTGGCATTGGTGGCGAGCAATTGGGTGTAGTTACCGGCTGTCACGTTAAGGTCGATGGCCAGTTGTTGCAGGTAGCCGAGCAGGCTGATGTTGGTGCTGAGCAGGCCGTTCCAGCCGGCCGCGGTGATATTGATCGAACCGCCGAGCAAGGGCCCCATGACCCCGTTGAGCAGGTTCACATTGGCGACGGTGCTGCGGATGCTCAATTGCGCGGTGGGCGGCAAGGGCGTCGCGGCCACCGCCGTTGCGGTCAATTGGGTATTCGGATTGAAGGTGCCGGGCGACACCAGGGAGTAGATCCCGGCAGCGATGCTGGTGGGCACGGCATGGGTGGCGACTACCTTGATGGCCGAGGATTGCGTGGCATCCACGGCAAAGGTGCGCAGGTTATTGGCCCCGGTCACCAGGGTGCCGCAGGTCGTGGTCAAGGTGTTGCCGGTGCCGACCGTGAAGGCGTTGCGGCTGGCACTTTGGGTCGCGTAGCTGGCGGCGCTCAGGCCGGGCAGGCAGGTCCCCGCGCGGCTCACCGCTTCCAGCGCCGAACCGTCGGCGATCCGTTGCAATTTACGTTGTTCGAGGTAGAGCCGGCCGGTATCGACCACCACCACCATCAGGAGCAGGGCCAGGCCGAGGGTAAGGGCCGCCATCAGGCCAATCGCCCCGCGTTGCCCGGACGGGCCACGAAAACCGACGACACGACCGGGGAAAGACATCGAGCACTCCCTTGCCGGCCGCTGGCCGAGCGCTTACTTTCCAGTGTTGTCTGCCAGTGTAGCCAAGGTTGGGCGATTCGATAGGGCCCCTGCAGGCGCCATCGGTCGACGCGCTACAGGGGCGGGAATGTTGCGGCGAACGACTATTTCGGCGGATACGCGCTCATCAACTTGGCCACCGCCTGGTTGATCGCCGCGCTGCGCTCGGCGGGTGTCGAACCGTTGTTGACCATCTGTTCGGCGCTTCCACGCCAGACCAGCTTGCCGTCCTTGCCATCGAGCAGGTCGATCTGGATCGTCGCGACCTGATAGTCGACGCTACGGGTTTCGGTGTAGCCCGGGCCGCCCCAGAAACCGCCTTGCCAAGGGCCACCCCAACCGCCGCCGTAGCTGGTGCTTACCTGCTGCTGGCGGTTGTCGACGATCAGGTACGCCTGGACCTTCACATCGGCCTTGCCGCCGGCCATGACCGGGCGCAAGCCGCGCTGGTCCAACTGCTCGCCGACCGCCTGGCGAATCCGCTGTTCGGTGAGGTCGCTCTTGATTCGCGGATCGTCGGGTCGGTACTGCAACGCGGGTTCTTTCCAGCTCCAGCTGCGGTAGCCGGCGAAGTCGCGACTGGCGTCGAAGTCGTGGTTGACCCGGGTGGTTTCGCAGGCGCTGAGCAGCATGGCAAAAACCACTAAAGCGAGACGGCGGAACATGATTTTTCTCCGGAGGGGGTCTAGCTGGGTGGATAGCTGGCCAGGGCTTTGCTCACGGCCTCGCGCAAGGCATCCGCGCGTTCGAGCTGATTGCCCTGGGTGCCGGTTTCGGCGCTGGCGCTCCAGACCGGTTGGCCGGTGCCGGCGTCGAACAGGCTGATACGCACCACGAGCACTTGCACCTCGTAGGTGCGCACGATCGGGGCGCTGGGGTACATGCCATAGCGGTAGCCATAAGGGCCGCCAGCATAACCGTAGTCTTCCTGGACCTGGCGCAGGCGTTTCTCCACATGCAGGTCGGCGCTGACCCGCAGGTCCGGCGGTGCCGTATCGCGGCGTGGCCGCAAGCCCTGTTGTTCGAGGGCATTGCCGACCACTTCGGCCAACTGCGCCGGATCGGCCCAGGTGGTGCCGGCGGGCAGCCGGTCATTGCTCCAGGCCCAGGTTCGGTAGCGTCCATAGTCCCGTGGTGGCGCCGGGTAGGCGCTCAGGTCCGGGCCATGGGCGACCTGCGCCGGGGCCGGCGGCAGGGGCATGGAACTGCTGGTGTAGGGGTTGTTGCTCTGGCAGGCAGCCATCCCCAGGCACAGCGCTAGCAGACAAAAACGGCGACTCATTGCATCCTCCGTATTCAGACCGGACGGCAGATCCAGTGCAGGTAACGTCCCAGTCCGGCAAAACCGGGATGGCGACGGTGGGCCAGTTCCATTTCCAGCAGGTCCGCCAGGGTGGCGCGGGCCTGGAATTCAACCGGCATGTAGTCGTGGAAAACCCGCACGCCACTCTGGGTTTCGACCCGCCACAGACCTTCAAGTTGCGCCGCCAATTCCCGTGGATCAAGGGGTTGTTGCGGGGTCAGGCTCTGCTTTTCGCCGGCCATGTCGTTCTTGCGCATCTTGCGGAAATGGCCCTTGAGCAAGTTGCGATAGATCAGTGCATCGCGGTTGTAGAAGGCCAGGGACAGCCAGCCATCGGGCTTGCACAGCTGGTGCAGCACCGGCAGGATCGCATGGGGTTCGGCCAGCCATTCAAGCACGGCGTGGCAGAGCACCAGGTCATAGGGTTCGGTGAGCTGGCCGAGCAGTTCCTGCCACGGTGCCTGGATAAAGGTCGCGTTTTGTCCGGCCTCGGCAAAGCGCTGGCGTGCGCCCTCGAGCATCGGTTCGGCGGGTTCGGCGAGGGTCACCTGATGACCGCGTTCGGCCAGCCACAACGACATATGGCCCAGGCCCGCGCCGATATCCAGCACCCGCAACGGGCGCTGCGGCAGGCTCTCGGTCAGGTCGGCCTGGAGCACGGCGAGGCGGATCGCGCCCTTGGCCCCGCCATAGATTTTTTCGGCGAAACGGGTCGCCAACTGGTCGAAATGACGGTCGCTCATTGGGCGAAGCGCCGTTCGCTGTCGGCCAGTTTGGCGCGGACCACTTCGTTCATGTCCAACCCCAGTTCGCTGCACAGCAGGAGCAGATAAAGGACGATATCGCCGACTTCCTGTCCGGCATGGGCGAGCTTTTCCGGTGGCAACTGGCGCGATTGATCCTCGCTGAGCCATTGGAAAATCTCCACCAGTTCGGCCATCTCCACGCTGGCGGCCATGGCCAGGTTTTTCGGGCTGTGGAAAGTTTTCCAGTCGTTGCGATCGCGGATGCCGTGCAGGCGTTGGGTCAGTTCGTCGAGGTTCATGCGGGTGTTCTCCTTCAAGGCGTCTAGCTTCCGGTGGATGAGAACGGGAAGCAAGGGCCTTGCTGTAGGGATAACACCTGGAGCCGATGAAATATTCGTCAGGGCGGGTAGGTGTGGTGTCAGGCAATGGGGCGCCAACGGCCGCTCAGATGTTCCAGTCCCTTGGCCCCGGACAATTTGAACGCGCCGTTCGAGCCCGGTGCACTGACCCACAGGCCGACTTCGCCGGGCAGGCGCACCGGTCTTCTGAACGCCACCTCGATCTCGATATTCGCGCTCGGCAGGTGCTCGTGCAGGGCCGCGAGGATCCGGGCCTTGTTCCACAGGCCATGGGCGATGGGCCGGGGGAAACCGAACAGGCGGGCGCTCAGGGCCGTCAGGTGGATCGGGTTGTAGTCGCCGGAAACCCTGGCGTAGCGCCGACCGATATCCACCGGAACCTGCCAGTGCGTCAGCTCGGTCAAGGGCGGGACCGGGGCCTTGGTTTTCCGTGGTGGCTTGGCGTCCAGGGTGACGCCCCGGCAGAGCAGCCGGCTTTCAGCCTCCCAAAGCGGCCCGAGGGCATCGTCGATCTCGGTGAGCAGATCGAAGGTCGCGCCCTGGACATGAGGCTGCAGGTTACGCACCTGCACACCGATCCGCAGATTGCCCATGCCGCCCAGGGGCCGCAGCAGGCGGATACGGTTGTTCAGGTGAACCAGGCCCGGCAGCGGAAAGGGAAACTCCTTGGCCGTCAGCAACTGCAGTTGCAGGGGCAAGGCCAGCACATGGGGATAGGTCGCCGGCATCGGGCTGCCCTCGGCAAAGCCGCAGACCCGGCGATAAGCGGCCAGGCGCCGTTCATCGACGGTCACCCAACTGCGTAGCCCCTGGTCAGGCAAGTGTTGGCCCGCGATGATGCGTCGTGTCGCAGCGCGCAGGTACAGCGCGGGCAAGCTCGGCGCGGCGGTCAGGTATTGCCAGTTCACGGGCATGAGCAGTCGCTTTGTTTGTGGGAAAAAACTTTCATGTTTATAGGCTGTATCTCGCACAGGATAGGGTTTATTCGTTGCGCCGTGTTGCTTTGCTGCTAGAAGCGAACCACTGTCGGGCGCTGATGGCCCGCGGCATTGTCAGAAACGATGGCTTGGCCTAAGGTCGCAGCCTGAAAGCTGTCTTGCGATACAAGGTCTATTCATGCCGACTAACGGACAACGTGGTCCCCAACGACAGATTCCGCAACTGGCGTCCCTGCCGCGCCCGTTGTATGCCCGGGCCGAGAGTCTGAGTGCCGGGTCGTGGACGCCGCGTCACCGGCATGACTGGGTGCAGTTTTCCTATGCCATCAGCGGGGTGCTGGGGGTGCATACCGCCGAGGGCAGCTTCTTTGCGCCGCCGCAATGGGGTGTCTGGATTCCGGCGGGGCTGGAGCATGAGGTGGTGACCTCGATGCGCGCGGAAATGCGCAGCCTGTATGTGCGCCGCGAGGATTGCCAGTGGGCACCGTCGCGTTGCCGGGTGCTGGAGGTCACGCCGCTGGCCCGGGAGTTGATCAAGAGTTTCTGCCTGTTGCCGGCCGATTATCCCGAGCAGGGCGGCAGCGAGGGGCGTTTGGTGCAGGTGTTGCTGGATCAGTTGGCGGGGCTGCCGGAGGTGGGGTTTTCGCTACCGCTGCCGCGTCATTCGCGCTTGCTCGACTTGTGCAACGAACTGATTGAGAACCCCGAGCTGGGGGTGACCCTGGGGCAGTGGGCCGAGCGCCTGGGCATGTCGGAAAAAACCTTGATGCGGTTGTTTCAGCGTGAGACCGGCTTGAGTTTTCGGGGCTGGCGCCAGCGTGCGCGATTGCTCTCGTCGCTGGGGACGTTGGAGGCGGGGGACAGCGTGACCCGGGCCGCGCTGTCCTGTGGTTATGACTCGACGTCGGCGTTTATCGCCGCGTTCAAGGGCTTGTTCGGTTATACGCCGGGAGAACTGTTCCGCCACTGAGTACCGCAACAGACTCAAGAACACCACCCACCTGTAGGAGCAGGGCTTGCCCGCGAAGCTTTTGGCGGCCTCAAGGGCCTCTTCGCTGGCAAGCCAGGCTCCTACAGGTTATGCGGCGTGCTCAAGATCTGATCAGGTCCGGAAGCGCTTGACCAACGCATCCAGCTCACTGGACAGCCCCGCCAGACCCTGGGAATCGAGCCGCGCCGAGTTCGCCAGTTCCGCCACCAACTGCGCATCGCCATGGATCTGGCTGATATGCCGGTTGATGTCTTCGGCCACGTGGTGCTGTTCTTCCGCCGCGGTGGCGATCTGGGTGTTCATGTCGCGGATCACGTCCACCGACTCGCGGATCTGCCCGAAACTGGTGCGTGCCAGGCCGATACGGTTCACCGATTCCTGCGATACCTCAAGGCTGGCGTGCATCTGTTGGGCGACCTGACTGGTGCGCTTGGCCAGATTGCCCAGCAGGCCGTCGATCTCCGCCGTGGAGTCGGCGGTGCGCTTGGCCAGGGCCCGCACCTCGTCGGCGACCACCGCAAAACCACGGCCCTGTTCGCCGGCCCGGGCCGCTTCGATGGCGGCGTTGAGCGCCAGCAGGTTGGTCTGTTCGGCGATCGAGCGGATGGTGCCGAGAATCGACTGGATATTGTTGCTGTCGGTCTCCAATTGCTGCATCGACTGGGCCGACTGGGAAATTTCATGACTCAACTGGTCGACGCTGCTCACTGCCGCATCGATCTGTTGCTGGCCTTCGCGGGCCTGGCGCTGGCCGCTGTCGGCCGATTCGGCGGCCTGGCTGCAGGAGCGGGCGACTTCGTTGGCGGTGGCGACCATCTCGTGGAAGGCGGTCGACACCATGTCCACCGCTTCGCGCTGGCGCCCGGCGGCGTCGGCCATGTCCCCGGAGACCCGGGTGGAATTACGCGACGAATCGAGAATCTTGTTCGCCGACTGACCGATGTGCTGGATCAGGCTGCGGATCGCGCCAAGGAACTGGTTGAACCAGTTCGCCAGTTGCGCAGTTTCGTCGCTGCCACGGATCTGCAGGTTCTGGGTCAGGTCGCCTTCGCCCTGGGCGATGCCTTCCAGGCCGCTGGCCACGCTGCGGATCGGCCGCACGATAAGGCTGGCGAAGCTGGCGCCGACAATGGCGAAGATCACCGCGAGCACGGCGGCGATGATTGCCACCAGCCAGGTCAGTTGGTTGGCCGAAGCCATCACTTCGCTTTGTTTGATCAGGCCGATAAAGGTCCAACCCAACTGCTCCGATGGCCAGACATTGGCCATGTAGTGTTCGCCGTTGATATCGACTTCCACCAGGCCCTTGCCGGCCTTGGCCAGGTCCGCATAACCGCCACCGAGACTGCCCAGGGCCTTGAAGTTGTGCTCAGGCTGCTTGGGGTCCACCAGCAGGTTGCCGCTGTTCTCCATCAACATCAGGTAGCCGCTTTCACCGAGCTTGATCTGCTTGACGATCTCGGTGAGCTGCTTGAGGGTCACGTCGACACCGATGACACCACCCTGGGAGCCCAGCTTGTTGTCCACGGTGCGCACGGTACCGATCATCACGGCGTCGTCGGCAGCCCAGTAGTAGGCGGAGGTCCGCAGGGTCTTGCCGGGATTGGCGATCGCGGTCTTGTACCAGGGACGGACACGTGGGTCGTAGCTGGCCAGTTTCGGGTCGGCTGGGGTGGAGACGTAGCCGCCGTTGCCAACGCCGTAGGACACATAGGAATAGGCCGGATGGGCCAGTCTCATGCCCTCAAGCAGGTCGTAGATCTGTTTGTCCTGCTCGTTGAGAGGCGTTTGCGCTGCATCGGCGCTCATGTAGCTCTTGAGCACACCATCGGAATTTTTTATCAGCGGCTGGGTTGTCAGGTATTCGACGTTCTGGCTGACGCCGTCAAAAAACAGCTGCATGGCGTTGCTGACCTGGCGGATCTCCCGGCCACTGCCATCGACAAAGTTGCTGCGGGCTTCACTGCGCAGGTTCAGTACCACCAGGGTGGCAACCAGCACCACCGGCAAACAGGCGACGATTGCAAACGCCCAGGTCAACTTTTGCTTGATGTTCATCCGCGCTCCAGATTTTTCTTGTAGACCCCAGACGTGCTGATCACGTGTGGTCGGTATAGGGCAGCTGTGAAAGTGGTGCCGAAAATCCGTTTCGCTGGCGGCGTAATGATTGTCCGACAAAAACGCCTTTGTCCTAGAGCGCTTCGGCCGGCGCGGAAAAAAGTTGAGGTACAGGGCGAATATTCTGATTTTTTCTGAGCATCAGGCTGTCGGCCTCGGTCAGAAAAGGCAAGGTGCTGCGTGAACAATAGCTTGATAATCGTCAGCTATTCTTTGGAGTCGCGGCTTTCATCTGGCCGGTTCGTCGGAATAATCTGGCACATTGAGTGCATTGGAGAGTATTCGAGGTCGGCATCCTCTCCCCGCTGTGAGAGGATTGCCGTATAACGAGTGACATTCGCGTGTTTGGCAATAAAGGACCCACAATAAAAGCTGATGAAGACTCCAAAACGCATTGAACCCCTGATCGAGGACGGTCTGGTCGACGAGGTGCTGCGCCCACTCATGAGTGGTAAAGAGGCAGCGGTTTATGTGGTGCGCTGTGGCAACGAGCTACGTTGCGCCAAAGTCTACAAGGAGGCGAATAAACGAAGTTTTCGTCAGGCGGCCGAGTATCAGGAAGGCCGCAAGGTGCGTAACAGCCGGCAGGCCCGCGCCATGGCCAAGGGCTCCAAGTTCGGTCGCAAGGAGACCGAGGACGCTTGGCAGAACGCGGAAGTGGCGGCGTTGTTCCGTCTGGCCAGCGCTGGCGTACGGGTGCCCAAGCCGTTCGACTTCCTGGAAGGCGTGCTGCTGATGGAGTTGGTGGCGGACGAGTACGGCGATGCCGCACCGCGCCTCAACGATGTGGTGCTGGAGCCGGATCAGGCGCGCGAGTATCACGCGTTCCTGATTTCCCAGATTGTGCTGATGTTGTGTACCGGTCTGGTGCACGGTGACCTGTCGGAGTTCAACGTGCTGTTGACGCCACAGGGCCCGGTGATCATCGACCTGCCCCAGGCGGTGGATGCGGCGGGCAACAACCACGCCTTCAGCATGCTGGAGCGGGACGTCGGCAACATGGCCTCGTACTTCGGGCGTTTCGCTCCGGAGCTGCGGGACACCCGTTATGCCAAGGAAATGTGGGCGTTGTTCGAAGCCGGCACCTTGCATCCGGGCAGCATTCTGACGGGTGAGTTCGACGATCCGGAAGAACTGGCGGATGTCGGCAGCGTGATGCGCGAGATCGAAGCGGCACGTTTCGAGGAGGAGCGCCGGCAGGCAATCCGCGCGGCGGATGACAAACCGCCGAGCAAGGCTGAAGAGCCGCCTCCGCCTTGGATGCAGCAGTGATCGCTTGAATGAAGAATCCGGCCTCGGCCGGATTTTTTAATGGCAGCAACCGCCCGATGCCAGGTCCTTGAGGATCGGGCAATCGGGCCGCTGGTCGCCGTGGCAGTGCTCCACCAGGTCCTGCAAGGTGTCGCGCAGGCTGGCCAGTTCCTCGATCTTGCGGCTCAATTCCTCGATATGCTGGCGGGCCAGGGCCTTGACGTCGGCACTGGCGCGCTGGCGGTCCTGCCAGAGGGTCAGCAGCTTGCCGACTTCCTCCAGGGAGAAACCCAGGTCCCGGGAACGTTTGATAAAGGCCAGGGTGTGCAAGTCCTGCGCACTGTACACACGGTAGCCGCTGTCCGTGCGGTTGGCGGCCTTGAGCAGGCCGATGGACTCGTAATAACGGATCATCTTCGCGCTCAGGCCGCTCTGGCGGGCTGCTTGGCCGATATTCATGACAACTCCTTCAGTCGAGGTCTTTGGGTTTCCAGGTCTTGAGCAGCAAGGCATTGCTTACTACGCTGACGCTGGACAAGGCCATGGCCGCACCGGCCAGTACCGGATTGAGCAGGCCGAAGGCGGCCAGGGGAATGCCGATCAGGTTATAGACGAAGGCCCAGAACAGATTCTGGCGGATCTTCCCATAGGTCTTGCGGCTGATTTCCAGAGCCGCTGGCACCAGCCGCGGATCGCCGCGCATCAGGGTGATGCCCGCCGCGTGCATGGCGACATCGGTGCCGCCACCCATGGCAATGCCGATATCGGCGGCGGCCAGTGCCGGGGCGTCGTTGATGCCGTCGCCGACCATTGCCACCACACCGTTGCGTTTCAACTCGGCGACGATGGCGGCTTTGTCCGCCGGCAGCACCTGGGCGTGAACATCGTCGATACCCAGGGCCTCGGCGACCACCCTGGCGCTGCCACGGTTGTCGCCGGTCAGCAGGTGGCAGCTGATCTGCCGGGCCTTGAGCTGTGCGATGGCTTGCAGGGCGCCGTGCTTGAGGGTGTCACCGAAGGCGAACAGGCCGAGCACCCGTGGTTGCGGGCTTTGCTCGATCAACCAGGACAAGGTCCGACCTTCTGCTTCCCAGGCGCTCGCGGACTCGGCCAATGCGCCTGCGTTCAGGCCGCTTTCATCCAGCAGACGCTGATTGCCCAGGGCCAGGGCGCGTTCGTCGAGGCGACCGGCAATGCCGCGCCCACTCAGCGCGCGGCTGTCACTGACATCCGCCAGGACCAGGCCGCGTTCCGCGCAGGCGTCCAGCACCGCCTTGGCCAGGGGATGTTCGCTGCCGCGCTGGAGGGCGCCGGCCAGTTGCAACGCGTTGTCGTCGTCACCGGCCGTGGTGATCAGGTGGGCGATGCGCGGTGCGCCGGAAGTCAGGGTGCCGGTCTTGTCGAAGACCACGGCGCTGACTTCATGGGCGCGCTCCAGGGCCTCGGCGTCCTTGATCAGAATGCCATGGCGCGCGGCCACGCCGGTGCCGGCCATGATCGCCGTCGGAGTCGCCAGGCCCAGGGCGCAGGGGCAGGCAATCACCAGCACCGCCACCGCATTGATCAGCGCGGTCTCCAGCGGCGCGCCGTGCAGCCACCAGCCGATCAGCGTCGCCAGGGCCAGCAACAGAACGGTCGGGACAAACACCTGGCTGACCTTGTCCACCAGTTTCTGGATCGGCGCCTTGCCGGCCTGGGCGTCTTCCACCAGGCGGATGATCCGCGCCAGTACGGTCTCGGCACCCAGCGCCCGGGTTTTCACCAGCAACCGCCCTTCGCCGTTGATGGCCCCGCCAGTGACCGGGTCGCCGGGCTGCTTGGGCACCGGCAGGCTTTCGCCGCTGATCAGGGCTTCATCGGCGTGGCTGCGGCCCTCGACCACTTCGCCGTCCACCGGAAAGCGTTCGCCGGGTTTGACCAGTACCAGGTCATCGAGACGCAGGGCACTGATGGCCACGTCCTGCTCGCGGCCGTCGATCACCTGGATCGCCCGCTCCGGACGCAAGGCTTCCAGGGCGCGGATGGCGCTGGCGGTCTGGCGCTTGGCGCGGCTTTCCAGGTATTTGCCGAGCAGCACCAGGGCGATCACCACCGCCGAGGCTTCGAAGTACAGATGGGGCATGCTGCCGGGCGCGGCGTTGGCCCACTGATACAGGCTCAGGCCATAACCGGCGCTGGTGCCGAGGGCGACCAGCAGGTCCATATTGCCGGCCCCGGCCTTGACGGCTTTCCAGGCGGCGACATAGAAGCGCGCGCCGAAGATGAACTGTACCGGCGTGGCCAGGGCCCATTGCAGCCAGGCCGGAAGCATCCAGTGGTAACCCAGCGGTTGGGCCAGCATCGGCACCACCAGCGGCAGGGCCAGGGCGATCGCCAGCAGCAGGGACAGGCGTTCGCGGTGCAGGCGTCGTTGCTGGTCCTGGGCGACGACGGCCTCGCTTTGCCGCAGGCTGGCGCGGTAGCCGGCGCCGGTGACCGCGGCGATCAGCACGCTGGAGTCGACTTGGCCCAGCAGATCCAGATGGGCCCGTTCGCTGGCCAGGTTGACACTCACGTTCTGCACGCCGGACACCTTGCTCAAGGCCCGCTCGACCCGGCCGGCGCAGGAAGCGCAGGTCATACCGCCGATCTCCAGTTCCAGGCTGTGGGTGGGCACGCTGTAACCGGCCTGCTCGACGGCGCGCAGCAGCGCCGGCAGGCTATCAGCGGGGGCCTGGACGCGGGCCTGTTCAGTGGCGAGGTTGACGCTGACGGCACTGGCGCCGGCGACCTTGCTCAGGGCGCGTTCGACACGGCCGGCGCAACTGGCGCAGGTCATGCCGGCGATCGGCAGGTCGAAGAGGGTGGAGGCGAGCATGGGCAATACTCCTGGAGAAGTTGCCCCAAGGATCAACCTTGCCCCCTTGGCAAGGTCAAGCCCTTATTGATAACCCAGCGGTGCCTGTTTCAGGCGCAGGCCTTCCGGGCCGCCGACGATGGAGAACTTGCGCACATCGCCGCCGTTGAGCTTGATCACCTGCTCGGGGGTGGTCAGCATGCCGGCTTCGCAGCCTGGGGTCTGTCCGGGCAGGAATTTCAAGCGGATCGAGACATTGCCTGGTGGCAGGTTGAAGGAGCTGGACTGCTCCTGGAAGAGACGGCCGGACAGTTGATCCTGCAGATAGATGCCGATCTCGCAGGAAGTGGAGACTTCCAGGCGCTCGCGCGAAATGATCAGGACGGCATAGTTCTCTCCGGCCGCACTGGCGAAAGGGCTCGCACCGAAAATGCTGAGAAGGCCGAACAGGCTGAATGCTGACCAGCGCATGGCTGAATCTCCTACGGTTTGATCGTCGATGCCGAAGCTTGGCGCAGGCTTGCGTTAAATGCCAGCCCGGCAGTGTCATCAGGAACTTGACCTTGCCACGGTGGCAAGCTTGAGACTGCCCATATTCCCCCATGAAAGGAGCTGTGTCATGCAAGTCTTCAATGTCCAGGGTATGTCCTGCGGTCACTGTGTACGGGCCATTACCCAGGCGGTCCAGGCCCGCGATCCGGCGGCCGAGGTGCGGGTCGACCTGGCGACGAAGGAAGTCGGTGTCAGCAGCCGGCTGTCGGCGGAGGAAGTGCTCAGCGCCATCAGCGAAGAAGGTTATGAGGCGAAGCTGGCCGGTTGACGCGGATTCGGTTTTTTTAATAGTTAGCGACCTATCAGATTGTTCTAGGCCTCCTCGCGCCGCTAGACTAGCGACCCGCGCCGATCTTCCCTGGACACCTGATGAACCTGCGAACCATCCTGATTCTTGGCGCCCTGAGCGCCTTCGCGCCCCTGGCCATCGACTTCTACCTGCCGGGCTTTCCGGCGATGGCCACTGCCTTCGGGACCGATGAAAAACATATCCAGCTGACCCTGGCGGTGTATTTCCTCGGCCTTTCCATCGGCCAGTTGGCCTACGGGCCAGTAGCCGATCGTTTCGGTCGGCGGGTGCCATTGCTGGTGGGGGTGGCGCTGTTCACCGTCGCGTCCCTGGCCTGTTCCTTTGCCCCGAGCCTGGACTGGTTGATTGCCGCGCGTTTCGTCCAGGCCCTGGGCGGCTGCGCCGGGATGGTGATTTCCCGGGCGGTGGTCAGCGACAAATGCGACGCGGTGGGTTCGGCCAAGGTCTTCTCACAGCTGATGCTGGTGGTGGGACTGGCACCGATCCTGGCGCCGATGCTCGGCGGCGTGCTGGTCAACCTCTATGGCTGGCATTCGATTTTTGTCGCCCTGACGATCTTCAGTGCCCTGGCGGCCATCGCCGTGATTCTCGGCCTGCCCGAGAGCCTGCCGGCCAATCAGCCACGTCCGCCGTTGTCGGGGGCGCTGCGCCAATACGGCCGCTTGCTGGGCGACCGCCTGTTCCTCGGGCACGCCCTGACCGGCGGCATCGCGATTGCCGGGATGTTTGCCTATATCGCCGGTTCGCCGTTCGTGTTCATCAAGCTTTATGGCGTACCGGCCGAGCACTACGGCTGGTTGTTCGGCACCAACGCCGCGGGCTTCATCCTGACCGCGCAGGTCAATGCGCGCCTGCTGGCCAAGCGTGGCCCGGCCTTTCTGCTGGTGCGCGCGGTGTGGGTCTACCTGGTGGCCGGCCTGACGCTGCTGGCGATCAGCAGCCTGCACCCGCAACAGCTGTGGCCGTTGCTGGTGCCGCTGTTCATCTGTATTTCCAGCCTGGGCTGTATTTTGCCCAATGCTTCGGCCTGTGCCATGAACGGCCAGGGCGCGCGCGCCGGCAGCGCATCGGCAACCCTGGGTTGCCTGCAGTTCGGCGTGGCGGCCGCCGCCGCCTCATTGGTCGGCGTGTTGCACGATGGCAGCGCCGTGCCGATGGCCCTGGTCATCAGCTTGTGCGGTGTACTGGTGGTCGCGCTAGCGATGTCGACTCGCCGCGTACATAACGCGCGAGTCATCCAGGGCTAGGTTCCCGACACGGGATTAGCCGACGGCGCGTTGCCGGTGTTCGGGGAAAACGTGGGGGGCCTGCAGCCTGATTTGCAGGGTGGTGACAAAGGCACGGGCTTCAGCTTCGCTACGGAAGGTCACCACGTGCTGGTCCAGGCGGACCTGCCATTGATTGCCGTGGGGCCTGGTCAGTTCTTTAAGCAGTATATTCATTGCGCACTTCCTCCTGTTGGTAACGGCTCATTCTCTGTTGCTTGAAAATGACTGCGATAAAACCAAAACAGCAGTGAGGGTACGAGTGTAGCGCTGATTTCCTGCTTTTAGATGACCAGGCTCAATCATCTGACTGGTGGTTGCTCAGAACCCTTCCAGCACGATCTTGCCCTTGGCCTTGCCGCTTTCCAGAAACCCATGGGCACGGCGCAGGTTGGCGGCATTGATCTGGCCGAAGTGCTCGCCCACCGTGGTTTTCAACACACCGGCATCGATCAGTTCGGCGACGCGGTTGAGCAGGTTGTGCTGTTCGATCATGTCGTCGGTCTCGAACATCGAACGGGTGTACATGAACTCCCAGTGCAACGACAGGCTCTTGCGCTTGAGCTTGCTGATATCGAGGCTTTTCGGGTCGTCGATCAGCGCCAGCTTGCCCTGGGGCTTGAGGGCTTCGACCAGCTGGTCGAGGTGGCTGTCGGTCTGGGTCAGGCTGGCGACGTGGGTCACGTGCACCTGGCCATGGGCCTTGAGTTCTTCGCTCAGCGGCAGGCTGTGATCGATCACCAGGTCGGCGCCCAACGCCGTGACCCAATCCTTGGTTTCGGCCCGTGAAGCGGTGCCGATGACTTTCAGGCCGGTCAACTGGCTGGCGAGCTGGGTCAGGATCGAACCGACACCCCCGGCCGCGCCGACGATCAGCAGGCTCTGGCCCTGATCGGCTTTGTTCTCGGCGATCTGCAGGCGCTCGAACAGCAGCTCCCAGGCGGTGATGGCGGTCAGCGGCAAGGCGGCGGCTTCGGCAAAACCCAGGCTTTTCGGCTTGTGCCCGACAATGCGCTCGTCCACTACGTGCAGCTCGCTGTTGCCGCCGGGACGGGTCAGGGAGCCGGCATAGAAGACCGGGTCGCCAACCTTGAACAGGCTGACGTCGTTGCCCACCGCCTTGACCACACCGGCCACATCCCAACCGAGCACCTTGGCTTCGCCGTTTTCAGGCGGCATGAATTGACGGACCTTGGTGTCCACCGGATTGACGGAGATCGCCCTGACCTCCACCAGCAGGTCACGGGGACCGGCGACCGGGGCGGGCAGTTCGATGTCTTGCAAGGACAACGGGTCGTTGACGGGCAGGGACGCGTAGAAGGCAATGGCTTTCATGGGAAAACTCCAGAGGGCAGTGATTTCGATGGGGTCATGATTGGCTATTTCACTTGAAGATAAAACCGGCTAAAACAGCAGGCTCTTTCAATATTTTTTTGATAATGCCGAGGCCACCATGTTGCGTTTCGATGACTTGCAGTTGTTTGTCCGTGCTGCCGACCTGGGCAGCCTGTCGGCGGCGGCGCGGGTCATGGACATGTCGGCGGCGGTGGCCAGCGCGGCCTTGAAGCGGATCGAGCAGCAACTGGGCGCGCGCCTGCTGGCGCGCTCGACCCGCAGCCTGAGGCTGACCGCCGAAGGCGAGGGCTTCCTTGAATATGCCCGGGGGGCGTTGAGCCAACTCGATGAAGGCCGCCGTCTGCTGGCTCGCGGCCAGGACCAGGTCAGCGGCGTCTTGCAGTTGTCGGCGCCCTCGGACTTCGGGCGCAACCTGCTGCTGCCCTGGCTGGACGAGTTCCAGCGCGAGCACCCGCAATTGACCGTGCGCCTGCTGCTGGGCGACCGTATCGCCGATCTGTTCCGCCAGCCGGTGGACATTGCCTTGCGTTATGGCGAGCCGGAGGACTCCAGCCTGGTGGCGCTGCCCGTGGCGCCGGACAACCGCCGGGTGCTGTGCGCGGCACCCAGCTATCTGGCGCGGCACGGTGAACCCCGCACCTTGGCGCAACTGGCGCAGCACAACTGCCTGCTCTACATGTTGAGCAGTCGGGTGCATGACCATTGGAGTTTTCACGACGGCAAGCGCGACGTCGGCCTGACCGTCAGTGGCGATCGCTTCAGCGACGATGCCGATGTGGTGCGGCGCTGGGCCGTGGCCGGGGTCGGTATCGCCTACAAATCCTGGCTGGATGTGTCGGCCGATGTCCTCGCGGGACGCTTGCAGGTGCTGTTGCCGGAGTTGCGCTGTGAGCGTGCTCCGCTGAATTTGTTGTGCGCCCATCGCGCTCAATTGAGTAAGCCGGTGAATCTGCTGCGCGAGATGTTGAGCCGGCGGTGCGCGCAGCTGGGGCGACTGGCGCCGGTTTCCCGGTCATGAGACACGCGGATCCCGAAGAGGTTCTGTTACAACCCGTTCAGGAATAAAGGTCGGCTCCGCGCACATTGTGGTTTAGGCTGAAGACATTGGATCCAATATCCTTTCGGCGAATGAAGAATTTTGTTTCATTCGCCACCGTTGATTGCCGAACGACGAAAAAATCGCCCCTTTTTTGGCATTTTCGCGTCTTGGCTTGGGCGGGATTACTCCTCAGTATGCCCCGTGTGCGTTCGATCAATGTTTCAACAGGGAGTGAAGACATGGAATATGCACCTTGCGTCAGTCAGATTGCCACGTTGCTTGCAGACCCCAAGCGCAGTGCAATGATGTGGGCGTTGTTGGATGGCAGCGCCCGGGCTGCCGATGAGTTGGCCCTGTGCACGGGCCTGTCGCTGTCCTCGGCCAGCGCCCATCTGGCGCGCCTGAGTTCAGGCGGCCTGGTCCGTATCGAGGAGCGCGGGCGCAAGCGCTTCTTCCGCCTCGCCGCCCCGGAAGTCGGCGCGGCGGTGCAGGCCCTGGCCAGTGCTTCATTGGCCAGTGCACCGCTGGCGATGGCCCATGCGGTCAAGACCATGGCCCCCGATGCCGACGCCTTGCGGCATGCCCGGGTGTGCCACGATCACCTGGGCGGTGAGTTGGCTTGCGAGCTGTACCAGCGCCTGCTGGGGGCGGGCTGGGTCGAACAGCAGGAACTACGGCTGCGGGTCACCAGCAAGGGCGCGGCGCGCCTGGCCGAGCGCGGCCTGTACATCCAGGCGTTGGCCCATGGGCAGCGCGAGATCGCCTGTGTCTGCCACGACCTGCAACGTCGCCCGCATCTGGGTGGCGCGCTGGGCGCCGGGCTGCTGCAACTGTTCCTGCAATCCGGTTGGCTGGCCTTGCGGGAAGACTCCCGGGCCTTGCAGGTGTCCGCGCTCGGGCAGCGGCAGATCGACAAGCTGGCCAGTGAAATCGAGCTCGAATTGGCCGGCTGAGCCCCGGTAGCCTGCCGCACGGATGCGGCGGGCGTCGCGCAAGACTGCAAACAGGTCGTATCCAGAAACAAGCCCTCCTGACGATACCGCACACTCGATCGAAGATTCGAATCGAGGGATATCCCATGGAAGTTCAAGGCTACAGCGCGGCGGAACGACTGGAGCGCTTGCCCATCAGCGGTTATCACCGGCTGATTTTCATCATCATCGCCCTGGCGTTTTTCTTCGACTCCATGGACCTGGCGATGATGACTTTCCTGCTCGGCTCGATCAAAGCCGAATTCGCCCTCAGTAGCGCCCAGGCCGGTCTGCTGGCCAGTTCGAGTTTCTTCGGCATGGTGGTCGGGGCTTCGTTGTCGGGGATGCTCGCCGATCGTTTCGGGCGCAAACCGGTCTTCCAGTGGAGCATCGTGCTCTGGGGCGTGGCCAGCTACCTGTGTTCCACCGCGCAGACAGTCGAGACACTGACGCTGTTTCGCATCCTGCTGGGGTTCGGCATGGGCATGGAGTTTCCGATTGCCCAGTCGATGCTTTCGGAACTGATTCCGGCCAAGCGCCGCGGGCGTTATATCGCGCTGATGGACGGCTTCTGGCCCCTTGGTTTTGTCGCGGCGGGGGTGCTGTCGTATTTCCTCCTGCCGCTGGTGGGCTGGCGGGACATCTTCCTGGTGCTGGCGATACCGGCGGTGTTTGTCCTGGCGATCCGCTTTTTTATTCCCGAGTCGCCGCGTTGGCTGGAACAGGCCGGGCATCATGGGGCGGCGGACAAGGTGCTGGGGGATATCGAGGCGCGGGTGCAGGCCTCGCTCAAGCGCACCTCGCTGCCGATTCCGCTGCGTCTGCCCCGTGGCGTGGACCGCGCGCCGAGCTTCTTTTCGGCCTTTCAACAATTGTGGTCGCCGCTGTACCGCCAGCGCACGATGATGATCTGGAGCGTCTGGTTCTTTGCCTTGCTCGGTTTCTACGGCCTGACCTCCTGGCTCAGCGCCTTGCTGCAGCAGTCGGGGTTCGCGGTAACGCAGTCGGTGTATTACACGGTGCTGATTTCCCTGGGCGGGATTCCGGGGTTCCTGATGGCGGCCTGGCTGGTAGAGCGCTGGGGGCGTAAGCCGGTGTGTATCGTGACCTTGCTCGGTGGCGGGGTCATGGCGTTTTTCTACGGGCAGAGCGCGGTGTTCGGCGGCAATGTCGGCTTGCTGGTGGGCTCGGGGTTGTTGATGCAGTTCTTCCTGTTCGGTATGTGGGCGGTGTTGTACACCTACACGCCGGAGTTGTACCCGACGTCGGCGCGGGCCACGGGTTCCGGTTTTGCTTCGGCGGTGGGGCGGATTGGCTCGTTGCTCGGGCCGCTGGTGACCGGGTTGGTGTTCCCGGTGACGGGGCAGGGTGGGGTGTTTGCCCTGGGGGCGTTGTGCTTCGCGATTGCGGCGGCGCTGGTCTGGCGCTTCGGCATGGAAACCAAGGGCAAGGCGCTGGAGGAGTTGAGCGAGGTGGTATAAGCGCAGTGGCGTCGAGCGCAAACAGGGAGTACGACATAACTTTGTAGGAGCAGGCGGTCCGGCGTCCCGGCTTGCCCGCGAAGCTTTTGGCGATCTTGCGGCCCCCTTCGCAGGCAAGCCTTGCTCCTACAGTTCGGTGTTGTTGCTCAGACCGGGTTTATCAAGGCTTGACCAACCGTGCATCCAGGCTGTTCTGCGCCAGGCGTTGGGCCTGTTCCTTGGTCATGCCCAGGTCGGTGTACAGGGCGTGGAAGTTCTCGGTCACATAACCGCCGAAGTAGGCCGGGTCATCGGAGTTCACCGTGACCTTCACGCCGCGTTCGAGCATGTCGAGGATGTTGTGCTGCGACATATGGTCGAACACGCAGAGCTTGGTGTTCGACAACGGGCAGACAGTCAGCGGGATCTGCTCATCGATGATCCGCTGCATCAGCCGCTCGTCTTCGATGGCTCGTACGCCATGGTCGATACGCTGGATCTTCAGCAGGTCGAGGGCTTCCCAGATGTACTCCGGCGGACCTTCCTCGCCGGCGTGGGCGACGGTCAGGAAACCTTCGCCACGGGCACGATCGAAGACCCGCTGGAACTTGCTCGGCGGGTGGCCCATTTCCGAACTGTCGAGGCCGACCGCGACAAACGCATCGCGAAACGGTAGCGCCTGGTCCAGGGTCTTCTGCGCTTCGTCTTCACTGAGATGACGCAGGAAGCTGAGGATCAGGCCGCTGCTGATGCCCAGTTGCTGTTCGCCGTCCTTGAGGGCCGCTGCAATGCCATTGAGCACCACTTCGAAGGGGATGCCCCGGTCGGTGTGGGTCTGCGGATCGAAGAAGGGTTCGGTGTGGATCACGTTCTGCGCCTTGCAGCGCAACAGGTAGGCCCAGGTCAGGTCGTAGAAGTCCTGGGAGGTGCGCAGCACGTCGGCGCCCTGGTAGTAGAGGTCGAGGAATTCCTGCAGGTTGTTGAAGGCATAGGCCTTGCGCAAGGTGTCCACATCGTTCCACGGCAGGGCGATCTTGTTGCGTTCGGCCAGGGCAAACAGCAGCTCCGGCTCCAGCGAGCCTTCCAGGTGCAGGTGCAGTTCCGCCTTGGGCAGGGCATTGAGCCAGTCGTACATGGTCTTTTTTCTCATCAGGTGCAGTGGGTGGACATTCTACAGATGTCTGTCGAAACACTGGCTAAATCCGCTGCAGGAGCAGCCCGTCGGCGCTCCTGCAGGGTTGTTGCCTACCAGGGAATGGTCTCGCCCTTGTAGTTGATGAAGTGATGCCCGCCCCGGCCGGAATAGGCATTGACCTGATCGATCAGGCCGCGAACGCTGGTGGCCACGTCGATATCCGCGTCTTCGCCGCCCATGTCGGTTTTCACCCAGCCCGGGTGCATCGACAGGACGGTGAAGGTCGGCGCTTCGATTTCGCTGAGGAAGGTGCTGGCCATGGAATTCAGTGCGGCCTTGCTCGCCTTGTAGAAGGCCAGGTTCGGTGCGTCGGGGGTGGTCACGCTGCCCAGGCCCGAACTCATGAAGGCGACTACGCCATTGCCCGGGCGGATCTGCCCGACGAAGCGCTGGGCCAGGGCCACGGGGGCGACGGCATTGGTCATGAACAACTGGCCGATCTCGCTCAGCGAGGCATTGCCCGGTCGTTGATCGTCAGGCCCCTTGACGCCGGCATTGACGAACAGCAGGTCGAAGACCTGGCCTTCCAGACGTTGCGCCAGCGCGACCACCGCCGCGTGATCGTCCATGTCCAGGGCTTCGATACGGACCGGTCCGACGGCCTTCAGGGCATCGGCCTTGTGGACATCGCGCACGGTGGCGGTCACGTCCCAGCCGTCGGCCAGCAGTTGTTTGGCCAGCCCGAGTCCAAGGCCTCGGGAAGCACCGATGATCAATGCATTCTTACTGCTCATGAGCAAACTCCTTGTCAGATGAAAGTCCGGTTCTCAGAGGACAACTTTGCTGCAGGCGATGCTGCAGTTCCAAACGCAACTCACCCAGGTCGGCGAGGCGTGCTTCGATCAGCGTGAGCTTGTCTTGCAGCAGTTGCGTGATGGCACTGTCGGCATCCGGCGCATGCCACACGCCGGCGACGCTGCTGCCGATTTCTCCCAGGCTGAAACCCAGGCGCTGGGCGGTCTTGATGTACTGCACCAGTTGCACCATCTCGGGAGGATAGTCGCGATAACCGTTGGCGCTACGTTGGGCCACGATCAAGCCGCGCTGCTCGTAGAAACGCAGGGTGTCGCAACTGACGGTACAGGCCCGGGCCAGTTCACCGATACGCATGCTGTCTGTTCTCTGGAAAGGCTTGACCTTGGAGCATACTCCAGGCTTTAGCCTCTGTGTTCCTTGAATCGCTATGGAGATGCCTTATGTGGAGCACAGCGCAGTACCGTCGACTGGTCCGGGCCAGCGGTTGGTATGACTTGATCGTGACGGCGGCCTTTGTCACCCCCTGGAGTTTTCTTGCCTTGCATGCTGCCCTGCTGGCGCTGGCCGCCGCGCTGAACCTGCCGGGAAGCTTTCCGCCGTTTGCGCCTGTGCACCTGCTGATGGCGAACTTGTTGGGCTCGATCGTCTGCGTCTGGGCGGTATTGCGTATCCGCGATCCGCAACAGACATTCGGCCGCTATGACGCGGCGGGCCGGATGCTGTTCGCGACCTGGCAGGCCTACGCCCTGAGCCAGGGGGCGAGCATGATCATTGCCGTGTTCCTGTTCTTTGAACTGGCCTGGGGGATCGCGCAGTTGTTGCCGGTGCGCGGAGCGTCCGATGAAGCCATATTGGTCAGTGCGGGCTGATCAAAAAACGATCAATTTCGCGCAGGCGTGGCTGGATCGGCTACCCGGCCACCCTTGCACGGCTTATCCACAGGTTGCTCCACAGTATCTGTGCGCAAGCTTGCAGCATGGGTATAAAGGCTATCGGGCTATTTTCAAAACGCGATAAACCCGGGTAACTCGCTGTTTACTGGACGATTTTGCGCCGTTGGCGGGTGATTGGACAAAAACTGATCAGCGGCCGCAAAGCCACGTTGCAGAAGGGTTACAGCGGGATGTGCTCAGGTTATCCACAGTCGGGTGCACAGTGACTGTGGGCAACCGGCGGGGCTGTGAACAGAGGCCGGTTACGCCTCTCGCTGCAGGAGAATGCGGCCGCGGCTGAGATCGGCCAATTGCCGTTGCAGGGTATCGATCTGCGCTGCGCCCACCGCCAACTGGAGTTCCACGCCATTGGCGGTGAACTGCTCTTCCAGGATCAGGCCGCCGAGTTCGGCCACCCGTAGCTTGACCAGCGCCAGTTCGCTGAAGCCGCAGGCGCAGCTCAGCGCGACCCGGCTGATCAGCGGCAGTCGTTCGGCATTTTGCAGGCACTTGTTGGCGCCGCCGCCATAGGCACGGGCCAGGCCGCCGGTGCCCAGTTGGATGCCACCGTACCAGCGAATGACCAGTACCGCGACCTGGTCGCAGTCCTGGGCCTCGATGGCCGCCAGGATCGGCCGGCCCGCGGTACCGCCGGGTTCGCCGTCGTCACTGCTGCGGTACTGGTCGGCGAGCTTCCAGGCCCAGCAGTTGTGGGTGGCATCCAGGTCGCTGTGTTGCTCGATAAAGGCCTGGGCTTCGGCGACGCTGGTGATCGGGGCGGCGAGGGTGATAAAGCGGCTTTTGCGAATTTCCTCGCGGTATTCGCAAAGGCCGGCAAGGGTAAAAGGCATACGGGATTCGGCTTCAGTTCAAGAGGATCAGAGCGGCGGCGTCAGGCCGCAGCCCTTGAGGATAATGCGGATCAGATTGTTGCCGGCGTCTTCCATGTCCTGCTTGGTCAGCCGCGGGCGGCCGGTGACGCGACAGATCTGGGTGGCGAAGTCGGCGTAATGCTGGGTGCTGCCCCAGAGCAGGAAGATCAGGTGCACCGGATCGACCGGATCCATCTTGCCCGCATCGATCCAGGCCTGGAACACATTCGCCCGGCCCTGGAACCAGGCGCGGTAGTCCTGGTTGAAGTGCTCGGTCAGGCATTCGCCGCCGCTGATGATTTCCATGGCGAAGATCCGCGAGGCCTGTGGCTGGCGCCGGGAAAACTCCATCTTGGCGCGGATGTAGCGGGCCAGCGCCTGCGCCGGATCGTCATCGACACTGAGGTGGTTGAAGGTGTCGTCCCACTGTTCGAGGATATTGCTCAATACCGCGATATATAGGCCCAGCTTGTGGGTGAAGTAATAGTGCAGGTTGGCCTTGGGCAGTCCGGCGTTCTGGGCGATGGTGTTCATGCTGGTGCCTTTGAAGCCATGGCGGGCGAACTCGTCTTCGGCGGCCTTGATTATCGCTTCCTGGTTTTTCTGGCGAATTCGGCTGGCGGGCTTTCCGGCGTGGGCAGGGGCTTCAACGGTCATAGGCAGTTCCGAACGGGTCTGTGGGTGCAACCCGTGCACAGATAGCGTACCCAGGGGGTTGAGACAAGTCCTGTCATCATATAAAGCCTGGATCCGGGCCGATTCTGTCGCTTTCGGGGCAACTATTCGCGGCAGTGGCTTGGGCACGATATTTTGCTGGCGCCGGCTTGTTGGCGAAGAGGCCCGCAAGCCAGTTCAAGATTGCGCAAGGCTGTGGATATCTCAGCGGGTTGCCGCCAGGCTTTCCAGGAAACTTTCCAGCACCAGGTGTGGGCGCCGCCCTTTACGTGTCACCGAAGCCAGGCTCAGGTCATAGAAACGGCTGCCGGCCTTGAGGGCGCGCAACCGACCTTGCTGGACCCAGAGATTGGCATAGTGATCAGGCAGGTAGCCGATATAGCGCCCGGTCAGGATCAGGAACGCCATGCCTTCGCGGTCCGAAGCACTCGCGGTGCAATTGAGCGCCTGGTAATGCGCCTGGATCTCGGCCGGCAGACGGAAGGTCGGAGCGATGGCGTCCTGGGCATTGAGCCGTTCATCGTCCAGTTGCTTGTCGTCCACATAAAACAGCGGATGTCCCACCGCGCAGTAGAGCAGCGAACGTTCGCTGTACAGCGGTTGATACTCCAGGCCCGACAAGGCGCTGGCTTGGGGCACCACTCCGACATGCAGGCGGCCGTCGAGCACGCCTTGTTCCACTTCGTTGGGGGCGATCATGCGAATCTGGATCTGCACATCCGGCCCGCGTTCCTTCAATTGGGCCAGTGCATGGGTGATGCGCATATGGGGCAGGGTGACCAGGTTGTCGGTCAGGCCGATGGTCAGCTCTCCACGCAGGTGCTGGTGCAGGCCGTTGACTTCGGTGCGAAAACTTTCCAGTGCGCCCAATAGCTGCAACGCCGAGTGATAGACCTCGCGACCTTCCTCGGTCAGTGAGAAACCGGCCCGTCCACGTTGGCACAGGCGTAGCCCGAGACGTTGCTCCAGATCGCTCATCTGCTGGCTGATGGCCGAGCGGCCGATACCGAGCACGCTTTCCGCGGCGGAAAAACCGCCGCACTCCACCACGCTGCGAAAGATACGCAGCAAGCGGATATCAAAGTCGCTGACTTGCGCCAGGGGATCGGGGCGGCGGCTGCTCATGGCTGGGTCATATTGTTTAGTAGCCTGCTGACTGAACATTAGAAAAGTTGGATTTCACCGACTTTATCGCCATGGCAATTTAGCTGCAAGAACGCTTTCAACTCCTGCGCCGCTTATTGCCCTGTGAGGTTTCGCCCATGAACATGCCTGAACACGCTCCCGGCTCCCTGGCCAGCCAGCTCAAACTCGATGCCCACTGGATGCCCTACACGGCCAATCGCAACTTCCAGCGCGATCCGCGCCTGATCGTTGCCGCCGAAGGCAGCTGGCTGATCGATGACAAGGGCCGCCGGGTCTACGACTCGCTGTCAGGCCTGTGGACCTGCGGTGCCGGGCACACCCGCAAGGAAATCCAGGAAGCGGTGGCCAAGCAACTGGGGACCCTCGACTACTCGCCGGGCTTTCAATACGGTCACCCGCTGTCGTTCCAACTGGCGGAGAAAATCACCGCGCTGACGCCGGGCAACCTGAACCATGTGTTCTTCACCGACTCCGGCTCCGAGTGCGCCGATACCGCGGTGAAGATGGTGCGTGCCTACTGGCGTCTGAAAGGCCAGGCGACCAAGACCAAGATGATCGGTCGGGCCCGTGGTTATCACGGGGTGAACATCGCCGGTACCAGCCTGGGCGGTGTCAACGGCAACCGTAAACTGTTTGGCCAGGCGATGATGGATGTCGACCATCTGCCCCACACCCTGCTGGCGAGCAATGCCTTCTCCCGTGGCATGCCGGAGCAGGGCGGTATCGCCCTGGCCGATGAGCTGCTCAAGCTGATCGAACTGCATGATGCGTCCAATATCGCCGCAGTGTTCGTCGAGCCCATGGCCGGTTCCGCCGGTGTACTGGTACCGCCACAGGGCTACCTCAAGCGCCTGCGGGAAATCTGCGACCAGCACAATATCCTGCTGGTGTTCGACGAAGTGATCACCGGCTTCGGGCGTACCGGCGCGATGTTCGGCGCCGACAGCTTCGGCGTGACCCCGGACCTGATGTGCATCGCCAAGCAAGTCACCAACGGCGCCATTCCTATGGGCGCGGTGATTGCCAGCAGCGAGATCTACCAGACCTTCATGAATCAGCCGACCCCCGAGTACGCCGTGGAGTTCCCCCACGGCTACACCTACTCGGCACACCCGGTGGCGTGCGCCGCAGGCCTGGCGGCACTCGACCTGCTGCAAAAGGAAAACCTGGTACAGAGCGTGGCCGAAGTCGCGCCGCACTTTGAAAATGCCTTGCACGGTTTGAAAGGCAGCAAGAACGTGATCGACATTCGTAACTACGGCCTGGCCGGGGCGATCCAGATCGCTGGCCGTGACGGCGACGCCATCGTGCGTCCGTTCGAAGCCGGCATGGCCTTGTGGAAAGCCGGTTTCTACGTGCGCTTTGGTGGCGACACCCTGCAGTTCGGCCCAACGTTCAACAGCAAGCCGCAGGACCTGGACCGTCTGTTCGATGCGGTCGGCGAAGTGCTGAACAAGCTGGACTGATCCTTCTATATAGAAGACCAACACTATTTCCTGACAGGAGCGAGGCGACTCGCTTCTGTACGCCCATGTTCTGGAGCCCCGCAATGAGCGCAATTCAACATTTGATCGACGGCCAACTGGTCAGCGATTCCGGTCGCACGGCCGCCGTATACAACCCGTCCACCGGCCAGGTTATCCATCAGGTGCCGTTGGCGGATCGCGAGACCATTCAGCAGGCCATCGATTCGGCCAAGGCGGCTTTTCCGGCCTGGCGCAATACACCACCGGCCAAGCGTGCCCAGGTGATGTTCCGCTTCAAGCAACTGCTGGAGCAGAACGAGGCGCGTATCGCCCAACTGATCAGCGAAGAACACGGCAAGACCCTGGAAGACGCCGCCGGTGAATTGAAGCGTGGTATCGAGAACGTCGAGTACGCCTGCGCCGCGCCGGAAGTACTGAAGGGTGAATACAGCCGTAACGTCGGTCCGAACATCGACGCCTGGTCCGATTTCCAGCCGCTGGGCGTGGTGGCGGGGATCACGCCATTCAACTTCCCGGCGATGGTGCCCCTGTGGATGTATCCGTTGGCGATCGTTTGCGGTAACTGCTTTATCCTCAAGCCGTCCGAGCGTGATCCGAGCTCGACCTTGCTGATCGCCCAGCTGTTGCAGGAAGCCGGTTTGCCCAAGGGTGTGCTGAACGTGGTGCATGGTGACAAGACCGCGGTGGACGCGTTGATCGAGGCGCCTGAGGTCAAGGCCTTGAGCTTTGTCGGCTCGACTCCGATTGCCGAGTACATCTATGCCGAAGGCACCAAGCGCGGCAAACGTGTCCAGGCGCTGGGCGGGGCGAAGAATCATGCGGTATTGATGCCGGATGCCGATCTGGACAACGCGGTCAGTGCCTTGATGGGCGCGGCCTATGGTTCCTGCGGTGAGCGTTGCATGGCGATCTCCGTGGCTGTTTGCGTGGGCGACCAGGTGGCGGACGCGCTGGTGGCCAAGCTGGTGCCACAGATCAAGGCGCTGAAGATCGGTGCGGGTACTTCGTGTGGTCTGGATATGGGGCCATTGGTCACCGGTCAGCACCGCGACAAGGTCAGTGGCTATATTGCCGATGGCGTGGCGTCGGGCGCGCAGTTGGTGGTCGACGGTCGTGGCTTGAGCGTCAAGGATCATGAAGAGGGCTTCTTCCTCGGTGGTTGTCTGTTCGATCGCGTGACGCCTGAGATGCGCATCTATAAGGAAGAGATCTTCGGGCCGGTGCTGTGCATCGTCCGGGTGAACAGCCTGGAAGCGGCCATGCAACTGATCAACGATCACGAATACGGTAACGGCACCTGCATCTTTACCCGTGACGGTGAAGCGGCGCGTTTGTTCTGCGACGAGATCGAAGTGGGCATGGTCGGGGTCAATGTGCCGTTGCCGGTGCCGGTGGCTTATCACAGCTTTGGTGGTTGGAAGCGTTCGTTGTTCGGCGACCTGCATGCCTATGGTCCGGATGGCGTGCGTTTCTATACTCGGCGCAAGGCGATCACCCAGCGCTGGCCGCTACGTGCCAGCCATGAGGCGTCGCAGTTCGCCTTCCCGAGCCTGTAAGCGTCGATGGGTGAATGAGGTCCTTATAGGTGTCGCCTATGCGGGCCCCTTCGCGGGCAAGCTCCGCTCCCACGGGATCGAGTCACACCGCGAACTATCGGTCAGGCCTGAAGACTGTGGGAGCGGAGCTTGCCCGCGAAGGCGTCAGTACAGACACCGCAAAACCCGGGACGCGCACTGTTTTTGACCTTTATGACAGAAAAGTGAAAATAAGCGTTGACGGGAAAATCTGTGGCTCTATAATTCGCCCCACTTCCGGCGCAGTCGAAACGGAAAAGCCTTTTAGATTCAATGAGTTACAAAGGTTTTGAGGGTTTTGGCAGGCGGGTCGCTTCAGTTCATCGAAGTGTGGAAGTAGCTG
>NZ_JALMEZ010000002.1:0-531608 GCF_023242495.1 Pseudomonas sp. MWU13-2862 | reverse complement strand
AATTGCGCGCAACTACACGTATGCCGCGCACAGTCGTACAGAGAGCAGGGGGCTCTGTTCTCAGTTCTGGATGTAGTGTTCTTGTATTGCACGTGCTGTCACAGGGTGTGCCTCATGGAAACGTTGTTTTAACATGAGGGCTTCGAGGGGAAGGGGGGCCATGGCGGCGTCCTTGCCGCGTCCCACAAATGCTCACTGCTGTGTACGGTGTGAGCGCAGATCAAGAGAGACAAGCTTGCCGACTGACGTTGAGTTTTTGAAACCTTGATGTCAGGTGTTCCTGGCGCCAGCAGGGACTGCCAAAATTTTAAAGGCTTTCAATATGTAGTTTAAAAACAGTTAGAATTATTATCACCGTGGTCATCAGAATGACCATCCATTTTCCGATTCTGTCAGACCGTTGCTCTTTGGCCCTATCACGTTCTATACGATTGTTCAGTGCGATTTCTTCGGCAATTTCCTTACAAAACTGACGGCGTTGATCGATGAGGGGTTTGCTGAGAGTAGCTATGCTCTCACTCTGTTCTTTAATAGACGTACGCAACTCTCTGATCGAGTCGTTTAACTTATCGCCCTGATTTGAGATGTTTCGATTCAACAGATTTTCAGTAGATGTCAGATCATATTTTGATGCTGGATCTCTCACTTCGCTCTCCTAAGCCATTGACAGCGGCTTTGGTTTTGTAGAGTAGTCCATTGACGTGCTCACACTTGCAAAGTCTGGGCGTACCATCAACCGATCAATGAACCGTCAGTACACGGTGGTCTCGAGGACAACACCGCCTGGGAAGAGGTTGTTGTCAGCCGTCATCCCGATCTAATAGTCGAGCCAAACCCATTGACTGAGATAGCCAGCCATTTCTCGGGTGATTGTAGGGATATACTTCGTTTGACGCGTGCAGATGATCTGCTCTCTGCTGGAAAGCTGAGTGAATTTGGGCGCACTCCTAGAGAAAGAGGCCGCCTCACAACTGGCGCGTGCTTTTCCCTTTTGATCGGGCGTTTTTTCTGACAGGTGATCCTTCAGGGAAGCACTACATAGGTCTGATACTCAGGCTTCCAGCCTGGAAGAGCTAGCGCTTTAACCAGTAGCATTTTGGATGACGAAGAAGGGTGATGGGGTCTCAAAGATTGGCGAGCATGAGCTCCAACTGCCGATGTTCCCAAGCGCTCAGTAGATCAACTGGATTGGTTCCGTAACGCTGCCAGTCTTCAAGCGTTCCTGTTCTTCCAGCAGGGCACGTCGCGTCTTCACAGTAATCCAGAATGTCGCCGTCATTGAAAAGCGTAAGCGTCCAGCCATCGACCTCAACGGGCATAGGTCCGGTATGGATCTCGCTCCAGGACTGCGGGCTCAGTCGACGCAGGGCGCGTACACCCAGAGCAACCTCTTTGAGCACCTGGTAAACCTCACGAGCGATGAGGGGGGTGGCTGTCATGTGCGTCGCTCCGCTGTGGCCTGCGAGGCCCAGCTATAAGACGATGCGAGTGATCTGCTTTTGCGGCTCGGCATTGCAACCCACTGACTTGGATAAAGGGGCCTCTCAGTATACTGAAGTCTGCATGCCTCACCCGAGGCGTGAGGTAGAGGGCGGACTACTGCGTGATCAACAGCCACGGCCACATGGCGTTGGTGGCCTGTCTGGCTAAAAGCCTCGACGACTGAATAGCGAAACATCGGATCCACTTTTGAGGCCTTGTTACCATCTTTGGCACGTCTGTAGCGGAGGGTTAGGGGCACAATGCCGGCAGAGACCTCACACCCGTACGCAGGCGTGCTCTGCGTACGGGATATGAATGGCTGTGAATCAGCACGTAGACCGTGCCGAGCAACGAGAGAACCACAAACGCCAACCTGCCAGTGACACGGTGAATGCGCTGTGCTCTATTTGACTTTATCTATCCATGCAAACATAACGGTCATGATGAGGAAGGGCGTGACCCCATACAGCAGGGTGGCGCTCCACAACTGTCTATTGAACTTGATCATATCCAGATCGGATTTTACGTTTCTGATCAAACAGGTTAATTCGCTGCACTGAGAATGAATGGACGAATGAAGCTGATGTTCTCTCTGCCTGATGGTTAACCTTAATTCGTGATTGATCTCCTTCAGTTCATAACTTGAAGCGAAACGGTCAATGTCGGCCCGCCATGCCTCTACCGCAGCCTTGAGTTTTTCTTCAATACAACCGGCAGCCTCGAGCGCGTTATCCAGGTGTTTTGAGGACTTCATCGTATCTCCTGCAATCGATCATTTGTCCGGAGGCATTGCCTGGTAGCAAGCGTCCGTCAGTGTGAAAATCGGGCATTCGGTCGGTGAGGGAGTGACGCCTGTCCTCGCCTATGAATGCCCGGCGTACTGCACTGATCAACGCACTCCTGTACGTCGTAGCCTTGTAGATCATGACCACCTGATGAGGGGCTGTTCCTCGACAGCGACCCTGAGCAAATAGTCGATCAATTCTGTTGGTTGAGGCAGTCAGCCGTTTCCCACGATTTAGTCGGCCAAAAGCTGACTTTATGCCTGTAGGTGCATGAAGGGACGGGCGAATCAGGCACTTGATCGATTCATGTAAGAGCGGTCCTACTTTTTCACCTGTATCGGTACGGTTCAGGCCCGCATCGACCCCTTGTTGCGAAAATCGGGTGACATCTCCCCTGACGTCCCGCGCCCTAAAAAGGTCCTAAAAGGCGCGTTGAAACGGAAGGGGATAAGGGGAGCAAAACGAAGGACAAAGGGCTTACCCGCAAAAGGTTATCCGTGCATTGAACAGCCATAAGGCTCCCTCACACGTCACATTTATGAAATGAAAACATGCGAGTTTTGTCTGCCAAAAAAGAACGTGACAAAGTAATTCGGCACGCTAATACGCTGTTTTAACTATGGACAATGGATTTTAAGGAAAACCGATGTCGATGTTTTGTCAGATCATGGATAAATCTGATAGTGGTGGGTGCGGGTGCCGACTGCTTGATTTTCAACAGTGGCTCCAATACCCGGTGCCGGTTTTCTGTACGCCAGAGATCGCTACGGATTGTCGTCGTTGATTGTTGGTGGCGGCCAGGAAGGCGGGTTGCGCGGCGGTACGCAGAATTACCCGGGTGTTCTTTCGATTGAAACCGCGTTGCAGGAGATGCAACAGAAATACGGCTCCGCAAAAGCCGCGGCACAACGCAGTCGGGAAGCGTTTGAACGTACTCTGCAAGCGATGCTGGGCGAAGTGGTCGTGATCGGTGAGCAAGCACCGCGTATACCGTGCGTGAGCTTTATTGCATCGCCGGGAGTGAATACAAAAAAACTACAGTCGGCCTTGAACACGCAGTCGATCTACATAACCGCAGGGTCGGCGTGTTCGGACAAGACACTCAGCCTATCCAACACGGTCACACAGCTGGGATATCCCGACCGGGTCGCCGGAGCCACCGTGCGTATTTCCATCGACGAAGAACAGTGTCAGTTCGGCTATGAGCGGATTCTGGAGGGTATGGCCCACGGGCTGAAGTTGTCTTCGACTGTCTCGGCAGCTCACGCTGTGGCTCGCGTGTCATGAGGGTGGTGACCTCCGGGTCGGCGTACCTGGACATCGACGCGTATGCCTGTTGCATTGCGTACGCCGAGCTGTTGAATCAACAGGGCATCGATGCTCGGGCCGTCAGTAGTGCCCCGCTCAATGCCAGCATCTCCAGGACCGTGCTTGGATGGCAATCCTCTCTGGACGATTATCTGCCGAGAGCGGGTGATGAGTTCGTGTTGGTGGATGTCTCCGACTACCACCATTTTGACACGGTGGTGGTGCTTGATCAGGTGGTGGAAGTCATTGACCACCACCCTGGTTTTGAAAACTATTGGGCGCAGAAGCTTGGATCTGGTGCGGAGATTCTGCAGATCGGAGCAGCAGCGACTCAGATTTTTCAGCGTTGGGAAGCGATGGGGTTGTTGCCGCGGATCAGCAAAAAAAGTGCTGCGTTGCTGGCCACGGCGATTCTGGACAATACCCTGAATTTCACCGGGCAGTTGACCACCCAATCGGATATCCGGGCTTATGAGGTCCTCGCACGGCGGGCGAAACTGGCTGCGGACTGGCCTGAGCGGTATTTCTCCGAGTGCCAAGCGACTATCGAGTCAGACCTGATTGGCGCGTTGGCGGTTGATATGAAGCGGCTGAAAGCCGATAGCAACCTGCCGCAGGTTTTCGCGCAGATGGCGGTGTGGGATGCCAGTGCGCTGATCCGAACGCATCGCTCAACGATCGCTCACTGGCTGGCGGCGCAGGGTGGAGATTGGCTGTTGAACGTCATCAGCATCCGCGAGTGCAAGAGCTACTTTCTGGCTGAGCCCTTGGTCAGCCAACAGAAGTTGAGCCATTTGCTGCCGATCGAATGGCAGGCCGGAATGGCGGTGCTTGAGCGCTCGCTGCTGCGTAAGGAGCTGGTGAAGTTGGGCTTGGGCCGTATCTCCATTGCAGACGCCATACCGGAGATAGCGAGAAGTTGAGCCGCCAGGTTGGCCGAATACGCCACCGGCTCGCTTTGTCGCAACAGGTGACCGTGATTTCGATACATTGCTCTGCCCGAGGCACTTGTGGGTACACTCGCTGACCACTTCCAGCCCTCACGGTGCCCTGCATGAAAGTTGGAGTGATTTCCGATACTCACGGCCTTCTCCGTCCCGAGGCCCTTGCTGCCCTGAAGGGCTGTGAAAAAATCATTCACGCCGGCGACATCGGTAAGCCTGAGGTGCTTGAGCACCTGGCCGCTATCGCTCCACTGTTCGTTGTGCGCGGTAATAACGACCAGGACGCACCCTGGGCAGCCCATCTGCCGGACCTTCTGCGGCTCGACCTGAGCGGATGGCGGACCCTGCTCGTGCATGACATCGCCGATGTTCCAACAGCTCTGGATGAGGGCATAAAGCTGGTAATCACCGGCCACTCGCACAAGCCTCTCATTCAATGGCGTGATGAAACCTTGTATCTCAACCCAGGGAGCGCGGGTCCACGGCGTTTCAAGCTTCCGGTGACACTGGCGCTGCTGGAGGTGCTTGAGACCTCCATCGAGCCTCGCCTGGTTTCGCTTCTGCCATGATCCGAATGAACGAAAACGGTGGGGCCATCCGTTTCTTTCCTACCGTACAGGAGAGAAACCAAAGCGGCTTTTGAAACGCATTGAAAACCTTGAGATCGCGCGATACCCGCAGGCGTCGGCTATTTGCGAAATGCTGAAATGCGTCGTCTGTAACAGCATCATCGCGTGATGCATTCTAATCTCGGTCAGCACTGCGCTGAAGCTGACGCCTTCTTCCGCGAGGCGTCGCCTCAAGGTGGCTTCACTGACGGCTAATTCGCGACCTACCTGTGCCGCTGTCCAGTGTTTGTCCGGAGCCTTGGCCAGTAACTGGGTTAATCGCTCCGCCAGCCCAGGGACTGAAGGGCGGAGGAATACAATATTCCGTTTCTGCAATGCCAACAGAAGTCCCATCAACCGATTTGTCTGTTGCGCCTCCGAAACGGTTCGTGAGTCGATTCCTCGAATGCAAAACTGCAGCGCATCATTCAAGTCTTCGTCCAGTTCCGCCGTCTTGCATTCAGTGACCATGGATGAGGCCGTGACGTTGTGCCCATAGCGTTGGTGAAACTCAGTGATCAGGCCCGGTGCGAACGTCAAAAACAGAGAAGCAAACGTCGAACTGTTTTTATCCGGTGTTTTTTGAATATCCGTGATGGCGTTTTTGGCCACGGCCATCAAGGTACGGGGATCAGCCAACTCCCAGGTACGTTCACCACTGTCCAGTGTCAAATGGCCTGATGTCACGACCAGCAACGTCGCTTCAAAAAAGCGGAAGTTGGTAGCGTGCTGAGGGCTCATCAGGCGCGGCCTGGCCAGCATGCATGGCGCTTGCGCTTGCAGGGGGGCGCCCGATGGCAGCAGCCAGCGGGCGTCGTCCGGTTGCGGGGCAGTCACAGGCTCAGGCCGATCCATGGTGAGGGTGTGGTTCCTGAAGTTGGCCGCACAATCACAGGTCCATGTTGAGGGTGTAGGTGCCCGTAAGGCTGGCCTTGGCCAGTACATGCCCTTGCAGTGCATCCAGAATATTCGCGCCGTTAACCGGGCCCGATATCACGAGGCTGGGCACGTCCAAAGCGTAGACAGTGAACACGTAGTGGTGCAGCCGCTCGTCATTCCACGGCGGGCATGGGCCATCGTACCCGTAGTACTCGCCGGACATTTGTGGGTCCGATGCAAACCAGGCGGTGTAGTCATTGAGGCCATGGCGTTGGCCATCGCCGGTTTGCGGACCGTTTTTGCCTCGGGGGGTGATGCCGTTGCTATGACTCCCTTCGGTAATTTCCCGCTGGTTGGCAGGAATATCGATCAAGAGCCAATGGTAAAAATCGACGCGCGGCAAGGACGCGGCAATGACTTTACCTTCCTGATTCACATCATCGCCCACACTCGGGACGTCTGGGTCGTGGCATATCAGAACAAACGATTGAGTATGCTCCGGGACTTCTGTCCACGCCAGATGTGGGTTGCGGTTGCTCGAGAGTGTGTAGTGGCTCTCCGCGTTCGGAACAGCAAAGGCGTATTCCCCCGGGATGGCGGCGTTGTCATCAAAGGCGTTACTGGTCAGTTTCATGGTTGGGCCTGAATAAGCAGTGAGGTATCGGACGCCTGGCTCATCGAGTGAATGTGGCACTCGGGATCGTGGCGTTTACCAGTCCTCGAGAAGGGACGGCTGCGGGAGTGATTTTAGAGTGGAAGTGAGTTTTGCCTTTGACCCAGCCAATCAGAAACTGAACACATCCAGTCAACTTGGGCCAGGTATAGGCATGCGTGGAGGCAGAAGAAAAGGTACTGGGTCGTAAGTCTCTGCGAAAGGGCAGGGAGCCCCTACCGTCATTACTACCTCCTGATCCTTCTCAACTATGCTTATGCCGTACCAAACCGGGAGCCGTTCCCCGTGAATTTTTCTGCGGACTGTTATACAGAGCAGTCGGAGCTATACAGCAGAATGGCTGTCGAAACAGAGAGCTAGGCGTCAATCGAAAGGAGGCATGAACATGACACGCGTCCGAGTTGCGGGTTTCACTATCTCGCTTGACGGATACGGAGCGGGCCCGAATCAGGAGTTGAATCATCCGCTCGGCGTGGGCGGGACAGATTTGCACCAGTGGTTAATCCCAACACGCACCTTCCAGCGCACCCTGTTTGGCGCCGACGGCGGCACAACGGGGCTCGATGACGACTTCGCTGCGCGGAGCTTCAAGAACGTGGGTGCCTGGATTCTTGGAAGAAACATGTTCGGACCGATTCGCGGCCCCTGGCCCGACATGAACTGGAAAGGCTGGTGGGGAGACAACCCGCCCTATCACGTTCCAACGTTCATCTTGACTCATCACCCGCGCGCGCCCATCCATATGGAAGGCGGAACGACGTTCTACTTTGTCACCGGCGGTATTCACGAGGCGCTTGAGCAGGCGCGCGATGCCGCCAACGGAATGGATGTGCGCATTGGTGGCGGGCCTGACACGATCCGGCAATATCTTCGTGCCGGCCTGATCGATGAGCTGCACATCGCTATTTCGCCGGTCCTGCTGGGCGGGGGAGAGCGATTGTTCGAGGGGGTTGACGCGCGCGCCCTGGGATACGAATGCGTTCAGTTCGTCGCATCGGAGAAAGCCACCCATGTTGTACTCCGGCGCCAAGGGGGCAATGGCGCTTAACAACCGATGCGCTGTCTGCGCCCATACCTGATCCGCCCGGTTCAGCGGATAGGCAGAATGGCCCGGATACGGGGATCGCGCGCGTAGAGGCCGCCCCAGGTCATGGCGCCCAGAAGCAGGGAAATGATTTCCGGCGGCGACCCCAACTCACCCATGCGGACATGGGCGCAGATGGCCCCTCCCAAAAAGCCCGTCACCAGGATCGCGCCGAGGACGGTGGTGGCCGGGATGGCGTAAAGGAGGGCGCAGGCGAGTACGATCGGACCCACCACACGGGTCAGGTCCATCGCGAACCCGGTTTCCTGCAACAGGCTCGCGATCTGTGCCGGCGCAAAAAGCTGAACGGTGCCGTCTGCCACCAGGGCGATAACGACCAACGCGCTCATGATCCGGCCGACCCACAGGGCGCGATGCGAGGTCATGATTTCAGGCACATGATGCAGATTCATCGTTTCGGACACTTGTCTTTCTCCGCTGGGGTTATCCAGTTTCGAAGCTTACTGTGTCTCCGGGATGTTATAAGCACTGACAAAGTGAACATACTGTTCTCTCTGTGGTGAACAATTCCGAGGCCCGAACATGCAGAATCTCGAACCCCTCCTCATATTCATAACAGTGGCGGAAATGGGTAGCTTCACCCGCGCGGCCGATAGCCTGGGTATCCAAAAGGGCAGGGCCTCGACGGTGGTCCGCAAGCTGGAGGAGGAGATGGGTGTCAGGCTCCTGCACCGGACGACGCGCAGCGTGCAGTTGACGGAGGATGGACGCGCATTTCATGCCCGTGCCCGCGATCTGCTTGCTGATGTCGATGACCTGCACTCGATGTTCGCGGATGATCGCGTGACACTTCGCGGGCGTTTACGGGTCGATTTCCCGACCGAGGTGGCACGCGCCACTATCGTGCCGGCCTTGCCGGCCTTCATGGCGGCTTATCCCGAGTTGGAGTTGGAGGTGTCGAGTACGGATCGGCAGGTCGATCTGGTGCAAGAAGGGTTTGACTGTGTATTGCGGCTTGGCCCCATAAGGGACGAGACGCTGATTGCCCGTCCACTGGGCCAGTTGCCCATGGTCAACGCCGCCAGTCCCGCCTATCTGGCGCGCTATGGTGTCCCTCGAACGCTGGAAGATCTCCAGCGTCAGGGACATCAGATCATTCATTTTTCGACGATGTTGGGTGCAAGACCCTATGGATGGGAATATCCGGACGGCGACAGCCACGCGACGCTTCAGTTGCCAGGTGCGCTACACCTCAACAGCGCGCAGACCTACGAAGCGGCGGCCCTCGCCGGCCTTGGCCTGATTCAGGCACCGCTCTTGGGGATCGGCCAATATTTGGAGAGCGGATCACTGGTAGAGATCCTCCCCGATTTGCGTCGCCGAGCGCTGCCCGTGTCCCTCGTCGTCGCACATCGGAGCAATCTGTCGCGCCGGGTCCGGGTATTCATGAAGTGGGTCGAAGATGTGCTGAGGCCGCATCTGCAATAGCGAGGCGAACCTCTTCGTCCGTCCCCAACCGGAGGGGCTTGGATTTCAGGCACTCTGAGATTTTCCGGATCGCAAGTATCCGGCAATCAAAGCGACACGCGCGCCATAGAGGCGTGCCGTCTCCAGATCCCCTGGCGACATCTCTTCAGGGGAAGCATCGGCAGGTGTCTGCGCCATCGGAGCGATATAGGAGCCCATGCGATTCAGGTCATCGCGCTTCGAAGCCTTGACGTTCGCCGGCTTGATATCCATACCCACCCAGATGCCAGCGTGCTGCCCGGAGAGCAGGAAGAAGTATTCAAGGGTATTGAGCTTGTCGCCGTTGATACTGGCGCTGTTGGTGAAGCCGCCAAAGATCTTGTTTTGCCATCCGCCCTCAAACCAGATCTTCGAGGAGGCGTCCGCGAATCTCTTGAACTGCCAGCTAGGACCTCCCATGTAGGTCGGCGAACCAAACAGGATGGCATCTGCGCCGGCGAGAACTTGCCAGGCATCCTCGGCAACATTCCCCTCGGCGTCGATTGCAACGAGCACAGCGCCGGGGCCGGCGCCTTCAGCGATGGCGGTTGCCATACGCGCGGTATGGCCATAGCCCGAGTGGTAGACGATGGCTGTTTTAATCGAAGTGGTGTGTGGATTCATGAGTGCTTCCCTGTGTGATTCGTGCTGGTGGGTGACATGGGAATCACTCTACTGGGGCGAAAATGCGTTATAAATCACGGTAGATCGAACAGTCTGTTATCGCTCTGGTGAACAATGGCAACCCCGTGTGCCAGGGAAACTCCACCCATTATCGAAGGAAATTGATCTATGAGCCGACCCCCAGAAGGACTTCCCATTTATCGCGTACTGACTGGCCCCGATGACGCCGCCTTTTGCCACCGCGTCAGTGACGCCTTGAGCATGGGGTACGTGCTGCATGGTTCTCCTGCAGTCACTTTCAACGGGCAGCAGGTGATCGTTGCGCAGGCAATAATCTGGTCCGCAGGTGCTACCTCCGCCAAATAGTCAGCGACTATCTCCTGGTGCGAGGACGGCCGCTTTCCCTACAATCCGAGGCCTCATGAACAAGCAACTTGCTTGGCGGGGCATCTTCCTGGCTCCGAGGCCTCATGATCCTTTTCACCGCTTGCAGGTCATTGGTCGCGATAGGGCACTTCTTCGTCCGGGCCCAAGTACACCGGTACCCGCCATCCCACCTCGCGTAACGAGTGCTGAACCTGGTCTTGAACACCCAGCAGTGTGGCAAAGATGGCCATGCGTACGGCGATACCGTTATCCGTCTGTTTGAAGATGGTCAGTCGCGAGTCGGAGTTGAGATCGACGCTGAGGTCATTGGCGTCCGGGCGCGAGTCCCGTGGTAGCGGATGCATGATCAGGGTGCGGGCACCGCAGGTGGCGTTGACCAGGGCCTGGTTGATCTGGAAGTCGGCGTTGTAGCCCTCCAGCGTTTCCTGCTGGGCAAAGCGCTCTTTCTGGATGCGGGTGGCGTAGACCACATCCGCGCCCTTCAATCCACTGGGCAGGTCGTAGGTCTGTTCGACATGGTGCCCATTGCGTGCAAGGTGCTCCACCAGGCTCTCGGGCAACATCAGCGACGGTGGCGAGATCAGGGTGATCCTCAAGTTGCGGTACAGCGCCAGCAGTTTGCTCAGCGAGTGCACGGTGCGGCCGTATTTGAGGTCGCCGACAAAGACGATATGGGCGCCATCAATCAGCTTGTCCAGGCGCGAGAATTCGCGTTGGATTGTGTAGAGATCGAGCAATGCCTGGCTGGGGTGTTCACCCGGCCCGTCGCCGGCATTGATCACCGGCACGTGAGTGGCACGGGCAAACTCGGCTACCGCTCCCTGCTCTGGATGGCGCACGACAATGGCATCGGCGTAGCCGCTGATGACCCGGCTGGTGTCATGGATCGACTCGCCCTTGGCCATTGAGGAAAAGGTAAATCCGGTGGTGTCGCACACCGATCCACCCAGGCGGGCGAAGGCTGAGCTGAAACTCAGGCGGGTGCGGGTGCTGGCCTCGAAAAACAGATTGGCCAGTACCGCACCTTCCAGTACGCGTGTGGTTTTCTGGCGGCGTGCAATCGGCTGCATGATGTCGGCGACACGCAACAGCGCCTCTACCGAGTCGCGGGTATAGCTGTCCACCGACAACAGGTGTTGGCCCGATTCACTGTTACCTGCTGGATGGGTATCTACACTCTGTGTATAAGCCGATGTCTTTTTTAGAATTTCCAGGACGAACCGCTGGGCAATCTCCGGCATATTACGGACTTCTGGCGACTCGTCTGGCAACAGCCAGCTATCCAGGGCTCGCCTGGAAACGCCAATGCGCTGCGCCAATGCGTCACGGGTGAAGTTCAGGCGGCGCATGGCATCACGCAGAAAAACTTGCTGGGACATGGGGTATGATCTCGAATGATATATACACGCTGAGTATTATTGAGCGCCAGTAATCTTAACTCAAGCGTGGTTTTTCGGCTGCGCTCCTGGCGATTGTCGGCAGGTTATCCGGCCCGGGTGAGATCTACCGTTGACGAGCGATACGGAGGGCGTTACGTTGAATTCAATGAATACATTTTTCGTTACCGCCACGACAACCACCACCACGACCGCCATCGGCGGGCCGCGGGGAGGTTGTGCGCTCTAAACACTGGCCACGATTTAACCGAAAAGCCCCGCCGGAAACGGACGGGGCTTTTTTGTGCTCTTCGTCCTTCCGGCCCATAAAAACGTCAGGGAGAGAAGGATGGACGATGTTGATCACCGCGAATCGGGGAATAAACTTGATTTGCGAAGAATTCGGTCTGCAAGTAACGCCATGCAATCAATGAAGGTTCGCCGGGCTTCGTCGCCTTTTGATCGATTCACGGGCGGCATTGGCTTGGCAACAACGGTCCTGCTCTTTCTGCAGCTTCTCGTCAATCTCTCGGTGTTCGGGTCTTTTCCGCTGCTGGCTGCCTTTCTCAGTGTCGAGCAACATTTGAGTGCCGGCGACATCGCGAGCGTACTCACCGTGAGCCTGCTGTCGAGTCGGCTATTGCCGCTTATCCTAGGATTCGCTACCGACCGCTTCAATAGCCGAGTGCTGGCTTCGTCAGGCCTGGCCTGCCGTGCCATGGGATTCATCGGCTTGGGCCATGTCCTTGATTTCCCCGCGTTGCTCGCCTGTGCCTTCTTGAGTGGACTCGGCGCAGCCCTCTATGAAACGACCGCGTACTCCGTGTTCGGCAGCCTCAAAACAGACATCCGTTCGCGTGTATTCGTTTTGAATAATCTTGTACTTAATCTGGGGGCGCTGGTCGGGCCCATGGTGCTGTTCTTACTGCCTGCCCATGGCGGCGCTTTTCCATTTGAGGTGAGCGGTTATATCTTCGCTGTGTTGGCTTTGGTGGCACCGTTCGCAGCGGTACGGACGCACGGGCATGAAAGACCGAGGCGGGTTGCCTCTGCGCTTTTTGAGGTTTTCCATGACAGGCAATTTCGAAGACTCTGCATCGCACTTATCCCGTTCTGGGCGGTGTACACGCAAATTTATGTGTTCATCCCGCTGACTTTCGCTCAGGGAGCGTCAGGGTATAACGGTGTGCGACCGTTCTACATCGCGAACGCTTTGTTCGGTGTCTTAACCGCGCTGCTGGGAATGCGATGGTTCCAGCGCGCGAGGTGGCAATCCCTGATGTCTATCGGTCATCTCGCGCTGCTCGCCTGTTTCGCGCTGGCGGCGCTCATTTTCCTGGGTGAATGGAACTCGCAGCAGTCTCTGCTGATCCTCGTCGGCATAGCTTTAGTTTTCACCTTTGGCGAAAGCCTCATCTTGCCCGCGTCGAATATCGCTCTTGCTGAACTGACGACCGAGAGCAACGCTGGAAGCTATTTCGGCGCGTCAGCAGTCTCTTGGGCGATAGGTGGAGCACTGGGAAACTATCTGGGCAGTATGGGCGCGCGATGGACGCCGATCAGCATGGGTTGGCTCGTCTTCGCTTTTGTCAGCATGATCGGGTTACTTTGTTTCAAGAGGCTTGAACGGACACCGGCATAAGGCAACGAGCGTGTTGCAGCAGGGTGGGGCTCACGGCCGATGGTTCGCTCTCAACAACAGTTCCGCGGGCCAAGATTCATCGCTGTCACGAGCAAGCCAGACAAGTGAGTGTTGACGCAACGACTCTAGGACAGCGCAAGAATCCAAGGCGCACCCAGGCCCAGCAGCAGAATGAGAAACAACCCGCCGAAGATAGAGCCCAGGCGCCAGTAATCGGCACTGGGCAGATAACCACTGCCGTAGTAGACCGGGCTCGGCCCCGTGCCATAGGGTGTGATGATGCCCATCAGCCCCAGCGACGTGCCCAGCAGCAGCGCGAAGGCTTGCAGATCGATGCCGCTCACCCCCATCCCGGCCGCCAGCATCACCGGCAGCAGCGCGGTGGTGTGGGCGGTGGAGCTGGCAAACAGGTAATGGGCCAGATAAAACACCACCACCAGCAGCATCATGGCAACGTTTGGAGAAAATCCATTCAGGTGGGCCGCGACGAATTGACCAAACCACGGCACAAAGCCCACCCGTGTCAGCCCGTCGGCCAGGGCCACCAGGGTGGCGAACCAGGCGAAGGTGTTCCAGGCGGCCTTGTTGCCCAGTGCGTCATCCCAAGTGATGACCTGGGTCAGAAGCATCAACACGATGACCAGGATGCCCACCAGGGCCGGGTCAAGCCAATCCCCCGCGAATATCCACAGTCCGAGCGCACTCACCACCAACGCCAACAGGATCTTTTCGCGGCGAGACAGTGGGCCCAGATCTATCAGTTCGCGGGCCGCCCAGGCCGGCACTTCTTCGTTGCTCTTGATCTGTGGCGGATACAGCCAGTACGCCAGCAAGGGCAGCACTGCCAGTAACAGCAGGCCGACCGGTGCGGCGGCGATAAACCACTGGCCCCAGGAAATATGCACGCCGGCGATTTTTTCGATCAGGGCCGAGGCCAGCAGGTTGGGTGCCAATGCGGTCATGAACAGCGAACTGGTGACACAGGTGGAGGCGATGGCAACCCACATCAGATAGGAACCGATGCGCCGGGCGCTGGGGTCGTTCGGCTTGGAGTCGTAGAGTCCGGGCAGGTTGCGAATCACCGGGTAGATGGTCCCGCCACTACGAGCGGTGTTGGACGGGGTAAAGGGCGCCAGCACCAGGTCCGCGAGCATGACGGCATAGCCCAGGGTCAGGGTCTTGCGGCCCATGCGCTTGACCAGCAGCAACGCGATCCGCCGCCCCAGCCCGGTCTTCTCATAGCCCAGGGCAAACATGAAGGCGCTGAAGATCAACCAGACCGTGTTGTTCGCGAAACCCGACAGGCCCCATTTCAAGGCCTCCGCGGGCACCTTGAAACCTGGGCTGGCCAGTTGTTCCGGACTGAACAGCACCCAGGGGGCCAGCACCGCCGCGACCGCGACCCCGATCAGGCCAATCACGGCGCCCGGCAGCGGTTCGAAGATCAGGCCGACGACCACCCCGGCGAACAGGGCGAAAAAATACCAGGCATGGGGGGCCAACCCGGCCGGTGCCGGCAGGAGGGCGAGCACCAGGGCAACGCAAGGTGGCAGCAGAAATGTCCAGAGATTACGCACGATCGAGTTCCTAATAATACCGGGGCTGAATGCGAGTGAAGGGTGATTGCAGGTCATCAACCCACGGCAATGACTTGAGCGGCGTATTCGTTGCGAAATTGCTTCAGGGAGCTGAGCACCACCGTTGCCGCGCCATCGATCAGGCCACAGCGGCCGCTGCCCGGAAGCAGATGGCAGAGACTCTCCAGTGCCTTCAGGTCATCGGGCAGGCCCATACCGGTATCGATTCGCCGCAGCAACCGCGAGAGTTGATAAGTCCCGGCTTTACACGGCGGGCACTGGCCGCAGGAGCCCGCCGCAAAGAAGTCGACGTACTCCGCCACCTTGCGCACGATGCTGGTGCCCTCCGAAATCACGATCATGGCCCCGGTCCCCAGGCTTGAACCGCGCGCCTTGAGCGTATCGAAGTCCAGGGGCACATCCAGGTCCTCCGCGCCCAGCAGGGTATTGGAAGGACCGCCGGTGAATACCGCCTTGAAGGCGCGTTCGCACAACATGCCACCACCGTGCTGGAAAATCAGCGTGCGCAACGAGGTGCCCATCGGTAGCTCGTACAGGCCTGGCCTGAGTACGTCCCCGGAGAGCGAGTAGAGCTTGGTCCCGCAGGCGTCACCCAGGCCCAGGTCTCGGTACCAGGCGGCGCCATGGCGCAGGATGTGGGCAACATGGGCCAGGGTTTCGATGTTGTTGATCAGCGTCGGTTGGCCATGCACGCCACTTTGCGCGGGGTAGGGCGGTTTCTGCCGGGGGAAGGGGAAGCCCCCTTCGACACTGGCGATCACCGCGGTTTCTTCGCCGCCGATATACAGGCCCGAGCTTTCCACCACCGCAAGGTCGATCGGGCGATTCTGCTGCCGGGCGACTTCGGCCAGGAGGGCGCAGCCCCGCCATTGCTCGACGGCCTGACACACAACGGCCACTGCGTTGTGCTGGTGCGGGTTGACGTAGAGGTAAACGTGATTGGCCCCTGTGGCCAGCGCGGCAATCAATGCGCCCTCGATCACCTGATGCGGCGACTTTTCCAGTAGCTCGCGATCCTTGAAGGTGCCTGGCTCATCCTCGTTACCGTTGCACAGGACATACTTTTCCAGCTCCGCGGGCTGCTCCGCCACGGCGGCCCACTTGCGATGGGTGGGGAAACCGGCGCCACCCAGGCCGCGCAGGTCTGCCTCGGCCAGGGTCGGGAGGATGCCGCTCGGATGGCTGAGTGCGGCGCGCAAGCCTTCACCGCCGCCCTGGGCGAACCAGGCATCGAGGTCGGCGCCCACTTGTACGGCGGGGGCGAGTAATACGAGTTGAGTCTTCATCTCAGGCATCTCAGTAAGGCAGCGAGTCGGCGTGAGTGGTCGGCAGTGCACCCTTGGCCCGGTGGGGCACGGCACTGTGCCGGCGCAGGTCGAAGTTGCCGTACCCGGGAAACAGCTCGGGGCCGTAGACGTCCAGCGGCAAGCCGGCGGCGATCAACTGGCGTTGCCAGTCGTACACGTGGGACAGGCCGACCTTCGGCGCGGGCGTGGGGTCGGCGGTGTGGGCCGCGTGCTCTCCAGCCCGGCGTCCGAAGGTGATGATCTCTGCCAGGGCGTTGCCCATCATGCGATTGCGGCCATGGATGCCGCCGCTGATTTCGCCGACGCAGTACAGCCCGCGTACCGAGGTCTCGCCGTTCTCGTTGATGGCCACGCCACCGTTTTGATAATGCAGGGTCGGCCGGACGATCAGCGGTTCCACGGCCGGATCGATACCGCACTGGGCCGCGACATGTCCCAGGCTCACCAGGCGTTCCTTGAGAATCCCCGGATGGCGGCGCTCCAGCCCGGGGGTATCGAGCAAGACGCCCAGTTGCCCGTCACGCTCGACGCCACGGCCTTCGGCGCATTCCTTGAGGATCGCGGCGGACACCACATCGCGGGTTTGCAGTTCGGGGATGAAACGCTGCCCCAGGCCGTTCACCAGATAGGCGCCGGCCGAGCGCGCGGCTTCGGAAACCAGCCCGCCGACACGATGCGACGGCCAGGCCAATCCGGTGGGGTGATACTGGAAGGAATCGATTTCGCGCAGGCGAGCGCCAAGACGATAGGCCAGGATCAAGCCGTCGGCGGTGGCGCCATAATGGTTGGAAGTGGGGAAGCCATTGAGGTGCAGGCGCCCGGCGCCGCCCGTGGCGAGTATCACGCGGCTGGCGCGCACGAGGATGAAGCTGTGTCGTTCCAGGTTGTAGAGTACGCCGCCCACGCAGGTGCCGCTTTCATCGGAGAGCAGCTCGACCAGAGGGCAGCGGTTCCACACGCTCACCCGCTCTTCCAGCTCCACCGCCTCGCGCAGCACCCGCATCATCTCCAGACCCGTGTAGTCCTTGAACGAGAGGATGCGCGCACGGCTGGCACCGCCGGGCTTCTTGCGCAGCAGCTTGCCACCGATCAGGCCGCCCTCGGCGAGATCGAAGTGCATGCCGCGCTCGATCAGCCAGCGGATAGTCTCCGGCCCCGACTGGGCGAGGCGCGCCGCCAGCGTTCGATCGGCACAGAGGTGGCCGGCGCGCAGGGTGTCTTCAAAGTGAATCTGGGGGCTGTCGTCCTCGCCGACGGCCGCCTGTATACCGCCCTCGGCCATCACCGTATTGCTGTCGCCCAGGCGCAGCTTGGTCGCGAGGATGACATGGGCACCGTGCTCCACGGCGGTCAGCGCCGCCGCGCAACCGGCACCGCCGCCGCCGATAATCAGCACGCCGGTATTGACCACCGGGGCACCGGCCAAGGCCGCGTCATCAATTTGCGCGTTGCTGTGCAGGCGCTCCGTCAGTTCGCGTGGGCAATGCTCCCCGCGATTCACGCCCACCTGCAGCGGCGTATTGGCCCCCACCCGATAGTCCGGGTGGAAGGCGTGCAGCAGTGCCTGTTTATCGAAAGCTTCAGAGGCGGGCTCGCAAGCGCTGGCGCGCAGTTGGGCCAGGGCTTGCGGATAAGGAATACCGGACATGTCGTGTTCCTTATTCCAGCGTTACGTTGGGGTCGACGTTCATCACGCCGCGGTTGATCTGGCTCAGGCGCTGCATCAGGTCCGCCGGTCGAAAGCCGACGGACGCTGACATCCGGCGTATGTAGAGGCCCAGATGGTTCGGCGAAATATGCTCGGGGCAGGCGATGGTGCACAGGTTGCACATGATGCATTCGTCGAATACCTGGCTCGCCGACAGATCCCCGACGGCGGCCAGGTTGACGCCTTTCTGCACCTCCAGGCCCTTGGGGCAGGCGCGGTCGCAACCGCCGCAGTGCCGGCAATGGCTGGCTTCGGGAAAGGTGGCGGCAATGCGCTCCGAGATGTTCCAGGTGTCATCCCAGTCATGGAGGTTGTAGGTGTGGTGCCGGTTCATGGGCAGATGGTCGAGGAAGCTGATCTGCAAACCCTGCTCGACCCGGGTTTCGCAGGCCAGGGCGGTGCTGACCTCCCGTTCGCCGGCGCGCCGGATCAGCACCCGGCACGAGCCACAGACGCCTTGGCCCATGCAGCCGACCGCGTCGATAAGCGGTTGTCCCGAGTCGATAACGGCTTCCAGGATCGAACGCAGGGCGCTGGTTTCGATCAGTTCTCCATTGATGGTGACCTGAACCGGGGATGTTGGCATAAAAACTCCTGAACGCCCCGCAAACGGCAAGGGCTCAAGGGCAGCCTAGAGCATCACGGCCAGAGGGGAACTGATACGGCTCAATAAAACCGAACACGCTCCTGTCGAGTTTGTCGTTTGCAGATGCTTAAGCCGCCCAAGTGCCCACCGAGACATCTGGAGCAGGGCTGTCATACACTGGATGCCCCTTACGTTGAGGTCGATTCATGAGACGGGTGCTCGGCTGCTGCCTGCTGTCTTTCCTTGCTTTCTCGGCTACCGCAGCGGATCTGCGCATGCTGACCGATAACCATCCACCCTTGCATTTTCAGCGCGGCGATGAGTTGGTGGGGTTTGGCGTTGACGTGGTGCACGCTCTCGCAGAGATAACCGGCGATCATGTGCATATTGAACAGACGCCCTTGCTTAGGGCCTTGCAAGTCGCTGGCACGGGCTCGGACACGGCAGTTTTTACCGTACTGCGTACTGCCGAACGCGTGCCGCACTACCAATGGGTAGGCCCATTGCTGGACGTCGAAACGGCACTCTATGCGGGATCTGGAAAAGCACCGCCGTTGCATAGCCTGCAAGACGCCAGTGCCGTCGGCCGAATCGCACTGCCGCGTAAATGGCTGGCTTACGATTACCTGAAAAAACAGGGGATGAGTAATTTGTACGGCGTGGAAACCCCCGAGCAGATGATGCGATTGCTACGCCTGGGGCGAACAGATCTGATCGTCGCGGATACGCTCACCATCGCCACGCTGGCTCATGAGGCCGGGCTCAAACCTGACGAACTGCACTACCAATGGCCACTGATGACGCAGGGCGCCTATATCGCCTTTTCCCCACAGACGGACGCCCACCTGGTTGCGCGCTGGCAGAACGCGTTCGACGAGATGAACCGTGATGGGCGCCTGCAACAGCTGAAGCAGCGTTGGTTGCTTGATCGCGTAACAAAGTGAGCCCGGTACTTGGACGGGGTCTTAGTCGCGTTTCCGGCTTTACCCGCGACGCCACTGAGAGTGTCGCTTGCATACGACTTGGATCGAACGGGCCATGTGGACTGGCGACGAGCCTGACCGTCTCGAGTACAACCAGGAGGTTGAGATCGAAACGCGTCAGATCGCCATTCATAAACAAACCACCGACCCGCTAGATCGGGCTCTTGGTGGCATACAATTTTTTGGCTTCAGCAAAACACTTTTCGGCGATGGCCGAGCGTGGTTCGGTTTTACGCATCACCAGGCCCAGGGGCGCAAGGACGCTGGCATCCGGCAGGTTGATAAAGGCCAGGTTCTCGATCGGATTATCCAGGCCACTGTCCAGCGGCATGATTGAACAGCAAAAACCTTCGTGGATCGCCTGGAACAACTGATACGTCGAATCGCTTTCGAGTATTGGCTGTGGGTCGAGGCCGCGGCTGCGGAAACTCAGGTCAATGGATTTTCGATAGTGCATGCCATTGCTGATCATCCCCAGGGGCAGCTCGGCGGCGTCTTCCCAACTCATTTCCGTGCCTTCGAAATGGAAATGGCGCGTGTCGTAAAGCAGGCCGACGCGGGTCTCGCCCAGTTCGAAAAACTCCAGGTAATTGGGGTTTACGTGGTCGAGATAACACACGCCCAGGTCCAGTTGATTAGTGCCCAGCGCTTCGATGATCTGGTCCGAACTCATGGAGGACAAACTGAACTTGAGCTCCGGGAAGGTCTGGGACAGACCCTGGATGTAGCTGATCGGGCTGAAGCCGCTGAGCGGCACCAGGCCCAGGCGCAGGTTGCCGACCAGTTGACCGCGACAGGCGGCGGCTTCGGCGAACAACCCGTCATGGGCGGCGAGCAAGGTTTTGGCCCAGGCCAGCACGCGTTCACCGGCCTGGGTGAACCCTTCGAAGCGCTGGCCCCGGGTGACCAGTTCCAGGCCCAGTTCATCCTCAAGATTGCGCAAACGCATGGACAGCGTCGGCTGGGTAATGTGGCAGCGCGCGGCAGCCTGCCCGAAGTGTCGAGTCTGCTCCAGCGCGATCAGGAATTTGAGTTGCTTGATGTCCACGATGGCACCTGCTGAGGAGTAAATAAGAGGTCAGTATTGAGGCCGCTGTGCAGAACGCAGGGATGGTTTCGGTAATCCTGGTCCGGCCCTTTGAAGCAATGCCGTGGGCGTTATCCGATGGACGCCGATGGCCAGCCTGTGGGGTGCGCAGACAATCTCACTGTCCTGTCCGTGTGTCCAATCACAAGCATTGAATGGCTGATCGATTGACTCAATCAGCGGCGAAATGACCCGGGGAAAAATCATTGATAGAGGCACTCGATAACCCGGTCAGCCGTAACGATTAGACAGTCATTGTTTTAGCGCCTTAGCCTCTGGCAATTGTTTTGATGATGGCCTGCCGGAGAATGACATGAACGTGAAATCGGATGCATTGTTTGTACCCTTGAATATTGCCGTATTGACCGTCAGCGATACCCGGGAATATGCCAATGATACCTCCGGGCAATTGTTGGTCAGTCGATTGCTGGAAGCAGGGCACAGCCTGAGTGAGCGTAACCTGCTCAAAGATGATCTGTATAAGATCCGCGCCCAGGTCGCTACCTGGATTGCCGATGAGCAGATTCAGGTGGTGTTGATTACCGGGGGCACCGGCTTCACGGGCCGCGACAGCACGCCCGAGGCCGTGAGCTGTTTGCTGGATAAGCAAATCGATGGTTTCGGTGAGTTGTTCCGGGCGATTTCCATTCTCGATATCGGCACGTCCACGGTACAGAGTCGCGCCTTGGCCGGGCTGGCGAACGGTACGCTGGTGTGTTGCCTGCCGGGCTCGACCGGTGCCTGCCGGACCGCCTGGGAAGGCATCCTCGCCGAGCAACTGGATGCGCGCCACAGGCCGTGCAATTTCGTGCCACACCTCAAGTCGGTGCCCCTCTGCGGGACGCGGGGATGAGCCAGTCACCTCTGATACCGGTGGAGGAGGCCATTGCCTCGCTGCTGGCCATGGCCCAGGTGCAACGTCTGCAAGAAAGCGAGCCGGTCGCATTGAGTGAAGCCCGGCAACGGGTGCTGGCCAATGATCTGGTGGCGACACTGGACCTGCCTCCCTGGCCGAACAGTGCCATGGACGGTTACGCCTTGAATATCGACGACTGGAACGGCCAGCCGCTAGCCGTGTCGCAGCGTATTTTTGCCGGCCAGGCGCCGCAGGCATTGCTCGCGGGTACCTGCGCTCGAATCTTCACCGGAGCGCCGGTACCCGAGGGGGCCAACAGCGTCGAGATGCAGGAGAACGTCGAGCTGATGGAGGACGGTCGCGTCCGTTTCAAACAGCCGCTGAGCGTTGGCCAGAATATTCGTCCGCAAGGCCAGGAGAACCGTGCCGGGCAGGTGCTGCTGCAGGCCGGCAAACGACTCGGGCCGTTCGAGCTGGCCATCGCGGCGGCGCAGGGCTGCACCCATGTGCCGGTGGTACGGCGTCCACGGGTCGCGCTGCTGTCCACGGGCGACGAACTGGCCGAGCCGGGAACGCCGCTGGAACCCGGCTGTATCTATAACAGCAATCGCACATTGCTCAGCCACTGGTTGAGCGCCTTGGGTTGTGAGGTCATCGATGGCGGCATTCTTCCCGACCAGCCGCGGCACACGCGGCTCAAGCTCGAGCAACTGCAACAGGCCGCGGACTTGATCCTGACCACCGGTGGTGTGTCTGCCGGTGATGCCGATTGCCTCGGCGAGGTGCTGCGCCAGTGCGGCAAGCCGTTATTCTGGAAACTCTCGATCAAGCCGGGTAAACCCCTGACCGTGGGGTACTTTGGCACCGTGCCGGTCATCGGTCTGCCAGGCAATCCGACGTCGGCGCTGGTGACATTCGGGCTACTGGCCCGGGCTTACCTGTTACGCATCCAGGGTGTCGAAGACGTCACGCCCTTGAGCTTCCCGGTTAACGTCGGTTTTGACTGGCCGAAAGCAGGAAACCGTCGGGAATACCTGCGGGCCAAACTGGAGGAGGGGCGGGCGGTGCTGTATCCGAACCAGAGTTCAGGTGTGTTGCTGGGCGCCTCCTGGGCCGACGGGTTGGTCGAAATCCACGAGGGTTGTACGTTGCAGGTCGGTGATACGGCACGGTTTATTCCCTTCTGCGGCTTGTTCTGATGCGCTGCATTCCCCCCAACCGGGTTGGGGGGATTTCATGCATCCCAGCGATTCGCCGCCAGCCGATCGCTCTCTCTTCCCTCTACCCAGCGCTCACCGGACGGGGTGTGTTCACGCTTCCAGAAAGGCGCGCGGGTTTTCAGGTAGTCCATTAGAAACGCGCAGGCATCGAAGGCCGCGTGGCGATGTTCGCTGGCAACGCCGACAAAGACAATGGGCTCGCCGACCTTCAACAGCCCCACGCGGTGGACGAGGGTCACCCGTTGCAGCGGCCAGCGTTCATGGGCCTGATCGACGATCAGTTGCAATGAGCGCTCGGTCATTCCCGGATAATGCTCAAGGTACAAGTGGCTGACCTTATCCCCTTGATTACGATCACGCACATAGCCCACGAAGGTGGCCACGGCACCGATGCCAGGGTCTTCGGCGTGTAAGCCGTGGGTCAGTTCACCCAGATCAAACAACTCGGTCTGAACCTGAACAGCCATCACTCAACCCCCGGTCACTTGGGGGAAGAAAGCGATCTCATCGAAGTCTTCTATCGGCGCCGCGGGCGTACACAATTCCTGGTTCAGCGCGCACATGAGGCTGGTTTCGCCGAGCACTTCCCGCCAAATCGCGCCTCTGGCGCCCAGTCGCTCCCTGACGTCGTCAATGGTTTTCAAGGACCCGTCCAGCGCGATTTTTTCGCCTTCGATGCCGAGTTGTTCCCGATAGCGGGCAAAGTAGTTGATCAGGATCATTGGACGTCACCGGCGACAAAGGTACCCGATTTTCCGCCCTGTTTTCTGAGCAACTGGACACGTTCAATGACCATTCCCCGGTCGACGGCTTTGCACATGTCATAGATCGTCAGCGCCGCCACACTGGCCGCCGTCAGGGCTTCCAGTTCGACGCCGGTTCTGCCGTTGAGCCGGCAGGTGCTGACGATTTTTATGCTGTCGGGCTCCTCGGCGCTCAGCTCGACGTGAATCGAACTCAGCATCAATGGGTGGCATAACGGGATCAGTTCATGGGTTTTCTTCGCCGCCATGATCCCGGCGATTCGGGCGACTGCAAACACATCACCCTTGGGGTGGCCATTTTGCTGGATCAGTTTCAAGGTGGACGGCAACATGCGTACCCAGGCTTGTGCCTGTGCCTCACGGTTGCTCGGGTCTTTATCCGTGACGTCGACCATGCTGGCCCTGCCTTCGGCGTCCAGGTGCGTCAACGTGTGTTCGAATGCGTTCATGGTGGTCCTCGGATCAGTTCAGTACAAAATCGATGGGTTGGAGTACGGGAGGGAGCTCCGTGGCGCCGGTGGCACCCAGTACTTCACGTTCAATGTTGCGCACGATGGCATTGGTTGGCAGGTCGTTTTCGTCGTGGCCAAAGGGGTCCTCCAGTTCGTCGCCAATTGCGTCCAGTCCGAAAAACGTGTAACTCACGATCGCGGTGAAAACGGGTGTCAGCCAACCCAGTGGCTCGGCCATTGCGAAGGGCAACAAGATGCAGAACATGTAACTTGTTCGGTGCAGCAGGAGTGTGTAGGGGAAGGGCAGCGGCGTGCTTTTGATCCGCTCGCAAATCGTCTGTGTCGTGGTCAGGCTGCTCAAATGTCCGGCCATCAACATATAGCGCCATTCGCTGATGCCCCCTGATTCGACGAGTGTCGAGCATTGTTGGCTGACTCGACACAGAACACTTTCCGGAATATTGAGTGCGTTGAAAGAGGGCAATCTGTCCAGCCAGGGCTCGGCCACGCTCAGTTCGTCTTCCTGGCGAAGCCTGGCGTTGAGCGCATGGGCGAATCCGCAGAGGTTGCGCAGGATCTCGCTGCGCTGGCGGGTGTCCTTGATGACTTGAGTTTCCCGAATCATCCCCCGTATATCCATCACCATCGCCCCGAGCGCCTTGCGCCCTTCGTACCAGCGGTCGTAACAGGCGTTGTTGCGAAAACTCATGAAGATCGACAGTGACAAGCCCAGCAGTGTGAAGGGCGTGGCGTTGACCTTCGAGAAGTACGCGGGGTGGAGGGTTTCGACCAGCACAATCGCCGAAGCCAGCAGTGCCACCAGAAGGCTTCGCAACGCAATCCGCTTGGCCACAGAACCCTTGAGTGAAATCAATACATTGATCAGGTTGGGTTTGGCTCTGACGATCATGGAAAACAACCTTATGAAAAATAATGAAACCGGGCAGGCTATCCGCCGGTCATGTTCATGAAACGCACCACTTGCACCTCGTCATTGAGTTCGAAGTTGTGTCGGTACGGCTTGATTTTCATCGCTTCGGTAATCGCCTGCTCCAGCCGCTGCGGTTCGCCTGGGTGGCGGCGCAGTACGTCCTTCAAGTCGACCGAATGCTCATTGCCCAGGCATAGCAGGAGGCGGCCCTCGACGGTCAGTCGAACGCGATTGCAGGTCCCGCAGAAGTTATGGCTGTGGGGTGAGATGAATCCCAGGCGAATGTGCGGCGCTTCTGCCAGGCGCCAATAGCGCGAAGGGCCCTGGGTCGATTCCGCGGAGTCGATGAGGGTGTAGCGTTCGGCAATCCGTTCACGTACTTGCATACTGGAATAGAACGCTTCGGCACGGCTGTGCTCGCTGATGACACCCAGCGGCATTTCTTCGATGAAGGAAATGTCCAACCCGCGTTCAATCGCGAATGCCACGAGATCGTTGATCTCGTGATCGTTGCGGCCTTTCATGACGACGCAATTGAGTTTGGTGTGTTGAAAGCCGGCGGCATTGGCCGCGTCGATGCCCGCGATGACCTTGGCCAGATCACCGGTGCGCGTCAGTTCGCGGAAGCGATCGGGGTCAAGGCTGTCGAGGCTGATATTCAGGCGCTTGAGCCCCGCCTCGAACAGCGGTGCCGCCAACGTGCCGAGCTGCGAACCATTGGTGGTCATGCATAACTCGCGTAGACCCGGCAGCGCCGCAATGCGCTTGCACAGGTCGACCACGCCTGGGCGAATCAACGGCTCGCCACCGGTCAGGCGGATCTTTCGAGTGCCCAGGGCCACAAAGCTCTGCGCCATTTGATAGAGCTCTTCCAGCGTCAGAATGCGTTGGCGCGGCAAGAACTCCATGTCTTCGGCCATGCAATAAACACAACGGAAGTCGCACCGATCGGTAACCGACATTCTGAGATAGTCGACCGGGCGGGAGAAACGGTCCATCAATATACGATCGGTCATCACAGCCTCCAGCAGTGGGCAGGTCCACTGTTATATGAGGGCCTTGTTGAGTGGAGGCTAAAGTTGTTTTTAGTTCTCGTCTAATCACTATTAATAACCGGCTGATCGACCCAATCTATGGGGCGAAAATGTGCCTTGTTTAAGGGCGTGTTAAATTTTCAATGTGTTGATTTTTAAGGTTTTTTATCTTGATAGATTGTTTCGATGGGGCGGTCATTAAGAGTGATTAGACAGGTGTGGCACACACCGAATAGGCTGGATTCGTCATCCCGAATTGGGCCCATTCGTTGGCCCTGCGTGAATAAATCCGTTGTGGGCGTTAACTACGTGCGCATGGATGTGCGCATAAAAACAGCCGTTAACAATGACTTTAAGTCAGGCCGCTGCCTGCGTGCAAAGTCTTGGAGAAATACCATGAGCGAAGTTGAACGTTATAAACCGTACAAGGGAGCCGCCGCGGGTTGGGGGGCGCTGATTGCGGTCACCAGGAACTGGCTGGGCAGTGAAAACGCGTTCAAGAATATTCGAGCGATGCTCAAGACCAACCAGAATGGCGGCTTCGATTGCCCGGGTTGTGCCTGGGGCGAGTCGCCGGAAAACGGCATGGTCAAGTTTTGCGAGAACGGCGCCAAAGCAGTTAACTGGGAAGCCACCGGGCGGCTGGTCAACCCGGCGTTTTTCAACAAATACAGCGTGTCGTCGCTTGCGGCGCAAAGTGACTATTGGCTTGAATACCAAGGGCGCCTGACTCATCCGATGCGCTATGACGCTGTGGCTGATCGTTATGTCGAAACCAGTTGGGACGATGCCTTTGCCCTGATCGCCAAACACCTGAACGCACTGACTTCGCCCGACCAGGCCGAGTTCTACACCTCGGGCCGGGCCAGCAACGAGGCTGCTTATCTTTATCAGCTGTTCGTTCGCGCCTACGGTACCAATAACTTCCCCGACTGCTCGAACATGTGCCACGAAGCGAGTGGCCTGGGCATGGACGACAGCGTTGGCGTCGGTAAAGGCACGGTGACGTTCGATGACCTGGAAGAAGCCGACGCGATTTTCGTCATCGGCCAGAACCCTGGCACCAACCACCCGAGGATGCTTGAGCCACTGCGCGAAGCGGTGAAGCGGGGCGCACAGGTGATCTGTTTCAACCCGCTGAAAGAGCGTGGCCTGGAGCGCTTTCAGCACCCGCAGCATCCGCTGGAAATGCTCACCAATGGCTCTGAGCCGACCTCGTCCGCCTACTTTCGTCCTGCACTGGGCGGCGACATGGCCGCGTTCCGTGGCATTGCCAAGTTTCTCTTGCAGTGGGAGCGTGAAGCGCTGCTGAACCATGGCGAGGCAGTGTTCGACCGTGCGTTTATCGCCGAGCACACCTCGGGCCTGGACGCTTATCTGGCGGAGCTTGATGCCACGTCGTGGGAGCACATCGTTGAACAGTCCGGCCTGACGCTGGAAGATATCGAACTCGCCGCGCGCATGTACCGTCGTGCCAAGCGGGTCATCATGTGTTGGGCGATGGGCGTGACCCAGCACACTCACTCGGTCGTGACCGTGCAGGAAATCATCAACGTGCAGTTGTTGCGCGGCAATATCGGCCGGCCGGGGGCAGGGCTGTCACCGGTGCGCGGGCATAGCAACGTACAGGGCGACCGCACCATGGGCATCAACGAACTGGCCCCGCCGGAGTTGATTAACGCACTGGAAGCACGCTTTGACTTCAAGGTTCCGCGTCGCCACGGCCACAACACGGTGATGGCGATTGCGGCGATGGAGGAGGGGCGTTCGAAAGTGTTCATCGGCCTGGGCGGCAACTTCGCCCAAGCGACGCCCGACAGCCCGCGCACCCACGACGCCCTGCGCAACTGCGACCTGACCGTCCATATCGCCACCAAGCTCAATCGCAGCCATTTGGTCACCGGTCGTGAGGCCCTGATTTTGCCGTGCCTGGGGCGTACCGACATCGATATGCAGGCGCAAGGGCCACAAGGTGTGACGGTGGAAGACACCTTCAGCATGGTGCACATTTCCCACGGCCAACTGAAACCCAAATCGCCGTTGATGCGTTCGGAACCGGCGATCATTGCCGGGATCGCCAACGCGACACTGGGCAAACACCCGATCGACTGGCTGTGGGCGGTTGCCGATTACAGTCGCATCCGTGACCTGATTGCCGACACCATTCCCGGCTTCAAGGACTTCAATAAAAAACTGCTGCACCCCGGCGGCTTTCACCTGGGCAACGACGCCGCCCAGCGCATCTGGAAAACCACCACCGGAAAAGCGCAATTTGCCCCGAGCGTGTTGCCGGCACACCTGGTCAGCGAAGGTGTGCGCAGCCTGGCCGTGAAACCGGACCTGATCCTGCAAACCATGCGCTCCCACGATCAGTACAACACCACGTTGTACGGGCTTGATGACCGTTATCGCGGCGTCTACGGCATGCGCGACGTGGTGTTCGTCAATGAGCAGGACATTCGCAAACTTGGTTACGAGCCGGGGCAAAAGGTCGACATGATCTCGCTCTGGGGCGATGGGCGTGAGCGCAGAGTCAGCGGTTTTACCTTGATCGCCTACGACATTCCACCGGGCCAGGCCGCAGCCTATTACCCGGAAACCAACCCACTGGTGCCGCTGGAAAGCTACGGCGACCGCACCTTTACGCCGACCTCGAAGTTCATCGCGATTCGCCTTGAGCCAGCAGCGGTCAGCAACCTGATCCAGTCCTCTGGCGCTTGAACCGGGCCGGGGCGGCGTGAGCGTCGCCCCGATTTTTCCTGATCATCGGGCATCAGTTCGCTGCGAGTCGCGAAACACTCTGAGGGTATCGTCATGTTAAATCCGGGGGCGCTGGACCTGGCGCGCATTCAATTCGCGTTTACGGTCTCGTTTCACATCATATTTCCCGCTATCACCATTGGGCTGGCCAGTTTCCTGGCGGTGCTCGAAGGCCTGTGGCTGAGAAGCAACAACGCGGTGTACAAGGACCTGTATCACTTCTGGTCAAAGATTTTTGCCGTCAACTTCGGCATGGGCGTGGTCTCCGGGTTGGTCATGGCCTACGAGTTCGGTACCAACTGGAGCCGTTTCTCCGACTTCGCCGGGAGTATCACCGGGCCGTTGCTCACGTATGAGGTGTTGACGGCATTTTTCCTTGAAGCAGGCTTTCTCGGGGTCATGTTGTTCGGCTGGAACCGTGTAGGACGAGGGCTGCACTTCTTTGCCACGGTGATGGTCGCCCTCGGTACGTTGATCTCGACTTTCTGGATCCTGGCGTCCAACAGCTGGATGCAGACGCCACAGGGCTTCTCGATCGTCGATGGGCGGATCATGCCGATGGACTGGCTGGCCATCGTCTTCAACCCGTCGTTCCCGTTTCGCCTGGCACACATGGCCATCGCCGCGTTTGTGGCCACGGCATTCTTTGTCGGGTCATCGGCGGCCTGGCATCTGCTGCGTAAAAACGACACGCCACACATCCGCAAGATGCTCTCGATGGCGTTGTGGATGGCGTTGATCGTGTCGCCGATCCAGGCGGTGGTCGGTGACGCCCATGGTCTGAATACCCTGGAACATCAACCCGCGAAAATAGCCGCCATGGAAGGGCATTGGGAAAACGTCGGTAACGAGCCGACGCCGCTGGTGCTGTTTGGCATCCCGGACATGGGGGCCGAGAAGACCCGCTATGCCATCGAAATCCCTTACCTGGGCAGTCTGATCCTGACCCACAGCCTGGATAAACAGATCCCTGCGCTCAAGAGCTTCCCCAAGGAGGACCGTCCCAACGCGACGATCATTTTCTTCAGCTTCCGGGTCATGGCCGGGCTGGGCATGTTGATGATCCTTACGGGGGTGCTGGGTCTTGCGTTACGCCGCAATGGCGCGCTGTACCGCAATCGGATGTTCCTGCGCCTGGTGCTGTTTATGGGGCCGACCGGTCTGATCGCGATGCTGGCGGGCTGGATCACCACCGAAGTCGGTCGTCAGCCGTGGGTGGTCTACGGGCTGTTGCGCACGGCCGATGCCGCGTCCAATCACACCGTCACGCAACTGAGCATTTCGCTGGCGTTGTTTGTGTTGATCTACTTCTCGGTGTTCGCGGTGGGCATCGGTTACATGATGAAACTGGTACGCAAGGGGCCTCAGCCGCATCACGATCATCCGCCGCAAGGTGGTCCTGGCCAGGAGCGTACGCCACGCCGCCCCCTGTCCGCCGTCGCCGAGACGCTTGCGTCCAGCGATCACGTCAACTGAGCAAGGGGATTGAACATGGGTATTCAAGGCATCGATTTGTCGTTGATCTGGGGCGTCATCATTGCCTTCGGGGTGATGATGTACGTGATCATGGACGGGTTCGACCTGGGGGTGGGCATCCTGTTTCCGCTGATCCCCGATGCGCAGGAGCGCGATGTGATGATGAACACCGTCGCGCCAGTATGGGATGGTAATGAAACCTGGCTGATCCTCGGTGGGGCAGCGCTTTACGGTGCGTTTCCACTGGCTTACTCGGTGATTCTGGAGGCGTTGTACCTGCCGCTGATGTTCATGCTGGCCGGGTTGATCTTCCGCGGCGTGGCGTTTGAGTTCCGCTTCAAGGCCAGTCCTGAAAAGCGTCATATCTGGGACCTGGCCTTTATCGGCGGCTCACTGCTGGCGACGTTTTGCCAAGGCATCGTGATCGGCGCGTACATCGCAGGTATTGCGGTCGTCAATCGGCAGTTTGCCGGTGGCACCCTGGATTGGCTGGCACCGTTCCCGTTGTTCTGTGGGGTTGGTTTGATTGTCGCTTATGCGTTGCTCGGCAGTACCTGGTTGCTGGTCAAGACCGAAGGCATGCTGGAGTCACGTATGCGCCACTACACCCGGCCGCTGGCGTTTGTGCTGACGGCAGTCGTCGCGGTGCTCTGCGTATGGACGCCATGGCTGCATCCCGAGATTGCGACACGCTGGTTTACCCACGCGCACATCGTGGTGTTTGGCGGGTTGTTGGTCCTGGGTGTGCTGGCGCTGTTCGGGTTGCTGCGCGCGTTACGCCAGTATCATTCCCATTGGCCCTTTGTGTGCACCCTGGCGCTGGTGTTCCTGGGTTATATCGGATTGGCGTTCAGTATCTGGCCGAACATCGTTCCACCGTCCATCAGCCTGTGGGAGGCGGCTTCGCCCCCTACAAGCCAGTTGTTCATCTTGATCGGCACGTTGTTCATCCTGCCGATCATCTTGATGTACACCTGCTGGAGCTATTACGTGTTCCGAGGAAAAGTGAGGATAGGCGATGGCTACCATTGATAGCGAAAACACTGAAGTGTCGGCTGCACAAAACGAAGCCACCCTTTGGTATCGGCAGGTGCTTTGGTAGGTAGACCGTTACCGGTCGACTTGGAAAAGCTCGTGCCGGACGGTCATTAAGGAGGGGCAGGCGCGGGTCTTGAACGACGCCGCGCCTGAGTGGACATGGGTTATTTGGCTTTCAGGCCATAGGTCTTGTTGGCAAAGGTAGCAATTGCATTCGCCATGGCTTGTGGTTGTTCGGGAGCCATGGCATGACCGGTTTTTTTCAGCACGACGACCACAGGCCCGGATTTTTCATGCTCGACGACGGCGGCGACTTCCTTGGCAAAGTCGTGAACGGAGAGATTTTCCATGGGACCGACGCTTTTGCCGATGCCGCGCGGTTCAGGGCGTAAAATCGCGGTGGCGCTGGAAGAAAGCGACTCGATCGAACGCTTCAACGTGCGCTGGAACTGATCGAAGGCGTTGACGTCTCGCGCCAACGCCTCATCAATTCACAGCATGCGGCGCAGGACGTCGCGTCGAGGATCCTGGTCGTAGAACCGGTGCTTGAGGGCGCCGGCGATATGGAACAGGATCAGCCCGAGCAGGGTATAGGCGAGTACTTTGTGCAGCCATTGGAAGACGACGAACCAATCGTCGTTTTTCGCCAGGAGCTCCGGCAGGTTGACCCCAAAAAAGAACACCCCGTCGCTCATCGTGTATGTGCTCGACATGGAGTAACCCATCAACGGCACGATCACCAGCAGCACATACATGAGGCGCTGTGTCAGTCGTGACAGGAACCTTTCATACCCCTCCAGCGTTTCCAGCGGCTGCGGCAACCTGGGAGTGCGCAAACGCACGGCGAGCTGAGTCAGGATAACCAGAAACGTCAATACCCCGAAGGACTTGTGCCAGGGGTAATAGAGCTCGTATTTGCTCGCCACCTCATCATTCAGACCGGTCATGTGCCAGCCTGCCCAGAGGAGGCCCAGGACGAGCACGGCGCGCACCCAGTGCAACAGGCGCAGGGAGGTCGGATACCGATCGGTTGTCTGTTGGTCTATCGGGTTCATTAGTCTCTCCATTGATTATCAAAGGCATCAAGCACTTTTGAACGTCCACCCTCTACTGTACAAAGCTTGTGGGGTGGTTCGTCTGGACAGGGATTATTTTCAGCTGGGCAGCAGCACGGTGATGACTTTCTCCTCGGTGTAGGCCTGCGCGCCGCTGAACCCACCTTCACGTCCGATACCGCTGGTCTTGACGCCGCCCCAGGGCAGATTGGCGTCCAGCGGGCTCCAGCAGTTGATACCCACGGCCCCGGCCTTCACAGCGGCGGCGACGCGGTGCGCGCGTACCAGGTCAGCGGTCCAGACCGTGGCCGCGAGGCCGTAGGTGGAATCGTTGGCCAGTGCGATAGCTTCTTCTTCGCTATCGAACGTGATCAGCGTGCCGACGGGCCCGAAGATCTCGTCCCGGGCGATCGCCATGTCGTTGTTGGCGTTGGCAAAGATCGTCGGGCGGACAAACCAGCCCCGCTGGGGCGTCGATACGCCGCCGGCCAATAGAGTTGCACCTTGGTCGATGCCCTGCTGGATGTAACGGTTGACACGATCGAACTGCGCTTTCTTGGCCACCGGGCCCATCTGTACGCCGGGCTGGCGAGGGTCGCCCACGTTCACCGCCTGCGCGGCTTCAGCCAGCGCTGCTCCGAAGCGATCGGCGATACTGCGGTGCACCAGGATGCGCGAGCCGGCGGCACAGACCTGGCCCTGGTTGGCGAACAAGCCGAGCGCACAGCCGCGCAAGGCGTCTTCAAAGGAGGCATCGTCGAACACGATCTGCGGGCTTTTACCACCCAGCTCCAATGCCACGCGCTTGAACAGCACACCGGCGGTGCGCTGGATCTCGCGCCCGGCCTCGGGGCTGCCGGTGAAGCTGATCTTGGCGACGTGTGGGTGTTCGCACAAGGCGCGACCCACCTCGTTGCCGTAGCCAGTGACCACGTTGATCACGCCGTCGGGGAATCCCGCTTCCTGAGCCAGCGCCGCCAGGTGCAGGGCGGACTGCGGCGTCTCTTCCGAAGGCTTGATGACTACGGTGCAGCCTGCTGCCAGCAGAGCGGCAAGCTTCCAGACGGTGATCATCAGTGGCGAGTTCCAGGGGACGATCGCGCCGACCACGCCCACCGGCTCCCGTACCGTGTACGAAAGAGTCTTGGTGCCAAAGTAGCCACCGGTGGGAATGGTGCGACCTTCCAGCTGGTTGGCCCAGCCGGCGGCGGCGCGAAGATTGGCGATCGCGTTGGGCAGGTCCATCCGGCGTGGTTCGATGGGGGAGCGGCCGATGGCGTTGGCATCCAGGTCGGCCAGCCGTTCGGTGTCGCGTTCAACCAGGTCAGCGAGTTTCGACAGCAGTCGGCCACGTTGGGCCCCGTCGAGTTGGCTCCACGCACCGCCCTCGAGCTGGCTGCGCGCGGCCGCCACGGCACGGTCCACGTCCTCGGCCGTGCCGCGCGCGGAGCTGGCGTACACCTGTTCCGTCACGGGATTGACCAGGTCGATGCGACGGCTGTCGGCGCCTGCGAAGGACGCGCCTGCGATGAAGTGATTCAAGTGCTCAGTCATTTTGCGCTCCATAAGTAGTGTGCAAGATCACGCCTCGAGGGAGGCCAGGGCGTCGCCGAAGATGTCCAGTGCCTTGAAGAACAGCTCGCGAGAGATGGTCAGCGAGGGCATTACGCGCATCACGTTGCTGTAGCGGCCACAGGGAATCATCAGTACGCCGTGGTTGAGCAGGTAGCCCATGAGTTGGCCGATCTTTTCGCCCGACAGGGGCGCCTTGCTGACCGGGTCTTCGATCAGTTCGATACCGATCATCAGGCCGCGCCCGCGCACTTCACCGACGAATGGGCTGTTGAAGCCACGAATATGCTCCTGTGCCTCCAGTCCCAGCGCGTGAGCGCGGTTGAGCAGGTCGAGCTCCGGATCCTGCAGGATGCTGATGTTGGTCAGCGCCACCGCCGCCGACAACGAGTTGGCGGCGAAGGTGTTGGGCATTGATCCGTCGGGAATCTGCGCCGCCAGGTCCGAGCGCATGATCAGGCCGGCCATCGGCAGGTCGCTGCCGATGCCTTTGCCGAAGGTGAGCATGTCGGGCTTCACGCCGGAATGTTCGACGGCCCACATCTTGCCGGTACGTCCCGCGCCGGACTGCACTTCATCGACGATCAGCAGCGTGCCGCTGCGGTCGCAGGCCTGGCGCAAGAGTTGCAGGAATTCCGGTGAGGGCGGCACGTAGCCACCTTCGCCTTGTACCGGCTCCACGATCACGGCGGCCACATCGTCGGCGGCGGTATAGGGGGTGTTCAGCAGATAGTCCACGTACTCGCCGGCGATCTGCTCGGCGCTTTTGTGGGTGGTGTCGAAGGGGAAACGATAGGCATACGGGTAGGGGGCGTGAATGACGCCGCCCATCTGGGCACCGTAGCCCTTGCGGTAGGCCGTGCCTGTCGTCAGGGAACCCGAGGCGTTCCACACGCCATGGTAGCCACCATGGAAGGCGATGATCTGGTGCCGCCCGGTGATGCGTTTGGCGAACTTGATGGCGGCCTCTAGCGCATCGCTGCCGCTTTGCGTGAAGAAGGTGATGCAGTCGCCACGCAAACCCTCGGGCGCGATCTCGGAAAGCTTGGCGGCCAGTTCGGTGCGCCGGGTGCTGTTGATTTCCAGGGCATGCATCAGCACTTCGGATTGTTCGCGGATCGCCTGCACCACCTTGGGGTGGCAGCGGCCTACGCTGCTGACGCCTACGCCGGCGGACAGGTCGATGTAGGTGTTGCCGTCCGGGTCCTTGAAGGTCGCACCGAAGGCGCGGTCCATGGCCACCGGCATACGTCCGCCACCGCGTGCCATCGACTCGGTACGCGCCGACAGCGCCAGCGCCTCGCAGGTCTTGGGGCCGGGCATTACGCTGGAGATAATCTGCGGGGCGTCCGCGAAGTGCAGGGATTCAAGTTTGGCTTCACTCATGACGGTCTCTCTGGAGGGTCGATTCAGGTGTCTCGATCATCTCCGGGGCGAGTTCCAGGCTGGTAGCCCGAATCGGCACATGGGTACGTACACGCGAACCCATGGTCGATTCCACAAACAATTTGCAGGACTTGTGCTATGTGCGAGTATCAAGCGGGACGGCGATCTAAAAACAAGAATATTGGTAGAGGCTTGTGACCCAATGAAAAACCAGACGATCAGCCACTTTCGAGATATCCATGTCCATGCGGCCACTGTCCAACAGTGGAGCCAGGACTACAGCCAGCTGACCGCCGGCTCTGCCGAGAGTTCGCTCACGCAACTGACGACGGCGGGTTGCCACTTGTTTCTCGAGAGGATCAACCAGCGTGTCGTGCAGAACGGCGTGGCCCCTCGAGGCAAGATGTGCTTTGCAGTGCCGATCAACGTCCCCGGTTCGATTCGGATGCAAGGGCGCGAGGCGGATGACAGCAGCCTGTTCTTTCTTCACGGTGGCGAAGAGTTCATGTTCCATATGCCGATGGGCATGGAGCTGCTGTCCATTACCTTTGAGCGTGAACTGTTTGAACAGGCGCTGGAGCAAACGGCGTCGTCAAAGGAACTCAACCAGTTGCTGCGCCAGCCGGTGATCAGGTTTTCTCCTCAGCGTTTCGCACAGGCGCGGCGCCGATTGCTGGCGTTGTTCTCCCAGGCCCTGGTGCATGAAGATCCCGACGGCACGCGAGATCATGAGCGGGCGCTGGAGCAGGCCATGCTCGATGAGTTGTTGCAACTGATGACCGACCCGGCCTGTGACAAGCACCAGCGCAGCCCCAGCTCCACGCGCAGTTTCATTGTCGAAAAATGCCACCGCCTGACGACCGCGGAAATGATCAACGTGCCCAGCGTGATCGAGTTGTGCCAGCGACTCCAGGTGAGTCGGCGCACGGTGCAGAACAGCTTCCGTTCGGTCGCCGAGACGACGCCGCTCAATTACTTGCGCTCTGTGCGGCTCAACGGTGTACGCCGAACCCTGATGTCTACCCGCGCCGCCGATCTCTCGATCGGTGATGCCGCCGCCCAGTGGGGCTTCTATCACCTGAGCCATTTTGCGGCGGAGTATCAGGAGCTGTTCGCGGAGTTGCCGTCCCATACCGCTCGCGCTGCCATCACCGGTTGCTTGCCTGCCTGAACACGAAGGGATTTGGATACACCTGAAATTGCCTGCGTCGTCTGCTCAGGATGCGCAGTGTTTCGCCGTGGGTGCTTGCGTTACCGATTTGGGATACCGGGGCGTTGCTGGGCAGGCATAGGATCAATGCCAGCGTAGAACAAGAACGACAAGCTATTCGGTGACGGTGATCAGCCGGCTGCACCGATCCTACCGCGACTGCCTCATACAATAAGGTCAACAACATGAGTGTATCTAACCCGGTCAACAGCTCCACGGAGCTCAAGCGTGGCGCCCTGGGTGTGGGCTTTATCATCTTCTTCGTGGTATCGGCGGCGAGCCCGTTAAGTGTGATCGCCGGAGGCTTTCCGATCGGCATCATGCTGGGCAACGGCGCCGGCACCCCAGCACTGCTGATCCTGGCCTTGCTGGTGCTGCTGGCGTTCTCGGTGGGTTACACCACCATGTCCCGTCACCTGACTAACGCCGGCGGTTTCTATGCGTTCACTGCCCGAGGGTTGGGCGGCCTGGCCGGTGGCGCCGCCGGGGTGCTGGCGATGTTTGCCTATAACATCCTGCAGGTCGGGCTGTATGGCATGTTCGGCGGTGTGGTCAGTGGCACCATGGCAAGTGTGTTCGGCCTGGTGCTGCCCTGGTGGTCCTACTCGTTGATGGCGATGGCGAGCATTGCGATCCTGGGCTATCGCAAGATTGACCTGTCGGCGCGGGTGCTGTCGGTGATGGTGATTGCCGAATACCTGGCGATCCTGATCCTGGACTTCGCCATCCTCAAGTCCGGTGGAGACAGTGGCATCAACCTTGAAGCCTTCGACCGCAGCCATGTGTTCAGCGGCACACCGTCAATCGGCTTGCTGTTCTGCTTCGCCGCCTTCATCGGCTTCGAGGCCACCACCATTTACGGTGAAGAAGCCAAAAATCCTCAACGTACCATTCCGATTGCCACCTACTGCTCGGTGTTGCTGATCGGTGGTTTCTACGCGCTGTCGGTGTGGTCGATGGTGGTGGGGGCGGGGGCGGACAAAATCGTGCCGATACTGCAGGCCTTGCAGGACCCGACCACGTTTATCTACGGCATGTCTGACCACTTTGTCGGGCCTCATCTGACCCAGATCATTCGCGTGTTGTTCATGGTCAGTATCTATGCCGGGCTGTTGGCGTTTCACAACGCCGCGGCGCGTTACTTCTATGCCATCGGCCGTGACGGCTTGTTGCACAGCCTGTTGGGCACCACCCATCGGGTGCACCAGAGCCCGCATATGGGCTCGGCATTGCAGAGCCTGATTTCGGCCGTGGTGGTGCTGGTGTTCGCGGCGCTGGATGCCGATCCGATCCTGCAACTGTTTGCCTGGTTGTCCAACCTGGCCACCCTTTGCGTGATTTTGCTGATGGCGCTCACCTCGGCAGCCGTGTTGGTGTTCTTCCGAAGCCGCCCCGCGCTCAAGGTCGGGGTCTGGCGTGGGCAGGTGTTTCCCGGTTTCTCCTGCCTTGCCTTGTTGGCGGTGCTGGTCCTCGCGGTGGTGCATTTCGATGTGCTGACAGGGGCAAGCGTGGCCTTGTCCTACGGCCTCTGCGCCATTATTCCACTGGCCCTGCTGGGGGGTGTGTTTCTCGCGTCGAGGTTGCGCAAGGCGGCGCCGCAGCGGTTCCTGGCGTTGGGCAGCCACAAGCTTTAAGGCGTGGCCGACGGTGCTTGCTTACTCAGCTTGACCAGCAGCGCTGCGATCAACAGCAGGGCTGCCGATGCTGCCAGTACCGCGACAAAGCCTGCGTCAAACGCCGAACGCGCGAGTGTGGTCAGCATCGCGTTACCCTCGGGTGACAGCGTCTCGGCGACCACCAGCGCATCGTCAAGACTCTCGAATGCCGCGGGGTTTCGGGTCAGCCACGACGGAATCATCAGGCTCGCCGAATAGGCATAAATCGCCGAGAACAGGCTGCCCGCCAGGGTCACTCCCATCGCCCCGCCCAGTTCAAAGGACACTTCCTCGATGGAGGCGGCCATGCCGGCTTTATCGGTGGGCACGCTGAGCATGATAGTGCTGGACGAAGCGGTCAATGCCGCACCAATCGTCAGGCCCAGCAGCGCAAGGCTGGTGATTTGCAGGGAAACCGCGGCGTTGTACAGCAACAGGTAGGCCAGCATCGCCACTGACGAGAGGAGCAACGTCCAGAACAGCATCCGCTGGTTCCCCAGGCGCGGCAGGTAGTAACCGGCCAGCGGCCCGGCGACGAAGGAACCCAGTGGGAGAGGGAGGATGAATAATGCCGCCTCCAGTGGCGACATGCCGAGTACCAGTTGCAGGCGTTGGCTGAACACCAGCTCCATGCCGATCAGCGCAGCGGCCGACACGACCGCTGAAATGACGGCATTTCTGAAGCCTGGCGTTGTGAACAGGGCCAGGTCGAGCATTGGCTGTGTGGCACGGCGTTGGCGTCGAATGAACAGCGTCAGGAATAGTGTACCCAGGACGACCGCCACCAGCATGGCGTCGAAGGAGGGCACCCGTTTGCCGAACTCCTTGATCGCATACGCCAGGCTGATCAAGCCGATCATGACCAGCAGCGAACCCAGCCAGTCCCAGCGCTTTCGGGTATCCCCAGGATGATTCGGGATCAACAGCGCGCCGAGGACCAATGCCACCAGCACAATGGGCACGTTGATCAAAAACACCGAGCCCCACCAGAAATGGTCCAGCAACAGGCCGCCGACCACCGGGCCGAATGCGGCGCCTCCAGAGGCCACTGATGCCCAGATGCCGAAGGCCATGGCCTGTTCGCGCGGGTCGGTAAACGTCAACCGGACGATGGCCAGCGTGGCCGGCATCATCATCGCCGCGCCGACGGCCAGAAAGCCGCGGGCACCGATCAATACGCTCGCTGATGGCGAGAAGGCGGCGATCAGCGAGAACAGGCCAAACACGCCCAGCCCGACGATAAACAAGCGTTTGTGCCCTAGACGGTCACCGAGTGTGCCCATGCCCAGCAGTAGCCCGGCAGCGATCAATGCATAGATATTGATGATCCAGAGCTTTTGCGAGGCCGAGGCATCGAGCTCACGGGTCAGTGTGGGCAGGGCGGTGTACAGCACGGTCATGTCAATGACGATGAGCAGCAGTGCGCTGGAAATAATCGCCAGGATCAGCCAGCGGCGTGGAGAAATCATGACGGGTGCTCAATGATTGAGAGTTGAAAACCGGCCACTGTAACTCAGTCAAGGCGCCAGCAGCGCCGTGCCTCCTTACACACGGAAATGACCGACCAACTGCTGTTGATGGTTGGCCATTTCATGGAGTGAATCACTGGCCCTGGATGCATCGTTCATCCGATGGGTCAGTGTTTCGCTGATGCCGCGAATATCAACGACACGATGGCTGATATCTTCCACCACGGTGCTTTGCTCCAGGGCCGCGCCTGCAATCTGCTGGTTCATTTGTTCGATCACATTCACGGCCTGGGAAATATTCTCCAGTGCGGCGCGGGTCTGTTGTACCTGGATCACGCTGCTACCGGCTTGCTCGCGGCTCAGTTGGGTACTGTGCACCAGCTCCTGGCTCAGCTGTTGCAGTGTCTCTATCACCGTGCGGACCTGCTCGACCGAGCTCTGGGTGTTGCTGGCCAGGTGCCTGACCTCATCGGCCACCACCGCGAAGCCGCGTCCCTGTTCGCCCGCCCTGGCCGCTTCGATGGCCGCATTCAACGCCAACAGGTTGGTCTGCTGGGCGATGGTGCTGATGACGTCCAGCACCTGGCCGATCTGGGCGCTGCTGGCGGCGAGGGCATGCACTTGCTTGAGGGTGGTGTCCAGGCGCTGGTCGAGGTTTTCGATACTGCGCTCGGCGCTGGAAAACACCGCCTGACCTGATCGGCTCGCGCTTTCAGCGGCGGTCGCGGCGTCTGCGGCACTGTGGGAGCTGCGCGCCACTTCCTGGGCGCTGGCACTCATTTCGTGAAGCGCGGTCGCGGCCAGCTCCACTTCACGGTACTGGCGTTGCATGCCTGCGCTGACTTCCCGGGCAATTCCCGATGAGGTATCGGCACTGTTGCGCGTATCCCGGGAGGCGACTTGAATGTCGCGAATAATCGGCTGCAACTTGTCCAGAAAACGGTTGAACCCATTGGCCAATTGGCCCAATTCATCGTGACGCCCGGCGGGCAGGCGCCGGGTGAGGTCGCCGTCGCCTTCGACGATGGCATCGAGCAGTCCGGCCATCTTCAACAGCGGGCGGGTCACGCCATAGGCAGCCAGCCAGATCAGCAACATGCCCAGGCTGCTGGCAAGGATGCCCAGGCCCAGGTTGAGCCAGTTGGACTCACGGCTTTTGTCGTCCAGTTCACTTTGCATCTGTCGGGCAGGTGCCTGCACCCGTGCTTGCGGGACCTTGAAAGCCAATTGCCAAGGGGGGTTGCCTGTCACGGTCTGTACGGCCTGGCGTATATCGAGCGTAGCGCCCGAGACGTCACCACTGCGTCCCGCCACTTGACCCGAGGACGACAGAATGGTCACTTCGCTGTTGCCTTGGTACAGGTCCTGGCCGAGGTTGGCGGCCAACTTTTGCAAGGTGTCGAGGCTGATGTCCATGCCAACCACGCCGAGGGCCTTGCCGTTGACGATCAGGGGGATGGAAATGCTGCTCATCAGGACTTTTCGGCCTTCCACTTCGATGGTGTAGGGCTCGACCACACAAATCCGCTTTTGTGTCTGAGGGCAGGTGTACCAGGCGTTTTCCGGTTCGCTGCCGGCTGGTGCAGTGTTGGCGGCGATTTGTGCCTCGCTCAGCACCTCCTGCACCAACTGCCCCGGCTGGCTCTGCGACCAATACAGCGCAAAGCGGCCGGTTTCATTACCCGCCAGCGCGCGTTGGCCGCGCCAGTCAGCGTCAGCGCCGGCCAGCGCGTCAGGCAGCATGATGACGTATAGGCCGAGTACTTTTTCGCGCTTTTTCAGTGTTTCACGGGCTGTGCTGATCAGCGCTTCGCGTAGCTGCGCAACCGTGAGACGTCCATTGAGCGTTTGATCGCGCAGTTGGAGAACCTGTTGCGCGAACCCTTCGCCATACAACGCGGTTTCGTTGAAAAAGCGCTCCACCTGTTGGCCATGAGCAACGGCCTGGGCCTGCAAGTGCTCTAACGCGGCCTGCTCGAGCAACTGGCTGCTCTGCTCTTTGAGCAGCTTTGCACTGGTTTGATTCTGGTAAGCGCAAGCGCCTATCAGTGCTCCCACCACAGCCAGCAGGCAGAGTCCGCTCAGCAGTGTGATTCGCCATTGGATGGTGAGGTGAGCTAGACGCATGGCTGAGGCTTCCTATACAGGACGTTGGCAATCATGGGCTGGGGAGCGAGCCCTCGTTTTTATTGGCTTTGCCGGCATTCGGGTATAGCGCGGGTGATGCCAGGTTGCGGGGATGGCAGGTCGGGAGGCTATCCCGAATCGGCAAGAGCTGCGGGATTGACCGTGCAACCTCGACCTGTTTTGGGGCGGCGCTTGGGATGCTACCGATTTGGGATAGCGAGCGATCGAGGGGCGGGCATAGGATCAAATTCAGCGCGCAACTAAAACAAAAACGCTAATCGGTGCCGATGCCGTTTGATCGGACCCACCCTACAGCGACTGCCTCATACAACAAGGTCAACAAAATGAGTGTATCTATCCCGGTCAACAGCTCCACGGAGCTCAGGCGTGGCGCCCTGGGTGTGGGCTTTATCATCTTCTTCGTGGTATCGGCGGCGAGTCCCTTGAGTGTGATCGCCGGTGGCTTCCCGATTGGCATCATGCTGGGCAACGGCGCCGGTACCCCGGCGTTGTTGATCCTGACCCTGCTGGTGCTGCTGGCGTTCTCGGTGGGTTACACCACCATGTCCCGGCATCTGACCAATGCCGGCGGCTTTTATGCGTTCACCTCCCGTGGCCTGGGTGGCTTGGCGGGTGGTGCGGCCGGGGTGTTGGCGATGTTTGCCTATAACATTCTGCAGGTCGGGCTGTATGGCATGTTCGGTGGGGTCGTCAGCGGCACCATGGCAAGCGTATTCGGCCTGGTATTGCCGTGGTGGTCCTACTCGCTGATAGCGATGGCGAGCGTTGCGATTCTGGGCTATCGCAAGATTGACCTTTCCGCGCGGGTGCTGTCGGTGGTGGTGATCACCGAGTACCTGGCGATCCTGATCCTGGATTTCGCTATCCTGAAAACCGGCGGTGACAGCGGCATCAACCTTGATGCGTTCGACCGTAGCCACTTGCTCGGCGGTACTCCGTCCATCGGCCTGTTGTTTTGCTTCGCGGCTTTCATTGGCTTCGAGGCCACCACCATTTACGGTGAAGAAGCCAAAAATCCTCAACGTACCATTCCGATTGCCACCTACAGCTCGGTGCTGCTGATCGGCGGTTTCTACGCGCTGTCGGTGTGGTCGATGGTGGTGGGGGTGGGCGCGGACAAAATCGTGCCGATGCTGCAGGCCCTGCAGGATCCCACGACGTTTATCTACGGCATGTCCGATCACTTCGTCGGGCCTCATCTGACCCAGATCATTCGCGTGTTGTTCATGGTGAGCATCTATGCCGGGCTGCTGGCCTTTCACAACGCCGCGGCGCGTTATTTCTATGCCATCGGCCGTGACGGCCTGTTGCACAGTCTGTTGGGCACCACCCATCGGGTGCACCAGAGCCCGCACATGGGCTCGGCGTTGCAGAGCCTGATTGCCGCGGCGGTGGTATTGATTTTCGCGGCCTTGGATGCCGATCCGATCCTGCAACTGTTCGCCTGGTTCTCCAACCTCGCCACCCTCTGCGTCATCTTGCTGATGGCACTGACCTCCGTTGCGGTATGCGTCTACTTCCAACGTCATCCCGAACTCGATGTCGGGCTCTGGCGAGGGTGCATCCTGCCCGGTTTCTCGTGCCTGGCGTTGATGGTCGTGCTGGTACTGGCAGTGGTGCATTTCGATGTACTGACCGGAGCCAGCCAGCTGCTGTCCTACGGCCTCTGCGCCATTATTCCCGTGGCCCTGATCATCGGCGTCGTTCTCGCCGCGCGACTGCGAAGGATCTCGCCACAGCGGTTTCTCGCCTTGGGCAGCCACAAGCTTTAAGGCTGCACTCGATACAACTCGATTGACCGGGCAATACCGGCCTGCCAATTGCGTGACTGGCGAGCAAGGGTCCGGCAGGCCGGCCCTGGTCGCGAACGTGGCACCAATACCAGAAAAATCCTTCAAAGGCGCACCACGAGGAGCTTGAGCCATGCGGTATTCATCACGTCGCCCCGTTTTCGGTAGCACGCTCGTGAGCACATTGGCGCTTTGCGCCATCAACCAGGTGCATGCCTATGAGTTGTACAGTGATGAGAGCCGTCACCTCAACGCAGACATGACGGCGGTGTTCGGCCAGTTCAACAGTCGCAAGAACTACAATGGCACACCAGGAGGCTCTACCTGGCGTGAAGGCTTTATCAAATACGGGTTGAGTGGCGACCAGGCCCTGGCGGACAAGGGAACCGCCTATGGGGCATTCGCCCTGGTCAGTTCCGCCACCTGGGGCGACGGCGACCCGGCCGGCAATACCCTGGGTAGCGAGCGCAAAACAAAGACAGAGGACGCCTACCTGGGATGGCGCTCCGGCGACCTGTTTCCTGGATTGGGCAAGGACGGCGTCGATGTTTCCGGCGGGCGCCAGGTGGTCAAGCTGGGCCGGGGATTCCTGATCAACGATGACGGGCCGAACCTGGGCAAGGGGCCGGCCAATGGTGCTATGAACCGTGGCGGCGCTTATTACCTGGCGGCACGGCATGCGTTCGATCAAACCGCGTATTTGCGCCTGGGTGGGCAAGACAGCTTGCACGGCAGCCTGCTGTGGCTCAAGTCCGACAACCGCGCCCAGGCTGAAACCGAACTGGCCGCCGGCACGCTGGATTACACCACCAAGCCGGGTACGCTGGGGCTGACCTGGATACACGGTATCGACGTGAATGATCAATGGGCCAGCGACTTGCAGCGCCAGCGCAAAGGCATGAACGTCTACAGCGTGCGCGGTGAAGGGGATGCGGGCATCAAGAACGTCAGCCTGGCGTTCGAATACGCCTGGCAGGACAAGGACGCCGGGCCGGAGCAAGCCTGGTACGGCGAAGCGGGCTACACCTTCGCCGATACCGCCTGGGCGCCGAAGGTGACCTATCGCTATACCCGCTATTCACAGAAATGGGATTCGCTGTTCACCGGCTTGAGCATGGGCTACGGCACCTGGCTGCAGGGTGAAGTCGCCGGCAATTACGCCGGCCCATTCAACAGCAATACCGGCATTCAGCACGTCGGGCTGAAGGCAACCCCGCTGGAAAACCTGACCTTGGGCGCGCTGTACTTCGATTACCAGACGGTGCGCACCCGCAATGCGCTGAACCTCAATGCCCGTGAGCTGGATGTCTACGCCGAGTGGGCGGTGAACCCGCACTTGATTGTTACCCCACTGATTGGACTCTACAAACCCAGGCGGGACTCAACCACGGGCGGCAATCAAGTCGGCGGCAATGGCACCAACCTGTACAGCCAGTTGACGGTGGCTGTTCCGTTCTGATCGCGCCTGCGCTGCGTCCATGGCAAGAGACCGTTGGTTGATCCATGGGCTAGGACCCGCTGCTGCTCGACTGATTACGCATGTTTTCGGCGATGCGCCGAGTGGTCTCCACGACCATTTCGATCACTGTTTCCTGGCGCAGCAGCTTGAAGCTCTGAGTGCTGCCGACGGCGGAGAGGCTGCCGACCACTTCGTCGATGTCCGCCTGGATGATGGGGGCGGCGATGCCGGTCAGACCCAGGTTGAGTTCATCATGGGTCAGGCAGTAACCGTCCTTGCGGATCTTTTTCACCGCCTTGGAGAAGTCTGGCCAGTCATAAGGCCTGGCCGGGTCGTTGGCCATATGTTCGTCGAACAAGCGTTGCAAACGACGACCTTTCTGAAAGGCGATCAATACCTTGGATTGCGCGCCGCGAAAAAACGGCAGCGGTTGCCCGCGCCCGAACGCAAAGTGATAGGTGTCGGTGGGTTCGGCGATGTAGGTGTTGATGATGCGACCGTCATAAAAAACGCTCGCAAACACGGCCAGACCCGTTTGCGCGGACAGCTCGTGCATCAGCTCGCGTCCGGCAAGAAGGATCGGATCGTACTGACGCATCATCCAGTCCAGTTCGATGACCCGCGGCCCCAGGCCATAACTACCGGCGTCCACGCGGGTCAGCAGGCCGGCCTCGCACAAATCCTTGACGTAACGGTACACGGTTGCCCGTGACAGACCCATGCGCTCGGCAATGGTGTCGGGGTCGATCTTCAACGTCTGTGGACCGAACAGGTCCAGGACACTCAGTAATTTGCTCAGACTGCTCATTTCGTTCCTAAAGAAGGGGCGGCACGTGTTTCGTTCCAGCGTTGACCAGGCAGCCTGCGGGAGCGCCAAGCGCTGTCGCAACACTACCTCAGTGAAAGAAAAACGCAATCTCGAGCGCGCCGAATTGCCTGAAAAATATGTATAAATCTCAATAATCGAGATAAATATATATAAATTGCTTGTTGGTAGAATATTTTTGTGTGATAAATCTCATCACTGCAAATGCTCAAGCAAGAGGGCTGAAAATGAATGGTGCGCAACTGATAGTGAATGCGGCGGCGGCAAGCGGTATCGAATACTGCTTCGCCAACCCCGGAACCACCGAAATTCCGTTGGTGGCGGCCATGGCCAGCGCACCTGCACTCAAGCCGGTGTTGTCGTTGTTCGAAGGGGTGTGCACGGGGGCAGCGGATGGGTATGGCCGGATTGCCGGCAAGCCGGCGATGACCCTGACGCACCTGGGCCCGGGGTTTGCCAACGGCATCGCCAACCTGCACAACGCGCGTCGTGCCAATACCCCCATCGTCAACGTGATCGGCGATCACGCGTCATGGCATGTCAACTACGATCCGCCGCTGGCCAGTGATATCCAGGCCTTGGCCGGGACCGTCTCCGGTTGGGTGCGCACCTCACGCACGGCGTCGGGTATCGGCGAGGATTTGCAGGAGGCGGTGCGGGCGGCCTGGCAGGCCAAAGGGCAGATCGCCAGCCTGATTCTGCCCATGGACCTGCAAGCCAGCGCTGTGACGCACAACGGTGTGTTCGCGCCGATGCGGGCACCGGTTCGGCGGTTTGCCGGTGACCGGGTCGAGACGGTGGCGCAGGCATTGCGTGATGGGCAGCGCCTGGTGTTTATCGTCGGCGATGAGGGCTTGTCGGTCGCTGGGCTGGAAGCGGCGGGGCGTCTGGCCCAACTGCCTGGCGTGCGCTTGTTTGCCGAGACCTTTCCACGGCTCAGCTACCGTGGCGGTGGTTTGCCGGACCTGGACCGCCTGCCGTATTTCCCGGAAGTGGCCATTGAAATCCTCGAGCAGTACGACCAGGTCGTGTGTGCCGGGGTGCCGGAGCCCGTCAGTTATTTCGGCTACGAAGGCATCCCGTCGCGCCTCGCGGAGCGTGAGCGTCTGCTGGCGTTGGCCGATGTCGGCGACGATGTCGCCGGCGCGCTGACGGCGCTGGCCGATGCCATCAATGCACCGGCCTACGTGCCGACGCCGCAGGGCATCGAACTGCCACCCGGCCATCTCGAGCTCACACCTCAGTCCGTCGGCCAGGTGTTGGCCGCATCGCTGCCGGACGACAGCATTGTCTCCGTGGAAGGCGGCACCTGCGGCTATCCGTTTTTTACCGCCTCCGCCCGCGCCGCGCGGCATCGGGTCTTGACCAATACCGGTGGTGCTATTGGCCAGGGTATTCCGGTGGGATTCGGTGCCGCCTTGGCGGAGCGGGGCAACCGCGTGTTTTGCCTGCAATCCGACGGCAGCGCCCAGTACACCATTCAAACCCTGTGGAGCATCGCCCGTGAGCGGTTACCGGTGGTGATCCTGATTGCCGCCAACCATCGCTACGCGATTTTGCAGAACGAACTGCGCCGCTTCGGCATGACCGAAATGGGGCCCGAAGCCCTGCGCCTGACGGAACTCGATAGCCCGCGGATTGACTGGAAGGCCCTGGCCAAGGGCTACGGCGTGCCGGCCTGCACGGTGCGAACCAATGCCGAACTGCAACGGGCGCTGGCCAATGCCAATGCCGACGGCGGTCCTTGCCTGATCGAAATGGCGCTGTGAAGGAGTCGATGATGAAACAGTTCGAAGTGCTACCTGCCGTGCAACACTTTCTTTCCCGGCCTGGCCGCCTGTTTATCGGTGGCAGTTGGCAGGACGCCGCGGCTGGCCGGCGGTTTGCCGTGGAAAACCCGGCGACTGAAGAAACCCTGGCGGAAGTGGCCCAGGGTGACGCGCGCGACGTGGATGCCGCCGTTGCGGCGGCCCGCGCGGCATTCAATGGTGCCTGGGCGCTGCAGTCACCGGCCCAGCGCGGTTTGCTGCTGTTTCGGCTGGCGGACCTGCTGGATCAGCACCGCGAGGAGCTGGCGCAGTTGATCACGCTGGAGAACGGCAAGCCCCTCTCGGCGGCTCGGGGTGAAGCGGCCAGCGCGGCGACCATCATTCGCTACTTCGCCGGCTGGCCGACCAAGATCGAAGGCAGCACGCTGCCCGTGTCGCCGGCCAGCGGTGCGCCGATGCTCAACTACACCTTGCGTGAGCCGGTAGGTGTGTGCGCGCTGATCGTGCCGTGGAACTTCCCGTTGAACATGTGCGTGTGGAAGCTTGGCCCCGCGCTGGCGACGGGCTGTGTCGCGGTGCTCAAGCCCGCCGAGCAAACGCCGTTGGTGGCGATTCGACTGGTGCAGTTGATCGAGACCGCCGGGTTTCCACCGGGGGTGGTCAACCTGATCACCGGCCTGGGCGCGGAAACGGGCGCGCCGCTGGCGCAGCATCCCGACGTGGACAAGATCGCCTTTACCGGCTCGACCCAGGTCGGCCGGCTGATCGCTCAAGCGGCCACCCGCAACATGAAAAAGGTTTCGCTGGAGCTGGGGGGCAAGTCGCCGAACATCATCTTGCCGGACGCCGATATCGTGCGCGCCGCCAAAGGCGCCGCCGATGGCATCTTCTACAACCAGGGCCAAGTGTGCACGGCCGCCTCGCGTTTATATGTGCACGCGAGCGTCCTTGATCAAGTGCTGGAAGAACTTCAGCGGCATGCCGCCGCCCACGTCCTCGGTAACGGCTTGGACCCGGCCAGCAGCATGGGCCCGCTGGTGTCCGGCCGCCAATTGAGCACGGTCAAGGGCTACCTGCAACGCGGTCAGGAGGAGGGCGCCGAACTGATCTGCGGTGGCGGCCGTCCGGCCCACCTGGAGCGCGGTCACTTCATTGCGCCCAGCGTGTTCCTCGATCGCGCCGAGCGTGCCTGTGTTGCCCGCGAAGAGATCTTCGGCCCGGTACTGACCGTCATGAGCTGGACCGAAATCGATGACCTGGTGCTGCGCGCCAACGATTCTCCCTATGGTCTCGCGGCGGGCCTGTGGACCCGCGACTTGCGCTCGGCGCACCGCGTGGCGGCGCAGCTCAAGGCCGGCTCGGTCTGGATCAACTGCTGGAACGTGGTCGATGCGGCGTCGCCGTTCGGCGGCTACAAGCAATCCGGCTGGGGCCGGGAAATGGGTAAAAACGTGATCGATGCCTACACCGAGACCAAGAGCGTCTTCGTCGATCTGGCCTGAACCGAATAATCACAAGAGGAAATGCTATGGATCTGGAATTGAAAGGCCGCGTGGCCATCGTCACCGGCGGCGGTATGGGCATCGGCAAGGAAGTCGCACGTTTTCTGTCCGAGGAGGGGTGCAAGGTGGTGATCTGCGCACGCCGCATGGAGTTTCTCCAACAGGCTGCCGAAGAGATCAGCGCACAGACCGGCAACGAAGTACTGCCGCTGTACTGTGACACCAATCAGATGTCGGCCGTGTCTGACATGGTCGAAGCCGCGCATAAACACTTCGGTCGTATCGACATCCTGGTCAACGGTGCCGCAGCGCCGTCCGGCGTGGTGCGCAATGACATCGAACATGCCGGCGACGACGAGTTGCTGTCGGACCTCAACACCAAAGTGATCGGCTACTTCCGTTGTGCCAAGGCCGTTACCCCGCATATGAAGGCTGCCGGCTTCGGTCGCATCATCAACATCGGCGGCCTCACCGGGCGCAGCAGCAAAGTCCTCTCGGGGATGCGCAACCTGGCGATTGCCCATATGACCAAAACCCTCTCCGACCAGTTGGGCCCTTCGGGCATCACGGTCAACCTGATTCACCCCGGCGTGGTGGATACCCCGCATATCCGCGAGCTGTACGAGCGCGAAGGGATCAAGCAGGGCAAGACCGCGGAACAGGTCGAGCAGGGCTACATCGACGCGACGCCGATTCGTCGCACCCTGGCACCGATTGAGATGGGCTGGCTGATCGGTTTCCTGGCGTCGCCCAAGGCCGCTGCGGTGACCGGGGAATCCATCGGCATCGACGGCGGCTTGACCCGTGGCATCTTCATCTGAGGAGCAACAGCGATGAGTAACGGAACCCTTTTGGTGGCCACCGTAGGGCAAGCGGTGATCCGCAGCGCCGACGATGGCCGTACCTGGCACCGCCTGGGCCTGGGGCAGGACCTGGAGTTCGACGCCATCACCCGATCCTTGAGCGTGCACCCCGGCGAGCCGGAGGTGATCTACGCCGGCACGGACGTCGGTTTGTGCGTCAGCCGCGACACCGGCGGCCATTGGCAGCGGGTCGACTCGCCGTTCAACGGGCAGACGGTGTGGAAAGTCGCCGTCGACCCGCAGGACGCACAACGGATTTTCGTCGGCACCGGTGCGCCTTCGCGCGCCGTACTCTGGCGGACCCTGGACGCGGGTCTCAGTTGGGATCGTGCGCCGGTGGAGATTCCGGAGTTCTGCGACGGGGTCAGCCGCCCACGCCTGCTGGCCTTCGCCTATGACCCGACGGACCGTAACCAGCTGTGGTTCGGCCTTGAGGAAGGCGGGCTATTTCATTCCCGTGACGGGGGTGACAGCTGGACGCGGGTCGATGATCGGCTGCTGTGGGACTACAACTCGGACGTCCACAACATCCTGGTACTGCCCAATCATGGCCAGAAGGTCATCGTGGTGGTCTGCGTCAACGCCGTCTACCGCAGCCTGGATGAGGGGTTGACCTGGACCGGCATTGTCGGTCGAGAAGCGTTCGGCCTGTACTACATGCGTTCCATGAACGCGCCGTTGGGCACGCAAAGCGACCTGTACCTGAGTATTTCCGATGGCACGCCCGGCTCCACCAGCAAGATCCTGGTCTCCCATGATGCTGCGCTCAGCTGGGAAGTGCTGCCACTGCCGCAACAACCCAACTCCTGTGTCTGGGCCATCGCCTTCAATCCGGCAAACCCGCGACAGATCGTGGCGGGAACCAAGTATGGGCACTTGTTCACCTCCGAGAGTGGCGGTGATGGCTGGCAGAAACAGTGGCGGGAATTCAGTGAGATCGCCGATGTGCTCTGGACCCCCGCAGTGGCGCAGATCAAGGCGGGGCACCAATCCATCGTCAAAAAAGACTGAGGTATCACGCCATGAAAGTCGAGATCCTTCGTACGCACTTATCGCTCTGGGTAAGTGACCCTGATGTGTCGGCACGCTGGTACGCCGACATCCTGGGCATGCATGAAAGTGCCCGAGGCGAAAGCTGGGTGATGATGGCGTTTGGCGGCAAACATCACGACATCGCCTTGATTCGTGCAGAGCCTGGCGCCCATCAGGGTGGGCTGGGGTTGCAGCACTACGGATTGGAAATCGCCGGGGACATGACCACCTTGCGACAGCTCTACGGCATGTTGCTGGGCAAGGGGGTCGAGGTGGTGAAGATCACCGACCACGAAATCGGCCATGGCGTGTACTTCAACGACCCTGACGGCAATCGCATGGAGTTCTTTCTTGAGACCGAGCACGACGATGCGCGTGGCAAGGCGCGGTTCAAGGCCGCCGGCGCGCCGAGCCGACATTTCAATCTAGACCCACTGGACCCACTTTGAGGCAACCCTGATGAAAATCGCGAATTTTGCAACCTATCACATCCGCAAATGGTACAGCTTTGTCGAAGAAACCCTGGCCAACGAAAGTGGCCAGTTGGCCGATGGCGAACCGTTGTTCAAATATGCCGTCGCCGCCGTGATCGCCAACCCCTATGCCGGTCGCTACAGCGAGTCGCTGACCGAGTTGGTGGAACCGTCGCCGCTGCTGGGCGAAGAGTTCGGTCGTCGCATTCAGGCGCTGGCCGGCTCGCGGGAGATTGTCAGCTACGGTAAAGCTTGCCTGGTGGGCAGTCAGGGCGAGTATGAACACGGCAACGCGTTCCTGACCAACCCGGCCGCCGATCCGGTACGCCTGGCGCTGGGCGGCGGCAAATCCTGGGTGCCGTCCACCGGCAAACGCGGCGGTCCGGGCTCGACCATTGATGTGCCGCTGGCCCACAAGGATGCCCTGTATGTGCGCTCCCATTACGACAGCATGTCGTTGATGTTTGGTGACGGTCCCGCGCCGGATGAGGTGATCGTGATCTGGGCTTTCGCCACGCGCGGGCGTTTGCACGCGCGGCTGGGGGGCCTGCAGGCGGCGGACGTCAAAGGCCTGGATGGGCTGCACTGATCGCCGCGCACGGCTTTTGCGTCGCCGGATTAAAACCACAACAAGAAAGCGGTGAATAGCGATGAAGCAGGAGAAAACCCAGGTTGTCATTGTCGGCGGTGGCCCCAACGGGATCACGGCCGCGCACTATATGGGGATGTACGGTATCGACTGCGTCGTCCTTGAGCTTGCCGACTGCATACTGCCTTACCCTCGCGCGGTGGGCATGGATGACGAAGCACTGCGGGTGCTGCAGGGCATCGGCATTGCCGACCTGGCCGTGCGCGACATGATCTGCGATGTACCGCTGCGCTATTACAATGCCCGCGGTGTGTGTTTCGCCGAGGTCAAGCCGAGTACCGCCCATTACGGCTGGCCAATGCGCAATATTTTCATGCAGCAGTTGCTGGAAGGCACGCTCCGCGAAACCCTGGGGCAGCGCGCCAGCGTGGTGTTGCGCCAAGGCCATGAAATGCTCGAACTTGAGCAGGACGGGCAGGGCGTGACATTGCAGGTGCGCGATGCCCAGGGCGAGATTTATCAACTGCGGGCCGACTATGTGATCGGCGCCGACGGCGGACGCTCCACCGTGCGTAAAAAGCTCGGGATCGAGCTGCTGGGGCTGACACACCCGCGCAAATGGATGGTGGTCGATACGGCCAACGACACCCTGGATGCCCCCTTCACCGCACTGCATGCCGACCCGCAACGGCCCTTCGTGTGCATCTACCTGCCGTACCAGCAGCGTCGCTGGGAGTTCATGCTCCTGGAGGGTGAAGATGAGGCGAAGATGTGCGAGGAAAGCACGATTCGTGATTTGATCCGTGGGCATATCGGCGACGCGGTCGAGCCGTTGAACATCATCCGCATCCGCGCCTATACCCACCATTCCAGGATCGCGGCGCGGTTTGTCCAAGGGCGTGTGGCGCTGGTGGGGGATGCCGCGCATATTTCGCCACCTTGGGCCGGGCAGGGCCTCAATTCCGGGCTGCGGGACGTGGCCAACGTCGCCTGGAAGCTGGCGGCAATCATCCAGGGGCGCGCCTCGCATTCGATCCTCGCCAGCTACGACCAGGAACGCCGCGGGCACGCCACCGAACTGGTGGCCCTGGCCGACAATATGGGCGCGGTATTGGGGCTGACCAACCCGTTGATGGCCGGCGTGCGCGACTGGCTGTTCCAGGCGGTGAACAGCGTCGACGACCTGCGCTCGCATCTGCTGGAGTTCAAATTCAAACCCAAGGCCACCATTACCAAGGGCCTGGTCCATCATGAACGTGCCGAATTGCGTGAGGACGATCTGGTCGGCCAGTTGTTTGTGCAGCCGTCTATCGAAGACGCCCGGGGGCAGCGTCGACGCCTGGATGAAGTGCTGGGCAACTCCTATGCGGTGCTGGGGTATCGGGTGAATCCGCGCGAGCAGCTCAGCGAGGAAATGGCGGCGTACTGGGCGCGCTGGGACACGCGTTTTATTCAGGTCAATCGTTCGCGCAGTGGGATAGGCCGTCACCAGCCATTGACGGCCACGGACGCCATCAGTGTGGAGGACGTGGATAATCGCCTGGGCGAATGGTTCTCCAAAGTACGCGACTGCATCGTGGTGGTGCGCCCGGATCGGTTTGTCGCCGCCATTACCACGCCGCAGCGGCTTGAAGGTGTACTACGCAAATTGGCCGAGCAACTGTCATGAACAGCGGCAACGCGTTACTTGACCGGCTGCATCAGGCGACGCGCACGGTGCAAGCCATTGCGCCACTGGCCCCCGAGGCGATAGATCGGTCTGCCGGGTATGCGCTGCAGCGCCAGGCACTGGACCGTCGTCAGGCCGCCGGCGAGCAATTGAGCGGGTGGAAGATCGCCCTCGCCGGCAGCGCCGCGCAAAAGCGCTTCGGCCTTGACGAGCCGGTGTATGGCGGCCTCACGGATTGCATGGTGGTCGAGCCGAACACGGCCCTGGTGCTCTCGCGATTGATCCAGCCCAAGCTGGAGATCGAAATGGCGATTGTCCTGGGGCGTAGCCTGGTGCCGGGTGACTACCGCGACGAGGATATCCTGGCCGCCATCGGCGAGGTCGCGCCGGCGTTCGAGATCGCCGACTGCCGTTGGCAGGGCTGGGATTTTGGCGTGGGCGCCTTTCTTGCCGACAACGCCGCGGCGGGGCTTTATTGCCTCGGTCCGCGTATTCCTTTCGATCCTGTACAGCACGCCGGCGTGACGTATCGCCTGGAATGCGCAGGTGTGCTCTGCGGCTACGGGGATACCGGGGACCGAGAGGACCGCCCGCTGGCCAATCTGTGCTGGCTGATTCGACGTTTGCTGGCCGACGGTCAAGGTGTGGAAGCCGGGCAGGTCGTGCTGTCCGGGGCGCTGTTGCCACCGATGAATATCCAGCCCAGCACGTACCGCCTGCATATGTTTGGCATGGAACTGGCTTTGGTTTTCACGGCGGACACCGCCCTGTGTGAAGGCTAGCTGTCGTCATGGATGACTGAGTCCCTTTCAGGCCGATAAAAACACCGGGGCCACCGAGGAACGACGACCATGCTCGCTGAAGTTCGAACCTTCAATGACTCTCAACAACACGCCGGCTCCATCCAGGGCTGGCGGCAAGTCTATGACCAACTCGGTCGTGGCTGCCTGACCAGTGAGCTGCGGCAGTTGTCCGCCGAGCGCTTTCAGATTTTCCAGGAAATCCTGGACAAACGTGTGGTGCAGCGCGGCTATGCGCCGAAAGGTCGATTGTGCGCAGCCATGTCTTTGGGTAGCACGCCGGTGGTGCAGGGGCAACAGGTGGGCACCCACAGCGTGGTGCTGTTGCGCGACGCCGAGGAGTTTGTGTTGCACGCACCAGAAGGCATGCACTTCTTCGCGCTCAACGTCGATGCGGTACGCTTCGCCAGACTGGCGGCCTTCGAATTGTCCGGCGATCAGCTCAAGCGCTTGAAGACCACGTCTCAGCTCTGTGTGGATGACGGCTTGCTGTTGCGAATACGCCAGCGTATTCAACCCTTGTTTCATCACCTTCTGGAACAGACCGACGCCATCAGCCCAACGGCCGAGAAAATGCTGGAGGACGAACTGCTCGACGTGTTCCTCGATTTGTTCAGCCACGCCACCGATGAGGTCCGTTGTCGTCGCGGTAATTTCGCCGTGAGTGCTTACCTGGTCAAGCGCTGCCAGGAGCTGATCGATGCCAGTGGCGATACACCACTGAGTATTCTCGACCTGTGCGAACACCTGCGGGTGAGCCGCCGGACCCTGCAGAACAGTTTTCAGGCGGTGACCGGAATGCGTCCTGTCGAATACCTGCGCAATCTGCGCCTCAATGCGGTCCGACGTCGCTTGATCGCAACCCCTGCCTGCACCCACAACGTCGGTGAGATTGCAGTGGCGATGGGCTTTTTTCATCTGAGCCACTTTGCTGCGCACTACCGGGCGTTGTTTGGCGAGCCCCCGTCCGAAACGCTCAGGGCGGTGCGCTAAAAGTCCATCAATGTGATCAGGCGTAACTGATCCGGTCGCTATAGGCGTTCTGCGCCATTTTGCGTTGGTAGTCGCACGGCGTGGTGCTGACCAGTTTCTTGAAGTCACGCAGGAAGTGCGATTGATCGGAAAAGCCCAGGTCGAGGGCCAGCTCCGAAAACGATACATCCTGTTGGGTATTGAGGGTTTCCAGGGCGGCCTGGCAGCGGATGATTCGGCAAAAGGTCTTGGGCGACAGGCCAGTGTCCTGGCTGAATTGTCGGTGCAGCGTGCGGCTGGTGTAACCGCTGAGGTCTTCCAGTTGCCGAATCCGAATATCACCGCGATGGCGCAGCGCCTGCTGAATGACCATGGCCGTAAGGGTTGAGGTTTTACCCATCAGGCGCGGGGCAAGGTAGTCGTTGAACAGCCGCATTTGCTCGCCCAGCTGCGGTGCCTGAACGATACTTTCGAAGATGCGCTGGGCAAATCCCGAGACCTCCAGCAGGTCGAGTTCCCGCTCGGTCAATTCCTCGGCCAGCACATTGATGAAACCGGGAATGACTCCCGGTGAAAAGCGCACGCCAAAGTAGTGATGGTTCTGGTGCAACTCGACCGCCTGGGCGGCGAGCGGCGTGCCACAGATCCTGGCGGTAGGGCGTGTTGCATCACAGTCGAAAACAATGTCCACGCAACCGTCCGGCACGGCCAGCAGATTGGTCGATTGCGCCACATCGAAGGCATAGAAATGCGAGATCGCCGGGTGCTCGGAGGGGATGACCGAATACCGTGAAGAGTTGAGCACGAACCAGGGCTGTTCGTTCGCCGTGTGGTGCCGACGCGTTGGCACGCGCTGTTTGATCATGGTTGCACCTTCGATGGGCAGCGATACGAGGATTTTCACGCATTAATTGCGCCAACTTTATCCATGCCGCCCAATCGGGCTTGTCCGAAATTTACAATACCGCCGAAACCCGCCCCCTGATACTCGACATCGACAGCGTGGAGCTGCGCCTACCGCAGCGATATCACCTTCAGTTCGAGAATAACTATGTCTACAAATACAAAAATCGACTTCATCTACCTCTCCGAGCAGGACATGATCCGTGCGGGCGTGACCGACATGCTGGCGTGCGTGAATACGATGGAGGAGATGTTCGGCTTGCTGTACTCCGGCGACTACCGCATGGCCGGCCCGAACAATGACTCCCATGGCGCGATGGTCATCTTCCCGCAGGATTCGCCCTTCCCGAACATGCCCAAGCCCACGGCCGATCGACGCATGATGGCCATGCCCGCCTACCTGGGCGGCAGCTTTTGCACCGCTGGCGTGAAGTGGTACGGCTCCAATATCGCCAACCGCGAAAAGGGCCTGCCGCGCTCCATTTTGATGTTCACCCTCAACGACCCCGACACCGGCGCGCCTTTGGCCCATATGTCGGCCAACCTGCTGTCCGCGTACCGCACCGGTGCGATTCCCGGCGTGGGTGCGCGTCACCTGGCACGCAAGGGCTCGAAGGTGGTCGGCTTGTTAGGCCCGGGTGTGATGGGCAAGACCACGCTGGCGGCGTTCATGGCGGTATGCCCGCATCTCGACACGCTGAAGATCAAAGGTCGTGGCCAGAAGAGCCTCGATGACTTTATCGCCTGGGTAAAAGAAACCTACCCACAGGTCACCACGATAAAAGTGGTCGACACCCTTGAACAGGTGGTCCGTGACTCGGACCTTGTTACCTATTGTAGCTCCGGCGAGGTGGGTGACCCCTCGATCTACCCAATTGTGAAGCGCGAATGGGTCAAGCCGGGTGCCTTCCTGGCGATGCCGGCGTCCTGCTCTCTTGACGAGGGGATGGAGCAGCCTGACGTGCGCAAGGTGCTGGACAACACCGGTCTCTACCAAGCCTGGTTTGAAGAACTGCCCAAGCCCGCGCATCACTGCGTGCCGGTGATTGGTGTGCGCTTCATGGACATGATCGCCGAAGGCAAGATGCGCCTCGAAGACGTCGAGGACATCGGCAAGATCATCGCCGGGGCCGCGCCAGGCCGTAAGCACGATGAAGAAATCATCATCATGTCGGTAGGTGGCATGCCCGTGGAAGACGTGGCCTGGGGCACGGTGGTGTACCGCAACGCCATCGAAAAAGGCATCGGCGTCACGTTGAATCTGTGGGAAACCCCGGTTCTGCGTTAAGCCACCCAACTCCTACTCTGACAAGGCATTCGACATGACAAAAATCACCAAGCTCAAGACCGGCTCCCCGTTTGAAGACCAGGCCAGCTACTCGCGCCTGGTGGTCGTGGACAATTGGATCTACGTCTCCAACACCGCCGGCCGCAACCCGCAAACCAAGTTGATCCCGGAGGACATCCTCGAGCAGACGCAGCAGGTATTCGCCAATATCGAAGCGGCCTTGGCCGCGGTCGATGCGAGCCTGGCGGATGTGGTGTGTTCGCGGGTGTTCATCCAGGACCCCAAGGACGTACCCGCCGTGATGAACATGATCGGCGAAAAGTTTCGCGGCATCGACCCGGCCAGCACCGTCACCTGTCCGCCCCTGGGCTCGACGGTCTACAAGGTGGAACTGGAAGTGACGGCGTATCGCAACGCGTCGAAGGCGCAAGTCGAAGTCATTCGCCTGACACAGTAACCGCCACGCGGCCGTGCGCAGGCGCGGTCGACTTCATTCGCTTACCGAGTCTTGAATATGGCACCGACTATAGCGCCTGTGAAAACCTCCACCGTGCTTCCCTACACGACTTCCGTCGTCATCATTGGCGGCGGGATTATCGGCCTGACCGCTGCGCTGACATTGGCCGAACGCAATATTTCGGTGGTAGTGCTGGAAAAAGGCCAGATCGCCGGTGAGCAGTCATCACGCAACCTGGGCTGGGTACGCAAGACCAGTCGCCACGCGGCCGACATCCCGCTGGCGCTCGCGGCGGATCGCTTGTGGGCGCAGATGCCCGAGCGGGTCGGGGCGGATGTCGGGTATCGGCGCGAAGGCATCATGTTCGTGGGCCGCACTCCATCGCAGATGGCGCTGCATGAGGGCTGGCTCAAGTCGGTGGAGCATCTGTCGCTGGATTCGCGGTTGCTCAGCAAACGCGAGATTGACGCGCTGGTGCCGGGCGGGGTGGGGGACTGGGCCGGCGGCATTTTCACGCCGTCCGATGCGCGTGCCGAACCGACGCTGGCCAGCAGCGCCATTGCCAAGGCGGCCATGTCCATGGGCGTGGTGATAATCGAGCAGTGCGCGGTGCGTACCCTGCAAATGTCCGCCGGAGCCGTCAGTGGCGTGGTCACGGAGAAAGGTGAGATTCGCTGCGATCATGTGTTGCTTGCGGGGGGGATGTGGTCACGACGCTTTCTCGGCAACCTCGGCGTGTCGTTGCCGACCTTGCCTTTGACCTGCTCGGTGCTACGTACCCAGCCAATGGAGGGGCCGACGCAGATTGCGGTCGGTGCGCCGGACTTTTCGTTTCGCAAGCACAGGGACGGCGGCTTCATCATCACCCAGCGCGGCAAACTGGATGCCTTCCTGACCCTCGATCACCTGTTGCTCGCCAGGCAATACATGCCGCAGTTCCGTGCGCAGCGCAGCGTCCTCAACGTCTCGCTGGGCAAGCCTTTTCTCAACGACCTGGCGCTTGCCCGGCGTTGGCGAGCCTACAGCGTCAGCCCGTTCGAACGTGTCAGGATGCAAGACCCGGCCGCCAACCCGCGGCTCAATAACGACGCGATGAACAACCTCATGGCGGCCTGGCCGATTTTTGCACAGGCGCGGATCGCCCAGGCCTGGGCAGGCACTATCGACGTCACGCCGGATTCCAATCCGGTCATTGGGCCGGTCGCGCAGATTCCGGGGCTGACCGTGGCCACCGGCTTCTCGGGGCACGGTTTTGGCACGTCGCCAGCGGCAGGTCAGCTTGCGGCGGATCTTGTCTGCGGGCAGACGCCAATCATTGACCCAAGCCCTTATCGCTTCGATCGTTTCTAGATCGGCCGGAGCCCTGCACAAAGGAACAAACCGATGCCTTCTGACAGCTGTTTCTTTACCAACCGCTCAGGCTTGCGCCTGCATTTTTTGCGTTGGGGCGAATCGACCGGCGTGCCCCTGGTGCTGTTACATGGCTTGCGCGCCTATGCACAGACCTGGGAGTCGCTGGTGCAGTCCTTGGGGGCGGGCTATTGCATCCATGCCCTGGACCAGCGCGGTCGAGGGTTGAGTGACTGGGCCGCGCCCGACAGTTATCACACACAGTCGTATGTCGAGGACCTCGAGGACTTTGTCGCTCATCTCGGCTTGTCGCGGTTTGTATTACTGGGGCACTCATTAGGCGGCGCCAACGCCCTTGAATATGCGCGGCAGAACCCGGGACGGCTGATGGGCTTGATGATCGAAGACATCGGTCCCGGCTCCTCAAGCCAGGGCGATGGTGCCGCGCGCATTCGTCGCGAGATGAGCCAGACGCCGTTGCAGTTCGATAGCTGGGACGCGGCTCGCGCCTTCTGGCAGGCTTCACGCCCGGGGTTGTCGGAGCAGGGCCTGGCGTCAAGGCTCGCGCATTCGATGAAGGCGCGCGACGGCGTGATCACCTGGCGCCATGATCAGCAGGGTATTGCCGAGGCGCGCCTGAGTATCGAACCGACGGACCTGTGGCCGGCGGTGCGCGCGTTGGATTGCCCGACCCTGTTCATTCGCGGTGGCCGCTCGGACTTCCTGCCGCCCGCGATGCTGCAGCTCATGAGCGCCAGCAACCCGCACATTCGGACGGTGGAGGTCGCCGACGCGAGTCACTATGTGCACGATGATCAAGGCGAGGTGTTCAACGCGCTGGTCGCAGGCTTTCTCAACAGCCTGGCGCTGCCGGGCCAATGACACCCTCGGCCCATCAGATCGCACTGCTGGATCGCTGACGGCCTTTGTGCCGTTCTCCATCGACACCTGCTTGCGTGGCGCCTGTTCAGCCGCGCCAGCTGGCCCTATCGACGTATCGATTCGTGGCGCGCCACCGTGAATGTCGCTCAGCTTTTCGGCTCGCCTCGTTTCACCATCGCGCGCCATTGCTGCACGCTCGATCGCTCGTGCATCCTGGCCTGCCAGGCGGCCAATGCTTCACATTCATCAGGTATCGGCAGTTTCACCAGCGAGGCGAAAATCATGCCGCCCAGCAGCGCAATATCGGCCATCGAGAATTCATTACCTGCAACAAAAGGCTGACCTTTCAGGACACTGTTGAAATAGTGCATCCCCCTGACTGCCTTGTCCCGCATCCGCTCACCCCATTCAGGGTTCTGAGACAGCTCGACGTCCGGCCCAAGCCCGGGCGTTGCGTGATGGAAATACACACTGACAGCGTCTAGAAATTCGATTTCCGCACGCTTGGTCATCATATGGATGAGACCTTTCTCGGTGGGGGTTTTACCCGTGAGCGTAGGGGCGCCTTCCAGTGCATCAAGGTACTGGGTGATGGCGGTGCACTCGGCAATGAGCGTGCCGTCGCCCAGCTCCAGGACGGGCAGTGTTCCCGAGTAATTGAGGGCCAGGAACTCGGGTTTCTTGTGCTCGCCTGCCCATAGATTGACCGGTACAAACTCGATCCGGGACAGCAGTCCTTTCTCGGCTAACGCGATACGGACACGCGCCGGGTAGGGGCCGTTGTACCAGTCGTAGATTTTCATCGTTGGGGATTCGGACACGTCGTGCGGTTGCTGGAAAGTCATGATTTATCTACCTGCCTGTCAAATGGTAGGTAGAGGTTGAGCGCTTGGTTCTGCGTTGTCAACAACTACCTGTCAGTTGGCAGGTAGCGACGTGTGCGAGTAACATCGGGCTCAATGACCCCATGAATCAAAGCATCGAGGAATGAAAACGTGAGCGAAAACGCCCGGGAAGCCATATTGGAAGCGGCCAAGGGAGCGGCTCAGATCCACGGCTACAGTGGGATCAATTTCCGAACCATCGCTGATGCAGTGGGGATCAAGAATGCGAGCATCTATTACCATTTCTCGAGCAAGGCCGACCTCGGCGCTGCCGTCGCCAGACGCTACTGGGAAGACACCGCCAGTGTTCTGGAGGACATACGCGGGGCAAACCCTGAGCCGATCAGCTGCCTGCAGGTGTACCCGACGATCTTCCGAAGCTCACTCGAGGGCGGAAACAGGCTGTGTCTGTCCAGCTTCATGGCCGCGGAATACCAGGACCTGCCCGAGGAAGTGAAGCGTGAAGTGCTGGCGTTTGCCGACATCAATGTGGCGTGGCTGGCGAAAGTACTCTCTGATACCGGCCTTGCAGGCGTTGAAGTGTGCGAGCGGCGTGCCCGGGCCATTTACACCGCGGTTGCTGGCGCTCAATTGATTGCCCGAACGCGCGTGGATATCGGTTTATTCGACGAACTGGTTCAGAGCTACCGGGAGGCGGGGCTCATTCCGACATAACAGGCTTGGCGCGTCAGGACGGTTGGCGACCGGAGCGCCCATGGCAGAGGTGCGGAGCGGGGAAAGGGACTACAAATCCAGCCCCACTGTCAGTATAGGAATTTTCAGGCAGTCCCCATGTCCAGTTCAGCCCAACTCAGCAACTTGAGCTTTCTGCTCTTTCGATCTGTAGTCAGTGAAGGCACAATGCGCATCCTTTTTTGACTGGCCATGTCGGAGGCCTTGAAATGATCAAGACGCCGTACTACCTCATCGACAAACAAAAGCTGCTGGTGAACCTGCAGAAGATCGCTTACGTGCGCGAACAGTCCGGGGCCAAGGCCCTGCTGGCACTCAAGTGCTTTGCCACCTGGTCGGTGTTTGACCTGATGCAGCAATACATGGACGGCACCACCTCGTCCTCGCTCTACGAGCTCAAGCTCGGTCGGCAGAAGTTCGCCGGCGAGACCCACGCCTACAGCGTGGCCTGGGCCGATGACGAAATCGAGGAGATGCTCGAAAACTGCGACAAGATCATCTTCAACTCCATCAGCCAGTTGCAGCGCTACACCGAAGCCTCCGCTGGCAAGGTCCGCGGTCTGCGGGTCAACCCGCAGGTGAGCAGCTCGGATTACCTGCTGGCCGACCCGGCGCGGCCATTCAGCCGCCTGGGCGAGTGGGACCCGGCCAAGATCGAGCAGGTCATCGAGCAGATCTCCGGCTTCATGTTCCACAACAACTGCGAGAACGGCGACTTCAACCTGTTCGACCAGATGCTGTGCACCATCGAAGAGCGCTTTGGCCATCTGTTGCACAAGGTCGAGTGGGTCAGCCTCGGCGGCGGTATCCATTTCACCGGTGAAGGCTACGCGCTGGACGCCTTTTGCGCGCGCCTCAAGGCCTTCTCGGAAAAATACGCCGTGCAGGTTTACCTGGAGCCGGGCGAAGCGGCCATCACCCAGAGCGCCTCGCTGGAAGTCACCGTGCTCGACACCCTCTACAACGGCAAGCACCTGGCGGTCGTGGACAGCTCCATCGAAGCGCACATGCTCGATCTGCTGATCTATCGCCTGAATGCCAAGCTGGCCCCCAGCGCGGGCGAACACACGTTCATGGTGTGCGGCAAATCCTGCCTGGCCGGAGACATTTTCGGCGAGTATCAATTTGATCGCCCACTGACCATCGGCGATCGGCTGTCGTTTGTTGACGCAGCAGGTTACACAATGGTCAAGAAAAATTGGTTCAACGGCCTGAAAATGCCGTCCATCGTGGTGAAGCAACTCGACGGAAGTGTCGAGGTGGTTCGTGAGTTTGGTTACAACGACTACATGTCCAGCCTTTCCTAAGCTGGCAGATAAAGAGAAATAGATAATTGAAGAAGAACGTACTTATCATTGGTGCAGGAGGTGTCGCCAAGGTGGTGGCCCACAAGTGCGCGCAGCACAACGACGAACTCGGTCGTATTGCTATCGCGTCGCGCAACATCTCCAAATGCCAGGCCATCATCGACAGCGTCAAAGCCAAGGGCAGCCTCAAGGTGCCCGCCGATATCCAGGCCTTCTCGTTGAACGCCCTGGATGTCGAAGCGACGAAGGCGTTGATCCGCGAAACCGAATCGCAGATCGTCATCAACGTCGGTTCGTCCTTCCTGAACATGTCGGTGCTGCGTGCCTGCATCGATACCGGCGTGGCCTATCTGGACACCGCCATTCATGAAGAGCCGGGCAAAGTCTGCGAGACGCCGCCCTGGTATGGCAACTACGAGTGGAAGCACCTCGAGGAATGCAAGCAGAAGAACATCACTGCCATTCTCGGTGTGGGCTTCGATCCGGGTGTGGTCAATGCCTATGCCGCATTGGCGCAGCAACAGTATTTTGACAGCATTGACTCGATCGACATCCTTGACGTCAATGCCGGTTCCCATGGCAAGTATTTCGCCACCAATTTTGATCCGGAAATCAATTTCCGCGAATTCACCGGGCAGGTGTGGAGCTGGCAGAACAGCCAGTGGACCAGCAACACCATGTTCGAAGTCAAGCGCACTGACGACCTGCCAGTGGTCGGGGCGCAGAACCTGTACCTGACCGGCCACGATGAAGTGCACTCGCTGTCGAAGAATCTCGGCGTGCCCAATGTGCGTTTCTGGATGAGCTTTGGCGAGCACTACATCAATGTGTTCACGGTGCTCAGGAACCTTGGCCTGCTCTCCGAGCAACCGGTCAAGACCGCCGAAGGCCTGGAAGTGGTGCCGCTGAAAGTGGTCAAGGCCGTGCTCCCTGACCCAAGTTCGCTGGCACCCGGCTATACCGGCAAGACCTGCATTGGCGACCTGGTCAAGGGCACCAAGGACGGCCAGCCGCGTGAAGTGTTTATCTACAACGTGGCGGACCACGAGGAAGCCTACGCCGAAACCGACAGCCAGGGCATTTCCTATACCGCGGGCGTGCCACCGGTGGCGGCCGCCTTGCTGGTCGCTCGCGGCGAGTGGGACGTGCAACGCATGGCTAACGTCGAGGAACTGCCGGCTGAGCCGTTCCTCAAGGCACTGGACGTGATGGGCCTGCCGACCCGTATCAAGGACGAACACGGAGACCGCCCCTGGAACGGCAAGGCCTGAGACCTCCACGGTAGTGTGAGTCTCGTTCCCTGTTCCATGCGCAAGAACGCCGCTCTTTGAGCGGCGTTTTTATTTGTGGGTAAGAGCGCTCGACAAGGCCAGCAACTTTCAGCGATGAATCCCCTCCAAGGAGCGATACTTGCATCGTGTCAGCCACCCATTTCACCTCGACCGGCTTTTCTTTTGGCTGCCCGGCCCCTGAACCACCAGCCAGTGGCTCTTCGATAGCGTATGACGGATTTTTAAATGAGTAGCAGCCCCACCACAGAAACCCCCGACAACTGGCAACCGGTCATTGCGCTGGCGTTGGCGGCCTTTGTCTTCAACACCACCGAATTCGTGCCGGTCGGCCTGTTGAGTGCCATTGGCGACAGCTTCGACCTGTCGAGCGCGCAGGTCGGGCTGATGCTGACGATCTATGCCTGGGTGGTGTCCCTGACCTCGCTGCCGGTGATGCTGCTCACCCGCAACGTCGAACGACGCAAACTGCTGATGGTGCTGTTCGGCCTGTTCATTGTCAGCCATGTGCTGTCCAGCCTGGCCGCAAGCTTTGGTGTCCTGCTGGTGAGCCGGATCGGCATCGCCTTGTCCCATGCGCTGTTCTGGTCCATCACCGCGTCCCTCGCGGTGCGGGTGGCGCCGAAGGGCAAGCAGGTGCAGGCGCTGGGCCTGCTGGCGACCGGGACATCCATGGCCTTGGTGCTGGGGATTCCGCTGGGCCGTCTGCTCGGCGAAGCCATGGGCTGGCGCACCACCTTTCTGGTGATTGCGTTGATGGCCGGCGCCCTGGTGCTCTGGCTGGGCAGAAGCCTGCCGTTGCTGCCGAGCCAGAACTCAGGCTCCCTGAGAAGCCTGCCCATACTGTTCAAACGCCCCGCACTGGTGGCGGTCTACGGCCTGACGGCGACGGTGATCACGGCTCAGTTCACGGCCTATAGCTATATCGAACCGTTCATCAAAACCGTGGCCGGCATGAGTGGCGAGGTGGTGACCCTGATCCTGCTGCTGTTCGGTGGCGCGGGGATTTTCGGCTCGCTGCTGTTCAGTCGATTCAATCGGCAGCACCCACAGCGCTTTCTGCTGGCGGCCACGGCGTTGCTGGTGCTGTGCCTGGCGTTGCTGTTGCCGTTGAGTGGCGGGGTTTCGACGCTGGGGATACTCAGCGTGTTCTGGGGCATGGCGATCATGTGCTTCGGGCTGTCGCTGCAATCGAAGGTGCTGGTGCTGGCGCCGGACGCAACCGATGTGGCGATGGCTCTGTTCTCGGGGATCTACAACATCGGGATCGGTGGCGGGGCACTGGTGGGCAGTTGGGTGGGGCGGCAACTCGGGTTTGCCTATGTCGGCGTGGTGGGGGGCGTGTTAGCAGGCCTGGCGCTGGCGTTCTACGGCCTCTCGGTTTATCGCGCTGGCCGGGCAGGGGCGGGGCGCTGAGCCCTGATCGAACGTGGGCGCCAGGAGCCCGGTCAGGTTCCTGGCGCTCATCGTGTTGCAATCACATCGCCGCGTGGAAAATCTCTTCGATTTGCGCCTGTTCCGCCGTCCGCGGGTTGGTGAAGCCGCAGGCGTCTTTCATGGCATTGGCCGCCAATGTTGGAATGTCCTCCACCTTGACCCCCAATTCAGTCAGGCCGCCTGGAATGCCAACGTCCAAAGACAATTTACGGATGCCGGCAATGGCCGCGACCGCGCCTTGCTCGTGGTCAAGATGCTGGGTATCGATCCCCATCGCCCTGGCGACGTCCGTCAGGCGAGCCTGGGAAACGCTGGCGTTGAAGCTCTCGACGTGGGGCAGCAATATCGCGTTGCAAACACCGTGGGGCAGGTCATAGAAGCCACCCAGTTGGTGGGCCATGGCGTGCACGTAGCCCAGGGAGGCGTTGTTGAACGCCATCCCGGCCAGGAACTGCGCGTAGGCCATATTCTCCCGCGCCTGCATGTCGCCGCCGTTGGCGACCGCATTGCGCAGGTTGGCGGAGATCAGCTCCACGGCCTTGAGCGCGCAGGCATCGGTGATGGGCGTGGCCGCGGTGGAAACATAGGCTTCGATGGCGTGGGTCAACGCGTCCATGCCGGTGGCGGCAGTCAGGCCTTTGGGCATGGCGGCCATCAATGACGGATCGTTGACCGACAGCAGTGGCGTCACGTTACGGTCGACGATGGCCATTTTCACGTGGCGGGTTTCGTCGGTGATGATGCAAAAGCGGGTCATCTCGCTGGCGGTGCCCGCCGTGGTATTGATGGCAACCAGTGGCATTTGTGGTTTGGCGGACTGATCGACGCCTTCGTAGTCACTGATATGCCCGCCATTGGTCGCACACAAGGCGATGCCCTTGGCGCAGTCATGGGGCGAGCCGCCGCCGAGGGAGATGATGAAGTCGGCGCCGCTGAGCTTGAGTTGCTCAAGACCTTTTTCGACGTTGCTCACAGTCGGATTCGGCTTGGCCCCATCAAATATCGTCGCCTGGATGTCCTGTGTCGCCAGTAGTTTGGCGACCTTGTCCGCGACGCCAGCTTTTGCCAGCCCGGCGTCGGTGACGATCAGCGCGTGACGAAAGCCATATTTGCGAATGGCGACCATGGCTTCATCGAGACTGCCGATGCCCATCATGTTTACGGACGGAATGAAGAACGTGCTGCTCATGACTAGCCCTCGTTATTGTGATTATTGGCCTGAACGGCCGGTGGTGCATTCATCAAGACGCACCCATCCTAGGAACGATGGCATCACGGTTAAATGGTCCTTTAGTCCTCGCAAGGGGGGTCTTTGGTCGTAATGGCACGCGGCTTCCTCCCATCGCAGGGGGGACCCCCTACCGAAGTAGGATACGGACCCGGGTCCAGTCTTCGTAGACTGAAGGATCAGACAGCGCACTTTGCGGAAGGCGACCATGGGACAGACCCAAACAGACGGCATAATCAGCGCGATGTCGATGGCAACCGAGGCGCAAGAGGTGGCCCAGGAGCTGGCGCGGCAGCTATTGCACCCGTACTTGGGGTTTGTGCTGTTCTTTTGTTCGGTCGAATACGATTTGCGCGCCCTGGGCAGCGCATTGCAGCAGAGCTTTGGCGGCATTCGCGTGGTGGGCTGTACCAGCGCCGGGGAAATTACCCCGCAGGGCTATGGCCGAGGCTGTGTGACCGCGGTGGGTTTTGATCATCGGCATTTCTCCATTGCCGCCGAGCTGATCGACGAATTGGAACGTTTCAGCCTGATCGACGCCCAGCAAATGGTCGAGCGACTGGTCGGCGGCTGTCGCAGCAACAGCCTGGCGCCGATCAAGGGCAACAGTTTTGCCCTGACACTGCTCGACGGCCTGTCCAGCCGCGAGGAAACGGTCCTTGCCGCGCTGAGCGCCGCCTTGGGCGATATCCCGCACTTTGGCGGCTCTGCCGGAGACGATAACTACCTGACCCATACCCATGTGTACTTCGGCGGCGAATTCCACAGCGGCGCGGCCGTGGTGCTGTTGGTCAATACCTGGTTGGACTTCGAAGTGTTCACCACGCACCACATTCTGCCGCGTGCGGAAAAGCTGGTGGTCACCCGCGCCGACAGCGGCATGCGCCGGGTCTACGAACTCAATGCCGAGCCTGCGGCCGAGGAATACGCGCAGATCATCGGGGTGCCCGTGGCACAACTCAATCACCAGGTTTTTGCCGCTCACCCGCTGGCGGTTCGTATCAACGATCAGTACTACGTCAGGGCCATTCAACAGGTCAATCCTGACCTGAGCCTGAGCTTTTACTGTGCGGTGGAGAACGGCATCGTGCTCACGGCGATGACGCCCGGCCCCTTGCTGCCGAACCTGCAGACGCTATTCGACGGCTTGCGGGAGCGCCTGGGGCCGTTGTTGCTGACCATCGGCTGCGATTGTTTCCTGCGGCGCCTGGAGCTGGAAGACGATGGCAGTGTCCAGCAGATCGGCGCCTTCCTGCGCGAGCAGCGGGTGATAGGTTTCAACACCTACGGAGAGCAGTTCAATGGCATGCATATCAACCAGACCTTTACCGGTGTCGCCATTGGACGCAACCGTGCAGCCATCTCCCGCTGAGCTGCTTGAGCAGATCGAACAACTGCGGCGGGACAATCACAAGCTGCGGCGGATCAATACGGCGCTGATCGAGCGGGTCGAGTCCGGGACCGCCCGTGGCAATGATTCCTATGCGGCCTTTCAGCATTCGGTGGTCCTGGCCGAGCAGGTCAGGGAACGTACCGATGCGTTGAACCAGGCCATGGCCGAGCTCAAGGCCAGCAATCATCTGCTCAGTGACGCACGCCTGCGGGCGGAAACGGCCCATCAACATCTGGTCGATGCCATTGAAAGTATTTCCGATGCGTTCGTGCTGTTCGATGAAGACCAGCGCATCGTGCTGTTCAACAGTCGCTTCAAGGCGTTCTGGGCCAACAGCCGGGTACGGATCATCGCGGGCATGCGCTTGACCGAGGTCAAGCGGCTGCTGGCCAGTACCGGGCTGTTCAGTGAAGAGCCACGGCACAGCGCCGGCGCACACCTGCTGTACCGTCTGAATGATGGTCGCTGGCTACAGGTCAGCGAGCGGCCGACCCGCGAGGGTGGCCGGGTGATCCTGTTTACCGACATCACGGACGTCAAACTCAGCGAAACCATGCGCCGCGAGCAAGCCGTCGCGCAGAAGTCGCACCTGCTGCAACGGGCCGTCGACAACCTGTCCCAGGGTGTCGCGATGGTCAACGCCGAGGGCATCCTGGAACTGTGGAATCGGCGTTTCCTGGAGCTGAGCGGGCTGGCGCCGGTTGCCGCGCACAGGCTGTTTTCCGAGGTCATCGCCGACAGCGAACTGGAGCTGTTGACGCCGGACAGCCGCGACGCCAACGGCCGGGTGATCCATGAACGGGAGCAGCGGCTGGACGATGGCCGGGTGCTGGAAATTCGCACGCATCCCTTACCCACCGGCGGTTTCGTCAACACCTTCACGGACATCACCGAACGCTACCAGCATGCTGAAGCCCTCAGCGAGAGCGAGCGCTGGATCCGCCTGATCACCGACCATGTGCCGGCGCTCATTGCCTACCTGAACGCCGACCTGGTCTATGAGTTCACCAACAAGGTCTATGAACAGTGGTACTGCTGGCCGCGTGGCGTGATGCTCGGACAGAGCCTGCGCGAGGTCCACAGCGAAGAGCATTACCAGCGCCTGGAAACCTATGTCGAACGCGCCCTTGCGGGGGAAAGCGTGACCTTCGAATGCCCTGAGATCAACATCAACAATCAGGAGCGCTACATGCTGCGCTCCTATGTGCCCAATCGCTTGGCCAATGGTGAAGTGATCGGCATTTTTGTCTTGATCCGCGATATCACCGAACGTCGCCGTACCGCCGAAGCGTTGCACCAGGCTTATCAGAACCTCGAGCAGCGAGTCCGCGAGCGCACCACCGAGTTGACCACCCTGAACAGCCAGTTGCTGCGTGAGATCGACGAGCGCAGTCGGGTCGAGTCGCGCCTGCGTGAAGCCAAGCTCGAAGCCGAGCAGGCCAACCTGTCGAAAACCAAGTTTCTGGCCGCCGTCAGCCATGATCTGCTTCAGCCGCTCAATGCCGCACGCCTGTTTACCAGTGCCTTGTTGGAGCGCCGCGAACCGGAGGCCAACGCAACCCTGGTGCGTAATGTCAGCAATTCGCTGGAAGACGTGGAGAATCTGCTCGGCACGCTGGTGGATATCTCCAAGCTGGATGCCGGGGTAATCAAGGCCGATATCGCGCCGTTTGCCCTGAGCGAACTGCTGGAAAACCTGGCGGTCGAGTTCGCGCAAGCGGCTGCCAGCGAGGGCTTGCGCCTGGCGTTCGTGCCGTGTTCGGCGCTGGTGCGCAGCGATATCCAGTTGCTCGCGCGGATTCTGCGCAACCTGCTGAGCAACGCCATCCGCTACACCACCACTGGCCGCGTGGTATTGGGTTGTCGTCGGCATCGCCATTGTCTGTCCATCGAGGTCTGGGATACCGGTATCGGGATTGCCGAGAACAAACTGGAGGAAATTTTCCAGGAGTTCAAACGCGGCGACGTGCAACGACCCCATCAGGATCGCGGGCTGGGTCTCGGGTTGGCCATTGTCGAAAAAATCGCCGGGATCCTCGGGCACAAGATCAGCGTCCGCTCGACCCCCGGCAAAGGCTCGATGTTCGCTGTCGAAGTGCCGCTGACCCTCTGCGCGCCCAAGCCACAGACCCAGCTACCCATGACGGGGCCCATGCTCGAAAGGTTGCGCGGGGCACGGATCTGGGTGCTGGACAATGATGCGACGATTTGCGCGGGGATGCGCACGCTCCTGGAAAGCTGGGGCTGCGAGGTTGTCACCGCGCTGTGCGAACAGGACCTGGCGCGGCAAGTGGACAACTATCATGGCGACGCCGACCTGTTGATTGCCGATTATCACCTGGACCATGAACAGAACGGTGTCGATGTCGTGGCCACGATCAACGCCCGACGTGGCTTGCCCTTGCCGGCGCTGATGATCACGGCCAACTACAGCAATGAACTGAAGCTGCAAATGCGTGAGCTGGGCCACACCTTGATGCACAAACCGGTGCGGCCGATGAAGCTCAAGACTGCCATCAGTCATCTGCTGGGCAAGGAGTCGGTGGGTTGACCCACTCAGCGCCGCAGGTAGGCGGTGAAATCGATATCCCCGGCGCTGAGAATCGCCTGGACCCGGTTATGCACGTTGAGCTTGCGCAGGATGGCCGAGACGTGCGCCTTGACCGTGGTCTCGGCGATTTCCAGGGTGTAGCCGATCTGTTTGTTCGACTCGCCCTTGGTCATACGTTCCAGGACCAGCAATTGCTTGCGGGTCAGCGATTGGAGTAACTCAGGCGCAAAGCCGGGGGCGCTGTTCATGCTGCGCCGGGTGTCGGCCTTTGGCGAGTGGATGATATCCGGAGGCAGATAGACATTGCCGTTGAGGATCTGCTCGATGGCGTCAGTCATCTGCGCCCGTGGCGACGACTTGGTAATAAAGCCCACCGCACCGTACATGATGGCTTGCAGCACAATCTGCTTGTCTTGTTCGGCGGACACGATCACCACCGGGATGGTGGGCGCCTCGTTGCGCAGATTGATCAGGCCATTGAGGCCGTGCATGCCAGGCATATTCAGGTCGAGCAGAATCAGGTCGAAGTCGTCATGGCGCTGAGTCAGTGCCAGCGCGCTCTCCAGGTCGGCGGTTTCCATCACTTCGCAGCCCGGAAAACCGTCGCTGATCACATTGGCGATGGCTTCACGAAACAGCGGGTGATCATCGGCAATTAGAATTTTGTACATGGCCTTGCACCTGTTTATTTTTGATTGCGGTGTGGTGGCGGGGCATTTCTGTTGTTCAGGGAAAGGGCTCAGGGTACGAAGTCCGGGGTAGGCGGCATAAGGGCGATTCCTTTCTTGTAATGGCGGCATTACATGCCACTCCCCCTGCTTTGTGAATGCGACGATAGTCAGGTAAACCCCTACTAAAGTACGAAGCGTTGCGCGTTTGCGGTTTTCCAGAAGGGCCAAATTACGACTAAATGACAAGGTGACCCCTGCCAAGGGCGTATTCGTTTGGCGGCGCGGGCTCTCTAGCATCTGTTCATCGCGTGTGCGACCCCCAGACAATGACCCGCAAAGAGGCCTCAATCATGATTTACGCACCCCCCGGAACCCCAGGCGCTGTCGTTTCTTTCAAATCGCGCTATGGCAATTACATCGGCGGTGAGTTTATCGCGCCGGTCCATGGCGAATACTTCACCAATACCTCGCCGATCAACGGTGACGTGATTGCCCAGTTCCCCCGTTCCACCGCCGCTGATATCGAACTCGCGCTGGACGCCGCCCATGGGGCGGCCGATGCCTGGGGCAAGACCTCGGCACAGGATCGCTCGCGGGTCCTGTTGAACATTGCCGACCGCATTGAACAACATCTTGAAGTGCTGGCCGTTACCGAAACCTGGGACAACGGCAAGGCCGTGCGCGAAACCCTGAATGCCGACGTTCCGCTGGCGGCCGACCACTTCCGTTATTTCGCCGGTTGCATCCGTGCCCAGGAAGGCGGCGCCGCAGAGATCAACGAACTGACCACGGCTTACCATTTCCATGAACCCCTGGGCGTGGTGGGGCAAATCATTCCGTGGAACTTCCCGCTGTTGATGGCGGCCTGGAAGCTGGCGCCTGCGCTGGCGGCGGGCAACTGCGTGGTGCTGAAACCGGCCGAACAAACGCCGCTGTCGATCATGGTCTTCGCCGAGCTGATCAACGACCTGCTGCCACCGGGTGTCTTGAATATCGTCCATGGTTTTGGCCGTGAAGCCGGCGAGGCCCTGGCCACCAGCAAGCGTATCGCCAAGATCGCATTCACCGGCTCCACGCCGGTGGGCGCGCACATCATGAAGTGCGCGGCCGAGAACATCATTCCCAGTACGGTGGAGCTGGGTGGCAAGTCGCCGAATATCTTCTTCGAAGACATCATGCAGGCCGAGCCGCAGTTTATCGAAAAGGCCGCTGAAGGCCTGGTGCTGGCTTTTTTCAACCAGGGCGAGGTCTGCACCTGCCCGTCGCGTGCCTTGATCCAGGAATCGATCTACGACGCGTTCATGGCGGTCGTGATGCAGAAGATCGGCAAGATCAAGCGTGGCGATCCTCTGGACACCGAGACCATGGTCGGCGCCCAGGCCTCGGAGCAGCAATACGACAAGATTCTTTCGTACCTGAAGATTGCTCAGGAGGAGGGGGCGGTGCTCTTGACCGGCGGCGCGGCGGAGCGCCTGGAAGGCGATCTGTCCACCGGCTACTACATCCAGCCGACGCTGCTCAAGGGCAACAACACAATGCGCGTGTTCCAGGAGGAGATTTTCGGCCCGGTGGTGGGCGTGACCACCTTCAAGGACGAAGCTGAAGCCCTGGCGATTGCCAACGACAGCGAGTTCGGCCTCGGTGCGGGCCTGTGGACCCGTGATATCAACCGTGCCTACCGCATGGGGCGGGCGATCAAGGCCGGTCGCGTGTGGACCAACTGCTATCACCTGTACCCGGCGCATGCCGCGTTCGGTGGCTACAAGAAATCCGGTGTCGGCCGTGAAAACCACAAAATGATGCTCGACCACTACCAGCAGACCAAAAACCTGCTGGTCAGCTACGACATCAATCCGCTGGGCTTCTTTTGATGCGCTGAGCCTTTACCGGCAAACGCTTGAAACGGCAGGAACCTGGCATGCCCGCGTTCCTGCCGTTCGTTTTGTCCATGCTTGGGTTGTCGCAGCAATCGAAGGCTGGTGGGCGAATAAAGGGCCGATTTGTTTTCCGTTGTGCGTCCCTGGCTTGTTAGTGGAGCGTCACCACCCTGCGACTCTCGCCGATCCGGATCCTGTCCAGCGCCCGGTTCAAGGCGTCCAGGGCATCGAGAAGTGCTTTTGCCTCGGTCTCCCTGCCATCCCCCCAAAGGCGTTCAGCCATTTTGTTCAGGGCCTGGATGGATCTTTCGATCTCAGCAGCCGTTGCTGCCGCGCTAGCTGCCGGCTTTGTCTTTGGCATTTTCAGAACTTCAACTGTCGGGGGACTGATTTATTTATCATGGCAGGATCTCTCCTGGAAACGTGTTTTATCCATGGGGAAGGCTGGAATGGAACCTCTCGACCAAAGGACGCGACAGTTATGGAAACCCTTTTTTCTCAAGTCGGCGAGCGTTTGAACGATTGCCGATTTACGGTAGCAGGCAACGCCCACGGGCTATCCGGTGCAGGCACGGTATTTCATTACCATGTCGAGGGAAACGCTATTTCGGGCACCTACCAAGGCGGCCGGATCCGCATGGGGCATCAAGTCGGGCGCGTGACAGGCCCGGATACCATTGAGCTTCTTTATCATTGCTTGACCACGGAGGGCGAGATGCTTGCCGGTTGGTCCCGTGGCACGGTAGGCGTTGATCACGCAGGGCGTACCACTCTGGCTTTCGTATGGGGTTGGTTGTCGGGCGCGACTGGCGGTGGGGAGTCCAGCTACGTCGAGCTTGTCCCGTAGTCGTTAAGGATTCTCTGCGTAATCAAAAATGGTATCAGGGAGAAAGCTGTGAGCTTACGGATCGAGATAAAAGAAGCGCCTCAAGAGGCCGATTACCAGGCAATCCTGGCACCGTTGATCGAATACAACCAGGCACAAACCGGACGGGTAGGAGTCGAAAAACTTGCGCTTCTAATCAAGGATGAGACGGGCAACACTGAGGGTGGTTTATACGCCAAAGTTTCCGGACAGTGGTTATTCATTGAATTGCTTGTTGTGCCTGAAATCGCCAGAGGGCAGGGCATGGGATCGAAGTTGATGAATATGGCGCAAGCGCTGGCTCGTGAGAAAGGTTGCCAAGGTATTTGGCTGGACACCTTCTCCTTCCAAGCGCCGGAATTTTACCTCCGACATGGCTTCAGTATCTTTGGCGAGCTCAAGGATTACCCGGTCGCTGGGCACAACCGGTTTTTTATGCAAAAGCGGTTTGATCTTCAAGAGAAGCAGACCGGGTAAGGGCTCAGATAGCCTCCACCTGAAAGCTGGCGCGGGTTCCACGCTTTCATTGCCCGATGGGTTGGCTGTACCGATCCTGGATGCGCTTCAACTCACCTGACTGGCGCAGTTGCTCCAGGGCGTCGGCCCAGGCGGCTACCCGTTTGTCGTCACTGTCGCGGCTGAAGGCAATGTACAGCGATGAGCGATAAAGCTCGATGGGAATCTGCCGTAGCGTGCCGGGGGCGATGTTCAACTCGCGGCTGTAGTAAGCCACCCCCGCGGCGGTGTCGCCGACGATGATGTCAGTGCGTCCGGCGAGCAGCATGCGATAGAGCTGCCGGCTCTCGATTGCAACTTTTGCGAGGTTGTTGAAGCCCCGCGACTGCAGAACCTCGGGTATCAGGCCGGCCTGTCTCGTCGTGATCTGTGGCGCGCGTAGTAGCTGTTCCAGGGAATTCACCGGCTGCTGCGCATTGGCTAACTGATAGGGGTAAATGGACTCTTCCACGATCGGTCCGACCCACTTGTATAAGGGGTCGCGCTTCGCCGTGCGGAACAGGGAATACAGGATGGTCTTGGGGCGGGTATTCAATGCGTGGATGCTGCGCATACTGGGCAACAGCACCATCTCGAAGTCATCCCCGGTCCGCGCCATGATGGCCCGGACGATCTCCGTGGACATGCCCGTGAGCTGATTGTTCTCCTGATAGTTGTACGGTGCCCACTCCTCGGTAACGACCAGATAGGACTCGGCCCTGGCGGGAGCGCCGAGCAATAGACAGAGCAGCGCTACAGCAAGTGTCGAAGACTTCACGTGTTCTGCCTGGTTGACTACACGGTGATCAAGGCTGGCCCCTGATTAAAGGGGCAAAATCAGTATAGCCCCTGACACCTGTCTAACGTCTGAGGCAGTGTCGTAAAAGGTGGTGCAGGTTTTCGCTGAAGCTTGTCCTGGCTGAGCATAGGCGTCGCAGCCAGTGGTATGAGTCAGCCTCCGGGCACCCAGTGCCCGGAGGTTGTCGCCTGTTACTCGAGCAATTGTTCCAGGCTTGGATCGCGGATCACGCGTTGCAGTGGCTGCGGTGCGCCATTGCCAGACTTCAGCATCTTCAACTTCAGGCCGGCGGTTTTCGCGCAAGCGTTGATGCCGTTTTCGTAGATCCCGCCCATGTCACACTTCCACTGGTAGAAGTTCACCAGACTGCCCGACATCTGCAGGCTGAAATCCGTGCTCTTGGTACCCGGGGTGAACGGATGGCCTGCCGGAATGTTCTGGAACCACCTCATCCAGTCAGGCGAACCCACCGGTGGCGGATTTTTCTGGAACAGTGGATTCATGATCGCCACTTGCGGCGCCTCGGCCGTCATATGGCAGCTCTGGCAGGAGCTGTTGGGATTGTCCACCGGACCGTTGAGGCGCCCGTTCCAGCCCAGGTGGGTCGGCGGCAGCTCCTGGGTGTTGGCGTTGATGGCGGTCTGTTGCAGCGCCGGGTTGATCTTGGTGACGGTCGGTTTCGGGTTGGTGAAGTCATTGCCGGTTTCTTTCGGATCGTTGCCCCAGATGATCCCCACCGGTACCAGGTTGTCCCAGCCAGCCTTGCCGGTCTTGGCGCCGTTGTACTGGAAGGTGCCGAAGATCCAGCCGGTCTCCTTCATGCGGGTGTCACGTACGGCGATGTCCATCTGGATCAGGGCGACATCCTTCACCACGCGATTGGCGGAGGTGAAGGTGTCGGTGATATAGCCCTGCCACAACACCGGGTTGACCAGGAACGGCACGGTGCTGCGGTCGATGTCGGCAAACAGGGCCTTGCACACGACCGTACCGTTGGGGAAGCTGTTGGGCTGCGAGGTGTAGCTCGGATCAGGGTTCTGTGGGTCTTTCCAGACCTTGCCGATGGTGTAGGCGCCGATGTCGTTGTAAATGCCCACGGCGTAAGTCTGGCCGGTGGCGGTTTGCGTGGACGCCAGTTGCTGGGCCTGGATCTGCGCTTCCTTGGTCAAGCCATGGATGCCCTCGCGCCCCAGCGGGCCATAGTGCTGCCACGGCATGTGGTACCACTGGCGAACCTTGTTTTTCTGAACGTCCCAATTGACGTCGACGTTACCTTCCAGGCAGTAGTTTTTCACGGCGTCCATGTAGGCACGCCAGGTTTCAAAATTGTTGTCCTGCTTGGTCGGCAGCTTCTTGAAGAACTCCGGCAGCGGGCCTTTGGGCGGTGTGGTGGGGTAACTCTGGCTGAGCACGAATTTGGCGCCGGTATAGGTGTCGGGTGGCGCGTAGCCGTAGTCAGGGTAGGTGCCGGCCTGGGCGGCGACGCTGAACAACGCGGCCGCCACCGCGAAGGCTGTGAGCTTTCCTAGGGGTTGGGTCATCAATCATCTCCTTGATAGGGAAAACGCCTGGCATCGCTTGGGCTTATGCCTGCCAATGCGGGGGCTTCCTTTTATTTATTTTTGGTCAAGGTCTCGGCTTGATCGCCGAGACGGGCTTCACGGGTGAGCAGGGTATCGGGTGTGGGGTGGACTACCTCCTCGGCGGCGCCGGACGACTGAGTTCAATCCCCAACGATTTGCCAGGAATGATCAACAGAGAGGAAACGGAGTGTGCGCAGGGAGGGCGGGGGATTCTGACTATCGACTCCTGTCGATCGCTGGCCGTTCTTCCTTGCTATCAGGTGTAGGTCATTTTCAGGAAAGTGCCATCCTTTTAGATGGCAGCCAGGGGAGCATCGGGAGGCATGCACGTGCTGAATCCATCGCGTTGGACACATCCTATAGTGTGAACAATGGACCGCTGGATTAACGGCTCAGATCACTAGACAGATATCAAATGGCCGCCTACGCTGCAAATCGCTACTGTTAGACCTGTGCCTACACAAGCTGGATCGTTCGGTAATACCTGACATCGGATGTAAACTCTTCATTAGCCAGGAGGCTAACCTTATGTCTGTTCAACCGCTTACGCATGTACTCATCGATACCGATGTCGATTTCGACGATTACATGGCCATGTCGTATTTGCTCAAGCATCATGGGATAAAAGTCGAAGGTATTACTGTGACGGGGGTGGGCGCTGTTCACTTGAGTCACGGCGTTGAAAACGTCAGCAATTTCCTCACTTTGTTTAATGACCCTGAGATAGAACGTATCCCCGTTGCGGCGGGTCTTCAGCGCCCCATGGTTTATAGCAATACCTTTCCCTTTGAAACACGCCAGGCGGCGGATCACCATTACGACGCCCTGTTTCCACGGAAAAACCCCAATCCCACGCGAGCCGATGCGCTCGCTTTTTTAAGGGAAACATTGGAAAAATCCAATCATAAATTTACGGTGTTGATGATCGGTGGTGGTACGACCTGGGGGCATTTGTTCCAGCAAGCCAAAACCGACAGTACGTTGCAACACTTGTTGCTCAGCAAAATAGACCGCATCGTTATGATGGGCGGGAATTTGTTGTCGGAATACGTCCGGCCTGGTGCGGGCGGTAATATTATTGACGCCCTGGGTGATGCGCCTTACTACACCAATCAGGTTGCCGAATGGAACATCTTCCTGGATCCGCTGGGTGCCCACTATGTCTTCAATGGCGGGGTCCCCATTCAATTGGTTGCGCTGAACGCCAGTAACTTCATCCCCATTACCCAGAGTTTCGTGAACCAGCTCTCCCGGATTTCCAACCCGGTGGCTCAATTCCTCACCCACGTGCTGCAAAGCTCGACCATCGCGCCGGGTATCGGCAAATATCTGTATTTCTGGGATCCCTTGGCGGCCACCGCGATAACCGACCCTCAGTTTATCCAATTTACCCGCTATCACCTGCGGGTGGAGCAGGAGCTGAACGAAGAGCAGGATATGACCGGGAAGTTGGTGCCGGATAACGCGGGTGCCCCGGTCGATGTTGCCCTGTCGGCCGCCCCCGGGTTCGTCACCACACTTTATTTGTACACCATCGCCGGCAACTCGGTCGAAGCCACCGCCGAAAACATGGCCAAAGCAGCAGAGGCCGTGGCCGATAAGTAGCGTTGCAAGGCAAGGGCCGGCAGCCAGGGAACAGCTACGCCGATCAGGGCGCCTCCGCGCCCTGTAGTAGCCGCTATTCAAAGGAGCGAATATATGAACGTCAAAGCAATGCTGGGTCGACTGTTGCTGTGCCTGGGTGGCGTGCTGGCGGTCTCGTCGGTTTATGCGGAGAGTGTGATCATCGCCACACCGCAACAAGGTGTGGGGATCACGGTCGATGTCTTTGATCATCCAGAGGCTTCAAGTGGCACGCCTTCTTCGACGAGCACGGTGCCCTTCAGGCCGCAAGCGTTTTATATACCCTCGGTGCAGTCGTTCAAGGGTAAGGTTTATATGTTCTGGGCCAACAACAATGACCAAAAGCATATAAATTATGCCACTTCGGCGGAAGGGAGAAACTGGTCTGCCACACAAACTATCAGTGTGGATAGTATTTTTAGTAATGTCTCGGTGAGCGTGTTCAATCAAAAATTGGTACTGACCTTTACCGATCCCCAGGGCCGCTTGAAGACCGTCAGCTCCGAAAACGGCACCGGCTGGTCCACGGCCAAGCCTATCAGTACGCTCCATACGGCCATCAATAACAAACCGATTGTGTATAACGGACAGCTCTTTGTCTTGTATAGCGAAAACTCAGGTAACGCTGTTTATTATGTCACCTCGAATGACGGTGTTGCGTGGAGCCGGGAAAATCTGGCCTTCCAGGAAAGCGCCGACAAAATTCTAACGATGGTGCCCGTCGTCTATAACGGTCAATTGTGGGCTTATTACGCTTTTGAAAACGGCGCCATGTTCGCCCGCACTTACGACCGGGCCGGCCAGTGGGGCGCGAAGCAAGCGCTGACGGGGATAAACGGCCAGGGGCCCAGGGGCTTCCTGAACAGTGCAACGATGATCGGCGAGCGCGTGTTTATCAGCAGCAGTTCCAGTACGTTTTATTCAAATGACGGGCTGCATTGGAATGCGTATTTCTCCAAACGCTTCCCTGGGAATTCGGCCTATCCATCGGGATTGGGCGTTTCCTATGCCATCACCGCAAACGATTTGACCACGAACAATCCGCAACTGCCCGCGGATCTGGCCACGGGCCTTAGCCATACCGACTATGCAACTTTCGCCTGGCGCAGCTTTATCGCACTGAACAATGCCGCCAACACGCCGTTACCGGCTAACCGCGGCATTGGCAATCCCTCCAGCAGCTTTGCCGATTCGGGCAAGCTGCCACAATCTCCCAGTCCTTTGTTGTGGCAAACCTTCGCCCACCGCACCGAGTTGTTTCCTCCGGGAGGGGTAAAAAAAGGCGTAGGCGGCCCTACGCGGCCGTTCGCTTCCAGCCCGCAATACCGCTATGTCAGTTTCCCCAACGGTGTGCCTTTGGCCCCAGGCGCGAGTTTTGCTCATTACAACAATCTGGATGAGGCGACTCAAATAGGGCAAAACGCGATATTTTTCCCGGTCAACCCGCCACGAGCAGCAATGAACGGGAGTCACTATGCCCCTTCGAACGACAGCCAGATCCTGTTCGAGGCCAAGGCCAATCCCGTCATTTACACCTATGCGCAAGGCCTGAGCATGTACCCGGATCATATCGTCCTGCCCGACGGCGCGGTGGAGGTCAAGGCGGCATGGCGCAAGCTGGCGGATATTCCGGTGGCGCAGCGTGCGCGCTACCATACGGCGACGGTGGTGACCTATCACGGCACCGATAAGGCACCGGTGGCGTACAACGAAGACTATGCCCTGGTCGCCTTGCATATCATCCATAAGACGGCCAACTACCCGACCTTCATATTCGCCACGTTCGAGCATGAGGATGCGATGACCTTGCCCGACAAGTCGCCGACCGGGCTTTACTATATCGCCAACTACGACAAGGTTGCCTACTCGCCGGATAACGGTTTACCGCCGGTTGCTACCTTCTCTGACGGCAACACCACCCATACGGTGACCCTGCCCAGGGGCGATGTTGCGGACTCGGCCCATACTCCGCCCATCTACTCCGGCAGCAACGGGATCCCCAAGGGGCAGGCCGGGCCGATTCGTGTCGTGCAACCGCAAACCATCTATTCCGAAGTCACGGCGGTCAACAACCAGGTCAAGCAGCTAATGGACGGCAGCAGTGCGTTCAACAATTCGGTCTGGAAGCACTACCGGCTTAAAGGGGTGCAGGCCATTCCGTCGAGCACTGAAACCGACCCGGATTACTACCTGGCCAATATCCTGGTCGAAAGCAGCCAGCCGGGGATTCAACTCTTTCGCGGAAGCAACGTATTCCCCGTTCCGGAGGACAACACCCTGACCAATATGCGCACGGTGAAGAACATCAAGGTGCCGGATTTTGATCACAGCACTGGAAGCCAGACCATGGGCGGCTGCATGGGGTGTCATGGCATCGCCCAGAGCACACTGAAACAAGGTTTCAGTTTTCTGTTTGATGCGATCAATCGCGCTAACTTCATGGACCCCTCCAGCCCCACCGGCTTTGCGAATCCGGAGACCATAGGTTTGCCGGATACTCGCACCCAGCATGCACGGGCTCTGAAATACTCTTTCGGCTTTCAGAACAAAGGCGCGGTTGAGGAGACGGGCAAGTAGGAAGCCGGTGTGGCTCACTCCCGCTTCTCGGCCACTAACAGCAATGACTGAGGCGCAGCACTCTGTGGGTGCTGCGGCTCCTGCAAAGTACTCAACCGAAAACCGGCCATGTCCAGCGCATTGAGCCAACTGGACAGGGTTCGGAAATACCAGGGCATGGCTTGCCACTGCCCCTTGAACCCATCGAAGGTTTCGTTTCGCCAACCATCCTGATAGTCGCCCGCCGCCGCAGTCCACGGATGCAGGGTCTGGATCACCAGCGCGCCGCCAGGGGCGAGCAGGGTGTTCATGGCGGCAAGCAGGGGGAGGATGTCCTGGTGCAGCAGGGCAAAGTTGGCGCAGATCAGCGCGTAGTCGCGGCCGATATCCACCTTCGCCTCCACCAACGCTTCGTAGCTGGCCAAATGCACTGGCGAAGAGCCCGCCGCCCGCGCGGCCTCAACCAGCGTCGCATCGCCGTCCACACCAACCGCGTTGATGCCCCGTGTCGCCAGTGCCCGCAACAGCCAGCCCTCGCCACAACCCAGGTCGAGCACACGCTCGGGCTGGCGGCCCAGCACCGCCAGCAGGATGGCCTGGTCGGTGACCTGGCGGCGGCTTTCGATGGCGCCGCCGCGAACCGCTTCAATCCAGGATTGGGCGTTGTGATGCCAGCTTTGCAGGAGGGCGGATTCGGGGGCGGGCATTTTGATGTCCGGAGTCGGTGGTTGGATGGAAGGATAGAACAAGTGCAGACGCAGCGGACCTGGATGGCTCGAGAACATAGGCATATGTACTCGAGCATTTGTTACGGATGGACGGGATAGTCGGTATACCCGCCCGCATCGCCGCCAAAGAAGCTGGCAGGATCGGCTGGATTGAGTGGCAGCCCCTCGCGGATACGTCGCGGCAGATCAGGATTGGCCAGGAAGGGGCGGCCGAAGGCAATGATATCGGCGCGGCCTTGCGACACTGCCCGGGCGGCGCTGGCGGGGTCATAACCGCCGGCTAGAATCAGCACCCCGTGCCATGTGTTCCGCAATTGCTGGATGATGGCGTCCCAGCGAGGGTCAAATTGCTCATCTCGTACGGTCCCGACGATGGCCGGTTCAACCAGGTGAAGGTAGGCCAGCGACCAATCGTTGAGCCGGTTGACCAGATAGCCGAACGTCTCTTCAGGCGTGTCGTCACCCATCCCCATGAAGCGCCCCATGGGGGTCAGGCGTACAGCTGTTCGCGCGGCCCCGATTTCTGTTGCAACGGCGGCTACGACTTCGAGCAACAGGCGGCTGCGATTTTCGATGCTGCCACCGTAAGTGTCCTTGCGCTGGTTGCTGGCACTATTGATAAATTGGTCAAGCAGGTAACCATTGCCTGCATGGATTTCAACGCCGTCCATTCCGGCCTCAATGGCGTTACGTGCGGCGCGACGGTAGTCTTCCACGATTGTCTTGATGCCATCGATGGTCAGTGCCTGAGGATCAGGAATCTCTCCCCACACACCGTTGCCCTGTTCGTCGACAATGAATGTCTTGCCTGGAACCGGCATCGATGTCGGCGCCACGGGAAGTCCGCCATCCGGTTGGAAGCTGGGGTGCGAAACCCGTCCGACGTGCCATAACTGCATGAAAATCTGTCCGCCGGCCTTATGGACTTCATCGGTCACCACGCGCCAGCCATCAATCTGTTCCTGGTTGTAGATGCCCGGCGTCCAGGCATAGCCTTGTGCTTGTCGAGAGATCTGGGTCGCTTCGGTAATGATCAGGGCAGCGCTGGAGCGCTGACGGTAGTACTCGGCGTTCAGGGATGTAGGCACATCCCCCGGCTGGCCGGCGCGTGAGCGTGTGAGGGGGGCCATCGCGATGCGATGTTCGAGTTGCAACGAGCCAACGGCAATCGGTTGGAACAGGGACTTCATGATCTTTCTCCAGTTTGAGTGGGCTGGGCTCAGCCAGCGTGAAGGGTCGGACGGTGGAACATCAGGTGATCGCCCATGGCTTGGCCCTGGGCGAGCAGGCGTTGCCCCAAGGCAATCTGTGCCGGTTCCCAGTTCGCCAGAGCGCGATCCGTGTCGTCTGGGGCCTGGCTCAGGCACCGGGCCAGTTCGAGTGCGTTGAATGCCGCCTTGGAGGTGCTGGCGGCGGTGTGCGGCCGGGGAATGGCGGCCGCATCGCCGAGTAGGACCACCCGGCCATCAACCATCCGCGGCATCGCCAAATCGCGGATGCTTTGCACGAAAGGCTGTTCGGTGGCTTGCACCACTTCCCGAAAAGCGGGGGGCAGCAGCCTGTCGGCTTCCCTCCAGACATGCTCGCGCCACGCCGGCGCGAGAAGCCCTTCCGGTACCGAATAGTCGCGCTTGTGCCCATTGGCGTCGGTCATGAGATCGCCGATGAGTGGCTCCTCGACAACCCGATACCAAACCCAGTTGTAGTAGCGTTGTCCGGGACGAATATCGTTGTGTTCACCGGGTACCAGGTAGCCCAGGATGTGCGAGCCGCCGGCGTTTGCGAAACCGAAGTCACCCGCCAACACCCGGGCAGGCAACTCGGGCAAACGGCTTTCTGGCAGGAGGCCGCGCCAGGCAACATAGCCGGCGTAGCCAGGCTGGTATTCTGGCCAGAGCAATTGGCGTACCTGCGAGTTACCGCCATCAGCGGCGACGAGCAAGTCAGCCTCGATGCGCTCGCCGTCTTCGAACACGGCCACCACCCGACCGGCTTCTGGCTGATCGAGGTCCACCAGGACTTTCCCCTGGTGGTAGCGCTCATTGCCGAAGGCCTGGCGCAAGGTTGTGTAAAGCAGTGACCAGGACGTCTGGACTTGCGGGGCCAAGGTTTTGCTTTGGACACGGCCGTCCGGATACAGCACGGTGCGGTACTGCGAGCGAACGCCCATCTCCAGGTGGGTCAATGGAACGTTCAGCTTGCGAAACGCTTCGACCACCTCCGGCTGCAGCACTACGCCGCCGCCTCGACTGTCGAGGTCGTGGGAAGAACGCTCGAAAATATCGACGTCCCAGCCGATCTGGCGCAGCAGATTACCTGCGAAAAGCCCGCCCAATGATCCGCCAATCACCAGGGCACGAGGTGCCCCGGCAGGTCGTTGAGGGTGAGTTGTAAATGTGCCCATGGTAGGTCCTCCTTTTCGACCTACTCTAGGGGCTGGACCGGACGCTGATAATCAGCACTCCTCGCCAAACCGTATTGCGTGAGTTGCAACACCGGTCTGGGTAGAGGCCACCATGACCGCGCTCACGCTCGGTCATGGTGGCCGCACTCAAAGCGACCGGGTCAGGGGCAGTTGCAAAGGCCGTCGGCCAGTGGCGTGGGCCAGGGCATTGCCGAGGGCCGCCGCCATCGGGCCTTGCACGATCTCCGCAGCGCCCAGAAATGGCTGGCCTGGCTGATCGAGCAAATGCACTTCGACACGCCGTGGCAATTGTGGAAAACGCAGGATCGGATAACCGCTCCAGTCGTAACTGCGGACGCCTGCGGCATCAAAATCGACGGCTTCGAACAACGTCCAACTGGTGGATTGCACAATCCCACCCTCTATCTGGTTTCGCAGGCCATCGGGGCTGACGATCTGTCCGACATCCACGGCCGTGACCACCCGATCAACCACGATGTCACCGGTTTGCGGGTGAACGTTGATCTGCACCGCCAGGGCGCAATACCCCATGATGTTTTTGTACCGCGCGAAGGCAAAGCCGACCCCCACGCCCGGCTTGACGGGCTGGGTTGTCCAGCCGAAGTCGTCCCGCACTCGCTCTATCACCGCCCGAGCGCGAGGGTCATCCAAATGGGCGAGGCGCAAAGCGACAGGGTCCACACCGGCGCGCGCCGCCAGCTCATCCATGCAGGCTTCGATCGCAAAGACATTGATGTGCGCACCCAGGGAGCGCATCGCCGAGGTGCGAAATGGCATCAGGGTGATGAAGTTCATGTCGATACGGGTCGAGGCCGTGTTGTACAGGGGCACGGCGTTACGGTCACCGTCGCCTTCCGGTTGCGCGATAGGCACCGATGGGGCCGAGGTGAAGGGTTTGGAGAGCAAGCGCGCCGGTAACAGGCGACCGGCATTGACGATGCGTTCGTTGTGCGGGGTCGTCCACAGTTCGTAGGCCCAATCCTGGATCCGGCCGTCTTGATCCAGGCTTGCCTGCACCTCGGTGATCATGGCCGAGCTGTAGGGCTCCCAGAGGTTTTCCTGCTCGCGCATCCATTGAACCCGCACGGGAGAGCCGGGCACGCCCATGGCAATCAGGGCGGCGTCCGCCGCCGCGTCATCCGCGCCGTTATGGCCGTAACAGCCGGACCCTTCGGTATGGATGCAGCGAACCCGTTCCAGGGGTAAGCCGAGCATTTGTGCGATACCCGCGCGTAGCGGATAGACACCTTGGGAGTGGGTCCAGACAGTGAGCACGTCCTCCTTTAACCAGGCCACCGCGCAGGACGGGCCGATAGAACCGTGCATGAGATAGTGCTTGGTCACCCGTGCCCGATAACCCGGTCCGGGGGCCGCCGCCGGACTGCCCGTGTGGCTGATGGGGTAACGGCGCGATGGCAAGTGCGGGAGCAACGCATGGATGCTGCGTGCATCGGGCAGCGCAACGCCTTCGCTCCATTTCGCCTGCGCATACCCCGCGCGCATCGCCTTCACGGCCTGCCATTCGTCCTTCGCAACCACGGCCAGGTAGTTGCCGTCATGAACGACCTGCACCACACCAGGCAGGCTTTGCAAGGCCTCGGGATCAAACGACAGCAGTTGGCAACCTGGCCTGGGTGGCCGGATGAGTCGGGCATGCAGCATGCCTGGCAAACGCATATCTTGTACGAATGCGGCACCGCCACTGACCTTGGCCGGGATGTCCAGGCGAGGCAGTGAGTGCCCGATCAGGCTGAATTCTCCAGGGGCCTTTGCTGGCGATTTCGGCAGCGCATGGCGATGCAGGTCCACGCCGCCGACGGCCTCGAAGTAGCTCATGCGCTGCCCGTCGGGCCCTTGAATCAGCGCATCACGGGTCACCAGCCCATCAGGCTCGACGCGCCAACGCCTGGCCGCGGACTCCACCAGCAATTGGCGCACCTGGGCCGCGGCATTGAATAACGCCGTGCCACTGTCGACGATGGTGTGACTCCCCGCGGTATAGCCTTCATCGGGTGTCAACGCGGTGTCGGCAGTCAGCATGTTGATGGTGTCGGGCGCCACTTCCAGACGCTCGGCGGCGATCTGCAACAAGGCGGTTTTCACCCCGGTACCCAGTTCGGCCTTACCGGTGTAGACGGTTATTCCCTGCGCATCGACGCGTATCCAGGCATCCAGGTAAGGGTTGCTGCGCAAGCTGCCGGCCAGGTCTGGAGCCAGGACCAGCGTGCCGAGGGTATCCACCTCGGTGTCGGCCCATGCATTGCCGGCAACCGGTAGCAGCGAGAACGCCACCAGCAAGGAACCGTTGCGCAGGAAGGCGCGCCGCCCGAGATCGACGTTAGCGTTGCTCTTCATGGTGTGCTCCCGACGCGGCGACGGCACGGATGGCCTCGATGATTCGCAAATGTGTACCGCAACGGCAGAGGTTCGGCGCCATGTGAGTGGTGATTGTCTGTTCGTCAGGGTTGGGATCGCGCTCCAGCAGTGCCTGGGCGCGCATCAACATTCCGGCGATGCAGTAGCCGCATTGTGCGGCTTGTTTTTCGATAAAGGCCTTTTGCAAGGCGCCGGGCTGATCGGCTGTACCCAGGCTTTCCACGGTACGGATTTTTTTGCCCTGTACACTTGAGCAAGGGGTGACACAGGAAAAGATCGGCTTGTCGTCGACGATCACCGTGCAGGCGCCACACTGGCCAAGCCCGCAGCCATACTTTGCGCCATTGAGCTCAAGCTGGTTGCGCAAGGCATAAAGCAGGGGCGTGTCGGCGTCGATGTCCAGCACGTGGGACGCTCCATTGACATTCAGGGTCATGCGGCTCATTGCGCATCCTCGCGTAAGTCGTCGATAGTTTCCGGGAGGTCGGCCCAGGGATGATCCGGCTCGGCGCGAGCGCGCAGGTATGTCGCCAGCACCGTGAGTTGGGCGTTGTTGAGAAGGGCGGCGAACGCCGGCATGCCGGGGCCTGAAGCGCCCGGGGTCATGGCGATGCCCTCCCGTACCGTCTTCACGAAGTTGCGCGAACTGGCGGAGCGCAGGGCTGAGGTGTCGGCAAGGTCAGGACGCCCGTCGATCAAGCGCATGGGGGCGCCTGCGCCATGACAGCCGGCACAGGCCGCCTGGAAGAGGGCGGCCCCTTCGTTGCGTGCCGTCGGGTCGAGCGCTCGGGTGTCAGGCGTCGGCGAGGGTGTTTCAGCTGGAGTGTGCGCACCCAGGCTCAGCAGGTATTCGGCAATGGCCTGCACATCACTGACGGGCATTTTCCCCAGGCCCAGGCTGACCGGTCTCATGGGGCCGGCCGCCGCCCCATGATCGGCCGCCACCTCGCCGCGCAGATAGTCCACCAGTTGCTGACTGTTCCAGGGCTTGCGCGCTTGGGCCAAACCCAGCAGGGAAGGCGCCTCCCAGCCATCGACCGTACCGCCGGCCAGCGATTGCCCGGACTTTTCGGCGCCCAAAAGGTTGAGCGGTGAATGGCATCCCGCGCAGTGCCCGGCGCCTTCGACCAGATACCGGCCTCGATTCCATTGCGCCGTTTGCCCGGACTCCGGTTGTGCTTGTGCGCCATGAAGGAACAGCAGGTTCCAGAACGAAACCAGCGGCCGAATGTTCATGGGGAAGTTCATCTGGTTCGGCCTGGCGGGCGAGTCCACTGGCGGTCCGCTCATCAAATAGGCATAAGCGTCTTTCAGATCGTCCTCGCTCATGCGGCGATAATGGGCATAGGGAAACGCCGGATACAGAAAATGCCCGTCACGGGATACGCCGTGACGCATGGCCCGTTCGAACGCCTCCAGGGACCATTGACCCATACCCGTGTGATCGTCGGGTGTGATGTTGGTGCTGTAGAGCGTGCCAAAGGGGGTCACCAGCGGGAGTCCGCCGGACAGATACTCGCCACCCGGGCGCGTATGGCAGACCGCGCAATCGCCGGCCTCGACCACCAGCGCTCCGCGCCGGATCTGCTCGGCATTGCGCGGCGCAGGTTGCTTGACGGGGGGCAGGGAGGGTCGCCACATCAGTGCACCGGCCAAAGCGGCGCCACAGACGGCGAGGGTAAGCCCACCTAGCCACAGACCTTTCTTGTTCATGCTTGCTCATCCTTCGCCAGCGTTGTGCTCGAAACGGGAAGGGTAGGCAGGCATGCCGAAGCGGGGTATCACCTCGCCGCGCAACAGTGTGTTGCGCCAACTGCACCTGCGCCGAGCATTGCGCCTCGCGCATCGTAGTGTTGCTCCGCCGCCTGATTCCTAAGTTGCAAACAGGCACCTAGGCTAGCGCCATCCATTCAACCCCTAATGAGGTGTGGCCATGTCCCTTGGCAGCTCCACAACGTCTGATCTGAAGGCGACGCCTGTCACGTCGCCAACCCTGTCCACCACGATGGTCGTTTTGCTTGCGTTCTGTTGCGGCGCCGTCGTCGCCAACCTGTATTACGCCCAGCCCATCGTTGAACTGATTGCGCCGCAGATTGGCCTGTCAAGCGAGCACGCCAGCCTCATCGTTGCCTTGACTCAGCTCGGCTACGCATTGGGTCTGTTCTTTTTGGTGCCCCTGGCCGACCTGATGGAAAATCGTCGGCTGGTGGTTGGCTTCTCGCTGGCGGCTTCCTTGTGCCTGGCCGGTGCCGCGCTGAGCCAGACGCCTTCAGCCTTTCTGATCTGTTCGTTGCTGATCGGCCTCACATCGGTGGCCGTACAGATCCTGGTGCCACTGGCGGCGCACATGGCGCCGGAAAAATCCCGTGGCCAGGTGGTGGGCAACATCATGAGTGGCCTGCTGTTGGGGATTCTGCTTTCCCGCCCGATTGCCAGCACGCTCACCGAGTCGTTCGGCTGGCACGGGGTGTTCTTTGGTGCGTCCGTCCTGATGGCGATGATCGCGCTCTTGATGGGGGTTGCCCTGCCGCAACGAATGCCCGCTCACCGTGCCAGCTACGGGGCGTTGATCGGTTCGATCTTCAGCCTCGCGCGCCGTTATGCCGTGCTTCGCGAACGCTCTTTGTATCAAGGATTGCTCTTTGCCAGCTTCAGCATTTTCTGGACGATTGCGCCTGTCGAACTCATCCGTCATCACCATTTCAGCCAAACACAGGTAGCCCTGTTTACCCTGGTGGGCGCGGTCGGGGCGATAGCGGCTCCGATTGCAGGACGCCTGGCGGATGCCGGTCATACGCAGCGGGGTAGCCTCATCGCCCTGCTACTGGCGCCGGCATCGCTATTGATCGCGGCACTGCCGGCCTCGGGTTATCTGTGGCTGGTGGTTAGCGCCGTGCTGCTGGACTTTGCCGTTCAACTGAACATGGTGCTGGGACAGCGTGAGGTCTATGCTCTTGATCCGCATAGTCGCGCTCGCTTGAATGCGGTCTACATGACGAGTATTTTCCTTGGCGGAGCCTTGGGCTCGGTGCTGGCGAGCCCGCTTTACGAACGCCTGGGATGGAATCTGTTCGTCTGCCTGGCTGCTTTGATACCCGCCGTGGCGGCCGTGCTGTTTTTCAGCCGCCTGCGCATTAGTGCGAAGTTGTGAGGCTTGCCAGCACAACCCTTCAAGGCAAACACGCGAGGCTTGTTCAGAATGCATCCAACCAGGTATATCGGTTGAGCCACTGGGTCCAGTCGCTCACAACATCGGAGTTTGGGCCATGGACAAACTGCTTGCGCTGACTATGTTCGTCGAAACCGTGCGCTGCGGTGGCTATTCTGCCGCGGCGCGTAAACTCGGCGTTTCAACCTCATCCGTCACTCGCCAGGTCGCCAGCCTCGAAACGGAGTTGGGCGCGTCGTTGCTCAATCGTACGACGCGTAGTACCAGCCCCACCGTCGCGGGACAAGCGTACTTCGAAAAGGCTCTTTTTATCCTGGATGCCCTCGCCGAGGCCGACACGGCCGTTGCCGACCGCAACGCCGTGGCCCGCGGGCGCCTGAGGGTCAGCGTACCGGTCGAGTTTGGCCGGCGGGTCATAGCCCCGCACATAGGGCGCTTGCTTGCCCAGTATCCAGAACTCGACGTGAGCCTGTCGCTGAGCGACCAAATGACCGATCTGTTGAAGGAGCGAATCGACCTGTCCGTTCGCTTGGGCTCCTCATTGGCCAGCGAAGACATTATCAGTAAACCGATCGGCCGGTTCGAACGCTGGATCGTTGCAAGCCCCGACTATCTGGCCGGAGCCGGCATTCCCTTGCAGCCACAGGCGCTTTTGAATCACGAATGCTTGCGCTTCGATTACGAGGGCCTGCATCAGGGCTGGGTTTTTCGCAGCCCGGAAGATTGCATTCGCATCAATGTCCAGGGACGGCTTGAAAGCAACAATGCCGATATCCTCCGTGAGGCGGCCTTGAGTGGCCGAGGCATTGCGTTGCTGGCGGATTGGCTGGTGGCCGAGGATGTGCGACAAGGACTTCTGACCCGCGTACTCGCCAACTACGAGGCCAACCCGGGCGAGGCCAATGGCATGATCAATGTGTTGTATTTGCCAAACCATCGAGGATCCAGCCGGGTGAAGGTTTTTATCGCCTTTCTCGAGGAAATCCTCAGCTACTGAGGGGGGATGACAGCGCCCACGCAACACTGCATTGCGCTGCGGATATCTACTCGGAGCGGGTCATTTCACCTAAAGTCGGGTCACTGGACATTTCGGTCGATCCACATGAAAAACACGTTCATCGCCTTGGCCTTTGATTTCCTCAATCCCTGGTGTTGGGTCGGTGAAAAACGCCTGCGCCAAGCCATGGCTACCACCGGGGTCATGCTGCCAGTCGACTACCAGGCGTGTCGGTCGCACTCGGCAGCCCAGGTCGGCATGGACTATCGCACCTACCGGGAGAGTCGCTTCGGCAGCCAAGCCAAAGGCCATGAAGAAGCCCTTTCCCTTGCCGCCGCGCAGTTCGGTATTTCGTTGGACTTCAGCCTGATCACCACGGTGCCGGATACGGAACGCGCGCTTCGGCTCATGCGGTGGCAGAGGGATAGGGGGCAATGCACCCAAACCCTGTTTGAAGGTATTTACCATGCGCTTTTTTGCGAGGGCAAGGACATCAGCGATCCAGCGTCGCTGGTTGCCTTGCTCCCTCAAGACACCGAGGTGCGGCACCTGGCCATGAACTTTCTGCGCAGCGAAGACGGCATCAAGGCGCTTGTGGAGGCCGAACGCGAAACCAGCGCATGGTGTGGGCGCCTGACACCAGCCATCCAGTCCGGCGGCACGGTAATCAGCGGCGCGCAGCCATCCGCCATCTTGGCAACGCTGCTCAAACCTCCCCGTAGCCAGCACCTCGTTGCGCAATAGCTACATCAAGGTGCTGGGCGCAATCCCCAGGAGACCCGTCAGGGTGTTCATGATGGCCTGTTGTCTGGTGCGGTTGGCCTGGTGTTCCGCTTCTGCGGCAGCCACATCCGCTTGGCAGTGCGGGCAGGTCGACTCGTGGGGATAGATGTATTGCAAACAGCCACGGCACAGGGCCAGTTGCACGGGAATGCGTCCTTCATCCGGCGATTTCTGCCCTTGATTGGCCCAGGCCAGTTTGATCACCTGACCGCTATCGCTGACGCTGCTGACTTTTTCACCGGTGTCGATACGCTCGGTGATCAGGTCGAAACGCCCGACCGCGAAGGAGGCCTGCGGGGCGTCCTCGATTTTCACGATTCGTTCTCGCAGACCTTGTTTTTCCAGGTCCAGCGCACGGTAATGGCAGTAAGGATTGTTGCCTGGCTTGCCCAGCAAGGAGTGTGAGGTCCAGGTGCAGCCACCGCGGCACACATCGTTGTAGTAACAGCTGCGGCAATAACCCCACAGGTCCTCGACGCCGCGCAGGCGCCCGAAGTGCATGCCTTCGCTGTAATGCCAGATGTCGTGCAGATTCATGTTGCGCACGTTCCCGCCGGAAAATCCGACGGTGGCCAGGGAAGGGCAGCCTTTCACCGTGCCATCGGCCTCAAGTGCCAGAACCGTTTGGCCGGCGGCGCAGCCACTCCAATGCACGCGCTCGTCACCAAAGCCGCGCCAGAGATGTTCGTAAGGGCCGTAGTAGCCAATGTTGTTGCCCACGTTCATCAGCAGGCCGCGATCGACCCCCTCCCGGTAAAGCCGCGCCAGCAACGGCATCACCTCAAGCAACTGGCTGGGTTGTAGCAGTAGCTCCGGGTGATCGACGGCATTGCCCATGGCGACCGTGAGCTGGATCTGCCAGTGAGTGGCGCCCAGCTCGATAATGGTGTCCATGAGCGCCGGCAAATCAGGCAAGGTGGCCGCGCCGATCTGCGTGTTGACGCTCACGGCGAGCCCGGATTGTTTGGCGCGGCGCAAGGTGTCCACGGCCTTGTCGAAGGAGCCCGGGACATTGCGTACCGCGTCATGCAGCGGGGCAAGACCATCGAGCGAAACGCCGACGCCATTGAGGCCGGCGTCGACCGCGGCCTGCATCTTGGCGGGCGTCAGGTTACGTCCGCCTGTTTGTATGGCGCAGTACATGCCGTGATCGTGGATCGCCCGGATCAGCTGCGTCCAGTCCTTGCGCAAATAGGCTTCACCACCGATCAGGGTGATCTCTCGGGTACCGAGAGCCGCCAGTGAGTCGATCACCTCCAGGCATTCGCGGGTGTTCAGTTCATCGGGACGTCGATGGCCCGCGCGTGAGCCGCAGTGCAGGCATTTGAGGTCGCAGGCCAGGGTGATTTCCCAGACCACATGAACCGGTACGTAGCGTTTGAGGTCGGTCTCACTGAGATAACGGGCAGGGCGGTTGTCTGACATGGGAAAATCCTTGCGCGCGGGCACGGCGCGATACGAGTCCATCGAAGTGTTCGCGCCTTCCCTAGCGTCGATGGCGCGGTTGGATTTGCCTCTGGTTGGAAAGACCCGGGAGAGACCAGAATCGGCCTCGCCCGGGCAAAGCGGACTAGCGTGCTTCCAGGCGCGCGATTTCCGCGTTCAATTGCTCGAGGGCGCTTTGCAGCACACCGTGATGCGCCAGTTGCTGCTCTCCCAGGTGCACAACGGATTTCAGTTGCGCCAGATCGCCACTGGCTTGTGCCTGCTGCACCGCCACGGCGTAGAGCGGCAATACGGGATGCCTCCCAGGCTCGTGCTGCTCGACGGGGGCCTGGCTGACAGCGGCGTGCCTGACGTAATGCTCTTGGCCATGCTCGAAGTAGTTATAGTCGACAAACCCGCTGGCCCAATCCGCGCCGAGGATCCCCTTGAGATGAAACGTCTCGGCGATCTGGCTGGGCGGTCTGCTTGGGCCACCCTCCAAGGTGAGGACAATGTGGTTCTCCACCGAGGCTGTCAGTTTGGCCTCGGAGTAATTGCCCCAGACCTTGGCGCGGAAATTAACCGTTGGGTAGGTACTGGCGAACACACTGGCAATTCCGGTGACGGTCTTGCGAGCGGTATCGACCAGCAGATCGAGGGTAAGTACTGGCGCACCCAGCAGTGGGGTATGGGTGATGAGGCGAGTATGAAAAAGTCCAATCGACATGGTGCAACTCCCTTGATTGTATGCGGACAGTTCAGTCTGATCGCGCCGCCAGTCAGCGCCGCTCCAGCCTGCTGATTTCGCCCTTCGCGGCTTCCAGTGCGCTCTGCAACTGGGGTTGCTGCTCCAGTTGCTGTTTGGCGAGGCCGGCCAGGTGTTTCATCTGGGCCAGGTCGCCGCTGGCAATGGCGCTCTGAATCGGCGCGGCGTACAGGGGCATAATCGGTGGGTAGGGCAGAATGACCGGGCCAGGGCCCATGGGTGGAAAGAAGCGGGATTGCACCGGTTCATTGAGGTGGGCGGGGACATTGTTGACGCTGACCCAGCGCTGGCCATCCTGGTACTGGTAGCTGGCCACGCCTTCTTTCCAGTCACTGCCCACCACCAGGTGCAACTTGAAGTTCACGGCAGTGTTCGCAGTGGGGCCGCCGTGGTTGCCTTGAGCGGTAATCAGGATTTTGCTGACGGCCGGTGACATGACCGTCATGTAGGTGTATTCACCCCAGACATCCGACTGTAGATCGAGCGGCGGGTTGATCGCCTGGGTGACGATGGCAGTACCACTGACACTCTGCTCGGGCGTAAAGACCAGCAGATTGAGCGTCAGGCTTTGTGCCCCGGGGGCCGAGGTGCCAATTCGATAACTGAGTGGGAACAAGCCGACAAGTTGCTGAGTAGAACCAGACATAGTTATTGCCTCCATTGCATTGAGAGAAAGGCCCTAAAGCTTCTCTAAACGGGAAACTTCCTTGGCCAGCTTTTCATACGCGGTTTGCAGGTCTTGCGGTTGCGGCTTCGTTGAGTCACGTTGCTTCAGCAACGCTTTCATCTGCTGCAGATTGCCCTCCTCGATCGCGCCTTGGATGGCGGTCCCGTAAGGAGGTAAAGCGTGGGGTGTTGAACGATTCATAACGATGGATCCTTCCGTGGTGTTGCCAAACCCTCCTTCCGGGAAGGAGGGCACCCTTATGCACGCTGACCCCGTTTCGTGGCGATGTTTTGCCCGTCGACAATGGCCGCTTGCAATTGCGCGTTAGCGAAGGCACCGGTGGTGGGCGACGATTCAATCGCGCCGTTGAGTTGCCCACGCTGACTGTGTAATGTTCGGGGGCGTCTTGATGACCGGATTGTGATGATCGGCGGCCAGGAGGGGATGTGAAAAAAACGTGCGAATCGATAGTACGTTGGTCATCTTTCTATCCTTGAGAGAAAACAACGAAACGCAGGGATCAACTCGTCACTCAGGGCGAGCGAATAGATGATCGCAAGCACAAACCATCCCTGATTTTCTTGGGTATTAGCTGTCGGTAACAGCAGGTTTTCCGATACTCGCAGACTGGCATTTCGCCAGTTACGTAACCCTAGATATGAATTTTCGATCGTGCCAAAAAAAGCGCCGAACGGTCATGTCGGTTCATTTTCAGGAAGCGTGCGCTGTGAGCCGTTGTATCAAATGGCGCCCTATAGACCGCAAGGTACACGACAATCGCCAGCTCACCTTAGAGGGCATCAGCCCATGGACACTAGAATCTTACGCAACCTGATGCGCATCGTGCAGACCGGCTCGTTGTCGGCGGCCGCGGAGCAGTCCAGTTTGACGGTGCAGGCGTTGGCCGCGCAGTTGAACAAGGTCGAAGAGCAGTTTGGTTTTCGCCTGTTTCGGCGCTCCAACAAGGGCTTGACCCTGACCCCCCAGGGCACGGAACTCACGCCCTACATGGACAAGGTGTTGGTCGCCACGCGACAGATGGAAGAGAAAGTCACCGCGCTGAAGGCGCCTGGGCAACGCACCCTGAAGGTGGCGCTCAATACCACGTTGTCGGAGGACTTCAATCGGAGAATGATCGGGCGCCTGATCGAGGTGTTCCCTGACCATCAGCTGGAATTCAGCTACGCCGAGTCGATGGAAAACCTCAGCAAGCTCAAGAACGAAGGCTTCGACCTGGCCGTGTTGATCGGCCCGCAAAAGCTCGGATTGCCGAGTATTGTGCTGCCGGATGTGCATATCCGGGTGGTGGGCGCCCACTGTGGTGATGAGAGCGATCCGTTGGTGCTGCTGGGTAATAAGTTTCTGGTTCGTCCGGCGGATGATTGTCCGTATTCCCACAGTTTCTCGCGCTTTCTCGATGCCGGCCTGGGGCGCTATGAATCCGCCCAGCGGATGATCTACTCCGGCAGCGAAATCCTGACCCTTTCGTTGATCACGCAGATGGACGGCCTCGGCATGGTGTCCCGCGAGGCGGCCCTGCGTCACGGCTTGAGCATCTTTCCTGGTTTCGAGGATTTCCTCGAAGTGCGATTGGTGGTCAACAACCCGGAGTTGTCGAGCCAGGCACTGAACGATGTGGTCGCGTTGGGCCTGCATGAGCGAGTCGCGCACCCTGTACGCAGCCGTTCCAAGCCCGGTATCGAAAATGTGCTTCAGTGATCGGCGGTGTCGTTGGCACTGGTGTTCAACCACAGGCGCAGCTCCGTCTTGAGGAGTTCGCCGTAGCTGTTCTTGAGCAGTACGTTACGCAGTTCTGTCGGGTAGATGGGCGCATCGCCATAGATGATGGTCTTGATTTCCCCGCCATCGTAGCCTAGGCGGCGGGCCTGTTCGACCATGCAGGTGAACATGGCGGGGGCCACGAACAACGCGATATTGCCGAACCCGCTCGCCAGTTCGAACAGTTCGTCGACCTTGAAGCCGCGAGACTCCGGGACGACATGGCGAGCGGCCCGGCGTACATGGATCAGGTTATAGAGCCCGGCACAGTGAGACATCGGCGCTGCATAGACCACGGCCTCATCGGCGTCGATCGGATCGACATCGGGTGAACAGCCCTGTGACATGGCCGTCAAGTTACCGTGGCTGAGCATCACCGCCTTGAAGCGATCGGTGGGGCCACAGGTGTAGAACAGCCAGGCGAGGTCATCGGCCTGACGCGGGCAGGGCGTGTCAGGCGGCGAAGTGATTGAGGTGAGTGCGCCCATGTCCTCTCGATCCAGCTCTCGACACGCCTGGGGCAGGGCCCCGGGCGCGAACACCTGGCCGCCATCGGTCAAAATCAGCCGGGCCCGGGCATTGCGCACGATCCAGCCAGCCTCGACGGGGTGCAGCTTGCAGTCGATCGGCACCGCCACCGCGCCGGCCCACCAGATGGCATAGAGCAGTTCGAGGTATTCGCAACAGTTCATCATGAACAGCGCGACCCGATCGCCGGGGGCAATGCCGTGCTCGTCGATCAGATACCCGGCACGGTGCCGGACCAGGTCGACAAACACGCCGTAGTTGGCGACTTGCCGTCGTCCCTCGAACAAGGCCGGACGCTCCGGGTAACGAAGGCCGGCGTCGTCCAGCCAGTTGGCGATATTCATGCTCGGCTCCTGCGTGGCTGATCGCGGATTTCCTGGTCAGTCGTCGACGCCAACTGCCCTGTTTAGAGCGAGCACTACGAGTCTTCACCGCATTGAGCGGCATAGTCCGTCAGGTGTGGATTTGCGTCCATGAGAAATAACTTCAGGCATCTCAAGCGTTGTTTGAATCGCCCTTCAAGGCAAAATCCGCGGGGTCGAACCGATCGCTCGTGTCCATCCGAATATTTCGCAGGCCCACTGTTTCCAGGTGCGACGCGTATAGGGGTTCCGAGAAATAGCTGATCAGGATGGAGCGACGGCGTGCGCCGATGACGTTCAGACTGCCCGCATGCACCAGATCGACATCAAAGACCAGGATGTCTCCCGCGGAGCCTGAAAGCTGCACGGACCGGGACTCGTCATTGAAGTCGAAGGGTGGTTCTTCCTGCCCGGGGCGATGGCTGCCGGGGACGATCCGTGTTGCGCCGTTCCCGGGGCCATAGTCGTCAAAATAAGCCAGGGCGCCGACCATGTCGCCGGGCCGTTGGGCCGACAAGTCGCGGTGCAGCTGTTGATGGCCGCGACCGGCCAGGGGCTCGCGACCCTCCACCTGGGAGAGGAAGAATCGTTCTCCGATCAACTCACCCACCACCGCCAGCAACTCCGGCAGGCGGCACACCGCCTGAACTTTGGAATCATCGTCCAACAACGAGTGGCGACAATCCATGCCACGCGGTACTGGCCATTGATCCGACGGTTTCACGCCTGCATCGAATACGGTGCGAAGCTCATCCAGCCACTCGGCCGGGATCGCTCGGCGCAGCAGCACATAGCCCTCTCGATGGAGTTGCTCGCGGTCAGTCATAGTGTCCTCAAGTCCCTTGCCACCCACGCCTCCTGCAGAACCGGCCCATGGCGATTTTGCAGCATACGGGGCTTCCACGGTGGTGACCACACCGGCGGGAGACGTTTGCGCGTCTCCCGTCAAGGGCGGGCTCAGGCGTTGAGCGGGTTCAGCTTGGCGATCAGGACCTGGGCGGTTTCGGTGGACGAGCCCGGGTTCTGGCCGGTGATCAGCAGACCGTCACTGACGACGTGGGAGGACCAGTCATCGCCCTTGGAGTACAGGCCACCGTTGGCGACCAGTATGTCTTCAACCAGGAAGGGCACTACGTCGGTCAGGCCTACAGCTTCTTCCTCGGTATTGGTGAAACCGGTGACTTTTTTACCTGCAACCAGTGGCGTACCGTCAGGCTTTTTCACGTGGCGCAGCACGCCCGGAGCGTGGCACACCAGGGCAGCAGGCTTGCCGGCAGCCAGGAACGCCTCGATCAGATGGATGGATTTTGGATCTTCAGCCAGGTCCCACAATGGGCCATGGCCGCCAGGGTAGAACACCGCGTCGAAATCACCCTGGGAGACGCTGTCCAGTCGCACAGTGTTGGCGAGCAGGGCGGTCGCCACGGCATCGTTCTCGAAGCGGCGGGTCAGGTCGGTCTGGAACGATGGCTCGTTGCTCTTCGGATCGAGCGGTGGCTGGCCACCTTTGGGCGAGGCCAGGACGATATCTGCATTGGCGGCGAGGAAGGCGTAGTAGGGCGCTGCCAGTTCTTCCAACCAGAAGCCGGTTTTACGGCCAGTGTTGCCAAGGGTGTCGTGGGAGGTCAGTACCATGAGAATTTTCATTTTGAGCGTCCTGTTTTCAGTTTGAGGCCGTGGGATCACGACAAATCGAGCGTTTTAATTAGACTGGTCGTCTATGGGCTGGGCGAAGAAAAATTATTGGGCAGCCTTGATGATCAGCTCCGCGACGTGCTGTGGATAGAACAGCATCGCTACGTGGCTTGATGGCACTTTACGCTGTATTCCTTTTTGTCGGGTGGGGTGAATGTGTGGCTACAGTATCTTCCATTAGACCAGTCGTCTAGTATTTTTTCAGGTCTTTTTGCGCAACGCTTCTCATGGGTTTTTTCTACGCGATGAGGTGTCGCGAAAGGACAGTGGATTGACGTTGGGGGGGAGGCTGCAGGGGGAGAGTAACGCGAGCAGTGCAGCACCACGATGGGCGGTACACCACTCATGCCATGATTCAGGGCAGGTTGAGAATCTGGCGGGTCGTGGCTATCGCCGTCTCGAAGGGCTGGACACTTTTCGTAATCTTCACCATGACGCTGGCGCCGACCCACAATTGATAGAGGCTCTGCGCAACGTTGCGAGGATTACCGGTGATGGTCAGAGAGCCTTCGGCCACACCGATCTCAATCGCATTCGTGAGGCGATCGATAATGCCCGCCGTGCCTCGCTGGAGCACGGCGCGCATGGTTTCGGAAAGGTCGGCAACTTCCACGCCCAACTTCACCGCCAGGCACTTGCCCTGGCAATTCTGAAAGGACTGGGTGGCCTGCCAGATGTGAAAGTAGTTCAGCAACCGCTGGGCCATCGTCTGGTTGGGCTGGGCGAGCGTCTGATCGATATCGTCGAGGTAGAACTCGAAATAGTCTTCCAGCACGGCCTCGCCAAACGCGTCTTTCGAGCCGAAGTAGTGATAGAAAGATCCTTTCGGCACACCGGCGGTGGCCAGGATCTCGTTCAGGCCCACGGCGGTATACCCTTTGGCGGCCATGATTCGTTGGCCTACATCAAGGATTCCTTGGCGGACATCAGATGTTTCGCGAGTCTTTGGAGTGTTCATTGGGGCAATGGTAGTGGTTCCTAGTCGATCGGTCTACTAGGGGGTCTTGTTTTAACCCCGTCATGCGGCGGGTGTTGGATTTCCAGGTCAATAGATCAACAAGCGCCAGCAAGAGGCCAATCGCATCAACTGATCCGCAGCCCACTGCTCTTGTCAAACACATGCAAATGCTCGCAACGGCCGCGCGAGGTCACGTGCTCGGACCGGATGCCGACCACCACCGAGGTCAAGGGTGGCCGGTCAATGTGTAGGCCCAAGGCGATCTTATGCTCGCCGAGGCGTGTGGCCAGTCCTCCTAGATGGAGCGCTGGTTGACGCGCGCGGAGAGTGCTTCGGCGCTTTCCTTGCGCTCGGAGTAGCGGTCCACCAGGTATTCCTCCCGGCCGCGCAACAGAAGCGTGAACTTCATCAACTCCTCCATCACGTCGACAACGCGGTCGTAGTAGGGCGACGGCTTCATGCGCCCGGCCTCATCGAACTCCAGGAACGCCTTGGGCACGGAGGACTGGTTGGGAATCGTGACCATGCGCATCCAGCGGCCCAGCACGCGAAGCTGATTGACCGTGTTGAACGACTGCGAGCCGCCGCACACCTGCATCACCGCCAAGGTCTTGCCTTGCGAGGGCCGCACCGCTCCCAGCGCCAGGGGAATCCAGTCGATTTGCGCCTTGAACACGGCGGACATCGAGCCATGGCGTTCAGGTGAGCACCAGACCTGGCCTTCCGACCACATCACCCGATCGCGCAGTTCCCGCACCTTGGGATGGTCCGCGGGTGCATCATCGGGCAGGGGCAGGCCGGACGGATCGAAGATGGCCGTTTCGGCGCCCATGAGCGTCAGGAGGCGTGCCGCTTCCTCCGTCAGCAACCGACTGAAGGAGCGTTCGCGAGTTGATCCATAGAGCAAAAGAATGCGCGGCTTGTGCGTGGGCGGGCGGTACTGGGCGAGCCGCTCATCGCTAGGTATATCGAACAGTGACAGCTCCAGGTTCGGCGCATCGCTGGGGTTTTCCTGGGTAAATTCGTTCATCAGAGCTCACCAATCCGGTCCAGCGCCTGCTTCAACTCCGTAGGGTTGAGCGCTTTGAAATCGAGAGAGAAAAAGGCGGCGAATCGCTGGCGGATGTGCGCAACCGTCGCGTCAAATGCGGCCTGGATCTCTTCATCGGTGCCGCTGACCTCGGACGGATCGGACAGGCCCCAGTGGCTCTTGATGGCGGGGCCGAAGTACACCGGGCAGGGCTCGCCGCCGGCCTTGTCGCACACGGTGATCACCAGGTCCGGCGGATTGTCGGCAAAGCTTTCCGAGCCCTTGCTATAAAGTCCCGAAGTGTCCACGCCAAGCCCTTGCAAGGTGCTTACCGCGCGAGGGTTCAAGCGCCCGCTGGGGAAGCTTCCGGAACTCACTGCCGTCATCCCTTCAGGCGCCATCAGGTTGAACAGGCCTTCGCTGAGCACGCTGCGGCAGCTATTGGCGGTACACATGAACAGAACTTTCATCATTTGCTCCTGGGCTTGGATGCTCAACCGCGGGGCCTGGGGTATGAGCGGGATGGGAAGTGTGAGAGGGCGGCCAACCTTTGATTGTCTCGGGCGCGGGATCAGCAGCAAGCGGCCTGGCGAACAGGACGGTCTGCCATGGAGGTAAGGCGGTCGGTGCTCCGGTCGACCCAGGCTCGATTGGCCTTGAGGGTCACCTGGAGAATGTCCTCGACCCACTCCGGCAACTGCGGGTGCAGGCGGTAATAGATCCATTGCCCTTGGCGGCGATCTTCCAGCAGCCCGCAGATGCGTAGCTGGGCAAGATGACGAGAAATTTTCGGCTGGCTATCGTCCAGTGCCCAGATGAGTTCACAGACGCAAAGCTCTCCCTGTTCGCAGAGCATCAGCATGATCCGAGCGCGGGTCTCGTCACCGAGGCACTTGAAGACAGTCGCGGGGGAAAGACTCATGGTGGTGTCTCACAATACATATGAATATTCGTATATTCGAATATACATATTTATAGGCCGTGTCGATAGTGCCGGTGCGGACGGCGTTGAGCCGGGATCGGGCGTTGTGGTGTCAGCTCTGGAGGAGGGGGGCGCAACCCCCCGAGCGCAACGGACTTGGGTGGGATGTCATCGTCTGCGGCTTCTATTCACCGGCGGGTATAAATCAACAGCAAAATAGCCCCCTGTACCGAACCCGTGCTATGTGCCGCATCCGGCGCCCGGCAACAGTAGTCGCCGACATTCAGTGTTCGCTCCTGATCAAAGAAGGAGCCTTGCAGTACGAACAACTGCTCCAGCTCCCCGGCATGGGTATGACTGGCGACCTGGGCGCCGGGATCGACCTTCATCAACAGGGTCTTTTCACCGCGCTCGGGGTCCTCGAACAGCGGCTTGATCCAAAAGCCTTCCGCCGCTGTCGGCAGCCATTCATCAGTGGAAGACGAATGATAAAGCGAGCCGCTGACCGGGCCTTGAATGCCGTTCTTGGCGCTGATTTTCCAGGAGGGGGCTTCATTGTCTGGCATGTTTTGCACCTGGGAATGGGTTGGCTTACAAGTCCTTGACCAGTCGCAAGGCGTCGTAGATCGCGGCATGGGTGTTGCGCGCCGCCACCGCATCGCCGATGCGGAACAGCTGGAATTTGCCGTCCGGATTGGTCACGAGCTGTTGCGGGTGGCCGACGATCAGGTCCTGCTGCTCAACCACGCCACCGTTGCTGGACGCCGGTTTCAGCTCGAAATACAGCTCGTCCAGCGGTCGGGTGCCGTGGTTGACCACCACTTGATCGACGCGCCGGACCTTGCGCGCACTGCCATAGTCGCTGTCGATGCTTGCCAGCAGCCCGGCGCCCTCGCGCTCTACCGCGAGCAGGCGGAAGGTGACGGTGAAGGTGGTATCCAGCGCTTGCAGCGAGCGCATGTAGGGCACCAGGTTCATCGCCATGACCTCCGGCGCGAAGGTCCGGTCCGGGGTCATGATTTCGATTTTCGCGCCCGTTCTGGCAATGAACTCGGCGGCTTGCAGGCCGGCATGATCACCGGCGTCGTCGAACAGCAGGACATTGCGCCCGGGTTTCACATCCCCGGAAATAATGTCCCAGGCCGAGACCACCAGCTCATTGCCGGCCGAGAGAATCTCGGTGTGGGGCAGGCCGCCGGTGGCGATGATCACCACGTCCGGGTTTTCATCCTGCACGGTGCCGGCTTCGGCCCAGGTATTGAAGCGAAAGCTCACGCCGCGCGCCAGGCACTGGGCCATGCGCCACTCGACGATGCTGATCATTTCCCGCCGCCGTTCCGATTGCGCGGTGAGTCGAACCTGCCCGCCGGCTTGGTTGGCGGCTTCGAACACCACCACCTCATGGCCACGTTCCGCCGCCACCCGTGCCGCTTCCAGCCCGGCGACACCGGCCCCGACAATCACGATCCTGCGCTGGCGCGGCGCCTTGGGGATGTCATGGGGCATGCTGGTTTCGCGGCCGGTGGCCGGGTTGTGGATGCAATAGGCGGCCCCGCCCTGGTAGATCCGGTCCAGGCAATAGTTGGCGCCGACGCAGGGGCGGATATCCTCTTCACGACCCTCGATGATCTTGCGCACGATATGCGGATCGGTCATGTGCGCGCGGGTCATGCCGACCATGTCGATCTTGCCCGAGGCGATGGCATGGCGGGCGGTGGCCACGTCCGGGATCTTCGCCGCATGAAAGGTCGGGAATTGGGTGGCGGCGCGAATCTCCCCGGCAAAGTCCAGGTGCGGTGAGTTGCGCATGCCCTGGATCGGAATCAGGTCGGTCAGGCCGGCATCGGTGTCGATATGCCCGCGCACCACGTTGAGAAAGTCCACCATACCGCTGTCTTTCAGGCGTCTGGAGATGTCCAGGCCATCGGCCTGGGTCAGCCCGCCGGGCATTTGCTCATCGCCGGTATAGCGCACGCCGACGATAAACTTATGGCCGACGCGCTGGCGGATGGCCCGCAGGATGTCGAAGGTAAAGCGCAGCCGATTGTCGATGGAGCCCCCATAGGGCGCATCGAGGTCGTTGGTCAGCGGTGACCAGAACTGATCCATCAGATGCCCATAGGCTTGCAGCTCGATGCCATCCAGGCCGGCGGCCTTCATCCGCTCGGCGGCATCGGCATAGTCCTTGATGATGCGTTCCACATCCCAGTCTTCCATCTTCTTCGGGAAAGAGCGATGGGAGGCCTCGCGTTCGAATGACGGTGACACCACGGGCAGCCAGTCGCCCTTGTCCCAGCGCGTGCGCCGGCCCAGGTGGGTCAACTGGATCATCACCGCCGCGCCATGCTCGTGGCAGGCGTCGGTAAGGTCGCGCATCCAGCCGACCACCTCATCCTTGTAGGCGAGGATGTTGTTGAACACCGGCGGGCTGTCCCGGGAAACCGCAGCCGAGCCCGCAGTCATGGTCAGGGCCACGCCGGCCTTCGCCCGTTCCACGTGGTAGGCGCGATACAGCGCCTTGGGCATGCCGTCCACCGGATAGGCCGGTTCATGGGCGGTGGTCATGATGCGGTTGCGCAGAGTCAGGTGCTTCAACTGATAGGGCTGGAGGAGCGGATCGTTCAGCATCGTCAAGACTCTCCGGAACAGGGCAGGGACCTCGGTTGAAATTACGGTAGGGCGAAATGTACACCTGTGTCAACAAGCTGGACACAGGTGTACATTTTGCTTGCGCAGTGCTGGGTGAGGGATTAGGATCGAGCCATGAACGAACCATCCAAAGCAGTAGAAAGCGGCTGGAGAGGGTCCCTGGAAGGGTGGCTCGATGCCGCGTATGAAAGCCTGACCGAGTGCGGCGTCGACACGGTCCGGGTGATGCCGCTGGCCAAGAAGCTGGGGCTGTCGCGCACCAGTTTCTATTGGTTCTTCAAGGACCGCGAAGAGCTGCTCGGCGCCTTGATCGAACGTTGGCGGGTGAAGAACACCGGCAACCTGGTCGCCCAGACCGAGTGTTATGCCGAGAGCATTGCCGAGGCGATGCTCAATGTTTTCGATTGTTGGCTGAACCCCGACCTGTTCGATTCACAGTTCGAGTTCGCCATGCGCAGCTGGGCCTTGCAGTCCGCTGAAGTGGCCGAACATATCCGGGTCGCCGACATCGCCCGACGTGAAGCGTTGATCCGGATGTTCAGGCGTTTCGACTATGACTTCGACGCCGCCGATGTGCGGGCGCGAACGATCTACCTGACGCAGATCGGCTACATCAGCACCAACACCCGGGAGGACATCGGCGAGCGCATGCGGCGGATTCCCGAGTACGTGAAGATCTTTACCGGCCAGGAACCCCTGGAGCGCGAGTTGAAACGTTTCTACGCCCGCCATGGGTATGTCACGGATGACGCGTCACCCCCCAACCCGCAATGACCGCGACTTCTGACTGACGAAGGCAGGTTCATATGTTCGACGCACCCACGATAGGCATTATCGGTGGATCGGGTTGGCTTGGCCGCTCGATTGCCCAGGCGCTGCTCGACAAGGCATTTGTCCGGCCCGAGGCGTTGATGCTTTCGAACCGCAGCGGCCGTCACCCGTTGGCGGGGGCCAGGCGCTCGCAGGTGACGCTCACCTGTGACAACCAGGCCCTGGTGGAGCGTTGTGAGGTGATCATCCTCGCCGTACGTCCCGAACAGTTTGCCGAGGTGGAGATTTTCGCTGAAAACCGCCTGGTGATTTCCTTGATGGCCGGCGTGCCCCTGGCGGAGGTGATGGCGCTGACCGGCAGCCGCCAGGTGATTCGCGCCATGGCCAATGCCGCCGCGCAAATCGGCAAGTCCTACACGCCCTGGTTGGCCGCGCAGGCGGTCAGCGACCCGCAGAAAGCCTTTGCCCAGCGGCTGTTCGAAACCTTCGGTGGCGCCGATCAAATCTTCAGCGAAGGTCATCTGAACTACCTCACGGCGCTGGTGGGGACCGGGCCGGCCTACCCGGCGTTGCTGGCGCGCAGCCTGCTCGAACATGCCCTGGGCGTCGGCCTGCCGGCCGCCATTGCCCGGCGTGCGGTGAACGCCGTGGTGGTGGACGCCAGCCAACTGATCGGCCCTGGCTACAGCGTCGATGAACTCTTGCAGACACTCATCAGTTACCGCGGCGTCACCGCTGCGGGCCTTGAAGCCATGATTGCCGGCGGCTTCGATAAAACAATAAAAGCAGGTCTGGATTCGGCGGCCTCGGTCGCCAGTGCCATGGGTCCATTTGTCCATTCTGCTGACACCCAAGAAGGTCCGATGACGCGGTAGTTGGCCCTTCCTAACTCTGGCCGCAATCGAGGTTAGCGTTTATGAATATAAAGTCTTTCTCGAAGACGGGACTTGCCCTGGGTATCGTCGCCTTCAGTGGATGGGCGGCAGCAGCGGAGTGCGGCGATGTGACCATCGCCAACATGAACTGGCAATCGGCCGAGGTGATGGCCAACGTCGACAAGTTGATCCTCAATGCCGGCTACGGCTGCAATGCCAGCCTGGTCACCGGCGATACGGTGCCGACCATCACCTCGATGGCCGAAAAAAGCCGACCCGACATCGCCCCGGAAGGCTGGATCGACCTGGTGCCCGAGGTCGTCAGGACGGGCATTCAGAGCGGTAACCTGATTCAGGCGGCGAACTCCTTGTCCGACGGCGGCTCGCAGGGTTGGTGGATTCCGAAATACATCGCCGACGCCCATCCGGACATCAAGAGCTTCGATGATGTGAAGAAGCATCCGGAACTGTTTCCGGCCCCGGACGACCCCAAGAAAGGCGCGATCTACAACGGTCCGCAAGGCTGGGGCGGCACGGTGGTCACCAGCCAGTTCTACAAGGCCTACGGTTTCGAGAAGGCCGGTTTTGTGCTGGTGGATACCGGCTCGGCGGCGGCGCTGGACGGCTCCATCGCCAAGGCCTACGAACGCAAGGCGCCCTGGCTGGGCTTCTACTGGGCACCCACCGCCTTGCTGGGCAAGTACCCGATGGTGAAACTGGACAATGGCCATGCGGTCGATCCGGCGGAGTGGAAGCGCTGTAACACGGTCGCCGACTGTCCTGATCCGAAACCCAACGGCTGGCCGATCGATCGGGTCTATACCTTGACCACCAAGTCCTTCGCCGCGCGCTCGCCCACCGTCATGGCCTACCTGAACAAGCGCGCCTGGTCCAATACCACGGTGAACAAGCTGATCGCCTGGATGACCGATAACCAGGCCACCGGCGAGGAGGGCGCCAAGTACTTCCTGAAAAACAACGAAGCGCTGTGGAGCCAGTGGGTCAGCCCTGAGGCGTCGAGCAAGATCAAGGCCGCGCTGTAATCCCGCGGAGCCATGCAGTCCGTTGCGACGGGCTGCATGGCTCCATTGGCGGCGACAACAATAAAAACACCCATGTATTGAAATGACCTGCCAGCGTTCTTACGGTCTTCTACGAAAGGGGAATGTCATGGAGTGGTTACTCAGCTTTCCACATATGGATGACGAAAGACTCCGCGCCTTGAAAAAGGTCATCGACGGGGCCTTTCGCCATTTCACCAGTACCTACGGCGATGCGTTCGAAGCGTTTTTCCAGCCGTTGCAAGTGTTCCTCAATCAATCCGAACGGTTCATGACCACCACGCCGTGGCCGATCATCATTGTGCTGGTGGCGCTGATTGCCTGGTTCGCCAGTCGCAGTTGGCGAATCGTCCTGGGGTGCGTGTTCACGCTGATGGCGATCGGTTATCTGGACATGTGGACCGACACCATGAAAACCCTGTCGATGATCTTCGTCTGCACCGTCATCTCCATCGTCATCGGTTTGCCCACCGGCATTGCCATGGCCCGCTCCAATCGCCTGCGCAACCTGATCAGCCCGGTACTCGACGTGATGCAGACGCTACCGAGCTTTGTCTACCTGATTCCGGTGGTGATGTTGCTGGGCATCGGCAAGGTCGCCGGGCTGATCGCGGTGGTGGTCTATGCCTTGCCGCCGATGATCCGCCTGACCAACCTCGGCATCCGCCACGTCGATGCCGAGATGCTGGAGTGCGCCGATGCCTTTGGTTCGTCCAGTTGGCAGAAACTGAAAAATGTCCAGTTGCCGCTGGCGTTGCCATCGATCATGGCCGGCATCAACCAGACGATCATGATGGCCCTGGCCATGGTGGTCATCGCCTCGATGATCGGGGTCGAGGGGCTCGGGCAACCGGTGCTCAAGGCCATTTCCAACCAGTACTTCACCCTGGGCATGTTCAACGGCCTGGCGATTGTCGGCATTGCGGTGATCTTCGACCGGGTCAGCCAGGCCTACGGCAGAAGACTGCAAAAGCACCTGGAGCGGGTCCATGGCCACTAATCCGAGCGATGATTTCGGCATCGAAATCAGGCATCTCTACAAGATCTTCGGTTACCAGGCGCAAGCCAGTATCGAGCGGGTCAAGCAGGGCATGAGCAAGGCCGAGCTGCTGAGCCGGCACAGTCATGTGCTGGGCCTGAAGGACATCAATATCAGCATGCCATCCGGCGGCATCCAGGTGATCATGGGGCTGTCCGGGTCGGGCAAATCGACCTTGATCCGCCATATCAACCGCCTGATCGAGCCCACGGCCGGCGAAGTCATGGTCGGTGGCGTGGATGTGCTGAAGATGAGCCCCCACGAGTTGCGGGAATTTCGCCGGCACAGCATTTCCATGGTGTTCCAGAAGTTCGCGCTGCTGCCGAACCGGACCGTGCTCGAGAATGCCGTCTATGGCTTGGAGATCCAGGGCATGGCCCGTGGCCGGCAAGTGGAGATCGCCATGGGCTGGCTGGAGCGGGTCGGCCTCAAGGGCTACGAGCGGCACTACCCGAATCAGCTGTCCGGCGGCATGCAGCAGCGGGTCGGCCTGGCCCGGGCCCTGGCCAGCGACGCGCCGATCCTGTTGATGGATGAAGCCTTCTCGGCCCTTGATCCGCTGATCCGCATGGACATGCAATCGGTGCTGCTGGACCTGCAGAAAGAAATCAGGAAGACCATCGTCTTCATTACCCATGACCTGGATGAGGCGCTGCGCATCGGTGATCGCATCGCGATCCTGCGTGACGGCGAGGTGGTGCAACAAGGCACCCGGCAGGAGATCGTCATGAGCCCCGCCGACGACTACATCGCCAACTTCGTCAAGGAAGTGAACCGCGGCCGGGTGATCAGCGTCGAGGCCATCATGCGTCCGTTTGTCCAGGTCAAGGCCCAGGCCGCGCTGGCGGTCCCCGTGGGGACGTCACTGGAGTCGGCGGTCAAGCGGCTGGTTGAAGCGGGCGTCGATGAGCTGGTGGTGACGGACAGCCAGGGGCAGCCCGTGGGGCAACTGGCGCTCAAGTCGATCATCGCGACCATGGTCACTTCGACCGTGAGCGAAGCGTCGTCGGTGGCGCCGTCAAGAAACGTGGCGCAGGCGCTGCTGCGCTGAGAGATCAAGCCCTGGGTGGCTCGATCTCTCGGGGTTTGACTAGGGCGCCGGGATCAAGGCAGTTCAAGGGTTTTGAAGGGCGAGCCGTTCGTGCCACGTCGCATCAGGTGGCCGATGCTCATGATCACCAGCGGCGTGAACAGCGCGATATAGGCATTGTCGATGCCCCACGGATTGCCGGCCAGGAACCATCCGACGGTCGCCACCAGGGAGGCGATAATGCTGATGAACGCGGCTTTCGGTGTGCCGAATTTAGGCGCATAGAACACCATCAGCACCAGCACCGCCAGGGACGCACGCAGGGCTTTACCGAGGAAGGCGATCATCAGCACCTTGTCGGAGGTCAGGGCCAACGCGATCGGCAGCAGGCCGACGACGACGGTGGCCAGCCGGACAAAGCGCAGGGATTTGACGTCGCTTTTTTCCGGGTTGAACCAGGGCTCGTAGAAGTCCCGCAGCAACAACGTGGCCGAGCCCATGCTCACCGCCGAGATGGTGCCGAACAGCGAGCCGGCCAAACCCGCCACCACCAGGCCCGCGGTCAATTGATCCATGCTCGCAATCAGGCGCGGAAAGGCTTGCAGCGAATCCACCTGGGGAAACAAGGCGGCGCTGCACATGCCGATCAAGGCCGCGCCGATACCGAAGGGGATCATCAGGCCCGCGCAATAGAAGCACGCCCGTTGCGCCTTGCCCGCGTCGCTGACCGTGTTCACTGCTTGAATCACATACTGGGTGGAGAAGATCGAGCCGATGCCGGCAATCATCCAGGCGATGATCTGACCCCAGCCGATGGCGGTCCAGTCGAACATGCTGGGCGGCAGTTGAGTGCGCAGTGCGCTGATGCCCCCCACCTGTTTCAAGCCGAACCACAGCGCCAGCCCGACGCCGAGGTACTTGAGGCTGGCGTGGACGAAGTTGGTATAGATAACCGAGCGCATACCGCCGATGCTGACGTACAGCACCGACACCACGCCGACAATGATGATCGCCAGGGTGCGATCAACCTGCAGCACACTGGCCAGCACCGCGCCGCCGCTGGCATAGATGGACACCGCGACGATTTCCAGGGCGAAGATGGTGATGATCGAGGTGGCAAAACGGGTTTTCTGCCCGTAGTTGCGCGACAGCACGCCGGAGATGGTGTTGTCGCCCAGGTCCTTGTATTTGCGCGCCAGCAGCCAGGCGAACAACACAAAGCCCAGGGCCAGGGCGAAGAGGTTCCAGGCGGCGGAGATACCGGTTTTGAAGCCGGTTTGCGCGGTACCGATACTGACGGCGGTGCCGATAAATTCCGACAGCATCAAAAAGCCGATCAAGAACGCCGGAAAGTGCCCGCCGCCGGTGGTGTAGTTATTGGCGCTGCGGGAATGTCGACGCACACCGAAACTGATCAGCGCGAGGCTGAGCATGTAGAACGCGGTGATGGAAAGGACGATCCAGGAGGAGTGGGACTGCATGGTCATTGCCCGATCAACGTGAGGGAGGTTGAGGGAAATGCAGCAGGGGCGCGTTCGCAGGCTGGGTTCATGGTGATGCTCTTTAAGTATTGTTGTTGTGGCTTTTAGCTTCCTACCTTTGGTTTTAGGTGTCTAATATTGAGTAAGTATTGCTGAATACCTTTAAGGTATTGAGGCGTGTCGGAGAAGTGGAAGATTATTCCCTGCGAAGAAGTAAGATGATTCGTGATGCGCCTGCTAGCATGGGCAATTGGCTGATATGGATCGCTTCGTCGGTGAAGTCGAGCACATCATGGAGCTTTGGACAGAGTGTCGGCACCTGGCGCCGGCTTGGCGACACAGGCAGGGGAGCGTTATGCAGTTTCGCAAAAAAGGGTTTTACGCGATGTCGTTACTGTTCGCACTCGGCGGGGCATTGTTAGTCTGGCAGCTTTTTCTGACTAGCCGTCAGCCTGGCCCATTTGGTTATGGTGAGGCGGACATTCAAGCCATGCATGGAAAGTTGGTCTATGCGATTGTGCCCGGATCAAGAGGAATTCCTATAAGTCAATACATGTTTGAAGATACTGAAACGGGGAAACTCAAGAAATTTGATAATCTATTCACCAGCGATTCAATCAGGTTCGACAGGGACAAAGGCAAGGTATTTGATCTGTCTTTCATAAAGGACCAAATGCTCTCCTGCTGGCTGGATGGACAACAGCTTTGTTTTAAACTGTGCGCTTCCGCGTCTCAATGTGAAGCCCGTGAGGTGAAATTTGCGGCTGCTATGGAGGAGCAGTCCTGGTGGAACGATTTAAATTTTCTTATTGTTTTAGGCTTTTTATATTTCTGGAAAATTTGGAGGAACCGGCCGTTACGCCATGCCCCACAGTCGCATTGACATCAGCCAAACGTATCGATGCAGATCCATTTAGGTGGCTACCATCGTCCTGAGCCATGGCATCAGGAAGGTGTGTTTGTGCCAACAGGCGAAAAAGTCGCGATTTGTGGCTTTTTACCCAATTTTGGATGAGACATTCCTATTACCCTTGTAGCATCGGTCCTTCAATTCCCGACGAGTCAGAAAAATGGATGTTCACTCGATTCTTGCCTTCACCCTGGTCGCAGGTATTGCCATCGCCAGTCCTGGTCCCGCGACGTTGATGGCATTGAACAACAGCATCACCTACGGCCCGCGCTCCACCCTCTGGTCGTCACTCGGTAATGCCAGTGGCCTGTTCTGCCTGTCGGCGGCGGCCATGCTGGGGCTCGGGGCGTTGCTGGCCAGCTCCGAATGGATGTTCAACGCGGTGAAGATCGCCGGTGCCGGTTATCTGTTCTATCTGGGTGCCAAGCAGTTGATGAAAAAGAGCCCGGTGCTGGCAGGCGAAACTCAAGGTCAACCGACCCGCCACAAGCCATCGCGCAGCAAACTGTACAAATCGGCGTTCCTGACCGCCACCACCAATCCCAAGGCGACGATGTTTTTCACCGCGCTGTTCCCGCAGTTCATCGATCAAAGCGCCGCACTGTTGCCGCAATTTCTGATCCTCACGGCGATCTTCATGGCCTTGTCGCTGACGTCCTTGAGCCTGTATGCCGCACTGGCCTCTCGCGCCAAAGGCCTGCTGATTCGTCCCGTATTTTCCAAATGGTTGAATCGGGTGGTGGGGTCGACCTTTATTGGCTTTGGTGCAGCGGTACTGAGTATGCGTCGGCAGGGTGTTTAAGGGTGTCCAACTTAGAGGGTGCTGTTAAATCTACTGATGCAGTTATTACTGCTAGGTGTATTGTTAACGCTGCGTTGAGCAATGCAAATTGATCAAATACAAAGCACTCAATCTATCAGGATTTTTCGCCCTACTTTGCCTGGGGCTATGTCTGCTCGGCCTACCCGTTTTGCTGTACCCATCCCATTCAAACTTTGGCCTTGAAGGAAAGACAGTCGAGCATTTCAACGGTACTTTCACTCACGCTCAGTTCTCCAAAGGAGTGAATGGGACCCTCATGACCAAGAACTCGGAAACAGGGCGTTACCGGGCATTCAAGGTCGGGGTTATGAGCTATTTGATTAACAAAAGCGGCCTGGTCAGTGGGCGCGAAATCGAGCTGACCCATCTGGGAAATGACGTGCTGACGTGCCAGATAGACGGCGTTATGTTGTGCGCTGCGCGTTGTTTGGACGCTAGCGATTGCATCACGATGCAACGGTGGCAGTCGGACAGGACCATCCAATTCTATCTGATGATGTTGTTTGTATTAGCGGTTCTCTTCGCCGTGGGGTCCTGGATGCAACACCGAAATCGTAGGCCATCAGATGTTGCATCACCTCCGTGAGATGGGGAGGCAGGCCGATGTTCGGATCTATTTTCGGAGGAGGGGCTCCAGGCACAGCTCGCAGTCCCAATCAATGGGCGAAATAGCCTTCCAAAAAAACTCATATTTCCCACACGTTTCAGGCATGGGAGAATATTGCGTGCGCCAAACGTCGAGGCTACTGTTCAGGTGTCGCTGCAAATTCAGCGACACGGGTGTGGAAACTCGTAAAGGAATCGGCGCACATTGCCGCATAAGCGGCTTTTTTGTCTTCGCTTTATGGCGGGCTGTGCGTGGGACACCTATGGTGTGCCGGGTTCCTATTCTCCGGTTTTCCACCCCGCGCACAGTTCGCCACCCTTCGCGTGGAAACGAAATGGCGAACTCCTAAATTTGAATAGGGAGGTCACCATGACCAAGAAAATTACCCCCGATCCGCCGACCGTTCGCAAAGCTCTCAGCACTGCGGATAAAGAGACATACCTGAGTAAGCTCCCGGACACTCCGTCCAACGAATCCGAGCCAGCCCCGGCCAACACGCCACGTTTGCTCGATACCCTCGCGCTCACCAGCTCCAAACCCGTCACCCCCGAAGCCCCCTACAAACCCACGCTATTCGCCATCCAACCCGGCATCACCGCCCAGGACGCCCTGATCTACGTTTCCAATCTGCTCGAAACTGCGGAACTCAATGGCGACGAAATCAGCCTGCACACCAACCCCGTCGAGCGGGCGTTGTTCTGGGGCATGCTGCACTCGGTGGAGGTGGCGCGTGCGGTGGTGGATGCCTTGTTGGAGGGCAAATCCCCGTCTAATCAGCTATCGTCAGCGTCGGGCAACCCTCCGAATGGTTGAGGTTGCCAGCCAATAAAGCGCCCCCCGTTTCCAAGGCGGGCGTTGAGTATGGAGTGAAAAGGGGATGTATTTATTTAGAGCAAATAGATACGTCTGCCTTTTGGGGGTGAATCCTGAAATTGCCTTTTTTTAAGTGATGTGTTCTGTCTGCAAAGGCTACGTTTTGGCCGGTTGTGACTGTCAGCAATCGGCCAAAAGCGGACTATTCCACACCAGCTTGGAAGGCGGACATTGTGGCTCGAAGGCATCTACGAAATAAGGGGAGACTCACTCCGTTGCATATTAATCTCATCATGGCCAGTTATTTCGCTAAAAACGTAACCTAACCCCCCTAACTCTGTAGGGTCTAAATTATACCCGCATCGTTACCGATACCGCTTCTTCCGTTTTTTTGCGATAGTCGCCACTGAATGTTCATGCGCCCACGTATCTATATTTGATAATGTCTTTTGTCACACATAAGACGTGGGAACCTCGATGAAGCTCGACAAAGACTTGGTGCGCGAAATTCTGCTAGCTATTGAAGCCAGCGCCCCCCTGACTACTGGATTGATCTCGCGATCGATAACCACGGCAAGGATGAAGTCTCCTGTCACGTCATGCTGCTGCAAGAGGCAGGCTGTTGGTGCTGACCCTGGACTGACCCAGTTGCCGATGCAAGACTGCCCCATCTCCAAACCTGCAAAACATCCAGCGCAGACAATGATTGACTAGGAGTCAGACTGGGTCAGTGAATTCTCGGCAACTGGGTTAACTAGGCATCGGCGCCAACACAAGGGCACCGATTTGTCTTCGGTCACTCAGGAGCGTCTGGATGAGATTACTGACCTGTTGAATACTCGGCCTCGCCAGACACTGGGATGGAAGTTTCCTGTGGAGATATTGACGGATCACTTGCAGCTGCTGGCGACAAACCGGCTAAATACAGTTAACTGACTGTTGCACTTGAAACCTGAGGCCGCCCAGCTTTAATAATGAAAAAAATCTGCGGACAACCAGTTTGGAATCATCTGGCCATGGCCTAGAGCATTCTAGTTAAATAACGGCATGATTCATCGACCCTGCGTGCGATAAAACCATTCATTTTTCTGCCTATACCTTCTAGGCATTACCAAGGACACTCGTTTGTATTTGAGAGGTTGGAGGCTTTTATCTAACGTGCGCATCTAAGGCAATGAATCCATGCCATAACCGCACGAGGGCAAGATGAACCTGATACCCCAGATCGAAGCAGATAGCGCCGGCATCTGCCGCATACGCCACGATATCCATGCGCACCCCGAACTCGGGTATGAAGTGCATCGAACCGCGAAACTGGTCGCGTTAACTCTCGAGAAATGGAACATCGAAGTCACCCGCAATGTTGGGGGAACCGGTGTAGTTGGTACCCTGCGGGGCTCGCTAGAAGGCGCTTCGCGTGCCCGGTCCATTGGCTTGCGCGCCGACATGGACGCGCTGCCGATCCAGGAAATCAATACCATTGCCCACGCCTCCCGCAACGCCGGTGTTATGCATGCGTGCGGCCATGACGGTCATACCGCGATGTTGCTCGGTGCGGCGCAATACCTCGCGGCGAATCGGCAATTTCATGGCACGGTGCAGTTCATTTTCCAGCCCGCCGAAGAGGGTGGCGCAGGCGCCAAAGCTATGCTCGACGAAGGGCTGCTCGAACGCTTTCCGATCGATGCGGTGTTTGGCGTTCATAACTGGCCCGGAATGCCAGCCAACACTATGGCTACCCGCGGCGGGGCTTTGATGGCTTCAAGCAACCGGTTCCGTATCGATATCGATGGAGTCGGCGCTCACGCTGCCATGCCGCATAAGGGGCATGACCCGTTGCTGGCCGGCGCGCAGATCGTAACCGCGCTACAAGCGATCCTGACCAGAAGTAAGCGGCCAATTGATCCTGCTGTTCTTTCCGTTACCCAGTTCCACGCTGGAAGCTCGGATAATGTGATTGACCAAGGCGTTTGGCTGAGCGGTACGGTGCGCACATTTGATGATCAAGTAACCGACTTGATTGAACGGCGCATGCAAGAAATAGCCACCGGTCTGGCGACGGCTTTTGGCTGTACTGCTCGGCTTAGCTTCATCCGCGTTTATCCACCAACGATCAACGACGCCAGCCAGTCTGCATTCGCTGCCAATGTAGCGCGGGAGGTGCTCGGCGCGGATAAGGTCATAGGGGAAATCGAGCCGGTCATGCCTTCGGAAGACTTCTCTTTTCTGCTACAGAAGGTGCCGGGTTGCTATGCCTTTCTGGGCAACGGAAGCGGCGAGCATCGTGGCCAAGAGCACGGCAACGGACCTTGCGAACTGCACAACGGCAGTTTCGATTTCAATGACGAATTGCTCCCGGTAGGTGCCACCTACTTCGTACGTCTCGTGCAGGCTTTTCTGGACCAACCAGGTTAGATTGCGCCGGCAGCTATTTTGAAGTGTTCGACCAGGCGCATTAGCGCCGGGTCGTCCGAATCACTGCGCCAAACGAACTCGACGGGATAGAGTCCCGTAAGATCAGGGTGCGGCAACAGCACCACATCGTTGGGGCAATTGAACTGTGAAGAATCCGGCACAATTGAATAACCCATGCCAGCTGCCACCAGGCCCAACACAGTACTGATATCCGCTCCCAGGTGAACCAGTTGCGGGGATAGGCCAGCGACATGGCAGCTGTGAATCAAAAAATCGTAATAGCTCGGCGCCTGATCCCGGGAGAACCAGACGCACTGCTGGTATTGAAGGTCGGCCAGGTGCGTAGGCGGACTCAAATGCAACTCGCTGCCACGAGGCACCGCCAGTACAAGTCGGCAATCGAACATCGCCAGCCCGGAAAATGCCGGATCTTTCGGATCACGCCAAGCCAGAAAACCACCATCCTGTGTGCCTTCGGCTATCTTCACTTGTTGACGCGCCGAAAGAGCTGGCTCCAGCATGAGGGTTATATCGGGATGCTCTCGTTTGAACTCGCGCAATGGCTGAAGGGCTGATGGGTGCCAACTGTAATTGGGTGCGATACCGATACGCAGTGCGCCAGACTGGCCATTGGCGATTCGGGTAATACGCTCACGTGCTGTTTGCAGGTCAGATAGGATGGCTTGAGCATCACGAATGAAGTGCTGGCCAGCCAGGGTCAGCTCTACGCCCTTGGAGCTTCGTCGGAATAGATCCACGCCCAACGTTTGTTCCAGATCGCGAATCTGTCGACTAAGCGCTGGCTGGACGATATGCAAATGACGCGCGGCCTCAGCCACACTTCGATGCTCTGCAACGGCTACAAAATAGCGCAAATGACGTAGCTCCATATGGATCACCCTGGGAAAATTTAAATATGAAAAATTCGTGAAGGAAGCTATTCAGCCAACACGCCCGCATTTGGTGCTTGCTACGATTAAGTGCACCACTGAACATCACGCGAGACTAATTGGTTTTGGTATGCCTGGCAAGTATAGGGTAGGGATGTCAATAGTATTTGCTCAGCAACAATTACTTGCCTACATTCAGGATCAGAAAAACGGGTGAAATAATGGAAATATTTTGTGCTGAATGATTTTTTAAAATGATTGGCACATTTCAAGGAGCGTTCATGGATTCAGTAGCCGATACGCTCGAACAGCAGTCTGCACCAGACTATCTGCGCCGCGCCGCAACGGCGGCGACGGTGGGCAATGTGCTGGAGATTTATGACTTCATCGCCTTCGGAATTTTTGCAATTCCCATCTCAAAAGTGTTCTTTCCCGCTGTGTCCGAACTCAACGCCATACTGTTGACCATGGGCACCTTTGCAGCCGGCTTTCTCGCTAGACCGCTCGGAGCGTTGGTACTGGGGCGGTATGCCGATAGGGTCGGACGTAAAAAGGCTTTGACCCTCACGCTCTTAATGATGGCTACCGGCACAGTCGTTCCAGCCATTTGTCCGGCGTATGCAACGCTAGGCGTACTAGCCCCTATCATCATTCTTCTGGGACGCCTGCTCCAAGGGTTTTCAGCAGGAGGTGAAATAGGCGGCGTGGTGTGCATGCTGGTCGAAAACGCACCGCCACATCGACGCTTTTTCTATGCTTCGCTCCAGCAGGCAGCGCAAGGTGCAGGCGTGCTAACGGCAGGTTGCATGGGCTTGGCGCTCAATTCGGTTTTCAGTGAGCAGGAAATACTCGATGGCGCTTGGCGAATTGCCTTCGCTTTTGGCCTGCTGATCGGTCCGGTAGGCTGGTATATAAGGCGCTCAGTGCCTGAAACGATGCTGTTCAGCAAAACCTCCGCCGAGGAGCGAAACCTACCGTTGTTAGGGCAGTTCATCACCTATCGACGCTCGTTGGTCCTCGGCCTGTCGGTGATGGTGTTCTGGACCGTAGCGACTTATATTTCCAATTACTTCACAACCTATACTGTTCGGCAACTGCATCTGACCCCGGTTGACAGCTTCATTGGCCAGATCTGCTATAGCTTGGTCATGATTTGTGCCTGCCCGCTGGTGGGTCGTTTGGCTGACCGCGTGGGACCTTTCAGGCCTATGCTCTTTGGCGCAGGCTTGACTGTCATAGGTGCTTATCCCTTGTTCTACGTCCTCACCAAATACCCTAGCTTGCCAACACTGGTTGCTGCACAAATGGTCATTGCCTTGCTACTCGCATGCCACGCAGCGTGCGCCTCCACGGTCTTAAGTAACTTGTACCCCACAGCCTTTCGGGCAACGGGTGTAGGCTTCTCCTATGCGTTGGGAGTTTCTGTGTTCGGTGGATTCACGCCTCTTATCGTCACCGCTCTACTCGGCAAGACCGGCGACAATATCGTGGTGTCCTACTATCTAAGCGCCGCAGCATTGATCACTTGCACGGGCCTCTTCTTATTACGTAAGACTGGCTTTGCTCATAACATCCCTCGGATCTGAAACTGTACGCTCATCCAGCGAGGCCTTATAAGGGGTCGCTGGTGTAGTCAGAATTAGTGAAATTACTATAAGGCGTGTTTCATGGAGTAACTTCTATGTGTTCTGTGAAGGCAGATAATTGCGCAGATATTTTTTCTGATATTAATTCTTTGTTGGGCTTTGCGCGCGCCATTTGGCTAGGCGAATGCATATTATATGCGTAAGAGGTGTTATCTCGATAAAGTAAAGTCGGCGACGAATAGAAGAGTTGATCTTTGCGAAAATAATAAGCACCATGGGAGTAATGTTGAGCAAGAAGAGTTAAATGAATTGGTTGTGCTTGCGGAATTTTAAAAGCAGTTTAGTGCTCTTCTGGCTTATAGAGAGGTGGTGCCTTTAGATATAATCTCTAGGGTTAGCCATTTTTACAGAGTTATTCGCATTGAAGAGATACTGAAAAAATATCAGATTCCCGTGCGAGCCGTGAGCTCGGCGTGTTTTGCCATCTCGCTGCCTTGATCATGGGTCATGGTTTTCAGAAGCGCCGGAGCCATTCTCGAGAGTTCCCTCGTCATGGCTTCAAGGGCGGCATCGGCCATCGCCAATACGATTCCAAATGTTATGTTTGGCTATCGAGTACGATGCTCATTGATATATATCATGTTGGAGCAAAATTTATGAATACAATCTATGATGTAATTGTAGTTGGGTCAGGCAACGCTGGCATGAGCGCGGCGCTCGCGGCATTAGAAATTACCGAGCGTGTTCTTGTGATCGAGAAAGCCAGCTTCGAGGATGCGTCCGGTAACACTGCCTATTCGGCTGGGTCGATGCGGTGCACGATAGATAACACCGCTTCCATAAACCAATTGATCGATGGTTATGCCGATCCGAGACTTTCAGTTACGCGATTCCCGATTTACACACGCGATGATTTTCTTGCAGACTTAACTCAGTACAACAACGGTTCGCCACCGACTTCCAATCAGCTCAAGCTCGTCGACGCTTCGTACGAAGCGCTACTTTGGCTGCGTTCGAAGGGGGTTCTTTTTGAGCCAAATTACGATGCTCAAGCTACAAAAACTGAGGGCGGATATTCTTTTTGGGGAGGCTCTATCTTTCGCTGTGTTGGTGAAGGTTTGGGATTAGCTGAGTCTCAACGCCTCGCATTTTTGGAAAAGGGTGGGGCAGTGCGTTATTCATGTTCTGCACAGCATCTCGTTATCGTTGACGGTCGGATAACGGGAATTCGAGTCAAAAATAGTGATGAAAGCGAAAGCGTTTTGAAGGCACATTCGATAATTTTGGCTTCAGGTGGCTTTGGAGCTAACAAAGAAATGCTTTCTCAGTTTGTTGGAGCGGATGTCAGCAATGCTTTGGTACGCGGTACCAGGCACAACACTGGCGACGGACTAAGGATAGCATTTAAGGCTGGCGCTAATCCCTTCGGTATTTATGAAGGATGCCATATAGTGCCAACAGGAATTACCGTAGAGAATGGGTCGTTCGAAGGTCTCTCTAAGAAACAACGCTTAAGAGCTAGAAAGGTTTGCTATCATTTAGGCGTGATGCTGAACAAAGAGGGGCGCCGGTTTGTCAACGAAGGGGCCGACTTTCGCAATAGCACGTATGCTCAATATGGTCGCGATATAATGCTCCAGAGCGACAGTGTCGCTTACCAATTTTTTGATGCTAAGAGTATACCGCATCTATATGATGAATATAATTTATCCAAAATGGATTACTTCGAAAGTGAGTCCCTGGACGATCTAATAAGTCAAATTAATAATATTGATGCCGAAATTGCATTGAAAACTATTTCTGAATTTAATGCATCGGTCGATGACGCTGTGGTCTTCGATCCAAGCGTGAAAGACGGGAAGGGTGCGCGCGGGTTGACCCCGCCACGGACCAATTGGGCTCAATGTTTAGATACACCGCCATTCAGAGCGTATCCTGTTACTGGAGGGATTACCTTCACATACGGCGGCATTGAGATCAACGCAGATGGTGCGGTTGTTAATCGAGACGGCGCTATAATTCCGAGACTTTTCGCCTGCGGTGAGATCGTCGGTGGCGTTTTTTTCAATGGATACCCAAGTGGAGCCGGCCTCACGTCAGGCACGGTTTTTGGACGCATTGCTGGTTACAGCGCGGCCAATAGTTCGAGACAAGCGCATGAAATGATGAGTTTTTGACCAAACTATTTGGTCAATTGACCGAGCATTGAATGCAGATATTTTACTAATTAGCTGGAGTTTATATGTGTAGGGTTTTCGGTTATTTGACAAGTTCCAACAATTCCCTTCAATACCGGATGCAAAGTGTTTCAGAGGCTCAAAAGCACGGGGGCCCAGATGCGCAATCGTATGTGTCTTTTCCAAATTGCGGCATTGGAGCCAACCGCCTAGCGATTACTGACCCTAGCGGCGGTCGTCAGCCCTATGCGAGCATTCAAAACATTTATGTCTGTTTAAATGGCGAAATATATAACCATGATGATCTTCGGCGGGAACTCGAGCATAAAGGTTATCGCTTTGGCGATCAATGCGATGGATCAATTCTACCGGCTATGTACGTCGAATATGGCCCTTCATTCGTTGAATATCTCGATGGCATGTTCTCGATTGCTGTTCTCGATAAAAGGAGTGATAAGCCGCTTCTCATATTAGCTACTGACTGTGTTGGAATGAAACCAGTCTACTACGGTCGCTCGCCGGGTGGTGACAGTGTCGTATTCTCAACTGAGTTGCTCGCCCTCTTGCGTTTCGGCTTAAATCCAGCTCGCATTCGTCACGATTTGGTGAACCAATACATGACTGTTCGAGCGATTAGCGATGGACAGACTTTCATCGAAAACGTTTCAAGCATCCCTCCTTCTACTATAGTTTCGCAGAGACAAGGTGAGCCTCTTCGCACAATGCGTTATCAATCTCGCATAGTCTATGGAGAAAGCATTCCGAAGTCACTACCTGAGGCAGGCCAGGCGCTCAAAGAACTTCTTGCTTGGGAAGTCAATCGTCTCAAAATCGCCGATGCCAATGTATGCTCAGTGAATAGCGGCGGGTTAGACTCAAGTTTAATAACAATCCTTGCGAATCACAGATCCCCGCAGCCCCTTCCATCGTTTCATGTTTCTTGTAAAGGAAACTGGCCGTTCGATGAGCGCAGTTATGCAAGGGACGTGGCTCGAATTAGTGGCGGACACCATTACGACGCCGTACTTGATCCTGATCGTATACCAGACCTTTTGCCTAAAATGGTTTACCATCTTGGGCAACCAAATGCCGCTCCGCACGCACTGAGTGCATTTTGCCTGTTTCAAGAAGTTGGCAATCGTGGTTATCGCGTAGCGCTAACTGGTGAAGGCGCCGACGAACTCTTTTGCGGTTATACGAGGATGGTTAAATCCATATCCCACGAGGGTAGTGATTGGCCCACTGCATATCTCGACGGCATGGCTCCCTGCTCGCGGGAGACGCGAGCGTCTCTTTTTAAGGCTGACTTCCTCAGATCACTATCAGATCACAACGAAAAGATTGATCGAGAGTTCACCGACGAGTTATTGTCCTTCACAGGGACGCGGGAGAAGGCTGTTAAAACTTTTGAGCAAAACCGCAACCTTTGCCATTATGTTCTGCATCGCGCGGAGCCGTTGGCTATGGCGTCAGGTGTGGAAGTGAGAATTCCATTCTGCCAGCCTCGCGTAGTCGACTTTGCGCGAAGGCTTGAAGATAACATCAACTTACGAAACGCCGCGAGAGGAAAGGCTGTTGTATACGAGGCTGCTAAGGGCATTCTCCCGATCTCGGTAATGGATCGTCCAAAACAGCCTTTCACGCTCCCTATTACAAGTCTCATGCACAAAGGAAGCCGCCTCTATGATTTCGTAAATGAAGCAGTGAAAACTAAGCGCATGCGTGAGGATACACCGTTCGATACCGAGCGTTTGTCTAGCCTTTTAACCGAACAGGGAAGCAACCCTAGCAGAAACGCATCCTTCGCGCTTTGGGCGGCGACAGTATATTCGGTTTGGATTGATCAGGTCAGCGCCATTTGACGTATGTCATTTGCACTTAATTAAATTTTCCTTATTTGCTCGAGGTTCAACAAATGTCGACATTTTATGAGCTAAACTCCGACAAGTTTAAATTCGGATGGGAAGCGGAGGTCATGGTTACCGATCATGATTATAATCCGCTATTCGGGGATAAGATGCCGTTTGAAATTCTCCGAGACAGTGTTAACTCAATTACAAATGAGAGCGCTGATTACCTAGTGGAAAAATACACTGGATCCGGGCAGGGCCCCTATTACTTAGAAGGATACGATACAGAGACAAGTGGCAAGGTTGCGTCTCGTGTTGACGTCAAAGGGGTCGAAATTAGGACTCCGATTGATTTCTCGATTGAGCAATCCGTTCAATCCTTCGAGAGGCTCTATAACAGCTTGCAGGCAAAAGTTTCTAAAGCCGGACTTAGACTTTGCTGCCACGGAAATCACCCTTTTCAACCCGCTTACGTGGGTGAAAAAGGCGAGCGGGATCTAATCGGGTGGTCATCGGCTGAAGTGGCTATGACCACTCAGGGGCTAGCCATAAATATTAGCATGCCAGACGATCGCGAAAACGCGCTGGATAGGCTTGCTTTGGATCTGCGTTTCTCATACGCAGCACCGGTTATGGTTATCCTCGCGGCGAATACTCCATTTCGGTTGGGCGAACTGTGGACGCCTATGGGTGTGCAGGCTCACTCAGAGCGATCTTACCGTAGGACTTTCACACGCAATACAATCTACTACCGTGACGACCAACATCACAGAAAAGAAATAACCCTATTTGACGCTACCAATGATCTAAGGATGCACGCGGCCTACGCCGCGCTTAGTCTTGGAATTATTTTGTCGGATGCGGAATTCCCGATCCTACCAGACAGGTTTTCGAAGGAGAACATCCGAAGAGTAGCGCAGTTTGGTTACGACGCTGTATTAGTTGACAGAAATTTCGGAGAATTCAATCCCGCAGATGCTGTTTCGATGGTTCTTGGGGCAGCTGCCGCAGCGCTTACGCGGAACGGCTTCAACGCGGATTTACTTAATCCACTTTGGGCCCTTCGCGACCAACGGATTACGCAAGCACAGAGAACTGTCGAGCGTTATTTGCAACTTGGCTCTATACAGAATGTTCTGCGAGAAAACTCAGAGCTGGTTGGCAAATAATTAATTTCATATGTCCCGGACGATTACCATACTATGTGCCTTCAATCAGGGAGGCACATACCCAGCCAATGAAAAGAAGGATGCCGATGAACAGTTCGTGGGGGCCGATCCTAATAATATTGTCTGGAATTCTTTGGGGATTTTCAGCGTTTACGAAAAAATATCTTCTGCTATATGTCGATCCACTGTTTCTTAACGTGATTAACTCGGCCTTTGTATGTATAAGCCTAGTTTCTGTTTGGTTCAGGCCATCTGAATTGTGGAACAGCTTTCGTGAAGCCCCATATCTTCTCATAGCTATGGCCTTTTTCGGAAACTCAATTGGGACGAGCATGCTCTATATTGCGATAGACCACCTGAGCCTCTCGGTTGCGAGCGTCGTCGGAAAGTTGCAGCCCGTATTTGTCATTATATGTGCTTATGTTTTCCTTAAAGAGCGCCTTACGCGGACGGAGATACTCTTATCAGTTGTAAGCATTTTGGGTGCGTTCTTGGTGGCGGTGCCAGAGCCGATGAAAATCTTTGAGACTGCGCACATGACTATCATTGGTCTGCTGGCAGCGTTAGCTAGTGCGCTTGGGTGGGCTTTTAGTGGCGTTATCGGGAGGCGTCTAACTATCATGGATGCCTCGCCTTCAGCTGCTCAAATGACCTTCTTCAGGTATTTTATAGGCTCGTCGCTGCTAATACCACTAGTTGATTTCTCGAGTTATAGTTCAACTGTCGCGCAGTGGCCCTATCGGACACCTTTCCTCCCTACAGTATTCATCCTAACGTTTGTCACAGTCACCGTTCCCACATGGGCTTTTTATAAGGGCCTGAAACACGTATCGGCAAGCTATGCATCTGTGTTAGAGCTGTCCTCCCCAATCACGGCAGTTTTGCTTGGCATGATTTTTTTGAGTGAACGCTTGAACGAGTCGCAGCTTATTGGTGTTGCTTTGGTTGTATTACCCATTCTGGTGTTAGAAAATCTGCGTATGAGGCATTCCACGTAGCTGATAGAGCATTGGCTGCTAACCAGATCCCGCGGAACTGCTGCGTATCTGACAGAACTGGTGATCGTGTCCCGGGGAGTGGTGTAACTGAACCAACCGAAGGCGCCCTGAGGGCGAAAGAGGATGGTCATCGTGGTTCTTGGCTTACGTTGAGTTTGCGAAGACCAAACACTCACCAGAGAAACCACGATGACCAAGCCCACCATCGCATTGACCGAGTTGGTTGAGAAAGGTGCAGACGCTGATCTGCTCAAGCAAATGATCCAGTTCGTCGCCCAGCGGATGATGGATTTCGATGTTGAAAGCCTTTGCGGCGCTGGCTTCGATGTTAAAAACCCTGATTGTACCAACAGTCGCAACGGTTACCGCGACCGCCTGTGGCAAACCCGTGTCGGGGAGGTTGATTTGAAGATTCCCAAACTGCGCCAAGGCAGCTACTACCCTGTCTGCAACTGCTGGATGCCTACGGTATCACCCAGGCCAAAAGCGCTGAACTAGTTGCGGCCCTCACCGGACGGCCATGCGCAGCTCGTATCGTACGATCATGGGTAAACGACCCCGAAAAGCCTAGCGCCACCCCTTGTCCGGATTGGGCCGTTGTTGCGCTCGAAAAGGCTATTGACTACATGCAGCGCGCCTTGGCGCGACGTGCCGAAGGATAAGGGCCGCTTTGGTGATTCGACCAATTACCGAACCGCTTTACCAACTGGCCGTCACCTTGGACCAACTGCAAGATCTGCAAACCCTGCTTGAGACAACTTCGGCTGGTGAGGCAGACCCCGACGCCAAGGTGTTCCAACTGCTGCATCTGGTACGAAAAACCCGGATCGAAGCCGTCAAGTTTAAACAGCGAAACCAGGAACGCGCGGCGGATCTGCCGCCCAGAAACGCGCTACAGTAGATGCATACGGTTCGTATGCCTGAGTTCAAGGAGTGAAACGTGAAATACAGCAAAGTGAGCCGCTGGCCGGCTCTAAACAGAAACCCCCATGCAAGCCGAAGTTGATATGAAAAAGAGGTATTTATGGTAAGCACAGTAACGATCTACAAGAGCGCGGGGATCGATCAAGATCGACGAAGTGTCGTTCTGCCCTGAAAGCTTTTCGGATGCAAGGATAGAGGGTGGACACCCAAACGGCCCCGTATTTTGCTTGGGAGCGGCCAAGGCAGTGATCAGTTTAACTGACGCGAACTTACTGGTCGCGGCTGGTGTGACCGACAATAGGTAGGACAGCGTCCGCTGCACACCAAGGCACTTGACTGGGCATTACTCAGTACCAGGGCGCAATTACGCACCCGCGAAATCGAGGTTTTCCAAAATGACAGCGATTTACGACGGTTTGGATTTTAAAACACCTCTAGAAGCTCAGTGGGCGGCCTTCTTTGACCTTGCTGGTTGGACTTGGCATACAAACCCAGCGTCAGTTGGGAATTGGGCTCCTGATTTTCGAGTGGAATTTTCTTGCGGGCATAGTGAATACTATGTAACTTACACGCTTTTGGTTGCTGTTCTGCCTTTCTCAAGTATCGAAGCGTTTGGTGATCACCCATCTTTGAGTCATTGCTACGGTATTGAATCCCCGTACGACGACCTACATCCATCCGTTGACGCTGGAGCAGCATTTGGCACTTCTCCGCATGTCACTGTGTGGGAGTTTTCTCACGGGGCTGGGGGCGGTCAATACAACGTACGTGAGTGGGTAAGGGAGGCTGACTCACTTTGGTCTAAAGCAGCGCAACTGGTCCATTCGGGCGTGAAACAAAGCGCTACGAAGGCTTAGGAAAATTAGGTGCACCACACACTACCGATAGCTCTTTTCACGGTTGGTCTTTTGGCCGGATTACCCGTCAGCGCTTTGGTTGTCAGTATTCCTGCTTTCCTGGAAAGACAATGGCGATTGGACGCCGCCCAGATGCTGGGGCAAGAATCGCCTACTGAGCACCGTCCGCGTTCGTCCCTGTCATTACTGCCTGATCAAATTAACGTTCGATTTAGTATGACGCTATTGGTCATGGGAGGGTTTTCAAGCTGGGCAGCGCTGTACTACGGTGTTGGGCCAAGCGGCTTGGCCGCGTTGGTGTTGGCCGGTGGCTTGCTGGCCCTGAGCTTGATTGACCTCGATCACCAGTTGCTGCCGGACGTGCTGGTTTGGCCGCTGCTGTGGCTGGGCTTGATCGTCAACAGCTTCGAGCTGTTTACAACCCTGTCCATGCCCTGTGGGGAGTCGTGGGTGGCTACCTGGTGCTTTGGTCCATACGTGTCCTTTCCAGGTTGATCACTGGCGATTACGGTATTGGCCAGGGCGATCTGAAGTTGTTGGCCATGCTCGGCGCCTGGGGTGGCTGGCAGATCTTGCCAGTGACGTTGGTGCTATCGTCACTGGTATTTGCTGTGGTGGGAAGCACGCTCCTTGCGTTTGGCAAAATAGAGCGGACAGCGCTCATTCCTTTTGGTCCATACCTGGCTGCTGCAGGTTGGCTCGCTCTACTCTACACGCCGGCGTGGGCGGTCGTTTAAATCGGCTGGGCTAGACACAACCAACATTTCACCTTTCGCACATGAGTGGCGGTTGCTGGCCGCGTGTGCACATAGTGAAAATATGGTGCAGAGCTAGTTACCTTTCTCAATCAACAAGTCAATTGCCGACAGCAACATCACATCATTGGCAGGCCCTTCCAGTTTAAGAGACCTTCCGGTTTTATTGTCTCTAATCAGCACGGTGGGTGTCGCTGTGACCCCAGACTTTAGGGCTTCTTCTGCCTGTCGGGTAATGCGCAGAGAAATCTGTTTGTTATTTGCAGCATAGGCCATCAGTGCCTGGTGACCAACGTCGTTGATGTCCAACTGACCATTGAAGCCAAGGCCGTTGCTACGAGTTCGTTCAAAGACCTGGTCGACGGCTTGCCAGAAAGCCGGCGCGCCGCCTAACTCTCCCGCGCATTCAACCATTTTAGCTTCATAAATCGCGGTCGAACCGTGGAAGTCCAGTGGAAGGTGATGCCACTGAAGGTTTACGTTCTTCTGCTGCTGGACCCAGGCTTTCAGAGCCGGTGTGTAGATCTTGCAGTACGGACATTCCAGATCCGCAAACTCAGTCACAGTCCAGCGAGCATTAACCTGCCCGAACGTCCAAGGGCCTGAATGTTGTCGTGTTTGCACCTCGCTTTTGAGGACGGCAAAGCCGACAGTCACCAAACATAATCCTAGAAAACCCACTACCCCCATAGACCGAATCATGTGTGGAGCTCGGCCGTAGGCTTCGATGACAAGAGTGCTTGATTACGCAGTGTTTCAAGGAGGGCGTGTTCAGCACTCTCGGGCTGAGGGTGAATCGCCCCCTGATTTCATAGACGCGCTCAATTGTCTGACTTTTGCCAATTAGCCAGTTCTGAATGACGTAAGAGGGCCGGAAGTCGCCTGACCCGATCGGCGGCTTTTGGCCGATTGTGTTGAAAAAGTCGATTCGGCCTGGCTACCCGTGTTTTTGAGCGGTGAAAGCACTTTTTTGCACGCCGCTACGTCAAATCTGAGCCCTGAACCTTCTGCGCAATACCCGGATTTCAATCTCAGACGCGCACTTTTCTGCCGTGGAAACCGAAGCCGACTTTTTCAACACAATCGGCCGATAGCAGCCGGTCACGCAAGGCTTCTATCGACAGACCGGGCTGTTGAGTACGGTGAATGAGCGGGGGAGAGCTTTGCAGCTTCCTGACGGGCGATTCGCTAGTCATCCCAGCCCAGCTCCCTGTAGGGCTTTTTGTCTTGTTCGGGGGAAGCCTGTCTGGCTCTCCCCCCCAATCAACACGCGAAATTACCTTCCAAAAAAACTCATATTTCCCACACGTTTCAGGCATGGGAGAATATTGCGTGCGCCAAACGTCGGGGCTACTGTTCAGGTGTCGCTGCAAATTCAGCGACACGGGTTTGAACGCTCGGAAATGAATAGGCGCACAGCGCCGCGAAAGCGGTATTTTTGTGCTCGCGTTATGGCGGGCTGTGCGCAGGAGGCTTCGGCCTGCCGGTTCCTATTCCCGGTCGTTCAACCTGCGTACGGTCTGCCACCTTTTGTTTGAACGCGGAAAGTGGCGTACTCCTGAACTCGAATAGGAATGCCGCTATGGTCAAGAAGATCACCCCAGATCCGCCTGTCGTTCGCAAAGCCCTCAGCACTGCGGATAAAGAGATATACCTGAGTAAGCTCCTGGACACTCCATCCAACGAATCCGAGCCAGCCCCGGCCAACACGCCGCGTTTGCTCGATACCCTCGCGCTCACCAGCTCAAAACCCGTCACCCCCGAAGCCCCCTACAAACCCACGCTGTTCGCCATCCAACCCGGCATCACCGCCCAGGACGCCCTGATCTACGTTTCCAATCTGCTCGAAACCGCGGAACTCAATGGCGACGAAATCAGCCTGCACACCAACCCGGTCGAACGGGCGTTGTTCTGGGGCATGCTGCATTCGGTGGAGGTGGCGCGAGCTGTGGTGGATGCCTTGTTGGAGGGCAAATCCCCGTCTAATCAGCTATCGTCAGCGTCGGGCAACCCTCCGAATGGTTGAGGTTGCCAGCCAATAAGGCGCCCCCCGTTTCCAACGCGTTGAATATGGGGTGAAACGGGGGGCCGTCACGCCAGCGTGCCGGTCAGCTCGGCGTTAGACCTCAGAAACGAACCATAGGCCGCCTACATGTCAATCGAACACCATCACACAACCTCTGTGTCGCTTCCTCCAGAGTCGGCGATTGCCAAAGCCTACGCATCGATGAATCTCGCCGACGCTTACTCGATTGAGCTGCCCACCGGAGCGTCAACCAATCCCGAATTGTTGGCGAGGTTCATCTTCGCTCACCAGGCGCCTTGGGTCAGCAGGCTCCTGACGGTTCGAGACGCGATCGTAGCCGGTTTCGGCCTCAAGACAGCCAAGCATCTCGCCTCACTGGATGCGCAGAGCGGAGCAGGCCGACTCGGCATCTTCAAGCTCTACAGCACAAGTCCAACTGAAGTTGTTCTTGGCGAAGACGACAAGCACCTGGACTTCAGGCTCTCTGTTTTGTGTTCCGGTCAGCCGTCGCCGGGCGCTAAACGTCACTTGACCCTGTCGACCGTTGTTCATTGCCACAACCGCTTGGGTCGCCTCTATATTTTTCTCATTGCCCCGTTTCATCGCTTGGTCGTTCAGTCCAATCTTCGTAGTGCGGCACGGGTCGGCTGGCCATCGGCGACGGAGGCGTAAGCCAAAGTCCACATCATCATGGGCGGCCAACTGAGGTCTGACCCTTCCCTCAACCCGGACCGCAACCGAAGACTGCCGCAGCGCGGCCTAGGTTGCGGCCTGTTAGCTCGGCGTTGAACGACAGCTTCCGGGAAGCATGACCGACGGCAAAGGGTCGATAGCGGTCCTGTCGTGACCGACTGCTCCCGACCCATGGAGGTCATCCCTCTGAAGTCATCAGACAGATATCGATACCTATGTAAGCTCGAATTGCGCCGGTCACGATGAACCAGGGGTCAAGGGTGGTGGAGTCTGTACTCCTGGCTCAAACCGCCATAGCCGTAGGCACTGGCACGGCAGTCGATCACATGGATGTTTGAATGAGGGTGAACATTACCTATTTCTTTGGCCAGCAATTCGAAAGCCTCATGGTGGTAGCGCGCTTTCTGGGCCTTGGTATTGGTTTCATCCGTGATAGTGACTTCCAGGCGGAACGAGTTGCGCCCTTGTTCGGCCAGCGAGCGGCTGTCGATAAACCACTGTTCATGAGGCAGGAACTGCACCATCACCAGGGTCTGTTCCGGTCGCTTTTCCAGTAATTCACAGGTCAGAGTGGTGAGCTTGGGGACGATGCTGTGGACCAGTTCAAGGTTCGGCTCGCCAGAAATCTTGAGTGTTATACCGGGCATGTTGAACTCCTTTGCGGGTAATGAATGTCCAGCGCAGAGTAAGAAGTTGCGTTGTTGCTGAAAAGCCGGAAGATATGTATCTATCTATCGGGAAAACAGCAGGATGAGCATGCGCCCCTTTGACCTTGATCTCTTGCGATCTTTTACCGTTGCCATGGAATCCGGCAGCCTATCGGAGGCCGCGCCGCGACTGTGTCGGTCGCAATCAGCGTTGAGCGAACAATTGCGCAAGCTCGAAGCGTTCACCGGGGTAACGCTGCTGGAACGGGGAAAAAAGGGTGTCCGGCCTACGCCTGCCGGGGAGCGCCTGATGGTGCATGCACGAGAACTGCTGGCCTTGAGTGATCGCGCCCTTGAAGACGTGCGCGGAGTGACGTTTGCCGGCGAATTGAGATTGGCGATCACCGACTACTTTTTGCCTGGCTCGATTGCCGAGTTGTTGAAGCAACTGCGCCTGAACTATCCACGCCTTCGACTGCATGTGTCGGTGCGAAAGAGTCTGCAAATAGAAAGCGGGGCAGATACGGGTGACTTCGATATCGGCCTTTCAATGCGCATACTCGATGGCCGCAGCCTTCCCGAGGGCATCCCGGTGCGTCGGGAAGCATTGCATTGGGTATCTGCTTCGGGGGTTGAGCCGAGGAACGAAGAAGATAAGGCGTTGCCACTTTTGGTGCTGCCACAGGGATGCAGCCTCCAACGCCTCACCCGAGAGACGCTGGAGGCACACAACGTGCCGTATGTGATTGCCCATTCCGCGTCCGGAGTGGCAGGGCTGCAATCAGCACTGATGGCAGGGCTGGGCGTCGCTTGCCTGAATACCTCGGCGGTGCCGATGGGCGCAGAGATTTGCCGGCCAGCCTTCCCGTTACCGCCTTTGCCCGATGTTGAGTTCAGCCTGTTACCTGCACGTGCTGGCGAGGCTCATTTGGTCGGCGCTGTGCGGGAAATGCTTGCCAGCAAATTGGGCGGATAAGTGACACATCTCTGAAGTGAAAACGCCGGGTTTGGGGCTCAATGGTGGTGGTCATGAAGGTTGAGCGAGAAATTGCATCTAATGGCCGGCGGCGCGATTGCTGAGTTGGACTCCAAATCCGCGAATTGACACTCCCCTGGGGCATCCTTGTTCGCGGGCTTTTTAGTCTGCGTGAAAAGGTGACGGATTTATTTTTTACCCTGGACATCGGCTTTTGGTTGGAGTCCTCCTGTGGTGAGGCTGCGGTTAGCCGAGGTCGGATTCTGCGTAAAATAAATATGTCCCACTTTTCCCGTTGTGTGAGGGCGGAAGGCTACTATCCGAGGGCGGTTCGGTGTTACTGGGGATTCGTACAGGCGGGGTGGCGCCATCGCAGGATAGTGGTAAATTGCCGCTATCACTATTGAGCGATGCGAATTGATCAAATACAACGAATTAAATCGAGCAGGGCGTCTCGCCGTATTTTTCATGGTGCTATGTCTACTCGGCCTACCCGCTTTGCTGTTTCAATCGCATTCAAACTTTGACCTTGAAGGAAAGACAGTTGAGCATTTCAAGGGCACTTTCATTCACGCTGAGTTCTTCAAAGGAGGGGGTGTGAAACTCCTGACGAAGAGCCCGGAAACGAGGGGGTACCAAGCATTTTATATCGAGGGGCTGAGCATTTTGACCAATAGCGACAGCTTGGTCAGTGGGCGAAGCATCGAGCTGACCCATCTCGAGAAGAACGTGCTGACGTGCCAAATTAACGGCGTTATGTTGTGCACTGCGCGTTGTTCGAGTGCTGCCAATTGCATCGAATTGGAGCGGTCGGATACAGACATGTTTGTCAAAATCGCCCTGATTATTTTGTTTGTGTTCGCTATTTTCTTCGCCGTGCTGTCCTGGCTGCAGCACCTACGCGGTAAGCAATCGGATGTTGTGAAGTCTTGATTCAATGGCAATGGAGGTTGTATCCCACACCCTAGCGGGGCTTTTTTTCATCCAGCCTTCACTGCTACAGTCCCTGAAAAGGTGGCGGATTTATTTTTTGCCCTGGACATCAGCTTTTGGTTGAAGTCCCCCTGTGGTGAGGCTGCGGTTAGCCGAGGTCGGATTCTGCGTAAATAAATATGTCCCACTTTTCCCTATGCCGAGGAGCAGGGCGGGCCAGGAAGGGGATGGGTTGATGATCTGATTAGAGGTTTGGGACGGGCACAGATGGATGAGAAAAAATCAGTACTCGGCGGGAAATATATCTTGCTGTCAGTGATTCTTGGGATTGTTTTTGCGGGCTTTTTCTTGCGTAAGCAATATGATCCCCTGACGATGTCCATAGACCATTTTCGTCAGGTTGTAGCGGTGGGGGGAAGTGTAGGTCTGATAGCAAAGCTTATTTCAACTAGCGGTTTTGCAGGCATAAGAAAGATCGCCAGTGTCTTGATGGGGGTTGCTTGTTCTACTATTGGCATGACGTGGGTAATGCTTTTCTATATAGCAAAAGGGTAGGAGCGTCTGTTTTGGGAAGTGCGGTTGGATTTTTCAGAACCGTACTTGCTGACAATAGCATCGTTAAAACTTCGTTGAGTGATGCCAACTGATCAACGACAAAGCACTCAGTCTCTCAGGCTTTTTGCCCTGTGCTGCTTGGGGGTCTTAACGATCAGTCAATGTCTAAAGGGGGGGATTTGTTATTTTTCTGAATTCTGCAGGCTCCCCAATGATGCCGTTCTTGTCTTCAGATGCGGTTCGCCCATGCCATATGAGAGACGCCGCTACCGGATGCGTGAACGAAGATAGAGCCCCCCTACGCACGTGCTGCTAAGCTCTCGGGTGGCCAAACGGCATTATGGAAGCAATGAACCTCAGTGATGCGTGTAGTGGTCAACTGATCCCGCCCCCAAGAAGGAACTAACATGACAGACCGCCATATCTACAACCAATCTGATGCAAGCTGGACATTTGAAATCGTGACCGATGGCAGTGCAGGTAATCAATTTGGTAACGTTTGGTTCTCCGGCGACGGCTCGGGTCAGTCTCAAAACGGGCCATGGATTTTACCACCGAACTCTACGGCGCAAATCCAGTACACGTCCGACGAAGGCGTGATTAAGGGAACCTGGAGAATTACGGACCACCTTGGACAAAACAGGATATTTGACTACAGCAACGACCAGAATTTTCCAGTTCCACCGACAGGGAACTGCCCGTACATCAGCCACGACGGTAATACTGGCGCAGTGAGCGTCAACGACCCGGCCGACGCTGATCTGTCTGTTGGCGGTTCAAATTGGTAAGACGTTCCAAATAAACCAGTTCTGCCAGGCTGCTCGCATGGCGGTCCATCCCTGAGTGACCGCCAGAACCTCAGATCAGGAACGTGACATTCCGCATCTGACGGCTTCTGGCACGCCCGGTCCCACTTTTCCGTGTCAGATACACAGGTCGCCTGATCGAGAGCTACGCTAATGCCTACTGAGGCCCGGTCCATCCAAATCAGCAGTGGCGCACGAACATGCTTTTCTCTTTACTGATGGCGTTGGTATTAGCGTTCCTGATCGGCTGGGTTTCGCAGCGAATGGGTATGTGTCTTGTCAAAGCGTGCGAACAATTGCTGGCTGGTCGCCCGACGTTGTTTGTGGCACTGACATCGTGTGGATTGTTCGGGTTGATGCTGGCCCCGCTCTATCGTTTCTCTGAGGTCAGCCTGCCGCTGTACTCGCCCGGTATTTCCTATCCTTTACTGATTGCGGGAGGCTTGTTGTTCGGGGTGGCATCGGTACTGAACAACGGTTGCAGCGTCGGTACACTGACCAGATTTGCCAGCGGCAATTTCAATAAACTGTTCACGATGATCGGCTGGGTGCTGGGGATCGTGCTCTGGTATTACCTGCACATGATGCCCGAACAGAAAACCCTTCTGATGCCGGAAATTTCCAGCCGTCATTACTGGCTGTTGATCGGTGTAGTGGCGCTGGTGCTGATATTTTTGGTCGCCGTGCATGGTAATAAACACCTGGTGCTCTCCAGTATGCTGCTCGGTGCATTGACGAGTGCGCTCTATACGTTCGAGCCGTTATGGACACCTAGTGTGTTCTTTTACAACGTTTCGCAGATGTTCTGGCAAGCCGATATGGCAATCAGCGCCCGGCGTATTGCGGTGTTTGTTATGTTACTGGCAGGCATGCTGAGTTTTACCCTGTACAGGAAAACGTTCCGTTTCGAGGCCTTTGCCCCATCAAAGGCGGGTGTTCATTTGTTGGCAGGTATTTTGATGGGGGTTGGTGCTTCGATGATGCTCGGCGGTAACGACTCGCAAATACTGTTGGTGTTTCCAACACTGGGCGTTGCTTCAAGCATACCACTGGTGTCGATTGCCACGGGCATTCTGATGTCATTGTGGTGCAAAAAGATGTGATACAAGCTGAACTCGTTAACACCAACCACTTGAAGCTTTCTACTGGAATTTGGGAAGTTTATTATTCTACAAACTGCAGAATTTAAGTCACTGTGAGACGCCGCGTAAATCACTCAATTTCATACCATCAGCACATGCTCGACTGACGGCCAACGCCTACCAGCGCCGCTGGCTGGCAACTACCCGAATTGGGTGTGCAGGTTCGATCTGGACAGGACGTTTCATAGGCCAGTGTCAGTTGCGTACGGTGAGTGGGCGGGGGAGAGCGTTGCAGCTTCTCGCGGGCGAGTTCCCTATAGCGCATTTTTTCTTGTTCGGGAAAGCCCGTCTGGTTCCCCCCCCCAATCAACACGCGAAATAACCTTCCAAAAAAACTCATATTTCCCACACGTTTCAGGCATGGGAGAATATTGCGTGCGCCAAACGTCGGGGCTACTGTTCAAGTGTCGCTGCAAATTCAGCGACGCGGGTTTTGCAGCCCGGCTCGAAAAGGCGCACAGCGCCGCGTAAGCGGCATTTTTACGCTCGTGTTATGGCGAGCTGTGCGCAGGAGGCTTCGGCCTGCCGGTTCCTTTTCCCGGTCTGCAAACCTGTGTACGGCTCGCCACCTTTCGTTTTGCAGCGTGGGTGACGAACTTCCATTCATGAAAAGGAGCGTCACCATGACTAAGAAGATCACCCCCGATCCGCCGATTGTTAGCAAAACCCTCAGTACCGCCGACAGAAGCCTGTACCTGCGCAAACTCTCTGATACGCCATCCAACGAGTCCGAGCCAGCCCCGGCAAACACCCCCCGTTTGCTCGACACCCTGGCATTCACCAGCTCCAAACCCGTCACCCCCGAAGCCCCCTACAAACCCACGCTATTCGCCATCCAACCCGGCATCACCGCCCAGGACGCCCTGGTCTACGTTTCCAATCTGCTCGAAACCGCGGAACTCAATGGTGACGAAATCAGCCTGCACACCAACCCCGTCGAACGAGCATTGTTCTGGGGCATGCTGCATTCGGTGGAGGTGGCGCGTGCGGTGGTGGATGCCTTGCTGGAGGGCGCATCTCCCTCCAATCAGCTATCGTCAGCAGTGGGCAACCACCCAAATGGCTGAGTTCGCGAGACAGTAAAGCGGCCCCCGTTTCCAAGGTATTGAGTATGGAATCTTGGAAACAACAGGAGTAAAAAATACCTTACCTGCCTCAACCCAGAGGATGTGCCAATGGTCATTACCGTCAAAGAACGCGATGAGGATCACATGTCCCATGACGCCAATAACGCGGGCGTCCGGATGTGGGATGTCTACCAGGGCGATGTGCTGGTCGGCGTTTATCACAGTGAAGCGGATGCGTTGAAGTACAAGGCTTTGCTGGAAAGCGGTCGATTGGATAGCCTCAAGGCGCCTCCAAAAGGCTGAGGCCAACACCATAAAAAAAGCCCGGCTTGATGCTGGGCTTTGTTTTTTGAGCAGGGGAGACTGGCCAGAGGAGACGCCGATCACCCGATCAAGCCCCGTTATTGCCCTGGGCCTGCCGTGCGGCTTTTTCCTTCTTGTGGTTCTTCATGTCCAGCCTGATACCCCAGGCAATGACAACAATGCCAAAGATGGCCATCAGAATGATTTGTTCGGTAGGCATAGCCTGCTCCTTGCAGAAAACGCTCATTGAACGTGCTGGCGCCGCGCCTGCCAAATCGAGGGGGTTACAGAATGTTTCGATGGGCGGGCAATACGGCCCATGTCGAGCCACCAGGGTGTGCCGAATTCGTCATCGTCCCGGCCTAAAGCGATCAAGCCGCGAGCCCTGGAATGGACCAGTCTGGACAGTCTGTTCAAGGAGCTGATTATGATCCGACTGTCCCTGGCTGAAGCTCGCGAGCTGGCCGAATCGATCCTGCTGCACAACGGTTTCAACCTCGCCCACGCCCAGGCGGTGACCGACACGGTGATTGCCGGCGAGCGCGATGGCTGTGCCTCCCATGGCCTGTATCGGGTGCTGGGCTGTGTGAACTCCCTGAGGAACGGCAAGGTGGCCGCCGACGCTGAGCCGCAGGTCATCGATCAGGCGCCGTCCATTGTGCGTGTCGATGCGGCGGGTGGTTTCTCGCAGTTGGCGTTCCAGGCGGGCCTGCCACTGCTGCAAGAGAAAACCCGGGCCAACGGGATCGCGGCCCTGGCGATCAATCGCTGTGTGCATTTCTCCGCGCTCTGGGTCGAGATCGAGCAACTGACCGCTGCCGGCCTGGTCGCGCTGGCCTGTACGCCCAGCCATGCCTGGGTCGCACCGGCCGGTGGGAGTCAGCCGGTGTTCGGCACCAATCCCATTGCCTTCGGTTGGCCGCGTGCCGGCAACAATCCCTTTGTCTTCGACTTCGCCACCAGCGCGATTGCCCGTGGCGAGATCGAGCTGCATCGGCGTGCCGGCAAGGCCATTCCCGAAGGCTGGGGCGTGGACGCCCAAGGGCAGCCGAGTACCGATGCCAATGTGGTACTCGATAGCGGCGCGATGCTGACGTTCGGCGGGCACAAGGGCTCGGCATTGGCGGCCATGGTGGAGTTGATCGCCGGGCCGCTGATCGGTGACTTGACCAGTGCCGAATCCCTGGCCTATGACGCCGGCAGCAAGTCGTCGCCGTACCATGGCGAACTGCTTATCGCCTTTGATCCGCAGCGTTTTCTCGGCGCGGCCACCGAGCTGCATCTGGCCCGTGCCGAAGCGGTGTTCGAAAGCATTCAAGGGCAGGGCGCACGCTTGCCGTCGCAACGGCGTTATGAGGCGCGTGCGCGCAGTCTGGTGGAGGGTGTGCAGATTCCCGAGGCGCTGTACAACGACCTGAAAGCGCTGCTGGCCTGAGTGAAGGAGGGCGCCATCGGTCCAGCCGATGGCGCCCGGCTTTTACAGGGGCGTGCGCTGGTGGTGACCATCGACCAGACGATTGATGCCCAGCGGGTTGGCGTTTTGCAGCGCTTCGGGCAACAAGGCATCCGGGCAGTTCTGGTAGCACACCGGGCGCAGGAAACGCTCGATGGCCAGGCTGCCGACCGACGTGCCTCGGGCATCGGAGGTGGCCGGATAAGGCCCGCCATGGACCATCGCATCACCGACTTCGACACCGGTCGGATAGCCGTTGAACAACACCCGCCCGACCTTTTGCTCCAGCAGCGGCAGCACCTCGCCGTAGCGTTGCAGATCGCCGGCCTCGGCAATCAGCGTAGCCGTGAGTTGACCGTGCAAGCCCTGCAGCGCTTGTTGCAGCTCGACGTTGTCGGCTACTTCGATGACCACAGTGGTCGGGCCGAAGACCTCTTCCTGTAACAGCGGATCGCCATTGAGCAGCAGACGGACATCGGCCTTGAACAGTTGCGGCTGTGCCTGATTGCCCTGCTGTGGCTTACCGGCCAGATGGCTGACGCCTGAATGATCGAGCAGGGCCTGCACACCGTTACCGTAGCTGCGCAGCGTGCCGGCGTTGAGCATGGTTTGCGCCGGTTGTTCGTTCATCAAGGCACTGAGCAGCGCGGTGAACGCCGTGAACCTTGGCGAGGCGATGCCGATCACCAGGCCCGGTTTGGTACAGAACTGACCGCAACCTTGCACTACTGAAGCCACCAGTTCACTGGCGATCTTTTCGCCGCGCAATTGCAAGGCTTCGGGCAACACCAGCACCGGATTGATGCTGCTCATTTCGGCGAACACCGGAATCGGCTGGGGTCGTGCGGCGGCCATGTCGCAGAGCGCGCGTCCCCCGGTCAGGGAGCCGGTGAAACCGACGGCCTGAATCGCCGGGTGCTTGACCAGGGCTTCACCGACCCCGGCGCCGTAGATCATGTTGAACACGCCCTTGGGCATGCCGGTTTGCTCGGCGGCGCGGATGATCGCATCGGCCACCCGTTCCGCCGTCGCCATATGCCCACTGTGGGCCTTGAACACCACCGGGCAGCCCGCGGCTAACGCGGCCGCGGTATCGCCACCGGCGGTGGAGAACGCCAGTGGGAAATTGCTTGCGCCGAACACCGCGACCGGGCCGACGCCGATTCGGTACTGGCGCAGGTCGACCCTTGGTAGTGGCTGGCGTTCGGGCAATGCGCGGTCGATGCGCGCGCCGTAGAAATCGCCCCGGCGCAGGACTTGCGCGAACAGGCGCATCTGGCCGCTGGTGCGGGCGCGTTCGCCCTGGATACGGCCGGTGGGCAGGGCGGTCTCGCGGGTGACCAGGGTGATGAAGTCATCATCCAGGGCGTCCAGTTGCGCGGCGATGGCTTCGAGAAACTCCGCACGCCGGTTGGCTGACAGCGCACGAAAGGCCGGGTAGGCAGATGCAGCAGCCTGGGCGGCGGCATCTACTTCAGCAGCCGTGGCCTGGGTGAAGACGAAGGGCAGGGGCTCACCGCTGCTGGCGTCATGGCTGTGCAGGGTGATAGTGCCGGCGGCGCTGCGCGCACCGCCGATGTAGTTGTGGCCGATGATCTCGGACATGGAAAACTCCTGTCAGGACAACTCAGAGACCCACGTCCGGCAATGACGGACGATTGGCCATTGCCTTGGCCATGATCTGCTCGACGAACACACGGTCGGCTTCCGGCAAGGCCAGGCGTGGCGGACGGGTCAGGGCGCTACCGCGACCGGCGATGGCTTCGCACAACTTGATGCACTGCACCAGGTCGGCACGGGCGTCGAGGTGCAGAATCGGCATCAGCCATTCGTAGATCGGCATGGCCTCGGCAAAGCGCCCGGCCTTGGCCAGGCGGAAGATGGTTTCGCCTTCGATCGGGAACACGTTGGACATACCCGAGACCCAGCCCTCGGCCCCCACCGCGATACTTTCCAGCACCACATCGTCCAAGCCTGCGAACAGCACAAAACGGTCGCCGACTTCATTGCGCACGTCGATAAAACGCCGGGTGTCGCCGGAGGAATCCTTGAAGCACACCACGTTGTCGCAGTCGGCCAGGGAAATCAGGATGTCCGGGGTCACGTCGTTTTTGTAGATCGGCGGGTTGTTGTAGACCATCAACGGCACGTCGGCGTTTTTCGCCACGTAGCGGTAGTGCTCGGCGGTCTCGAAGGGCTTGGAGCCGTAGACCAGCGCCGGCATCAGCATCACGCCATCAACGCCGACCTTGCGTACCGCGTTGGCCACCTTGGCCGCTTGCACGCTGGTGAACTCGGCCACGCCGCAGATCACCGGCACGCGACCACGGGAGGCGTCCACCGCGACTTCGGTCACGGCGATCTTTTCTTCGGCGGTCAGGGAGGTGTTTTCCCCCACCGAACCACAGACCACCAGGCCCGAGACGCCGTCACGGATCACGTTGGAAATCACCTGGTGGGTCTTTTCCAGGTTGATGGTGAAGTCGTCGTTGAATTGGGTGGTGACCGCCGGGAAGACGCCGCTCCAGTTGATGCGTTTGCTCATGATGCTCTCCAGTGGATTAACGTATTTCGTATACGATATTTTAAGTGAAAAAATTAGACCAGTGTTTTTTCGCCGTACGTCGTCAGGGCGCCTTCGGTTTTTCTCTATCAGCCGTCTAGCGCTGGCGTTGGTGCTCAGGCGCCGGGCCAGGTGTCCGACAACCGGTAGCCTTGTGGCCAGGGATCGGCGGGGTCGAGCAGCAATTGATGGGTGCCGGTGATCCAGGCCCGTCCGGACAGGCACGGGTAGATTGCCGCGCGCCCGGCCAGTTCGGTCAGGGAATCGATGCGGCAGTGGAACTCCGAACCGATGATCGAACGCCCGATAAAACGCTCGCCGACCTGCAGCACGCCCTTGGCCTGCAACACCGCCATGCGCGCCGAGCACCCGGTGCCACAGGGCGAGCGGTCGATCTTGCCGGGGCGGATCACCACGGCGTTGGCCCCGGTGGCGACGCCGTTCTCGTAGACCACCGGCGCGGCGATCTGGCAGAAGGAGATATGCGACCAGTCCGGGTTCAGCGGATGGACGAAGCCCAACTGTTCGTTGGCGGCGCGGGTGATCTTCAGGCCGGTCTCGACCATGTCCCTGGCTTCATCGGGACGGATGGCAAACCCCAGGCGCTGGGCATCGACAATGGCGAAACTGTCGCCGCCATAGGCGGTGTCGACCTGGATCGAACCCAGGCCCTCGACTTCGATCCAGGCGTCGAGGCGGTCGGCGAACGACGGCACGTTCTTGATTTCCACCCGCTGGACCTTGCCGTCCCTGCACTCGGCCACGGCTTCGATCAATCCGCCTGGCGCTTCGAGCACCAGTCGGGTCTGGGGTTCGGTCATCGGCAGGATGCCGCTGTCGAGCAGCACGGTGGCCACGCACAGCGAGTTGGACCCGGACATCGGCGGGGTATCCGCCGGTTCCATGATGATCCAGGCCATCTGCGCCCGCGGGTCCTTGGCCGGCACCAGCAGGTTGACGTGGCGGAACACCCCGCCACGGGGTTCGTTGAGGACGAAGTTGCGCAGGGTTTCATCCCGGGCGATCCAGCGCGACTGTTCCCACACGGTGGCCCCGGGCGGCGGGGCGACGCCGCCGACAATCACATCGCCGACTTCACCTTCGGCGTGGCAACTGACCACGTGGACGATTTTTGAAGAACGCATTGCAAACTCCTCCTGTGACTGTTCGCGGACCTTGTAGGAGCCAGCTTGCTGGCGATGGTCGTCAACGATAACGCGTGGCATCAGACTGATCGCGGTGTGGCGACATTCATCGCCAGCAAGCTGGCTCCTACAGGAGCGTGTTTTATTCAGGGATCATGTTTATTTCACGGACTTGAGGAACGCCGCCGTTTCCGGCTGCACGGGATTGCCGATGACCTGGTCGGGCGCGCCGATCTCGTGCACCAGGCCGTTGCGAAAGAACGCCACGCGATCGGACACATCGCGGGCAAAGCGGATTTCATGGGTCACCAGGACCATGGTCATGCCGTCTTCGGCGAGCATGCGCATGGTGTCCAGCACTTCACCCACCAACTGCGGATCAAGGGCCGAGGTGGCTTCGTCGAACAGCATGTAGTCCGGCGACATGGCCAGGGCCCGGGCAATCGCCATGCGCTGTTGCTGGCCGCCGGAGAGTTTGCCGGGAAAGGTCTTGAGCTTGTCGCTCAGGCCCACGTGGGTCAGTTGCCGGACCGCCAGCTCCTCGGCGTCCTGCCTGCTTTTGCCGAGCACCTTGCGCGGCGCCAGCATCACGTTTTCCAGCACGGTGAGGTGCGGGAAGGCGTTCCACTGCTGGAACACGATGCCGATCTTCTGCCGCAGGCGGTTGAGGTCGGTGGCCTTGTCATGGACCTCGATACCGTCGACGCGCACGCTGCCCTTGTGAATCGATTCCAGGCCGTTGATGCACATCAGCAGGGTCGACTTGCCGGAGCCTGAGCCGCCGATGATCGACACCACCTCGCCCTTGTTCACCGTCAGGCTGACGCCCTTGACCACTTCCAGGTCGCCGAAGGATTTGTGTACGTTGTCGATCTCAATCATTTTCTTGCCACCTTCTTTCCAGACGAGCGCCGAGGCGAGCGACCACCAGGCTCATGACGTAGTAGATAAGGCCCGCGATGCACAGCACCAGCAGCGGTTCCTGGATGCGCGTGACGATGGTTTGCGAGGCGCGCAGCAGTTCGACGATGCCGATCCACATCACCAGCGCGGTGTCTTTCATCACCCCGAGCACCAGGTTCAGCCAGCCGGGGAAGGCCACCCGCGTGGCCATCGGCAGGACGATCCAGCGCAGGTCCTGCAGAAAGCTCAGACCCAGGGAGCGACTGGCCCGGCGCAGGGTCAGGGGCACCGAGAGCACGCCACCGCGGACGATCTCGGTGAAGTACGCGGCGGTGTAGACCCCGAGCACGATGCAGCCGACGCTGAAGGCGCTGATATTCAGGCCGACGATGCTTTTCAGTGAGTTGAACAGGACGAACTGGATCAGCAACGGCACGCTGCGAAACGCGTCCAGCACCCAGGCCAGGGGCAGGCTGGCGCGGGGCAACAGCGCCCGCAACAGGCCGAACAGCAGCCCGGCGGCAGAGCCGAGGAGGATTGCCCAGAACGTCAGTTGCAGGGTGACCCAGGCGCCGTTGAGCAGGAACAGCAGGTCATTCCAGGAAAAACTGGTGGAAAACATGGTCACCTCCTCAGTAGCGGAACAGTCGCCAGGCCATCAGCCGGGCTGCCGCGACGATCGCCTTGGCAATCAGGTAATACAGCACCGCTGCAATGGCGAAGAACTCGAAGGTGCGGAAGGTCTTGACGTTGTACTCCTGGGTCACCCCGGTAAGGTCATTGTTCAGGCCGACCACCACCCCCAGGGAGGTCATCAGCACCGCCCAGACCATCTGATTGCTCAGCGGATAGAAGACGATGCGCAGCAACTGCGGGACGATGATCATCCGGTAGGCCTGGAAGGCGCTCATGCCCAGTGACCGTGCGGCGCGCACTTGGGTATCGGGCACCGCCTTGAGGCCGCCGCGAAAGTTTTCCGCGAGATAACCGGCGTTGTTGAAGGTGATCCCGGCCAGCAGGGCGAACCATGAACTGACATGCAGGTCCAGCGAGCCGAGGCCGAAGTAGAGGATATAGATCTGGAACAGCGACGGGGTGTTGCGGGCAATCGACACCCAGCCGTTACCGATGCCACGGAGCAACGGATTCCTGGTTTCGCGCATCACCGTCAGGGCCAGGGCGATCAGCACCCCGAAAATCATCGACAGGGCGGCGGTCTCGAAGGTGACGACGGCCCCGGCGAGCATATCCGGCAAGGCGCGCAGGGCCGCGCGCCATTGGAAGGTGTAGTCAAACATGCGCGGGAGTCTCCTGTGGGACGGCCGGTGCCAGCCAGGCTGGCAAGCGCCCGCTGGCGTTGGCGGTGCAGGCGGCGTCGACGCATTCGGCCAGGCTGGCGAAGTGCACTTTGCGCCCCACCAGGCCGGGGGCGTAGTGGGCGTATTTGCCCGAGTTGGTCATCAAGGTGGTGGCGGCCGGTGGGATCACCGGTTCGCCGAGCATGCACCAGCAGGTGTCGGTGACCAGGGTCGCGCCGAAGGCTTCGATCGCCGCGATATGCCCGGCGGCGCGGGCCTGTTCCAGTACCGCGCGCCCGCAGGTGATGGCGAGGACCACGTCGGGGTGCTTGTGCCGACCCCGGCACAGACGGGCCAGATGGGCAAATTCGCTGAGGGAAAAATGCGGGTTGCCCAGGGACACCACCTCCACACGCGGGTCACGGGCACTGTTGAGTTCACGCCAGCTCAGCAGCAGGTCTGGCAGACGGATTTTTTCCACCGGCAGCACAACATCCGGTTCCAGCACCTGGGTCGGATCGAGTGCTTCCGGGGTCACCCCGGCGATATGAAACAGCGGCGCCGCGGAGGTGGTGGCGAAGGCCGCGCCGAAGGCTTTCAGGTCGTCGAGGCTTGGTTGGCGCTGTTCCAACCCGAGCACCAGGGGAGTCCGGCTGCCGGCCAGGGCACCGATGTGATAACCGAGCAGCGGGTAGAACGAGTCGTCCAACTCACCCAGGGCGGGTAGTTCGATTTGCAGCCGGGCCTTGCGCTGGGCGTCCAGATGGCAGCCGATCAACGGCGCGCGACCGGTCAGGGCAATGCAGATATCCAGGTAGTCCGGGTACTTCTGGGTTCGGGCGCCGAGCACGCTGTTGGCGTAGACCACGGCGTTGGATTCGGCCCAGACGATCTGTTCGCCGGCCTTCGGCGCGCTGTCGAGCAGGTAGGGCGCACAGGTAAAGCTGAGCTGCGCGCCCATCGCCATATAGGCATCGCCCAGGGCACTGGCGGGTACACCGAGAGCCGGATCGACGCCCAACTCGCGCCAGCGGCGCTGGTCCACGGAAATGGAATTGAGGGTGGTCGGGACGCGAACGCGCGCGCCCCATTGCACCAGTTGTTCGGCAAAGCGCAGGCTCGCCGGGCCCGTATAGATGCAGCCGTCGATATGCGCCTGGGTCACGTCCAGCAAGGCGGGTGCGCCTTGCAGCTCGGCCATTTGCAGGATGATTTGCATGGCTACCTGGGCGGCCTTGCCATACTGGCCGTCCAGCAGGGCCAGGTCGTGTTCGCTGAGGGCGACGCTGCTTGCCGCAGGTTGTGCCTGCACCGGTGTGGTCGGTGCCTGCCAGTGATCGGCGGGTGTCTCGTCGAAGAGCGTCAGGCGGCTGCCTTCTACCCGGGCAAAGGCCTGGCCGCGCAAGGCAGCGAAGGCCTCCCGGCCGATGCATAGCACCGGCAGGGAACGCTCGAAAATCACCTGGGCCACCAGCACGCCGAGAGTCAGGATTTCATCCGGTTCGGCCAATACCAGCGCTGCCGGCGCATGACCATTGCTGATCAACTCCATCATGACGCTGCTGCCGGTACAGGAACCGCGGCCGCTGGGTAGCGCCAGCACGCGGCCGGCCAGGTGTTCGCCACTCAAGGGGTGATGGCGGTCGATCACCTCGCCACTGAACGGATCGACTCCGCCCCAGAAACTCAGGCCGACGTCGGCGAACAGCAAGGGGCCTTGGGCGGCTCCTTCGACCAGGCTGCGTCCTGGCAGGGAAGTGGGCGTGCTGGGCATTCAGGTTTCCTCAGTAGTAGACGTGGGGCACGGTCAGGTCGGTCGGCGGAATCTCGGTCCCGACCCATTTGACGAACAGCTCCTTGTAACGTCCGGTACGCACCTGTTGGTTGATAAACAGGTTGAGGTAGTTGATCAGGCCGTACTCGTTGCGCTTGGCCCCCAGCGAGACGTAGTCGATCACGTACGGCGCGTTGCCGGCGACCTTCAGGTTCTTGTATTTGCCTGATTTGAGCGTAGCGGCTGCCACGGTGTTGGTGACGACGGTGGCGTCGATATGGCCCTGGGCGACGGCCAGGATGGTGTCGTTCTGCGATTGGTAGGCGCGGAAGCTGCCGGTGCCCCAGCTCTTCTGGTCTTTTTCCAGGGCGAGGGCTTCAAAGGTGCCGCTGGTGTTGCCGACCGGCTTGCCCTTGAGGTCTTCGTATTTGCTGATGCCGGTGTCGCTGCGGGTCAGGACCACCATCTGGAAGGCGAAGTAGGGCAGGGACAGGCCGACGGTCTTGGCCCGTTCGAGGGTGTCGGAGGTGGAGGCGACGATCACGTCGGCACGGCCCGAGACCAGCGCCGGGATACGATCCGGAAACGGCGTCTCGATGATCTCGGAATCGACCCCGAGGACTTTCGCCAGGTCATTGCAGTAATCGACGTCGAAACCCACCGGTTTGTTGCTCTCGTCACGGGAGCCCATCGGCGGGAAATCCAGGGTCACGGCGCAACGCAGCTTGCCCGAACTGATGATGTCGTCGAGCTTGTCGGCCTGGGCCGTGGCGATAAAGGACGAACTGAGAACCACACTGAGCGCTGCGGCAAAAACGGGATTTTTCATGGAGACCTCGTTATCGGTGAGTGGTGTTGGCTGTCGTATTAGGAATTTCGTATACGATATTAGATTAGCAATGACTGTGCCCGTTTCCACGTCAGAACCTGAATTCTTCGTTAGCCCTTGGGTTAGAGGGGGTGTCAGGCGGCCAGGGACCGATTGCCGGTTTTTATGGGGATGGGGGGTGTTACAGAAGGGAGCATGTTTGCGTGCTGGCGCCCTTTAAAGGAACACCATGATCAGCGACGGCTGTCTCGGTACTGGCTGGGCGCCAGGCTGGTCAGGGCGCGGAACTGGCGGCTGAAGGCGCTGTGGTCGGTATAACCGCAGCGCAGGGCGATCTCGGTGATCGGCAGGTCAGTGTCCAGCAACAGCCGCGAGGACTCCTCAAGGCGTGCCTTGTGAATCATCTGCCGTGGGGTGAGCTGGAATACCCGCTTGCAGTGGCGCTCCAGTTGCGCCACCGAGAACCCGGCAATCGCCGTCAGTTCGGCCAGGCTGATGGGCCGGGCGAAGTGGCTGCGGATATGGGCATCCACCGCCGCGAGTTTGGGGAAGGCCGGGTGGCTGGATTGCGGCAGTTGCAGATCCCGGGAAATCCCGGCCAGGCCGACGATATGGCCTTGGGTATCCAGTAGCGCGAGTTTGTGGGTCAGGCACCAGATCGGCTGGTTGCCGTAATAGAGGTGCAGCTCAAGTTGGTCGGCCAGCTCGCGACCGCTGGACAGCACCCGCCGATCCTGGGCGGTGTAGAGCGGGCCGAAGCGTTCCGGAAAGACCATGTCGGCGGTGCGCCCGAGCAGCTCGGCGCTTTCCTTGAAGCCGCAGCGCCGGGCCAGGGTCTGGTTGACGAAGGCGTAGCGGGCCTCGCTGTCCTTGATGAAAAATACCACGTCCGACAGGGTATCGAGCAGCGGCGCAATCGGCTGCAAGCTGCTCAACAGGGTCGGCAGGTCGCAGGGTTTGAAGTGGCTGAGCGAGGCATACATGGTGCTGGAAGCCTGGGGGCGATCTTCTGGATCATAGAGGCTCGGCGCCGGGCCCGGAAGCCCCGGGCCGGCATTCAGGCCGGTGGCGCGTCGTCCAGGCACAACAAGGTCTCGATCCGCGCCGGGCTGAAGGGCGGGCGCGGTGCCGAGGGTTGCCAGCCGAACAGGTGTTGCGCGGCACCGCCGCAGACCCGGCCCTGGCAGGCACCCATGCCGCAGCGACTGGCCAGTTTGGCTTCGCGCCAGTCGGCGTGTGGCACCAGTGCGGAGTAGGGTACATCTTCGCAGCGGCACACCAGGGTGTCGGGTTGGGCCAGTGACTTGAGTGTCGGCTTGAGGCGGAAAGTGTGGTTCAAAACCTTGGCAAACCCCTGCCAGCGTGCCCGCAACGGCCACAACGTCTGGGCCTGCGCACGTTCACCGACCGCCGCATGCCCGGCAATCGCGCCCTCGACCAGGGCCAGCTCACTGCCACCGAAACCGGTGCACTCACCTGCGGCGTAATGATCGGCGCGGCTGCCGGCCTGCCAGGCATCCACCGCCAGGGCCTGGCCATCGAGTGCGTAGCCCAGGGCTTGGCCGAGCTGGGTATTGGGGATCAGGCCGAAACCGCAGGCCAGACGATCACAGGCCAGCTCGACGATTTTGCCCTGCTGTTGCAGGCGCACGCCTTCCAGGCGATCCGTGCCCAGGGCGGCGAGTACATGGCTGTCGGTTCGATAGTGGTGGTCGAACAGGCTGAACGATTGCAGCAGTTTGTCCGGCCAGCGCGGCAGTTGCGCGGCGAAACCGGCGACGGCGCGGGTGCTCGCCTGTTCGGCGATACGCAGCACCCGGGCACCGTTGTGTCGGGCCGTCGCGGCGCTGGCCAGCAGCAAGGGGCCGCTGCCGGCGATCACCAGGCGCTCTTCCCGCACCGGCAATCCTCCCTTGATCAACGCCTGGAGCCCGCCCACACCGGTGACGCCGGGCAGGGTCCAGCCGGGGAAGGGCAGCAGCAATTCGCGCGCGCCGGTACACAGGATCAGTTTGTCGTAGACAATCACCCAGCCGCGTTCATCGTCTTCGACCAGCAGCTGTTTCGGACCGGCGCAGGCAATCACCCGGGTGCTGGCATGGCGTTGGATATTGCTGTGGTTCTCCAGTTGCTCGCGCAGACGGTGGGCCTGCTTCGGCAACGTGGCCTGAGGTCCGTCGCGCCAGATCTGCCCGCCGGGCAGCGGGTTGTCGTCGAGGATGACGATGCGTGCAGCGCTGGGCGCCGCGGCGAGGGCGGCGGCCATACCGGCGGGGCCGGCACCGATAATCAGCAGATCGGCGTATTCGCTCATGCTTGAGTCTCCACGCGCATGCCGTCACGGCACAGCGTCTGGCAGGCCAGACGACGGCGTCCATCGATGTTCACCCGGCATTCCTGGCAAATGCCCATGCCGCACAGGGGCGCGCGGCGTTGGCCACTGACCGATGTGCGGCTGCAACCGTCGCCGCCGAGCGCCAAGGCGGCGGCGACGCTGGTCCCTTCGGCAACTTTCAGAACGTGGCCGTCCAGCAGCAATTCAGGCATAAACCGGCTCCCCGAGAAAACGTTGCGGCAGATAAGGCAGTGCGGCCAGCGGCGGCGCTTCATCGAACAATTGCGCCACCAGCAGGTCGGCGGTGCCGGGTGCCGTTGTCACCCCCAGGCCTTCGTGACCGACGGCCAGCCACAAGCCCTGGCGTTGCGGGTGTTGGCCCACCAGCGGCAAGCCGTCGGGGCTGGCGGCGCGAAAGCCGGTCCAGGCGCGGATGCCATTGAGTTGCGCCAGCCCGGGCATGTACTCGATGGCGCGCTTGAGCATTTTCGCGAGCATCCAGCCTTCGACCTGCGGATCGGTGGTGCCGAATTGCCGTGAGGCACCGATAAACAGCTGCCCGGTCGGACGCGGCTGGATATTGCACGCCGCCGAAGGGCCGCTGGCATTGTGGGCGCTGGTGACGTAACCGAGTTCCACCAGGGTATGGGTGACTTTTCCGGGATAACGGTCGGTGATCAGCAAGTGGCCCTTTTTCGGCACGATCGGCAATTCCGGGCACAGTTCGCTGGCCTGGACGCCGTTGGCCAGGATTACCGCATCGGCCTGCAGCCAGTGACCGTCGTCGAGGCGCACACGGTTGCCGTCGACTTCACTGACCCGCGCCCGACGCTGGCGGATATTGCTGGTTTCCAGCATCCAATGGGCCGTCGCCGGGGCATAAAGAATGCCGTCGCCATTGATCAGCAATCCGCCTTCCAGACCTTCGCGCAATTCGGGTTCGCACTGGCGCAAGGCGTTGCCGCCGATCAACTCGCAGGCCACGCCCTGGGCCTGCAAGTTCAGGTATTTAGCCTGGGCAACGGCCATTTCTTCGGCATTGGCCGCCAGCCACAGGGTGCCGTTGCTGCGGTAGGCGCAACCGTCGGGTAGCGTCGGGGCCGTTTCGCGCCAGCGTTGCAGGGAGTATTGGCTGAGGGCCAGTTCGGCCGGGTTGTCGTCGAGCACCAGCAAATGCCCCATGCCCGCCGCCGTCGCCCCGGGCAGGCCGGCGTCCAGCACCAGGACCTGCAAGCCACGCCGGGCCAGCGCCTGGGCACAGGCGGCACCGACGATGCCGGCGCCGATCACGATCACATCGGCCACCCGGCCCTCGTTCACGGGCGAATGCCCCAGGCGAAGGGGTCGTCCTGTTCGATGATCAGGCTGGCCTCGGCACTGATAAAGGCCCGGCCACGAATGGTCGGCACAATGCGCTCGCCCTGGCGTTCGTAGGAGCCCTCGAACTCACTGCCGATCACACTGGCCTGACGCCAGATCTGTCCCGGTTGCAACTTGTCGTCGGCCGCCAGGCACGCCAGTTTGGCGCTGGTGCCCGTGCCGCAAGGAGAGCGGTCGTAAGCCTTGCCGGGACAGAGGACAAAGTTGCGACTGTCGGCGTGGGCGTCATCGGCGAACAGCTCGATATGATCGATCAGCCCGCCATCTTCACCGCGAATACCCTGGGCCTCCAGGGCTTGCTGGACGGCGAAGGTATAGGCGGTCAGGGCCTCGAGATTGTCGCCGACGATATCCAGGCCATGCTCGGCAATCAGGAAGAACCAGTTGCCGCCCCAGGCGATATCGCCAACCACCTCCCCGATACCCGGCACCTCCAGCGCCAGGGCTTTCTGGTAACGATAGGCCGGGACGTTGCGCACGCTCACCGAATGGTCGTCGTGCAAGGTCGCCTGCACCGTGCCCACCGGTGTCTCGATGCTGTGGGTGCCGGGGCCGATCCTGCCCAGGTGCGCCAGGGAGGCCACCAGGCCGATGGTGCCGTGGCCGCACATGCCGAGGTAACCGGTGTTGTTGAAGAAAATCACCCCGGCACAGGCACTCGGGTCCACCGGCTCACAGAGCAGGGCGCCGACCAGCACATCACTGCCCCGTGGTTCGAGGACGCAGGCCGCGCGCCACTGATCGTGCTGTTCGGCCAGCCGCTGCCGGCGCACGGCCATGCTGCCGTTGCCCAGGTCAGGAAAACCGGCGATCACCAGGCGGGTAGGTTCGCCGCCGGTGTGGGAGTCGATCACGCTGATGCGTTTCATGGGAGGGCCACGTCCGTTCCGATAAGTGACGGACAGAGTGGCCTGCAGAGGGGGGCGGCGGCTTGAGGGTTTTAGCCTGTGCCGATGACGAAATCAGCACAGTGCACGACACCGTCAATGGCTGTGGGGCAGATGCTCGAACAGGGTCTTGCAGACGCCGGCGATATGCTCATCGAGCAGCGTCACCGCGCGATCCACATCACCGGCGCGGCAGGCCGCGAGAATCTCCCGGTGTTCGTGGTCGGCGCGTTCCTTGCCGGCGGAAAGGCTCATCTGCATGCGCAGGTAGCGTTCCAGCTTGTCGTTGACCGAGCGGATCAGGCTGACCAGAAACGGCCGTTGCGCCGGTTCGTAGAGGCAGGCGTGCAACTCCCAGTTGAGTTCGGCCCAGCGACCGACGTCATCTTCACCGATAAATTCCTGGCAGATGCGTTCGGCACGGGCGAAGGTTTCTTCGGTCATGTTCGGAATCGCCAGGCGCAGCGCCTTGTCTTCCAGCAGCATGCGAACTTCGAACATCTGCGCCAGTTCCGCATCCGACACCCGGGTGACCATCGCCCCACGATTGCGCTGGAACATCACCAGGCCTTCGGCTTCCAGGCGCTTGAGGGCTTCGCGCACCGGAATCTTGCTGACGTTGAACTGCCGGGCGATATCGTCCTGGCGAATCGGCTCATCCTCGGCGAAATGCCCGGCGACAATGGCGTCGCGCAGATGGCGGGTGATGATTTCCGACGTCGAAGGCGAGTTGCCGAGGTCGGGAGCGTTGAGTTTTGGTAGGGCCACGGTTCTGATCGTTCGCAATGAGTTGTACAGATGGTATACGAAATCTTCTGGCTGTTCCTTGGCGATGGTGCGGACGGTCAAGTCAGTGGGGCACGGCATCTAGCCGGCGATGGCTTGGGCCTCGCGGATTTCATCGCGATCCAGTGAGGCAAAACCCAGGCGTAATGCATTCTCCGGTTGATCCGTGGGTGCGAACTGGCGGCTGTTACTCGCGGTCGGCCACGTGACGGCGTAGCCCGGGCGATTGCACAGCTCCATGATCGCTTGTCGTTCGACCTCGCTCAGCGCATTGCGCGGCCTGGGCCGTGCCGTGGTCGTTCGGGCGTCCGCCTGAACAGCCTCGGTTTCAGCCAGCGCCTTGTCTTTACGGCGCAACCCGCCGAACGGTCGTTGGAGTGGGTTGATAGTAAGAGCATATGCTCTTAATTTAAGTGCGTAGGGGCATGTGCTCTTATTTTTAATCATATAGGAGCATATGCTTCTATTAATTGAGAGGACCACGATCATGAGCGAAGCCGAAATTCTTGTAAGCGGTGCAACCGGGCGTACGGGTGGGGCGGCCATCGATGAGCTGCTCAAGATGGGCAAGCGCGTGCGAGCTTACGTGCGCTCGGACGATGAGAGAGCTGCGGTCCTGCGCGAGCGCGGGGTTGAAGTTGCAATTGGTGATTTCACCGATATCGATGCTATCCGCGCGGCGATGGAGGGAATCCGTTCGGCCTATTTCCTTTATCCGCTGGCGTCCGGAATTGTCGAAGGTGCAGCGTATTTTGCCCAGGCAGCGAAGGAAGCTGGAGTCAAGGCGATCGTGAATATGTCGCAGATTTCCGCACGGCGTGAGTCCAGGAGTCATTTGGCACAGGATCACTGGATCTCCGAACGTGTCTTCGACTGGTCGGGCGTGCCCACAACGCACCTGCGCCCCACGTTCTTTGCGGACTGGCTCGTGTACCCTCACTTCGCCAAGGAGATCTGGGCCAAGAAAAAAATCGAGTTTCCCTTCGAGAATGGTCGTCACGCGCCAATCGCGACTGACGACCAAGGGCGGGTGATCGCCCATATCCTGGCCAACCCGGCGGGACACGAGGGTAAGATCTACAGCCTTCACGGCCCGGTCGAGATGAATCAAACCGAGATCGCAGCGGCCATGAGCGAGGTGCTTGGCGCGAAAATCGAGTACGCACCGGCATCGATCGAGGCGTTCGAGCGTAAAATGACGCAGGAGTACAAGTTTCCGCCAGCCTTGGTACAGCATCTGGTCGAAGTCGCTCAGGACTACCGAGAGGGCGTCTTCGCGGGTGTGAACGATGTGGTGGAGAAGGTCACCGGTACGCCCGCGTTGTCCGTGCAGGCTTTCATCGAAAAATACCGGGACGTCTATGCATGAGCCGTACGTCCAGGTCGTAAGTAATCATCTGTGCTAGAGAGGAAATATAGAGATGCTGCCGGTCAACCAACCGCTAGGGATCGCCCAGTGCAATTGTTCCGCAATAAGGAAGGCGAGCCGGCAGATCTCTCGCTTCTACGATGCGCACCTTGAGCCATCGGGGTTGCGGATCACCCAATACCTTACCTTGGCCGCTCTCTATGAGCTGGGGAGTGCTGCAATCAATACCCTGGCTGAGCGGCTCGATATCGAGCGCACGGCGATGGGAAAAATGGCCGGCTTTCTGGAGCGCGAGGGGTTGATCTCGATCCGTCCTTCGCCATCGGACGGTAGAAGTCGCCTTGTAGCGCTAACCGAGGAAGGGTTGAGCTTGTTCAAAAGGGCTGCTCCTCTCTGGGAAGAGGCTCAACGAGAGTTTGAGCAATTGAACGGTATTGAAAAGGTAACGTCGCTGCGGCAGGACCTGGCTCGAGTGAAAGTCGGTGATAGGGTTGGGATATCCGACGGCTGAAAGCCAGTTCGAACGCCCAATGGCCCGAGGAAAGCCTTCGTGCGCCGCATGGGGGGAGCCCCAAGGAGTACGCACAACGCTTCGCGCCAGTTAATGCACCGGCTTCCCGGGAAAAGAAGGCTGCCATTGGGGTTCTCTCGACGCGTTGAGCTGATGTTGGCAAACCTTCAGGCGATGGCTTTCGCCGCCTGCGCCAAACGCTGTGTAGCCTGCTGTATTTCATCACGATTGAGCGAAGCAAAGCCCAGGCGCAATGCATTCTCCGGCTGATCCATGGGCGAGAACTGGCGGCCGTTACGCACCACCAGGTCGAACTCCAGGGCTTTCTCCACCAGTTGGCCGACGTTTATCTCGTCCGCGAAACGCACCCACAGTGCCAGGCCGCCTTCAGGCTCCTGCACCGAAATGCGCTCGCCAAAGCCCTCCACCAGGCAACGGTGGAGGATTGCCCGACGCTGCCGGTATTCCTTCGAGACCCGGCGTAGGTGCTTTTTCAGTTCACCGTCATTGATCAGGTCCGCCAGCATCTGCTGCGACACCGCGTCACCGTGGCCCAGGGTCAGCGCGGCGTTGCGGTTAAGCACCTCGATCACATTGCCGGGCGCGACCACATAGCTGCAGCGGAAGGTCGAGCCCAGGGACTTGGACAGCGAGCCGATATAAATCACATGGCGTTGGGCGCTGTCGCTGGCCAGGGGCAGATAGGGGCGACCGTCAAAGTGATACTCGTAGTCGTAGTCTTCCTCGATCACGCAGAAATCATGGCGCTTGGCCAAGGCCAACAGTTGTTGCCGACGCCCGGCATGCAGGCTGACGGTGGTGGGGAATTGGTGATGGGGCGTGAGATAGATCATCCGCACCTTGTGCAGCCGGCACAGCGCGTCGATCTGATCGACCCGGCAGCCTTCGCTGTCCAGGTCCACGGTCACCAGGCGTGCGCCCAGTTTACGGAAGATCTCCCACGCCGGCGGATAGCTCAGGCGCTCCACCAGCACCACGTCACCGGGTTCCAGCAGCGCGCTGGCGGTCAGGTACAGTGACATCTGCACGCCCTGGGTCAGGCAGATATGCTCGGCCTCGACGGCCAGGCCGCGATTGTTGCGCAGCATCTCGGCCAGGGCCCGGCGCAGCGCATGACTGGTCCCGTCGCTGCCGTGGCGCACGGTATTGGACACGAAGCTCTTGCGCAGCGCGTTGCGGTAATAGCGATGCAGGACGGCTTGCGGCAGCAAACGGTGGTCACAGGCGCCGTTGTCGAAGAACAGCGCGCCAGGCTGCTGTTGCAGTGCCGTCGCCGGCTGGCCCGGGGTGAAATACGGCACGGCGGGTTGCGCCCGCAGTTCCAGCGCGAAGGAGGGCGGGGCGCTGCGGGCCGTGGCCGTGGGGGCCAGTTGCGCGTTGACGAAGGTGCCCCGGCGCGGTTCGCTGACCAGCCAGCCCTTGGTCATGGCTTCCTCGTAGGCCAGGATCACGGTCTTGCGGTTGACGTCGAGCAAGCGCGCCATTTCCCGCGTGCCGGGCAGCAAGGTCCCGGGCGTGAGGCGTCCGTCGACAATCGCGGTCACCAGGCCTTCGACAATCTTGCGGTAGGACGCTTGAGTCTCGCCTCCCTCCAGGTTGAGCAAGGGTCGCCATTTACGCATCTGGACCATCTGAACTATCCAAAACTGGAGGTTTTAATGGTCCTAGTCTAACGCAACAATTGGCACACATTCACCCCCGAGGTCCTTATGAACGCACGCCATGTCATTGAGTTGTCGCCCTCGGGCAAAACCTTCGAAGCCGGTGACGAGTTGTTGCTCGATGCCATGCTCGCCAGTGGCCTGTCGGTGCCGTTTTCCTGTCGTCGCGGGGCCTGTGGCTCGTGCAAGGTCAAGGTCGTGGCCGGGCAGTACCGTGACAAGCTCCTGGCCGCGGAGGCTCCGGCACCTTCCTACCCGCTGGCCGCCGATGAGATGTTGTTGTGCCAGAGCCATGCCTGCGCCGATATGCGCCTGGAAATCCCCGGCTGGTCGCTGGACACGCCCAAGCTGGAAATCCCCGCAAGGGTCCTGGGCAAGCGTGCACTGAGCTCCGATATCACCGAGCTGGTGCTGATGCCGGAAACCCTGGAACCGGTTGAGGTTCGCGCCGGCCAGTACGTCCGGTTTCGCCTCGACGATGGCGACAGTCGGTGTTTCTCCATTGCCAATCTCCCGGCGCAGGATCACGGCCAACTGGTCTTTCATATCCGCCAGGTCCCTGGCGGCGTTTTTTCCGAGCAGATCCTGGCGACGCTGGACGTCGGTCAGACGCTGAAGCTGGAAGGCCCTTTGGGTGCCTGCACCTGGCAGCACGAGGACGCTCGGCCCGTGGTGTTGTTCGCCACGGGGACCGGCTACGCGGGGATCAAGCCGCTGCTGCTGACCGCGTTGGCCCGGGGCGCTGAGGTGACGTTGTACTGGGGCGGCTCGCAGCCCGGGGACTTTTACGACCGCGAGTTCCTGGACCAGGCGCGCATCGAGTATCCCGGGTTTGTCTGGCACCCGGTGCTGTCGTCGGAGGCCCGGGTGCAGCAGGTTGCCTTTGAGCGGGCGCATCCTTGGGCAGATGCCCAGGTGTATGCCTGCGGTAACAGCGCGATGATCCGCGATGTCCGCGAGCACTGCCTCGCGGCGGGCGTGCCGGCTCACCGTTTTGTCGCGGAGGCCTTTGTGCCCAGCGGCGTGTCGCTGTCTGAGTCGGCGCCCAAGCCGCTGGATCCGGTCTGGGAAAAAGTCGGTCCGCGCTATTCCCTGGATGGCATGCTGGCCGCCCGCGAGCAATCGGTCCGCGCCCTGGCCTCGATCGCCAGCCAACTGCGGGTCGGGATGACCACCGCCGAGGCCCTTGAGATGGCCAATCAGCAGTTGCAGGCCATGGGCGCGTCCCACACCTGGCATCCGACTTATATCCGTTTTGGCGACGATACCGTTCGCACGCCACGCCAGGGCATCGATCCGCAGCGCAAGCTACGCGCGACCGATATCGCCGTGGTCGATCTCGGCCCGGTGTGGGACGGTTATGAAGGCGATTACGGCGACACCTTCGTCTTCGGCGAGCATCCGCTGTACCAGGCGTGCGTCAAGGCCTTGCACGAGGTGTTCGACGAAACCCGCGAGGCTTGGCACCAGGGGCTGACCGGCCGTGAACTCTATGATTTCGCCGAACGCAGTGCGGACTCAAAGGGCTGGCGACTGGAGCGAAACCTGGCCGGGCACCGCATCGCCGATTTCCCCCACGCGTTGTTCGGGCAGGAGAAGCTGGCCGAGCTGGAGATCGTGCCGAGCGAGATGGTCTGGGTCCTGGAAATCCAGCTCTGCCATCCCACCGAGGCGGTGGGGGCGTTCTTCGAGGATATCCTGATCGGTCAGGGGGGCTGATGGCTGTCGCCCTTTTGCGTTCAAGCGCAAACAGCTGGCTTTAGCGCCGCCCCTCGATGGCCATGCGCACGGCCAAGCCTGTGAGCACCGTGCTCATCAGCCAGCGTTGCACGATCTGCCACACTGGCCTGTTGGCGAGAAATGCCGCGATGGAACCCGCCATCACAGCGATCAGCGCGTTGACGCTGACGCTGATGACGATCTGGGTAAAACCGAGCACAAGGGATTGCGTCAGCACGCTGTCGTGGCCGACGGGGTCGATGAATTGGGGCAACAGTGACAAGTACATGACCGCGACTTTGGGATTCAACAGGTTGGTGACAAAGCCCATGGTGAACAGTTTGCGCGGGCTGTCCTTGGGCAGGTCGCGGACCTGGAACGGCGAGCGGCCGCCGGGCTTGACCGCCTGCCAGGCCAGGTAGAGCAGGTAGAGCGCGCCGCCGAGACGCAGGACGTCATAGGCGTAGGGAACCGCCAGGAGCAGGGCGGTGATGCCCAATGCGGCGCAAAACATGTAGACGACGAAACCCAAGGCCACGCCGCCCAGGGAAATCAGCCCGGCCATGCGCCCCTGGCAGATCGAGCGCGAGATGAGATAGATCATGTTCGGCCCGGGCGTCAGCACCATGCCGAGTGAGATCAGGCCGTAGGCAAGCAGGTTGGACAGTTCGGGCATGGCGTAGCTCCTCGAGGCACCTGGGTGGTGCGCAGGATAATAGAGGGGTCGATGCGAGCCTGTTAGATACAGATTGACTGACAAAACGTCATACAGCGTTCGCAACCGATGCCTGCGGCCAGGCTTCGGCGCAAGTCCTGAATTTCACCTTCCTCAACGTTCAGCTTAAACGTTGATAGGCCAGCAGACGGCGCTCAGCGAATCGGAACACGCCCACCAGCGCACATGCCAGTAACATGTAGAGCAGGGCGGCAATGCCATAGGCCTGGAAGGTCTTGAAGGTGGCGGCGTTCACATCGGCAGCGATTTTCAGGATGTCGGGAACGGTGGCGGTAAAGGCAATGGCCGTGGCGTGCAGGACAAAAATCACTTCGTTGCTGTACGCGGGGAGTGCTCGACGCAGCATGCTCGGTATCAGTACGTGAATGAACAGTTGGCTGCGGGTCATGCCGAGTGCCAAGGCTGCCTCGATTTCGCCGCGTGGGGTGGTGCGCAGCACACCGGCGAGAATCTCGATGGTGTAAGCGCATGTATTCAAGGCCAATGCCAGAATCACGCAATGCATGCCGTCACGAAAGAACCACCACAGACTGGAGGATTCCCTTATGAGACTCAAACTGGCCAGGCCGCTATAGATGATCAGTAACTGCACGAACAGTGGCGTGCCGCGAAACACCAAGGTATAGAGCTGAATGGGCAGTGCGAGCCACAGACTGCCGTAGGTGCGTATCAGTGCCAGCGGTATCGCCGCGCTCAAACCGATGACCGCTGAGGTCACCAATAGCCATAGGGTGACAGACAGACCGCTCCAGTGGTAACCGTCGGACCACAGGAAGTTCAGCCCGAACTCTTTCAGTATCTCGATCATGACGCTCTCCGTTGCGGTTCGACGCTGTAGCGCCGTTCCAGGTGTTTGAGCGCCAGACTTGAAAAGATCGCAAAGGTAAAAAATATCGCGGCAATAACCAGATAGAAAAACATCTGCCTTGAGGTCGCATTGCCTGCCTGTTTGGCGACCTGAACCATGTCATTGAGGCCCAGCAGCGAGATCAGGCCGGCACTTTTCAACAGCACTTGCCAGATATTGCCGATACCGGGTAATGCGAAACGCATCATTTGCGGGAAGCGGATACGCCGCAGCACTTGCCAGTGGCTCATGCCATAGGCTCGAGCCGCTTCCAACTGCCCGAACGGGATGGCCTGGAAGGCACCGCGAAAGGTTTCCGCGCAGTAGGCACCGTAGATGAATCCTAGCGTACCGATCGCAGTGCCATAAGGGTTCAACGGGAACGATTCCTGGCCGAAAGCTTCCGCCACTTGATTCAGTCCGATTTGCGCGCTGTAGTAGATGAGCAGCATCAAGACCAGGTCCGGAACACTGCGCACCAGCGTGGTATAGACCGTCGCGACCAGCCGTAGCGGTGCCAGTGGCGAGAGTTTTGCCAACGCCCCGAGCAGGCCAAGCGCGATGGCCACGCAGGCCGCCCAGGTGGCCACCTGGACGGTCAACCAGGCGCCCTGAAAAATGAGATGGCCGTATCCCTCGAGAAACATGGTTCCAGGCTCCGCCAGGGTGGTTTATTTCGGCGAAATGTCGAAGTCGAAGTATTTTTTGGCGATGCGCTCATAGGTGCCGTTCTGGTGGATCCTCTCCAGCGCCTGATTGATTTCGCCAGCCAGGGCGGTGTCATTTTTGCGCAAACCGATCCCGGTTCCGGGGCCGAAGATTTCCGGGGATTTGACGACGTCCCCGGCATAGCCGAAACCCTTGCCGATCGGCTTTTTGAGCAGGCCTTCGGAGATCGCGATCGCATCATCGAAGGCGGCGTCCAGTCGCCCGTTGATCAAGTCCGAATAGGTCAAGTCACTGCTTTGATAGGGCACGATCTCAACGCCCTTGAGGCCCCACATCCGCTTGGCATAGGTTTCGAAAACGCTGCCCTGCTGCACGCCGATGCGTTTGCCGCGTAAGGATTCGGCCGTTGGCTGCAAGGGACTGCCTTCAGGTGCCACCAGGCGAGCCGGGGTGTCATACAGGGTGTTGGAGAAGGCGATTTCGGCTTTGCGCTCTTCGGTGATCGACAGGGCGGAGAGGATACCGTCGAACTTCTTGCCTTTAAGGGCCGAGACCATCCCGTCGAAGGCGTTTTCCACCCAGACGCAATGACGTTTCAACTCGGTGCACAGGCTTTCACCCAGCTCGATATCGAAACCCGTCAGCGAACCGTCCGGTCGCTTGGACTCAAAGGGCGGGTAGGTGGGGTCGACCCCGAAACGCAGCTCTTGGCTGGCGCCCCAGGTCATCAGCGGACTGGCCACGAGCATCAAACCGATCAGACATTTTTTCATCGACAGGGTATCCACGACAGGTTGGTTGAACAGCCCCGGGGTTGGCCTGGGGCAGCATGCGTCAGCCTTGAGTGTTCAAGGCTTGTTTCAATTGCTCGGAACGTTCGGCGTCCAGGGCTTGGCCATGGCCAAAACCACCGCTCCAGCCACACACCCGGGCGGCATAATCGACACCTTGCAACAGGCACCCCGCGAGGCTGTGCCGGGCTTGCCAGGCCAGCAGAAACGCCGCGATGAAGCCGTCACCGGCGCCCATGCTGTCGACAAACGTGCAAGGCCGGCTGGGTTGTTCCTGCAAACCCCGTGCGTCGACCGCGAGGGCGCCCAGAGCCCCGCGAGTGATCACCACAATTGCCGGGCCCAGGGCCCGCATCGAGAGCGCCAGCTCATAGGCTTCCTGCGCAGGCAGGTCGGCCGCCGAGAAAAAAGCGATATCGACATGCTTGATCAGCGCCCGCCAATCGAACTCGACCCAGTTGTCCGAGAAGTCGAAGGACAGGCAGCCGCTGGCATGCCGAATCTGCGCCAGTTGCTCTTCGAGACCGCTGTAGAGGCTGCTATGTGCCAGTGGGAATTGCCTGAGGTAGGCCAGATCCTCGGCATTGAGGCGCAATTGACGACACACACCGGGATCGCTGCCGAGAAACACCCGCTCGCCCTCGCGGCTGTCGACACAGGCCCAGCCATTGGTCCCCGACAGCGTTTGGCAACGGGAAGCATCCACGCCTTCTTTTTCCAGGCAATCGAGCAAGTGCCGGCCATGCCGATCATCGCCCACGCAGCCCAGGTAGGCGCCGCGAGCGCCAAGCCGGGATGCGAATACCGCGACGTTGAGCGCATTCCCGCCCGGATATTCGATGTTCCGGTCCAGGTATACATCCAGGGTGTTATCGCCCACTGCGATCAGGCCGGCCATGCTCAGTACTCCGTTTTCCACATGTAGCGGCGAGTCGTCAGCGGTTGCTGATGCCAGACCGCCAGATGGGCGGCGATGCGTTCAGCGGCAATGCCGACGATGTAGGGCGCGACAATCGCGCGGATCTCCGGGTCGATGCCGGGCATCGGGAAATCCTTGGAGTCGTAGACCATGACCCGTTCGGTATAGCGCTGGCAGAAGCTTACGACGCGTTCCATCTGTGCTCGACTGGGATCTTCACCGACCAGCAGCAGCAGCGGGGTGGAGGCATCGATGGCTTCGAACGGGCCATGGAAAAACTCCGCGGCCTCCACTGGCAGGCAGTGCAACCATTGGCTTTCCATCACCACGCAGACGCCGAACACATAGGCCGTGGTGAACATCGGCCCCGACGCGAGGAAGTACATGACCCGATCATCTTTATAGCGGCGTGCCTCTTCGGTCGCGCGTTGGTCGTTGTTGATCGCCGCATCGGCCAGCGCCCGTGGCAGCGCTTTGAGTGAGCGGGTGAGTTTGTCCAGCAGTGGCCAGTCTTCGCGTTTGGCCAGAATGCCGCCGATCAATGCCTGAAGGATCATGAAGCAGCCGAAGTACGCCTCGTCGGTGCGTCCTAGCAGGAAGCAATGTTGAACGGTTTGGGCCAGTGGCAGCTCGGCGGTCTGAGTCACGCCCACGGTCAGGCATGGCTTGCCTTGCAGGAAGCGTGCGGCGGCGATGGTTTCCTGGGTTGTTCCGGACTTGGATGCGAGGACGACCAGGGTGCGCTCATCCAGGCGCGGCGGGTCGATGTCCATGAACTCGGCCGGGAAATAACGACGGACTTCCAGCGAGTGGCTGTAGCGCTCAAGCCAGTACTGCAGGCCAAGCATGATGCGGTTGGGAGCGCCGCAGCTGACGAAATAGATGCGGTCAATCCGCGTTGCCAGCTCCTGGCCAAATTGCTGGGCGTCGTCGACGATTTGAACGGATTGCTGCAAGGACGCGATGAAACCTTCCCGGTTGAACTGGATCGCCATGTGGGCTCCTGGGTGCCTTGTTGCGGTGGTTCAGGCTGCTGTTCATGACCACCATTTAGACCAAAAGCTATACCATGAAAAATACCATTACAAGGCTTTTTCCCCGTGGTCTAATGGACGGAACAGGCGGTTTCCAGGGTTTTCCTGAGCCGGGTTTCCTTTGTTATTGTCAAGTTGGCGGATTTGCGGCGGTTTTTGTTTTTTACAGTCGCACTGGATCGCCAGAAAAAATAATCCAGGATGTAGACCATGAAAGTGCCCCCTTCCAAACCCGCCGATGTGGCGTTTCCCGTGCCCCAACGCAAACAGGTTGCCTGGCAGGCCGTACAAGCGCTGCTGGAAATGCTGGAGCGCCCTGAGTTCGGACCGACTGAGCGGATCCCAGCGGAAAGGGATCTGGCCGAACACCTGGGGATCAGCCGGATGACCTTGCGCAAGGCGCTGCAAACCCTGATCGATCGCGGGGTTCTCGAGCGGCGGGGCAATCGCGGAACCTTCGTGACCGCTCCGGGTGTCGAGCGGCCACTCAACACCGTGGCGCGCAAAGGCATCGCCGAAGTGGTTGAACAGGCCGGGGCCAGGCCCGGCAGCAAATTGCTCTACTTCGAACAAACCCAGGCCAGCGTCCGTGTCGCCAAGCTGCTTAAGATTCGGGAAGGCGATGTGTTATTGACCATCAGGCGCCTGCGTACCGTGGACCAAAAGCCGTTCTGCATCGAGACCAGCTACATTCCTGCCGCCCGCGTGCCGGAGCTGGTAGCGGGGGATCTGATCGAGGGCGCCTCGTTGTATGCCTTGTTGTTGGCGCGGTATCAGATCGAAATAGACAGTGACGAGGGTACGTTGAGCATTGCCACGATGAATGACCAGGAAGCGCGGCTGCTGGAAGTCGACCCTGGCACGCCCGCACTGGTTTATCGGGGGGTGATATTCGATACCCAGGGGCAGCCGGTGGAGTATCTGGTCTCGATCAATCACCCGCAGCGTGTGGTGTTCAAGCTGGCGGACAGTCGGGTTGGCAGCTTTCATTCCAGTCAGTGAGGCAGCCGAAGGCGTTTGTGCCGAGCAGGCTTTTATCCGCCGACCTTGCCCGAAAACCGGTTTGAAATAAGTGGCTTTACCGCATTCCCGTTTCAAACCGATAGTGCGCAGGAACCTCCTGGGCGATGAACTGCTGCATGTGTTGCAGAAAGCGGGCCTGCAGCTTCGACGTCGGCCCCTGGACCGGCAGCAGCATGCTGAAGTCCATTTCGATCGCCGGTTCGAACGCCCGGAATACGATGCCACTGCCCCGGTACTCGACGGCGCTGATGGCATCGACCAGGGCCACCCCCAATCCCTGCTCGACGAACATGCACATAGGCAGTGACAGCTGGGTTTCCAGGCGCAGCTCACGCTCGACCCCATGAGCGGCAAATATCGAGTCGATGTGTTGACGCGAACCGATGGATTGCGGATAGGAGATAAACGCCTCGCCGCGCAGATCCTCCGGCCGGATCGTGGTCTTGTCCTGTAGGCGATGGTTTGCCGGCAGGGCACAGAGCATGCGGGTGGCCAACAGTTTCTCGGCACGCGGGCTGGGGTAGGTGTTGGGCAGTACGATGATGCCCAGGTCGCAACGCTGGCCGACCACCAGGTCCACCACCTCCCGCGATGATTGCACCACCAGCGAAATCTGCACCTGGTCATGCTCGGCCATGAAGGCGGCGATGGCGCGGGGCAGGAACGACAGGCCCATGGCCGGCGCGCAAGCGATGTGCAGCGAGCCGCGTTTCAAGCTGCGGATATCTTGTGCTGTCCGCGCTATACGCTCGACGCCGAGCAACGAGCGTTGCACCTCCTGATACAGGGTCATGGCTTCGGGAGTGGGCTGGAGTCGGCCTTTGATACGGTCGAACAGGCTGAAGCCGATGTCCTCCTCGAGGCTGGCAATCAGTCGTGTCGCCGCCGGTTGCGAGATGTGCAGCATCTCGGCGGCACGGGTCACGGTCTGGCCCAGAATCACCGCGCGAAAGGCTTCCAGCTGACGAAGGTTCATGGCGCTATCCCTTGGGAAAATCCATAACAAAAAGACATGGGTTTACCAAAATAAAGCATTTTTCAAGTCGCTGTCAGCTCTCTAGGATCGTTTGCATCAAGATTATCCAGGCGTAATGCCTGCGCTGAGGGTGATTCCTCGGTGTGTGAGAGCGATAGCGGGACTCATGCAAAAAACTGATGTCATTGTCGTCGGTGCCGGTTTGGTGGGGTTGTCCATTGCCTATGGGCTGGCGCTGCTCGGTCGTCAGGTCAGCGTCCTGGATGAGGGCGACGACGCCTTTCGGGCCGCGCGGGGTAACTTCGGCCTGTTATGGGTGCAGGGCAAGGGTTATGGGATGAGTCCCTATGCGCAATGGACGCGCGACTCGGTGGCGTTGTGGCCACGCTTCGCCGCCTCCTTGCAGGCCGATACCGGTATCGACCTGCATCTGCGCCAGGCCGGCGGATTCCAGCTATGCCTGAGCGATGCCGAGATGGCCGACGAAAGCCGCCAGCTGCACTGGCTGCGCAAATCCATGAACGGCGATTATCCGTTCGAACTGCTCGACTCGGCGCAACTGCGTAGCCGCTTGCCTGGCGTAGGGCCGTCGGTGGTGGGGGGCTGTTATTCGCCCATGGACGGTCACGTCAATCCGTTGAAGTTGTTGCGTGCCCTGTATGCCGCCTGCCGGCTGCGCGGGGTCAGGATCATCAATGGCCAGCGGGTCAGCGCCGTTGGCCAACGAGCCTCGGGCTTCGAACTGCATGCCGGTGACCAGCGTTGGTACGCCGGGCAGATCGTCCTTGCGGCCGGACTCGGTAACCGTGAACTGGGCGCGCAGTTGGGGTTGGACGTGCCGGTGAGCCCCAATCGCGGGCAGATCCTGGTCACCGAGCGCCTCAAGCCTTTTCTGCATTACCCCACCACCTATGTGCGCCAGACCGACGAAGGCACGGTGCAGTTGGGCGACTCCCATGAGTCCGTGGGGTTCGACGACGCTACCGGCAGTGAAGTGATGGCTACTATCGCCGCGCGTGCCGTGCGCTGCTTTCCGCAGTTGGCGCAGGTACGGCTGGTTCGGGCCTGGGGGGCGCTACGGGTGTTGAGCGCCGATGGTTTTCCAATCTATGAAGCGTCGCCGGCCTGCCCGGGGGCGGTTGTCGTCAGTTGCCATAGCGGTGTGACCCTGGCTGCGATTCACGCCTTGCGCCTGGCGCCCTGGATTGGCGGTGAGTGCGCGGATCCGGCGGTGGGACCTTTCAGTTTGCGACGTTTCACTGCCAAGCATGAGGTGCGTCATGTCGGCTGACACCTTGTTCCGGGCCTTGGGGCCTGCGGGAAAAACCGTGCGGATCGAATTCGAAGGAGCGTCGTTGTCGGTGCCTGAGGGCATTTCCCTGGCCGCCGCGTTGCTGCTCAGCGGGGTCCCCCATACCCGCGAAAGCGCGGTCAACGGCAGGCCCGGCGCGCCCTACTGCATGATGGGCGTGTGCTTCGAGTGTCTGGTCGAAGTGGATGGGCAAGCCAATTGTCAGGCGTGCCTGCTGCCGGTGCGAGCGGGGATGCGTGTGCTCAGGCAGCGTGGCGCTCGCGATTTCCTGGTCGCTGAACACGACGAGGAAGGCGCTGATGAATAGGCAGACAACCGACCTGATTGTGATCGGCGCCGGCCCCGCTGGAATGAGCGCCGCCCTTGAGGCCAGGCGATATGGGCTTTCGGTGGTGGTGCTGGATGAACAGGGCAGCCCCGGCGGGCAGATCTATCGCAATATCCTGCAGACCGATGCGCGCCGTCGCGGCGTATTGGGCGATGACTATGCGGCGGGGGCTGGGCTCGTCGCGCAGTTCCTCGCCTGTGGGGCCCGTTACCTGGCCAACACGGCGATCTGGCAGGTGACGCCGCAGCGTCAGGTGCACTACCTGATCGAGGGGCGCGCCGAAATCTTGCAGGGGCAGCATGTCTTGATCGCCACCGGTGCGTTCGAACGACCGATGCCGGTTCCCGGTTGGACCCTGCCCGGTGTCATGACCGCCGGTGCCGGGCAGATCCTGCTCAAAAGCGCGGCGATGGTGCCGGCCGGCCCGTTGCTGTTGGCGGGCTGCGGGCCATTGTTGTACCTGCTTGCGGCGCAATACCTGCGTGCCGGGATCGCGATCGAAGCGCTGGTGGACACCAGTGGCCCGGGCGACCTGCGGCGTGCCTGGCGCAAAGTCCCTGGTGCATTGCGCGGTTGGCGCGACTTGCTCAAGGGCCTGCGCTTGCTGGTTGCCTTGAAGCGCGCCGGGGTCAGGCATTTTCGGGCTGCGCGGGACTTGCGTATCGAAGGCCAGGCGCAGGCCGAAGCCCTGAGTTTCGACAGCAATGGGCGTCGCTGGACGATTCCCGCTTCCCTGGTTCTGCTGCATCAAGGTGTGGTGCCCAACACCCAGGTCAGTTGGTCGTTGCGCCTCGAGCATGACTGGAGCGAACAGCAACTGTGCTGGATTACACGCCGTGACAGCTGGGGTGAAACCAGCCTGCCGGGAGTTTTTATCGCGGGTGACGGTGGTGCCATCGGCGGCGTTCAGGTGGCGCTGCTCGAAGGTCGCCTGGCTGGGCTGGCGATTGCCGCAAGGTCGGGAAAAATCGACGGGCAACGCTTGCAGGAACTCGCCATGCCTTATCGAAAGGCCTTGCGCCAACAACGTGCGGCACGGCCACTGATCGATGCCCTGTACCGCCCGCAACAGCAAAACCGCATTCCCGCCGACGAGGTGATTGTCTGCCGTTGCGAGGAAGTCAGCGCCGGTGAGATTCGCCGGCACGTCGAACTCGGTTGTCTGGGACCCAATCAAGCCAAGGCTTTCGGGCGCTGCGGCATGGGGCCTTGCCAGGGGCGCCTGTGCGGTTTGAGTGTCACTGAAATCATTGCCGGACATCGCCAGGTTCCCGCCGCCGAGGTTGGTTACTACCGCATTCGATCGCCCCTCAAACCCATCACGCTTGCCCAACTGGCCGGCGAGACAGCCCACACCCAGGAGCACTTATGAGCCGTATTCAACGCATCGAAAGCAATCCACGCCTGAGTCGCAGCGTCGTGCATAACGGCGTGGCCTGGCTCAGCGGCATCGTCGCCGCCGATTGCAGCCAGGACATCCAGGGCCAGACACGCCAGGTTCTGCAACGGCTCGACGAACTGCTGGAAGTCTCCGGCAGCGACAAGAGCCGTCTGCTCAGCGTGCAGGTCTGGATGAAAGACATGGCTGCCGATTTCACCGGCATGAATGAAACCTGGAGCGCCTGGGTCGATGCCGGGCAGACGCCGGCACGGGCCACTGCCCAGGTGATGTTCGATGACCCGGGGATCCTCCTGGAGTTGATCGTCACCGCCGCCGTCTGAGTTTCACCGTGGTACCCGCTGCGCCAGATCAAGCCTTGCGCAAGGACACAGTAGTCGACCGCCAGAGTCGCCACTTCCGCCAGTTCACATTGCTGCTGCCATAACGGACGCCTTCGCTTGCGGAGCATCCGACATAAACAACATCGCATCCGGAGCTATGAATGAACGTAAAAAGCCTTGTCCTGAAAGTCAGTCTTGCCTCGTTGCTGGCGTTTGCTGTCAACCTGCAGGCGGCGGAGCAACCGCTACGTATCGGCATCGAAGCGGCTTACCCGCCGTTTGCTTCGAAGACGCCGGATAACACCATCGTCGGCTTCGACTACGACATCGGCCAGGCGCTGTGCGCGGAGATGAAAGTCCAATGCCTGTGGCAGGAGCAGGAGTTCGACGGGCTGATTCCCGCGCTCAAGGTGAAGAAAGTCGATGCGGTGATTTCATCGGTCTCCATCACCCCCGAGCGGCTGAAGTCGGTTGATTTTACCGATCGCTACTACCGTATTCCGGCACGTCTGGTGTTCAGGAAAGGCAGTGGTATCAGCGATATTCCCGCTCAGCTCAAAGGCAAGCGGATCGGCGTGCAGCGCGCGACCAATTTCGATCGCTACGTGACCGAAAAATTCGCGCCGGCCGGTGCCGAGGTGATCCGTTACGGCTCGCAGAATGAAGTGTTTCTCGACCTGTTGGGCGGGCGACTCGATGCCACCATGGCCAGTTCGGTGGTGATCGATGAAAGCCTGTTGAAACGGCCGGAAGGGAGCGACTTTGAGTTCGTCGGACCGAATTTTACCGAAGAGCAATTCTTCGGCACCGGTATCGGTATTGCGGTGCGCAAGAACGATCCGCTGGCCGCTCGTTTCAATCGGGCATTGGCGACGATTCGAGCCAATGGCACCTACGACAAAATTCGCCAGAAGTATTTCGATTTCGATATCTACGGCGAGTAGGGATCGGGTGTTGTTTCGGCCCGCATGCTTGAGCATGCGGGCGTTTTCTTTGTCAGTCGGAGTCAAGATGCAAACCAAGGCATTACTGAGTGAACAACAGGTGTCGCAAATGCTCTCGGTGGCAAAGGATCTGGCCCAGAGCCGTAACTGGCCCGTGGCAATTGCCATCGTCGATGACGGCGGTCATCCGTTGGGCCTGTTGCGCCTCGATCATACGGCGCCGATTGCCGGTTATATCGCCATGGAAAAAGCCCGCACCGCGGCGCTGGGGCGTCGCGATAGCAAGGTTTATGAAGACATGATCAATGGTGGGCGCCAGGCTTTTCTAAGTGCGCCGAACCTGCAAGGCATGCTTGAAGGCGGTGTCGCCATCTGGCATGCAGGCCACTGCATCGGTGCCATTGGGGTGTCTGGCGTCAAGGCGGAACAGGATGCCGAACTGGCCCGTTTGGTGATTGATACCCTGTTGAGTGCCGCGCTCGACGACAGCGGACTTCACCGATGAGCGGGTGATCCGCAGCCTTGACCTGGCTCAAGCGCATCGCCGGCAATTGATGGCTGAATACGCACACAGTATCCAGTCATGTTTTCGGCATCCTCTGAGGGGAGCAATTGATGAGTGATCCGGGCTCCCAGGCAAAACCCGCGGCAGCGGTGCAATTTCCACTCGGGCTGATCACGGCATGCCTTGCCCTGGTGATCGTGTTGATACTGCCGCTACCGGCGGATTTACCTATAGTCGGGCAACGGATGTTGGCCATTCTCGTCTTCGCGGTGACGGTCTGGGTCACCGAGGCGGTGTCTTACGAAGCCAGTGCAATCATGATCACGTCGCTGATGGCGATTCTGCTGGGTACCGCCCCGACGCTGCAGAACCCCGCACTGACCTACGGCTCTTCGGCCGGCGTCACCATGGCGCTCAGCGGGTTTTCCAATCCAGCCCTGGCACTGGTGGTCGGTGCGCTGTTTATCGCCGCCGCGATGACGCACACCGGGCTGGACCGGCGTATCGCGCTGGTGACGCTGGCGAAAGTCGGCGGCAGTACCCGGCGGGTATTGCTCGGCGCCATGGTGGTCATCGTCTTGCTCAGCCTGGTGGTGCCCAGCGCAACGGCGCGCAGCGCTTGCGTGGTGCCGATCATGATGGGAGTGATTGCGGCCTTCGGCGTTGCCAAACGCTCCAATATCGCGGCAGGAATCATGATCATCGTCGCGCAGGGAACGAGTATCTGGAACGTCGGTATTCAAACGGCCGCCGCGCAGAACCTGTTGACCGTCGGCTTCATGGACAAGATGCTCGGCCAGCGCGTGTCATGGATCGACTGGTTTATCGCCGGGGCGCCCTGGGCCGTCGTCATGTCGGTGGTGTTGATCGTCATTGTCCTGAAAATATTGCCCCCCGAAACCGACCAGGTGCCCGGTGGCAAAGCCGCTATCCTGGCCAGCCTGGCTGAGCTGGGACCAATGACCGGCGCGCAGAAACGCTTGGCGGTTGTTTCTTGCCTGCTGCTCCTGGCCTGGGCGACCGAAGGCAGACTGCATGCTTTCGATACGACCTCGACGACTTATGCCGGGCTGGTGCTGTTGCTGCTGCCGCGTTTCGGGGTCATGACCTGGAAGGACGTGCAAGCCCGAATCCCGTGGGGCACCGTGATTGTCTTCGGCGTCGGCATCAGCCTGGGCACCGCGCTGTTGACCACCCAGGCCGGGCAGTGGTTGGGTGCCCAGGTCGTCGGGCACACCGGGTTGGACAGAATCGGCACGCTGGGGGTTTTTGCCGTGCTCAGCGGCTTCCTGATCCTGATCCACCTGGGGTTTGCCAGTGCTACCGCACTGACCTCGGCGCTGCTGCCGATCCTGATGGCGGTCCTGCACAACCTGCCGGGGGATTTCAGTCGGTTGGGCATGACCATGCTCCTGGGATTCGTCGTCAGCTTCGGCTTCATACTGCCCATCAATGCGCCGCAGAATATGGTGTGCCTGGGCACGGAGACCTTCAACCCGAAACAATTCGCCCGGGTTGGCGTGGTGATTACGCTGATCGGTTATGTCTTGCTGTTGGTGTTTGCCAGTACCTACTGGGCATGGCTGGGGTGGATGTGAGCGGCGTCGGTGATGAAGTTCAGCCCAATCGGCAACGACTGGGCTTGCTTATACGGGGGTAGCTCCCTGCTTGAGCCCTCGCGGCCTAGTGTTCTTCCGGCCCATCATGCAGCAGATGAAAGATCTCCCGCTTCATCCGGATAAACCCCGGGTCCATGACCATGTCCAGGGTTCTCGGCCGGCCTATTGGAACGTCCAGCACCTCCTTGATCCGCCCCGGCCGGGCGCCCATGACGAAGATGCGGTCGCCCAGCAGGATGGCCTCGTCGATATCATGGGTCACGAACAGCACGGTCTTCTTGGTGTGCTCCCAGACCTTGAGCAGCAGTTGCTGCATCTGCAGGCGCGTCTGGCTGTCCAGCGCCCCAAAGGGCTCATCCATCAGCAGGATCTGCGGGTCGTTGGCCAGGGCGCGGGCTATCGCGACCCGTTGCATCATCCCCCCGGAAAGCTGCTTGGAATAGTTATCGGCAAACTTCAGCAGGCCGACTTCATTCAGGTAGTAGTCCACCGTCTCGCGGCGCTCCGCGGCGGCGATGCCACGGCGCTTGAGGCCGAACTCGATGTTCTTGCGCACCGTCAACCAGGGAAACAGGGTGTAGCTCTGGAACACCATGCCACGGTCGGCCCCCGGGCCGTCGACCAACTGGCCACCGACATAGATATCGCCCGAGGTGGGTTCGGCCAGCCCCGCCGTCAGGTAGAGCAGGCTCGACTTACCGCAGCCCGAAGGCCCGACCAGGACCGCGAACTGCTGGTCGGGCACCTCGAACGAGACCTTCTCCAGGGCGGTGAAGGTTCCGCCCGAAGGCGTCTTGTACTGCAGGCTGACGCTGTCGACACGCAGGCGCGGGGCGGCGCTGGGGGCGATGCTCATTGGCGTGACGAGCCGGGGGGATGTTGCCGTTACTGAGCCCATGCGGCCACCTTCAAGCGAAGAAGTCTGAACAATTGATCGGTGACCAGCCCCAACAGGCCGATAACAGCGATCGCCAGGAAAATCACGTCGACCTGGAAGCCGCGCATGGCCTTGAGGCTGAGGTAGCCCAGGCCGCTGGAGGCCGCCACCAGTTCGGCCACCACCAGGTAGGTCCAGGCCCAGCCCATGGTCACCCGCAGGGTGTCCAGCACCCCCGGTAGTGATGCCGGGGCGATCACATGCAGGACCGCATCCATGCGGTTGGAACCCAGGGTGTAGGAGGCGTTGACCAGGTCCTTGGACACGCCCTTGGACACGTCGGCAATCATCACCAGTTGCTGGAAAAATACCCCGAAGATAATCACCGAGACCCGTTGTTCCAGGCCGATGCCGATCCACAGGATGAACAGCGGCACGAACGAGGTGACCGGCAGGTAGCGGATAAAGTTGACCAGCGGCTCGAGGAACGCCTGCACCACCCGGAAACTGCCCATCAGCAGGCCGATGGGCACCGCCACCAGCGAGGAGATGATAAAACCGACCATCACCACTTCCACACTGGCCCAGACATGCGGCCCCAGGGTGCCGTCACGGCTCAGGCGCAGCGCCGCCTCCAGCACGGCGCCCGGGGTGGGCAGGAACATCGCCGGCACCACGCCGCCATAGGACAGCACGGCCCAGAGCCCGATCAGCAGTACCCAGGCCAGCCCGCTGGCGCTCCAGACCACCTGGACCGGCAAGCCGGTCTTGGGCGTGAGGCAGCGGTTCAACCACGAATTACGCTTGGACATGCCGCCTCCTATTTCGGGGTGATGAAGCGATTGTCGATCAGGTCGGCGTAGCTGACGTTGTAAGGCTTGCCTTGCAACTCGCTGGCGGTTTCGTTGGCCAGCTTGAGCACGCCTTCGGCGGCACCTTTGCTGCCATTGCTGCCCAGCAGGGCTTCGCTCATGGCCTGGTCATAGAAACGCACGCCCTTGGCCGCCGAGGCCAGTTCCGCCGGGTCCGCCAGGTAGCCGCCGACGCCCTTGGCCATGATCGCGTAGGCCTCCTTCGGATGTTCCTGGGTGTACTTCACCGCCTTGTACAGGCCGGCGACCAGGGCTTTGACATCTTCCGGCTGCTTGTCGACGACCTCGCAGTTCAAGGCCACCACATCGACGATCACCCCGGGGGTACTGCTGCTGTCGATCAACACCTTGCCGGTGTGTTTTTCACGCACGGTGCTCAGGTGCGGTTCCCAGGTCACGGCGGCGGGTACGCGGCCGGCGATAAAGGCGGTGGCCGCATCGTCGGCGGTCATGTTCTGGATGGTCAGGTCGCTCATCTTCATGCCGGCGTTCTTCAGCAGGTAGTTGAGCCAGAACTGCGAGACGGAGCCTTCATTGACGGCCACGGCCTTGCCCTTGAGCTCCTGCAGGCTGTTGACCTCCTTGCCCACCAGCACGCCGTCGCCGCCATGGCTTTCATCCAGCGCAGCGACAGCCTTGAAGCAGAATTGCGGGCGGTACTTGAGGATTTCATCCAGGGTCGAGGCCGAGCCGGACAGCTTGCCCGAGGCCTGCGCGGCCATGTACATGGAAGCTTCCTCGATGGTCGGCAGTTCCACGGTCAGGCCCTTGTCCTTGAAGTAGCCCAGGTCCTGGGCCAGGTACAGGGTGCCGTAGCCGACCCAGGTGGTGTGGCCGATCGACAGGGTGCCGGCCTGGGCACCACCGGCAACGCCGGCTGCGATAGCGGTCAAGGCCAGTGGACGTATGCAGCGCGAGACGAAAGACTTGATCATTGTGCACTCCCGGAATGTTGGTTTTTTAGTTGGTATATCTCGGGGCAGTGGGGCAAGACGCCAAAAACTGAACAACCTGGGGTCTCTGACGGACCTTGTGCCTCTGTTGGGGCGAGATTGATATTGGCTGATGTGGCGGGCCAGGAAAATGAGTAAATATGTCGTCGCTAAAAAGGAAAAAACTGGGTAGGCCGGTAGCGGCGAAAAGCCTCTGCGGCGCGGTTCTGGCGGGCGGGCAAGCTGGAAAACGCCGCCGCCCGGCTTCGGGTGGCAGCGTTTTTCCTTGGGGGGCTGCTATCAACCGGTCAGGCGCTCGTTGTCGCGAATGCCGGCGGTGGTTAGGGGGCCACGCAGCAGGATCAGGTCGGCGGCTTTCTCGCCGATCATGATGCACGGTGCATTGGTGTTGCCGCTGATCAGGGTCGGCATGATCGAGGCGTCGACCACCCGCAGCCCTTTCAGGCCATGGACCTTCAAGTCCGGGCCGACCACGCTCATGGGGTCGACGCCCATCTTGCAGGTGCCCACCGGGTGGAACACCGTCGAGGCGTAGTCGCGCACGTAGGTCAGCAGCTGCTCATCGGTCTGTACGGCCTCGCCGGGAAGCATCTCTTTACCGCGAATGCCATCGAACTGCGGGGCGGCGAGAATGCGCCGGGCCAGCTTCAAACCTTCGATCAGCACCTTGGCGTCGGCGGGATCGGAGAGGAAGTTGAAATCGATCACCAGCTTGCCGTTGCGGTCCAGGTGCAGCTCGCCGATGCTTTTGGGCCGCAGTACACAGGTGTGGACCGCATAACCGTGGCCCCACTCGAACAGCCGGCCTCGATGGCTGCGATAACCGGGCACGAAATGGAACTGCACATCCGGCAGCATCTCTGCGAGGGGCGTTCGGGCAAAGCCGCCGGCCTCGACATAGTTGGTGGTCAGCCAGCCTTTTTTGGCCAGCAGGTAGCGCAGCGGCGCGCTGAGAATGCTGGGCAGGGAGCCGAGGGAAAAGCCCAGGGTCAGCGGGCTTCTGGAGCGAACGGTGACCAGGCCGTCGAGATGGTCCTGCAAATTCTTGCCGACGCCGGGCAGGTCGTGCTCGACCGGGATCCCGGCGGCTTGCAGTTCCTGCGCCGGGCCGATGCCGGAGGCCAGCAGCAACTGCGGGCTGCCCAGGGCGCCCGCGCAAAGGATGACTTCACGGCTGGCGTGCAGGGTCTGTTGGCTGCCGGCCATTTCGAGCCTGACGCCCTTGGCCGTGCGCCGCTCAAGGATCAGCGAATGCACGGTGCAGTCGGTTAGCACGGTCAGGTTCGGACGATCGATCACCGGTGCGACAAAGGCCCGGTAGCTGGAGAGGCGGCGGGCATCCTTTTGCGTCAGGTTGTAGATGCCGCAGCCTTCGAGCTGCTCGCCGTTGAAGTCGTCGTTGCGGCGCAGGCCCAGGCGTTCGGCGGCCTGGACGAACAGCTTCGACAGCGGATTGGGATCGCGCGCGGCCTCGACGTTCAGCTCACCGGCGCTGCCATGCCGGTGCGGGTCCTGGCCGAGTCGGTTGTTCTCCGACTTCTTGAAGTACGGCAACACACTGTCCCAGTCCCAGCCGGGGCAGCCGGCCTGCGCCCAGCGATCATAGTCGCTGGCGTGGCCGCGAATATAGATCATGCTGTTCATCGAGCTGGAGCCGCCGAGGGCCTTGCCCCGTGGCGTGTGCAAGGTGCGGCCGGCGAGGTTCTTCTGCGGAGCGCAGAAGAAGTTCCAGCTGTACTTTTTGCTCTTGTAGAGGGTGATGGTGCCGGCCGGCGTCTGGATTCGCGGGCTGTTGTCGTGGCCGCCGGCTTCGATCAGGCAGACGCTGAGGCTCGGGTCGGCACTCAAGCGGTTCGCCAGTACACAGCCGGAGGAGCCGGCACCGACGATGACATAGTCGAAGTGCGTCTTCATGCGCTTTTCCCTGCTGGTTGATGGATTGACGCGGGCGGCGGTGCCGGCCCGCGAGGTGGTGGACTACCGGGGATTCAGCGCAACTGAAACCAGGTGGTCTTCAACTGGGTGTATTTGTCGAACGAATGCAGTGACAGGTCGCGGCCAAAGCCGGACTGCTTGCCGCCGCCAAAGGGCACGCAGACGTCCAGGGCATCCACGGTATTGACCGAGACGGTGCCGGCATTCAAGCGGGCCGCGACGCGATGGGCGCGGTTGAGGTCGTCGCTCCACAGCGACGCGGCCAGGCCGTAGATATGCTCGTTGGCCATCCGTACGGCATGGTCTTCATCGTCGAAGGCGGTGATCGCCAGCACCGGGCCGAAGACCTCCTCACGGGACAGGCGCATCTCGGGGCTGACCTGGGTGAACAGTGTCGGCTGGATAAAATTGTTCGAACCGTTGATCGTCACCTGCTTGCCACCGGCTACCAGTTGGGCGCCGTCGGTGCTGGCGGTGCTGATGTAATCCATCACTCGCGTCGCCTGCCGGGCGTCGACCATCGCCCCCATCCGGCTGGCCGGGTCAAGCGGATCGCCCGGTTGCCAGTGGCGAGTCTTTTCCTGCAGGCGTTCGACGAACTCATCGTGAATGCAGCGCTCGACCAGCAGCCGCGAGTTCGCCGAGCAGACTTCACCCTGGTTGAAGAAAATCCCGAAGGCGGCCTTTTCCGCCGCCAGGTCCAGGTCCTGGCAATCGGCGAACACCAGGTTCGGGCTCTTGCCGCCGCATTCCAGCCAGACCTGCTTGATGTTGGATTGCGCCGCGTACTGCATGAAGTATTTGCCGACCTGGGTCGAGCCGGTAAAGGCCAGCGCATCGATATCCGGGTGCAGGCCCAGGGCGCGCCCGGCCTGTTCGCCAAGGCCGGTGACCACATTGAACACCCCGGGCGGCACACCGGCCTCAAGCGCCAGCTCGGCCAGGCGCAGGGCGGAGAAGGGCGATTGCTCGGCGGGCTTGAGAATCACGCTGTTGCCTGCCGCCAGGGCCGGCGCGACTTTCCAGGCCGCCATGTCCAGGGGGAAATTCCACGGCACCACGGCGGCGATCACACCCAACGGCACCCGGGTGATGGTCGCCAGGGTGCCGGGGCCGGTGGGCGCCACCTGGTCGTAGAGTTTGTCGAGGCTTTCGGCGTACCAGGCAAAGACCTGGGCCGCGCCGGGGACATCGATGTTGTAGGCATCCATCACCGGTTTGCCCATGCTCAAGGAGTCGAGCAACGCCAGCTCCTCGCGGTGGGCCAGGGTCAACTCGCTGAGCCGCAGCAGGATCGCCTTGCGCTCCCTGGGCTGCATCCGGGCCCAGGGTCCGTTGTCGAAACTGTTGCGGGCCACCCGCACGGCCCTGTCGATATCGACGTCCGAGCAGGCCGTGACCCGCGCGAGCAAGGCGTTGGTGGCAGGGTTGATCACGGCGAATGTGGCGCCGTCCCGGGCCGTATGGGCCCGCCCGTCAATACAGGCGACATCGATCAGGCGCTGCTGTCCCGCCAGGCGTTGCCACGTGTTCAAGTCAGTCACTGCACCCTCCAAAATAGCCTCTGATGGGCCATGTCCACGATCCGTTGTGCCGATAGTGGGGGAAGTGCGCGGTCCACGAAATGAGTAAAAATGTCTTCGCTATCGATAAAAAAACTCATCAGGCGTGCACTGAAATGGCGCGTGCCTGGACAGGTTTTTTAGCGTCAGGCCCCAGGAAATTAATGGTTTCTCGCGTTTCGTGAACACCGCAGAATCGGCTGGATGCTCACGTCGTCGGGGCAGTGCGCGCGGTACGGTTTTTACCGGTGGCGTGTAAGCTTCTGAGGACCCGGCCCGATTCTTGATGGGCGATGTGGATGCATTCGCTTTGCCATTTCCGAGGTAGCCATGGCCGCTTACAACTTGCGACAACTCAGATATTTCGTCACCACTGTCGAGTGCGGCAGCGTCGCCGAAGCCTCCCGCAAGCTCTATATCGCCCAGCCTTCGGTGTCGACCGCGATCAAGCACCTGGAAGAAAGCTTTGCCGTGCAATTGTTTATCCGCCATCACGCCCAGGGCGTATCGCTGACCCCCAGTGGTGCACGGTTCTACCGCAAGGCCCAGGAGCTGCTGCGGGTGGCCCACGAGTTCGAGCAGAATGCCTTGGCGGACAACGATGTGGTCGCCGGGCAGATCGATATCGGCTGTTTCGAAACCGTCGCGCCGCTCTATCTGCCGCGCCTGATCGCCGGTTTTCGCGACCGCTGGCCGGGGGTGGAGATCCGTATTCGCGATGGCGAACAACAGGAATTGGTGCAGGCGCTGACGTCGGGCAGTATCGATCTGGCCATTCTTTATGAACATGACCTGGACAGCACCATCGATACCGTACCGCTGATGGCGCCGCAGCAACCCTATGCGCTGTTGCCGGAAGGGCATCGTTTCGCCCACCAGGCCAAGGTCTCGTTGCACGATCTGGTGCTGGAGCCGATGGTGCTGCTGGATGTGCAACCCAGTCGGACCTACTTTGTGAGCATCTTCGAGGAGCTGGGCCTGACCCCGCATATCCTGTTCAGCTCGCCTTCCATTGAAATGGTCCGGGGTATGGTCGGGCGTGGGTTCGGCTTTTCAATTCTGGTCACCCGGCCATATTCCGATTACACCTACGACGGGCAGAAGGTGGTACGCGTGCCGTTGGCCGAGCAGGTCACCGGCTCCGGGTTGTCCGCCGCCTGGTTGCGCCGTGGGCAACTGACCAAGCCGGCGCAGTTGTTTGTCGACCATTGCCGCGAGGTCTTGGCGCCCAAGCTGGACGCCTGAGGGATCAGCTTCGCAGCGCCTGGATCAGGCGCTGGAGCATTGCATCGCAGCCCTGGAGCTGCTCAAGGCTGACAAACTCATCGGGCTTGTGGCCCTGGTCCATGCTGCCGGGGCCGCAGACCACCGTCGGAATGCCGATGGCGTCGAACAACCCGCCTTCGGTGCCGAAGGCCACGGTGCTGAACTCGCTCGAGCCACAGAACTGCGCGATCAACCGCGCCGCTTCGCTCTGCGGGTCGGTGGCCAGTCCCGGGTAGGCCGAGAGTTCGGAAAAGCGGATGTTGCTGGCCTCGTTGACGGCACGCATTTTCGGCAGTACTTGTTGTTCGGCGTACTGCTCCAACTGCTGGGCGACTTCACGGGGATCGAGGTTGGGGAGTGCCCGCACTTCGAAATCGAAGCGGCAGTCGGCGGGGACGATATTGAGCGCCTTGCCGCCGCTGATCACCCCGGTCTGCACGGTGCTGAAGGGTGGGTCGAAGCGTGGGTCGTGCAAGTGCGGGGCGCGCAGCTGTGAACCGATACGCCCCAGTTCGCCGATCAGTTCGGCGGCGTATTCGATGGCATTGACGCCCTGGGGGGCGTACGCCGAGTGACAGGCCGCGCCGTGGACATCGCAGCGCATCGCCAGTTTGCCCTTGTGGCCGAGCACCGGCTTGAGTTCTGTGGGTTCGCCGATGATGCACAGCAGCGGCTTGTGCGGCCGCTGTTCAAGTTCGGCGAGCAGCGAGCGCACGCCCAGGCAACCGACTTCTTCGTCATAGGACAGGGCGATGTGCACCGGCATGCGCAACGGCGCGGCCAGCAATTGCGGCACGGCCGCCAGCACACAGGCGATATAGCCCTTCATGTCGGCGGTGCCGCGACCGTAGAGCTTGCCGTCCTTTTCGCTCAGTTCGAGCGGCGCGACAGTCCAGGGCTGGGCGTCCACCGGCACCACGTCGGTATGGCCGGAGAGCACGATGCCCGGGCGGTCGTCCGGGCCCAGGGTGGCGAACAGGTTGGCCTTGCTGCGCGCCTCGTTGAAGATCAGTTGGCAAGGAACATCCAGCCGCGCCAGGTAGTCGCGGACAAACTCGATCAAGTGCAGGTTGGACTCGCGGCTGGTGGTGTCGAAGGCGATCAGCGCGGCCAGTAGATCGCGGCTGCTGTTCATCTATTCATCCCCGGGCACGCCGTAGCTGGGCGCCTTGGTCGGGTCCAGGGCGCGGACGATATAGTCCTGCACTTGCGGGCTGTAGTCGGCCCAGAGTTGCGCCAGCTTGCCCACCGGGTCTTCATCCGCCCAGTCGACCCGCAGGTCGATGATCGGCCAGATCAGTTCGCCGACCACCACAATGGCCGCCGAATGCACGGGTCCTGCTTCGCCACCGGCCGCCACCGCGGCTTGCATGGCGGCGACCAGGCGATCGGCGAGTTGCCCGCCGCTGGTTTCGAAGGTGTACACCAGGGCTTCGATCACACCCGGGTTCGCCAGCATGTTTCCGGCGGCCACGCACTGCTCGCCGGACAGCGCATTGTGGCAGCCCAGGGTTTCGCCGCCACTGAAGTGCGCGGTGTTGCCCAGGTGATCGATGGCGGTCAACTGCCTGAATTGACTGTAGCCGTTGCGGGTCAGCGCCTTGTCCAGGGCTTGCGCGGGCGACAGCCCGAGTTCCAGTTGGTCGAGCACCTGCGGGCCGAGGGCGGGTAGGGTGATGTTCTGGGTGGCGACCGCCCCCACGCTGGGGCGCAGCCAGGGGCAGCGGGCGCCGACGGCAATGCTGGATGAACTGATGGCTATGCCCAATTGGCCTGTTTCGGCACAACGGGCGACGATTGAAAACGTCATGGTGGGGTGATCCTGTTTCCGTCCAGAGTCGCCATCCGCGCCCCGGACAGCCTGCGCAGAGGCTGCCCGGGCGGGGATTGGGTATGACTGCATTCTGTCCATCAGCGGCAGCGGGCGAAACGAGGTTTTTTATGGCGCTTGGTTAAGTAAAAACTTGTCAGTGGGCGTCGGGCGTTACAGGCGGCCGTACTCGCGGGCTGTGCGATCGACCGCGATGCGAGTCTTGTCCACCAGTTCGTCCAGCTCCGCCCGCGTGGCGATCAGGGCCGGCGCCATGATCATGCGGCCCAGGGTCGAGCGGATGATCAGGCCTTCCTCGAAACCGATGGTGCGGCAGCGCCAGGCGATCTCGTTCTCGTTGGCAAAGCGCTTGCGACTGGCCTTGTCTTCGGCAAACTGCAGCGCGGCGACCAGGCCGACACCCTGGATTTCACCCACCAGCGGATGCTGGCCGAAGACTTCCCGCAGGCAGTTCTGCAGATAGGGCCCGGTGTCGGTTTTCACCTGCTGCACCACGCCTTCATCACGCAAGGCCTTCAAGTTGGCAATGGCCACTGCCGCCGCCACCGGGTGGCCGGAGTAGGTCAGCCCGTGGGCGAAAACACCGCCTTTTTCCACCAGGGCTTCGGCCATGCGCCGCGACAGGATCAGGCCACCCATGGGGATGTAGCCCGAGGTCAGGCCCTTGGCAATCGACAGCGTATCGGGCTCGAAGCCGAACGTCTGGTGGGCGAACCATTCGCCGGTTCGGCCAAAGCCGCCGATGACTTCGTCGGCGCACAGCAGCACGTCGTACTGACGGCAGATGCGCTGGATTTCCGGCCAATAGGTGGCGGGGGGAATGATCATGCCGCCGGCACCCTGGAAGGGCTCGGCGACAAAGGCGGCGACCTTGTCGGCCCCCAGTTCGAGGATTTTCTCTTCCAACTGGCGGGCCGCGCGCAGGCCGAATGCCTCCGGGCTCAGGTCACCGTCGTGGGCGAACCAGTAGGGCTCGTCGATGTGCGCCACATCCGGGATGGTGCCGCCCATTTCATGCATGAATTTCATGCCGCCCAGGGCGGTCGCGGCCAGGGTCGAGCCGTGGTAGCCGTTCCAGCGGCCGATCATGACTTTTTTCTCCGGCTTGCCCATCACCTGCCAGAACCGGCGCACCGTGCGGATCAGCACCTCATTGGCCTCTGAGCCGGAGTTGGTATAGATGGCGTGGCTGTAGTGGGACGGCAACAGGCTGAACAGCAACTCGGAGAGTTCGATCACCGCCGGGTGGGTGGTGTGGAAGAACATATTGTAATAGGGCAGTTGTTCCAGCTGCGCGTGGGCGGCGGCCGCCAGGTCCTTGCGGCCATAGCCGAGGTGGGTGCACCACAGGCCCGACATGCCGTCCAGGTAGCGCTTGCCATCATTGTCCCAGAGCGTCAGGCGGTCGCCGCCGACCATCACCCGCGGGCCTTGCGCATTGAGCGCTTTCTGGTCGACGAACGCATGGATGTGGTGGGCGGCATCGGACGCCTGGTAGTCGCGGGTGCTGCGATTGGGGTCGAGTTCGGCGGACATGGACTATCTCCTTGGGGTGGGGTGGCTAAATAATATTTGGCACTTAAAAATATTTTTGTAAAGAAAATATTTGTTGGTGGAAAACTATTTCAGTAGGCTTGGACCTACGAAAAATCACCTCAGGACCTACATGAGCGGACTCAGAGAGCGGCAAAAGGAACAGCGCCGGCAAGTGATCGCCGAGGCCGCGCTGCTGCTGTTCAAGGCCAACGGTTTCGCCGCCACCAGCCTGGAGCAGATCGCCAACCAGGCCGGGGTCTCGGCACCTACGGTGGTGAATTATTTCGGCGGCAAGCAGGAGATTCTCGTGGCCTTGCTCAAGGCCCCCGACGAGCAGGCGATGCGCGAGGCGCGCGCCCATCTCGATGACAACAGCGACCCGCTGGAGGCCTTGTGCGAGCTTGAAGGGCTGATGACCCATTATCAGTTGCAGGCCATGCCCGCTTCCCTGTGGCGGGAGCTGGCGCCGTCGCTGTTTACCGGCGAGCTGTCCCAGGCCTTGCAGCCGTGGAACAGCGCGGTCATCGAGGAAACCAAAGCGCTGCTGGTGCACTTTCAACGCCTGGGCAAAGTGCGCGACAGCGTGGATATCGAGGTGGCGGCGACACTGTTCAACCAGTACGCCAATGTCGCCTTTATCCGCCTGGCCACTGAACCGACCCCGGACCGTGAGGCCCACGCCCGGCACATGCGCAGTGTCCTGGGGCTGATGTGCCACGGCATGCTGGTCCAACAGGAGGGGGCCACTCCAGCGCCGGCCTGAGGTTTCCCCCCAGGCCTAGTTTTTTCCTGCCTTGCGACGACAAAAATCATAATTTCGCTATTCCCTGTATCTGCACAGAATGCCTGCACACTCGCCTTCGAGAAGGACACAGGCATGACAGCTGGAATCATTGAAATCGATACGCTTGTTGTGGGCGCCGGCCAGGCCGGCGTGGCCATGAGCGAGCATCTAAGCAAACTCGGCGTGCCGCACCTGGTGCTCGAACGCAATCGTATTGCCGAAGCCTGGCGCAGCGGCCGCTGGGATTCGCTGGTGGCCAATGGGCCGGCCTGGCACGATCGTTTTCCAGGCCTGGAGTTCGATGATCTCAGTCCGGATGCCTTCGCCCCGAAAGAGCGGGTGGCGGATTATTTCGAGGCCTATGCCCGCAAGTTCAATGCGCCGATCCGCACCGGTGTGGAAGTGAAAAAGGTCGAGCGCAATAGCGGCCGGCCGGGCTTCACCGTGGAAACCTCCGAGGGCGTGATCCAGACCCGTCGCGTGGTGGTGGCCACCGGGCCGTTCCAGCGCCCGGTGATTCCGGCGATTGCGCCCCAGGACCCCGGCCTCAACCAGATCCACTCCGCGCAGTACCGCAATCCCCAGCAATTGCCCGCGGGCGCCGTGCTGGTGGTGGGTGCCGGTTCTTCGGGGACGCAGATCGCCGATGAGCTGCAACGCGGCGGCCGCACCGTGTACCTCTCGGTGGGCCAGCACGACCGGCCTCCACGGGCCTATCGCCAGCGGGATTTCTGCTGGTGGCTGGGAGTGCTCGGCGAATGGGATGCGGCGGCCATGAAGCCGGGTAGGGAGCACGTGACCATTGCCGTCAGCGGCGCCGACGGCGGGCGCACGGTGGACTTCCGCGAGCTGGCCCAACGCGGCCTGAAACTGGTGGGGCTGACCCGGTCGTTCGATAACGGTGTGGTCAGCTTCCAGGCCGACCTGGCGGACAATCTGGACCGGGGCGACGAGAATTATCTCGCGCTGCTCAATGCCGCTGACGCCTATATAGAGCGCAATGGCCTGGACCTGCCGGCGGACCCGGAAGCCCGTCGCACCTTCCCGGATCCCGAGTGTGTGACCCGGCCGATCCTCCAACTCGACCTGGGCGAAGCGGGCATCACCACGATTATCTGGGCCACCGGCTTTGCCACCGATTACAGCTGGATGAAGGTCGATGCCTTCGACGACAAGGGCAAGCCACGCCATCAGCGCGGTGTGTCCAGCGAGTCGGGGATCTACTTTCTCGGGCTGCCGTGGCAGTCACGCCGGGGTTCGTCGTTTATCTGGGGTGTTTGGCATGATGCCAAATACATCGCCGATCAGATTGCCATCCAGCGCCAGTACCTCACCTATCGCGATGCCGCCCAGCGTGAGGCGGATATGGCCGCTGCCAGCCCCTCAGTGACCCGGTCCGCCGTCAGCGCTTGATGTCCGCCAGCCGCACTGCGCTGTGCGGCGTTGTCTTTCTTTCGAGGAGTTATCAATGTCCACGCCCACCCATACGCGTATCCGCATGTTCAACACCAAGGACACCTACCCGAACCAGTCGCTGGACAATGACCTGTGCCAGGCCGTGCGGGCGGGCAACACGGTGTATGTCCGTGGCCAGATCGGCACCGATTTCGACGGCAATCTGGTGGGGCTCGGCGACCCCGGGGCGCAGGCCGAGCAGGCGATGAAAAACGTCAAGCAACTGCTGGAAGAGGCCGGCTCGGACCTCTCCCATATCGTCAAGACCACCACCTATATCATCGACCCGCGTTACCGCGAGCCGGTGTACCAGGTGGTCGGCAAATGGCTCAAGGGGGTGTTCCCGATCTCCACCGGCCTGGTGATCTCGGGGCTTGGCCAGCCGCAATGGCTGATGGAGATCGACGTGATTGCGGTGATCCCCGACAACTGGCTGGCGCCCCGGGCCTAGGCCTTATCCGGCGGCCAGGCCGAGGAAGTTGCGTAGCGGCCTGACCCGTGACAGCAGGCAACGCTCCAGCAGCCATAGCACCAGCATGGAAGCGCCGAGCAAGGGCAGGTACAGGCCGAGCAGCACCAGCACACCGAGCATGACGGCCGGATAACGGCTTTCGGCCAGGGCCGGCGGTGCGCCGAGGGCGCCCTGGGGACGTCGGCGCCACCAGAGCACCAGGGCGCTGAGGGACAGGGTCATCAGGCCGAAGGTGGTGAGCAGGCCGAGCAACTGGTTGGCCAGGCCGAACAGTTGGCCTTCGTGGACCGCCACGCCGTAGCCGATGACACGGTCGAGCAGGGGACGCTGGCTGAAGTCGACACGCTTGAGCACCGTGCCGCCGACCGGGTCTAGCGTCAGGTTGACCCGCTGTGGGCGGTTTGCCGTGTCGGAGCGTGCGGCCCATTTCGGCGACTGCGCCGAGGGCGGGGTGATCAGAACCGGCGACGGCAGGTGTAGCGCCTGGACCATTGGCACCAGGCGCTCCAGCGGGCTGTAATCCGGAGTGCCGGGTGTGCTCGTCGGCATAGGCATCGGCATATCGTGATGCATGCCAGGCATATTGGCGTGCTCGTCGGTCATGGGCATGTTCATCGCCCGCCGCTGGGCCATTTCCGAAGCCCGGCCGGTGGTCCAGTCCTGTTCCACGGCGTGGCTCGCGGCCCACTGCCGCACTTCCTTGAGGGCGCCGCCCCAGACCGTCGCCCAGGGCAGGCCGCTGAGAATCAGCAGGACGGCGAACAATGAAATCCAGAACCCGACCACGGCATGCAGGTCCCGCCAGAACAACCGGCCACGCTGCTTCAACCGTGGATAGACGACGCCGGCCAGGCGACCGCCTTTCGGCCACCAGAGATAGAGCCCGGAAAGCAGCATGACAATGGTCCAGCCGGCGGCCAGTTCCACCAGCGCCGAACCCAGGCCGCCCATCAGCAATTCACCGTGCAAGTGGAACAGCTGGCGGGTGAAACGCTCGTCATCCGCCACCTGGCGCACCACCTTGGCCGTCACCGGGTCGATATAGACCCGCTGCAACGCATCGCCTTTACCCACCAGGATCTGCACGGCCTCGGTCGGACCGTCAGGCAGTTGATAGGCGTTGAGTACGCTGCCGGGCACCAACGCCAGGGCCGCTTGTATCTGTTCACTGATCGGACGCCGTGGCGCATCGGCCTGGACGTGGTTGTAGGGGCTGTCGAGCAAGGCGTCGATCTGCGGACGGAACAGGTAGATCGAACCGCTCAGCGACAGGGCGAGGACAAAGGGAATGCAGAACAGGCCGGCATAGAAATGCCAGCGCCAGATCAGCCGATAGAGCCCTGCGCGCTTGTTGGCCGTTGTGAGAGTGGTCATGGGGCGAGGCTCCCGCTCTGGTGAATGGCGTCGTGCAGTGCCGGATCAATAGTCATAGTTGAGCCCCAGGAAGGCGGTGCGCTGCTGATAGGGATGCGGGCTGACGAAGTACTTTTCATTGCCCAGGTTGTCGACGCCGGCCGAGGCCGTCAGGTGCGCGTCGATCTTGTAGCTGGCCTTGATGTCGAACACGCTGTAGCTGCTGATGCCGCCATAGGTGTCATGGTTGCTGTCGGTGTTCAGCAGGGTGCTGTAGGCGCCGCTGGAGTAGCGGTAGCCGAGGGCGTAGGTCAGCTGCGCGTTCTGGTGGTAGACCGCCGAGATCCGGCTGCGCCAGCGCGGGATACGCGGGAACTCCTTGCCTTCGGCGGCCGGCGCTAGGCTGTCCTGCTGCACCTCGGATTCGGCATAGGTGATGCTGCCCGACAGGTCCAGTCCGTCGAGGCCGACGTCGTGGGCATCGAGGACGGTTTCCACGCCACGGATACGTGCGCGGTCGATGTTCTCGACCTGGGTCAGGTTGGGGCTGACCGTGGTGTCGGTCTGCGAGAACAGGGCGTTGCGGCGATTCTCCTGGAACAGCGAGACGCGCATCTGGTACTGGCTCCAGCTGTACTGCGTGGTCCAGTCGTAGGATTGCACGTCCTCGGGTTTGAGGTTGGGGTTGTTCTGTACCAGCTGGTTGCCGCTGGTGACCTGCTGGAACAGCTCGGTCACCGTCGGGTAGCGCACCGCTCGGCCGTAGGACAAGCGTGTTTGCAGTTCCGGAGTGATGTCGAAGGCCAGCGCCGCCTTGGGCGAGAAGTTGTGGCGACGCTGGTCGGGGTAGCTGACCTGGGCCGGGGTGGTCGCGGTGTTGAGGTTGAAGCCGTCGAAGGCTTGCCAGTATTCCTCGCGGCCACCGAGGGTCAGGGTCCAGCGCGGCGCCAGTTTCCAGACGTCCTGCAGGTACAGTGCCTGGGTGCGGGTCTCGCCGCCGGAGGCCGCGCTCTTCGCTCCGCCATTGCCGTTCTGCCAGTCGCTGACCTGGTAGCTGTCCTGCTTCAGCAGGTAGTCATCGATGTGATAGCCGAAGGTGACTTCATGGGCCTGGCCGAACAGCGGTTGCGGCCGCCAGATCCCGCGCAGCTCGCCGGTCTGCCAACCGGTGCCGTCCTGCACCTGGCGGGTGCCGGCCGAGGTCTGGCCATAGTTGGAAGCCGAGCGCGATTCTTCGTTGAGGTACTGGTAGTTGCTGTAGGCGGCATGCCAGTCGAACGGGCCCCGGGTATCGCTGCCCACCGACAGGGCGTTGAGGATATGCAGCTCGTCGGTGCTGCCGGGGTTGAGGCCGGACACCGTGTAGGCCTTGCCGCCGATATTCACCGGGCCGTTGTAGAAGGTCTGGCCGGCGCTGTTCTTCAGGTAGCTGTCGACGCTGGTATGGGACTCGTCGGCCCACAAACCCAGGGTGTAGATCGCGGTGACGTCCGGGTTGATGTCCCAGCCAAGCTTGAGCTTGCCCTGGTCCTGGACGCTGTGGTCTATGGAATAGCCGCCGAACACCAGGCGCGGGTTGCCATTCTGGTCGGTGTCCTGCTGCGCGCCGCTGACGCGGGTGGCCGAGGGCGCGGCGGTCCTGCTCGAGAGGCTGGAGGTGGCAAAGCTCATCGGCTGGCCCTGGGCGTCGAGATGGTCGTAGGAGACCCAGGCCGAGAACGGCCCGACGCGGTTGCCGCCGGCCAGGCTGACGTTGCCGCTGTTGTAGTTCTCGTGGGTGCCGTAGAGCTTGAAGTCCTGTTGCGCGCCGGTGATCGCCGCGTGGAATTCCGGGCGGGTCGGCATGCGGGTTTCCAGGGTGACCACGCCGCCGAGGGAGTTGCCCGGGTAAAGCGCGCTGAACGGCCCGTACATGACGTCGACCCGGGAAATCTCGCTGGGCGAGACCAGGCCCCAGCGCGGCGGGAAGCTGTAGCTGTTGCCCAGCAGGTTGGAGAGCAGCAGGTCGTCGGCGTAGACCAGCGACTGGGCGCTGGACACGGTCCCGGTGGTGCGGGTGGAGACGATGCCGTTGCGGTCGCCGATATAGCGTTCGCGCACTTCGAGGCTCGGCAGGTATTTCAGGGCCTCGGCCGAGGTCATCAGGTTGACGCTGTCCTGGATCTGCTCGGCGCTGCGGCTTTCCACCACCGCCGGGGCGCTGGCGATGGCGTGGGGCAGCGGCTGTACCTGGTCGTCGGCGGTCACCGTGACATTGCCGAGGACGATGGGGTTGGCGTCGGCACTGCTGGTGCTCGGCGCCGGGGTGTCGGCGTGTACCGGCAGGGCGGTCGGCAGCAGCACCAGGCCGCTGGCCAGAGCCGAGAGCAGGGCGTGGTTCAGGGTTGACAGGCGTCCAGCCGGCAAAAGGGCGGCCGGACGCTTCAACGCGCGGAGGGCGCGTTGCTGGGGAGTCATGGGCATCGGTATGGATCCGTGATTCAGGGCGACAAAACACGCGGAAAAGCCACGGGCGCCAGGGCGTTCGCGGTGTTCAGCGGGTGGTTTGTTGTTCGGGAACTGCCTGGATCAGGCCTGGGGCGGCCCGCGCGGACACAGGTCCAGCGGCCATTGATAGGCCGGGCTGGGTGTTTTGCAGGAAACAAGGGTGGGGGTGGCCGGCACCAGCGGCGGCAGTACCGCCACGGCCCAGAGCAGGGCCGGGCTGTCGTGAAACAGCGAGCAGTAGCCGCAGGCGTCGAGCGTCTCGTGGGTGCCGTTATGCTCGTGCCCGCCCGAAGGGTGGGACATGTCCATGGCATGTGCGGGGCACTCGATGCCACTTGGTGGCTGGTGCTCGAGGGCCTGGACGGTACGGGAAATCGTCGGCACGAACAGCAGCAGACCCAGGGCCAGCATGGCCATCCAGGTTGCGAATCGCTGCTGGGTTCGAGTGCGGGGCACGTGGGTTCCCGGTCAGGGGCAGGAAGAGGGCTGTGATCTTGCCACGTCGAGCACGGCGGGCAAAGGCCAGCGGCAATCTGCCGCATTCAGGGGTTGGGGCCAATGCTGCTGTGTTTCCTGTCGCCCACGGAGCTTCGAAGAAGGGGCTGACATTCACAGATAGCGCGGCGCATCCATTCGATCATGCAAGATACGAACGATCACGATCCCATAAGCGGTGATACGCAGGTAGATCATGTGCCGTCCAGCGTTGCTGCGGCGATAGCCTGGTCGGATGTGATCACAGGCCTGGGCAGTCTTGGGTGATTGCGCCAATTCTGCAAAGGCGGTTGTCATGAGATCTGTATAGCGACTGGCCTGGTCGATGCCCCATTGTTGAACGGTATAAGTCCAAATCACTTCAAGATCGCGTTCGGCAGCGGGTGTAAGACGATATTCAGCCATGCGTGGTCAACATTCTCCGCTTGAATGCATCAGCGTCGAACGGGCGTGGCTCGCCGCTGGCCTCACCGTCCATCAGCGCAGTGCGAATAGCTTCAAGTTCGGCACTGCGTTCCTGCTCACGCCTGATCAGGTCGCGGATGTATTCGCTGTCATTGGTATAGTGACCCGCGTCGATCTGCGCTTTGATCCAGCCGTCTTGCTTGTCGGTCACAGTGATGGTTTTACGCACGGTTCCCATGATTCAGCCTCAGAGGAATGCTGTTGATAGGGCAAAGCGTATCATACTATTGGTGCGGTATTGTGTGTTGTGGTCTCAGGCTTTCGCGGACTCCGGCCACAACCCGATATGAATCAGGGCTGTCACGATGACCCCCAGCAGTATGCCCACCAGCCGATCGCGGATTTCGCTCAGATTGGTCATCGGCGCGAAGTCGGCCAGCAGCGCCAGGGCGAAGCCGAACACGATCTGGATCCCGGCATAGCTGCTGCGCGGCGAACCGGCGCTGACCCAGGCGGCCAGGCCCAGCACCGGCAGGCTCATCAGCAACAGGCCGACGATGCTGTCGATCTGCGGCACCACCCAGACCATGCACATCAGGGCCAGGGCGCTGCCGACCAGACAGCCGAGGATGCGCAACAGGCCTTTGTGCAGGGTTTTTTCCAGGCTCGGCATGGCCGTGATCAGGCAGGTGAGCATGGCGGTGTGGATACCCGGCCAGTCGACCGCCGTGTACAGCAGGTAGCACACCAGCGCAGCGAGCAGGGTCTTGAAGGCGAACTGCAGATAGACCGGGTTTTCAAAGGCATCGGCCACCAGCAGCGGTGGCTTGGGGGCCGATGCCGCTTCACCGGGTGGCGGCGGTGCCGGCAGCAGCAGGGTGTTGACCGCCACGGTCACCAGCGTCGGATAGACAATCGCGATCCAGGCCCAGAGGCAGGCCCGGGTCAGGGCTTCGGGATCGTTATTGAGGTCGACCTGGCTCTGGATATAGATGGTTATCAGGGCCATCACGAAAAACAAAGGGCTGAGCCGACAAGTGCGCATGAAAAACACGCTGGCGAAAAACACCAGGCTGGCGCCGGTAATGCGCAGCAGGGGATAGTCGAAGCTGAATTTGAGCAACAGGATCGCCACGCCCACGGCCAGCGTGGTGCTGACGATAAACAGCGTGCCGAGCATCCGGGTCAGGGCCACGCTCGGCTGGCTCACGAAGAACACCAGCACCAGGGAGATCGACAGCAACGGCACCTGCAAGCTCATGGCAATCAGGATGACGATCGTGCAGGCGAGCAGATGACGAAGGACCGCGTTCACTCGGCCAGGGTGATCGCTCATTTCTTCCTTGAAAATGTCCCATAACGATTGTCCCTGCGCTTTTCCCTTCATGGCGTCGGGGTCGTCGAGGCGGGCGTCGGGCTGTTACCGGTGTTGATGACCGCCACCGCCGACGCCCCAAGGCGAAACGGCTGCAGGTCCGAGCCATTGACCCGGATGCGCACCGGAAAACGTTGTGAAACCCGGACCCAGTTGATCGACCGCGCGACCTTGGGCAAGCCGTTGACATCACTCCCGCCATCGTCCGGAAATACGCCAAAGCCGATCGAGTCGACATTGCCGCTGAATGTCCGACGGGTATCGCTCATCAGGTAGACGGTGGAGGCGTCGCCCGGGCGAATATTTTTCAGCTCGGTTTCGCGAAAATTCGCGACCACGAACCAATGCCCGGTGTCGATCAGGCTGAACACCGACTGGCCTGCCGAGGCGAACTGGCCGGCGGTGGTCTTGAGGCCGACCACACGGCCGTCGAACGGCGCGCGAACAGTGCTGTACTCGACGTTCAGTGCCGCCCGGGCGATCTGCGCTTCAATCACCGCCCGATGGGCCACCTGGGCATCGACGCCGCTGACCGCGGTGCTGGCCTGGCGCGCTTGCAGTTGGCTGACATTGAGTTGCGACAAGGCGCTGAGCCTGGAAGTTCGTGACTGGTCGATGGCTTCCGCGGAGATATAACCGTGGGACAGCAGGGCTTCCTGGCGCCTGAGGGTGTCGCCGCTTTGCTTGGCCTGGGCCTGGACCCGCTCGATTTCGGCATGGGCGGCCTCGGCGTTCAAGCGTTGGGCGGCGATCTGCCGTTCGTTCAGGCCGATCTGCCGATCCAGCTCCACCAGCGACGCCTTGGCCTCGTCCAGTGCCGCCTGGTAGGGCCGTGGATCGATGCGCATCAGCACATCGCCCTGATGGACCTGCTGGTTTTCCCGCACCGGCAACTCGACGATGCGCCCGCTGACCTGCGGGGTGACATTGACGGTATCGGCATAGGCGTAGGCGTCGTCGGTGCGCGGTTGCGCATCCAGCCGGGCGATCACCCAGAGCAGCAGGCCCAGGGCGGCAATGCAGAGGGCGGCAATGAGCAGTCGACGAGGAACCTGTGATGACGAATGTGTTTGCATGGGGAAACGCCCGGGTTAGAAAAAGACCAGCCAGCTCAACAGCGAAAAAACCAGGGCCAGCAGTGGGTAGCTCAGCACCCATGGCTGTAGCCATGGGGTACGCTGTGTCCTGAGCAGCACGGCCCTGACCAGAAGGGTCAGCAGGACGCCGGCGATCGCGCAAAACAGCCAGTCCGGGAAATACGCACCGACCACGCTGATCGACGGCGGTTGCTTGCAGCCGGCCAGTGCCAGGCAGGCCTGTGCGCCGGCCAGCACTTTTGCGCTGTCTGGCAGGCGTCTGTCCGGACGGGGGATACGGGGAGGGCGGGTGTTCATCTCGGTCGAGGCTTCTGGTCAAATGAGCAAAATGGAGAGCGCCGCTGACGGTTAGTGTCCGGATCGAAGCGGGCGAGTGTTGCGCGGTCTTGCGTTAGCAATAGTCTAGAGATGGCGTCTGGGGTGAACATGATCTGTTCGGCCATATTATTGATAGGGAGTGCACTGTGATCGACCTTGGGTTCCTTTTGGCGGAGTCGACGCGCGAGTGAATAATCAACAGCGTAGCATCAGCAGCGCGGTGATCATGGCCAAGGTCGGTGGTGAACGTGGCCTGTCGACCGTGGACTTTCTTGCCGGCTCCGGACTTGAGCCTGCGGACCTGGAAGCCCCGACCCATCTGGTTTCCTTCGAGCAGGAATTTCGCCTGATCCGTAACCTGCTCAAGCACTGTGGGTGCGTCACAGGCCTGGGCCTGGAAGTGGGTTCGCGCTACCGCTTCACTTCACTGGCCGCGCTGGGCTTTGCCCTGGTCAGCAGTTCCACGTTGCGCGATGCCTTTTCACTGATTCCGTATTACTCGGAGTTGAATGCCAGCCTGGTGCGCGTGGTGGTCGACGCCCAGGCGACGGACCTGCGGATCGAATGCGAAGAGAGCGATATCCCCCTGGATTTGCGCCCGTTTATCGTCGAGCGCTCCTTTGTCGCCGGATTGAAGATCGCCAGCGATCTGCTTGGACGCACGGCGATCCCTCGGGCCATCGAGTTCAGCTTTGCCGAGCCGGCCGATGTGGCGCTCTATCAGCAATTCACTGGTGTACGGCCGCACTTCAATGCGCCGAAAAGTGCCCTGGTCTTCAGCCAGGCCGACGCGGATATCCTGCTGGCGTTGGCCGATCCCCTGGCGCTGCATATCGCCCATGACCAGTGTCGCCGAGGTTTGCCGGTCGGGCCGAAGAGCGCCGGGTTGGCCGGGCGGGTGCGCGAGTTGCTGGCCGCGCAGCCGGCCGCCATGCCGGCGATGGGGCCGCTGGCTATCACTTTGTGCATGTCGGTGCGGACCTTGCGGCGCCGCTTGCAGGAGGAGGGCGCGACCTATCTCGGCTTGTGCGACGAAGTGCGCCAGGCCATGGCCGAACGTTTGCTGACGGGCTCGCGCCTGCAGATCGAGCAGATTGCCGAGACGTTGGGGTATTCGGAATCCGCCAGCTTTATCCATGCGTTCAAGCGCTGGACGGGGGAATCGCCCCATGTCTTCCGGCGGGCCCGGGCTCAGTCGCGTTCCGAGTAGGGGTTGGATGGGGTGCCGCCGGGCGCCTGCCGTCGCTTTTGGGCAGAGCGCACTATAATTAATCAGCGTCTGTGTGGCGGTGGCGCGTACTCCACAGCCGCGCCCCGGGTATGAACAGTACGTCTGAAGACTCGACAGAGGGTTCTGCCATGAAAAACCATTCCTTGCAGCATTACTCCCACGATCTGGGCATGGCCGTGCACGACACGTGGACCACCGCCCGGGTCAAATCCGCCCTGGCCATGGCGGACTCCGCGCAAAGCCTGCATATCCATGTGAAAACCCATGCCGGTACGGTGTCGTTGAGTGGCCGGGTGCTGACCCATCGCCAGTGCGAGCAGGTCATTGATCGGGTCCGCGCGGTGCCTGGGGTGCTCGACGTCGATGCCCGCGAGCTGCTGACCCATGTATTCATGCCCGCGAGCTCCATGCAAGCGCCCGATGCCGAAGAGGCCAATGAGTACCGGCCGCCGTTGCCACGGCGTGAGGATGATCAATAACACTCTCGGTATATCAGCGGCAGGGCTGGCGGTTGTCAGTCGGCCCTGCCGGGATGCGCCCCAGCGTCAGCTCTGGACGTGACACCTGGCAGGCTACGGCTCCTCAGACCTGGGGGCAGGTTTGTGTCGAACGCTGGACGCGAGCGCCCAGGCGGTAATGAGCTCCACCAGTACGGCCGACAAGATACCCGGCCCCGCATGACCCGCCCACAGTTCCCCCACACCCAACACCGCCAGGACGCCGCCGGTCACGGCGAAGCCATCGGCTACCGCCGTTCTGGCAACTGAGGGCGGGGCGCTGCGCAACCGCGCCAGCATCAGGGCGATGCCCAGGAATAGTGCGGCCGAGCGCCGCGCCACCAAACCGGTTGCCTCGGTGTAGCCGACATTCCAGCTTTGCAGCAGAAGTTCTGGCACCCACATCCAGATCAGGGCCAGTGCCAGGCACAATGCACAAACCCATGTACAGACGGTATGAAATCGAAGTGTCATTTTATTGGGCGGCCGATTCGCCTCGGAGTGGAACAGACCTCGAATATATCCGTGCAATCCGGCGCCGTATTGAATGTTTCGGACAAACTGGAGGGGGCCTAAGCCCAGATGCGGTAGACCCAGAAGCTTTCATGGTCCAGGCAGCGTTTCAATTCATCCGGACTGAATCCGGTGTAGCGTCGGAACTCTCGGCACAGATGGGGTTGATCGGAGAAACCGCTGTCAGCAGCCAGCTTGGACCATGCTGGCGCGACACCCGATGCGACTGGATTCGCCGCCAGTAGCACTTCTTCGATCCGACCCAGGCCACGCAGTTGCCGTAGCGTCTGGCCGGTCCAGCTCTTGATCCGCCTGTCGACCTGTCGTTCGCTCTGGCCTCGGCCTTGAACGGTTGCGCGCAGGGCCACATCGCTGGACCAGGCTGCCAGGCGATGTGCACGGGCCATTGCCGCCGAGTAAGGGGGCGCGGTAGTCACTGAGTCGTGGCTCTGCGTGGCTGTCGCCGATTGGGCCGCCGCCCAGCGCGGCCCCAGGAATTCCTCGATCAACCTGACCCGCGCCCCATCATCCGAGGCCGTCAGTACCGCGTGTGCCATGTCCTGCCAGTCTGAATCGAACAGTGAGGCGAACGGGCTGTAACAGTTGATGTGCGGCCTGATCTCCAGGCCGGTGAGTGCCTGTATGGCATCGGGATAGATCAGCAGCGTGAAGAAATGAACCTCGTTTCCGTTGTCGCTGAACGAGGGGCGCGTGTGTGGGCCTGAAAATGCAACGGGCAAGGACGTGCATTTGTCGGGCACGCGAGAATCCTGCCCGCGGATAACCCAAACGATGACGCAGGTAGAGGTGGGTGGGAAGTGATTGCGACGCTCCTCGGGAGTCAGGGCGGCGATTTCGCGGGTGCTGCGCGATAGATAGGCTCGGATGCAGCCGGTGAGGGCTGAATGAGGGGCGTACAAGGCGCTGTGAGTCGAGCCAAGTTTGCCCTGTACTTCTCTGACCGGCCGAGTTTCATCTGTCATCGATTCAGACTAACACACGCGGCGCGCTGGTCAGAGTTGCGCACCACCAGTAACACCGGTGTCCGCTGTGGGGGCTTTGGAGCGGGACCGTTGATTTTATGCGTCAAATAGCAACCGGTTTCGATCCGGGCTTCTATGATGATTTGATCCCACAAGAAACTTGTCCCTTGAGCCTGGCGATCTTGTCCGGCTCGTGGGAATGAATCCTCTGTAAGCCACGGACGAGCCTATGATCTCTTCTCCAGCCTGGATCATCTGCGAGCATTGCGATTCGGTGTACACAGCCGTACCGCTGGCCAAAGGGCAGACTGCGCGTTGTGTCCGTTGCTCGGCCATTCTGGCCCGTGGCGGCCAACTCAGCCTTCAACAACTCCTCGCGCTGTCCATCAGCGCGGCGCTGCTTTTTGTTTTCGCCAATGCGTTTCCGGTGATCTCCATCAGCCTGCAAGGCCTGAGTAACCAGGCGACGCTGTGGCAGTCCGTGGAAGCCCTGGCACAGGGACAAATCAGCGTAATAGCGGCCGTGGCGGGACTGGCGATCATCCTTGCGCCTATGCTGCAAATCATCTTGTTGTGCTGGGTACTCAGTTTTGCCCTGGTCGGGCGCGCGGCTCCCGGCTTCAAGATCTGTATGCGAACCCTGGAGCAATTGCGTCCCTGGAGCATGCTCGAAGTGTGTTTGCTGGGGATTCTGGTGGCCATCATCAAACTGGCCGGCATGCTCGATGTGCATCCGGGACTCGGGTTGTGGGCACTGGCCATGCTGACGGTGTTGATCATCCTGATTTCGGGCAAAGGTATCCGTCGGCTGTGGCAAGACCTGGAGGGCGTTATTCCGTGAGCAGGCCGCCCTATGCCAGCGAAATGAATCTGGCCCTGTGTCACACCTGCGGGCAGGCCTGCCCATTGGCGGACGCGAGCTGCTCCCGCTGTGACGCCCGGCTGCATCGACGCAAACCCGATAGCCTGGCCCGCACCTGGGCACTGCTGCTGGCCAGCATGATCTGCTACATCCCGGCCAACCTCATGCCGGTGATGTACACCGACATCTTTGGCAGTGGCAGTGAAAACACCATTTTCAGCGGGATCATGGAGTTCTGGCAGGCAGGCGAGTGGGACCTGGCGCTGTTGATCTTCATTGCCAGCGTGGCGGTGCCGTGCATGAAGTTTCTGGTGCTGGGTACGCTGCTGATTACCTGTCAACGCCGCAGTCGCTGGGCCATGCGTGAGCGCTCCAAACTCTATCGGTTGATCGAAGTGGTGGGTTACTGGTCCATGCTTGATGTGCTGGTGGTGGCCCTGATCGCCGCCCTGGTGCAGTTTCGCTCTCTGAGTACCATCGATCCGCGGATGGGCATCCTGTTCTTTGGCCTGGTGGTGGTACTGACGATGTTCGCCGCCATGAGTTTTGATCCCCGGCTTATCTGGGACGCAGAGGTTGAAAATGCCTGACTACCCAAGTTCTGCCGTTACGCCGGTTCCAGGCAGCCCCGAGGTCAAGCGTCGGCGCTTCAACGTATCGCTGGTGTGGCTGGTGCCGATTGTCGCGGCGCTGATCGGGTTGTCGATGGTGGTGCATAACGCCAGGCAGGCGGGGCCGCAGATCACCGTGAGCTTTCTGACGGCTGAAGGGCTGGAAGTCAACAAGACCCAGGTCAAATACAAGAACGTGGTGATCGGCAAAGTGACGTCGATTGCCTTGGCAGACGATCGCAGCCACGTCGAGACCACCCTTGACCTGGACGCCTCCGCCAAGTCGTTTGCCACCGATGACTCGCGGTTCTGGGTAGTGCGCCCGCGCATCGGCGCTAACGGTGTCTCGGGGATCGGTACACTGCTGTCCGGCGCTTTCATCGGCGCCGATGCCGGTGAATCGGAGAAGAGCAAAAAGGACTTCATCGGCCTGGAGACCCCACCGCCCATCACCTACGGTCAGAAGGGCAAGCGTTACACCTTGTACACCGACAATCTCGGCTCGCTGGATATCGGCTCCAACGTCTACTACCGCCGCATTCCGGTTGGCGAGGTGGTGTCCTACAAACTCTCGGAGGACGGTAAAGGTGTCGAGGTGGAGATCTTCGTCCACGCGCCAAACGACCAATTCGTGACGAGCGATACGCGCTTCTGGAATGCCAGTGGCGTTGATATCAGCCTGAGCGCCGACGGCCTGAAGGTGAACACTGAGTCCGTGACCTCGATTCTCGCCGGAGGGATAGCCTTTGTTGAACCCAAATACAGTCCCAATCCTCAGCAGGCTGAAGAACGGGCGCGGTTTACGCTGTTCAAGGATCAGGACACCGCCATGGCGCCCGCCGATGGCGAGCCGCGCTACTTCCGCATGCGTTTCGATCAGCCCCTGCGCGGCCTGGTGGTCAATGCACCGGTGGATTTTCACGGGGTGACCCTTGGCCGAGTAGTGTCAGTAGATCTGGATTATGACGAGGTCAAGAAAGACTTCCCCACCCTAGTAGGGGCCGTGATTTACCCGAACAGGCTGGGTAAGGCCCATGAAAAAATATTGAAGCTTCGGGGTGGGGACGATGAAACCCAAGGTGCGCAATTGATGGCCGAACTCGTCTCGCGAGGGCTCAGGGCGCAGGCCCGGAACGGCAACCTGCTCACCGGACAACTCTACATCGCCCTGGATTTCGACCCTGGTGCGAAACCTGTGACATTCGACGTGGCGGCACGGCCGCTGGAGATTCCGACGATACCGGGCAGCCTGGACAAACTTCAGGAGCAATTGCAAAGCGTGGTCGACAAGATCAGCAAGCTGCCGATCGAGCAGATTGCTGGAAACCTCAATGGTAGCCTCGGCGAACTGCAGAAAACCCTGAAAAAGGTCAATGGCGAAGTTTTGCCGCAAGTGCGCGATACCCTGGCCGAGACCCGGAAAACCGCGGCCTCGGCCAATGACAGCCTTTCCGAAGACTCACCGCAGCGCCAGCAGTTGGGCCGGACGATGGAAGAGCTCCAGCGTACTGCTCGCTCGGTGCGGGTGCTGAGCGATTTCCTGGGGCGGCACCCCGAGGCACTGATTCGTGGACGCCTCAAAGAAAACCAGCCCGATCGCTATCAATCCTCGCCGTCCACCTCTCGGGACATTGACCAGGAATGAACACCATGACCCGTCGCTTCCTGGCCGTTTTCACCACCTTGGGCCTGGCGGCCTGCAGCTCGGCGCCGACCCACTACTACACGCTGGTGCCGACGGCGACAGATAGCACAGTGCGCACGAATGTAGCCGCGCCAGCCTTCCAGTTCGAGATGCTGCCCGTGCGCATACCGGTCCAGGTCGACCAGCCACAAGTGGTTGTTCGCCAGGGCAGCGGAGCCTTGACGATCCTCGAAACCTCGCGCTGGAGCGCGCCATTGGCCGACGAGTTCCATGACGCCCTGGCCGGGCAGATGGAACTCAAACTGGGTATCCGAGATCTGGCGGGCTTACCCAAGGCCCAGGGCCTTGCGACACTCTTTCTGCAAACCGACGTCCGACGTTTCGACTCACTGCCGGGTCGGTACGCCTTGATCGATGTGGTCTGGAGTATCAGCCTGCGCGGCGACGGCGAGAAACGTCGCAGCCTGACGTGCAGCAGCGTCATCCGTCAATCGGCCGGCCCGCAGGTACAGGACCTGGTGCTGGCCCATCAGCAGGCCATCGGGCAGTTGGCGAGCATTATTGCTGGCGCCGCGCGCAGCTGGTCGACACTTCAGGACACAGGGTGCCCTTAGGGGAAAGGCCGACAATCTGTGGCTACACTCGTTCCTGCCACATTGATTCGCAAATGACGTGGTCGGCTTGCCTGAAGGAACAATCAAACCCAAAAGTGAGGAACACATGAACACGGTCCGTAAATGCCTGTTAGGTGTTGCATTCGGTAGCCTGTTGCTAGGTGGCTGTACCTCGAAAATCACCGAGAAGTCGCAGTACTCCGGCTTCTTGTCCAACTACAACAACTTGCAGGAAGTTACTACCAGCAGCGGCCAGAAGGCGATGCGCTGGGTCATCCCCTCCTGGAACCCGAACGCCTACGATACGGTCGCGTTCAAGCAACTGGATCTCTACCCGGCACCTCGGCCCGACGATAGGGTCAATCTCAAGACCCTTGAAGAGTTGCAGGCGTACATGACCAACAACGCCAAAAGCGTCCTCGGCCAGAAATACCGGATCGTACCGAACGCTCAATCTGCGCCTGTCGGTTCGCGCACGCTGATCATGCGTGCTGCCATCACTGGTGTTACGGCGTCGAACGAAGGCATGCGCTGGTATGAAATCGTTCCGGTCGCCGCCGTCGTCGGCGGCGTGACTGCCGCCACGGGCCATCGCGACCAGAGCACCGAACTTTACATCGAAGCCGAACTGATCGATGGGAGCAGCGGCCAGACTGTGGCCAAAGTGGTGCGTAAAGTCTTTGGTGAAACCCTGAGAAATTCGAGCCAAGCCGTCACCACCAATGACTTTAAAGTGGCGATCAGGGCTCTAGGCAGCGACTTGCAGGCGTTTATCCGATAACGCCGGGCACCCTGCGAGGGTTTTGCTCTCGCAGGGTGAATCTGCTTCAAGCCTCGGCAGCCGTGCCACGGCGTTTCTGCCGCTCGGACTCCAGCCAGATCACCAGCGCCAGCAGGCTGCCACCGGCTATCAGCAAACTCATCAGCCAGCCCAGGGTCTCGGCGATCTGGGTGAAGAACAGCGTATAGAACTGGATGATGAAGAAGGTCGAGCCATAGCCCACCAACATGCCGAAACGCAAGCGAATCCCCAGCGCCAGAATCCCCAGGCTGACCAGCGCCCAGAGCACGTTATACATCACCAGTTCTCCGGTATCGGCCAGGTGCCAGGGGCCATCGATCAGCTCGTAGCTGCCAAACAGCGACAGTAGCCACAGGGACATTTCGCCGACAAACAAACCGCAGGAAATCCACACCTTGGCAAAGCCGCCATAACGTCCCAGCCACCCGGCCTCGCCGCGCAGATGCACCACGCCCGCCGCGATCAACGCGACCGCAGCGCCGAGAAAACGTAGCGGGTAGTTCATGCCGAACCAGTAGGCGCCCCAGCCGGACTGATAGCCGCTGCGCCCGCCAAACCAGACAAAGAACAGCACGCTGCACAGGGTCAACAGCAAGACGTTGTTCAGGGCGTAACTGAGGACCAGCAGTATCAGCAGATCGACCAGCAGCAGCGCCGGCCAGTTGCCCGAACCGTCCGAATAGATCATGCCCAGCACAAAACTGGTGCCGATCAAGGCAAAACCACCGAGCAACTCAAGGGTGCCGCCCAACAGTTTCAGCTGCCTGCCGATCAGCCAGCGCCCGCCAACAAACAGTCCCAGGGTTACCAGCGCCAGGCTGACGGCCAGTTTCGGCAAGGTGAATTCCAGGTGTTCGCGCAGAAACAGCAGCAACCCCGCCGCCAGGCTGATCGCGCCAAAGGTCAGGAACCAGCGGCCCAGCGAGCGCCAGTCCCAGCGCGTCAGTACATAACGCTCGCCAATGCGGGCGTGCTGGTCGATGTCGATCTGGCCGTCTCGCAGCCATTGATCCAGTGCGTTGTGCACCTGTTGATTACGCTGATCCGGGCTCATTGTGCTGCTCCCTTGACGCGCAGGGCCATGCGTTCAAATGACCAGCCCAGTAACAGGCCGATGATCCCGGCCACCGCGAAAAACGTTGCAATGCCCAGGCGGTCCCAGGAGTACTCATAAAAGCGGGTGTACAGGTCGATGCCCAGGAACACCACGGCGAAACCGGTAAAGCTCGGATGCTTGAAGCGCGCGCCGACCACCAGTTGCCCGATGGCTACCAGGGTAAACAGCAGGGTCCATATCCGCGTGTCGCTGCCCAGATCATCGAGGCTGAGAAACCAGAGGGAGCAGTTGAGGTAGAGCAGCCCGAAGATCACATAAAGCCGGCCAAATCCGCAGAAACGGCGCAATTGGCGCTCCTCGGCCAACTGGTGGCCTAAACCCAATACCGCCGCCAGCGCGGCAATCACGGCCATCGAACGCGGGTCCTGGATATCGAAAAAATAACCGCCGTGCCCGACGTACCGGCCCCACGCGCCCAGCCCATGGAATGCACACAGCAGTCCCAGGAGAAGCGGCCAGCGTAGACGATAACGGTAGGCGGTGAGGGCGCTCAGCAGCGCGGTGACCAGCAGCGCCAACGGTAGATTGCCATACTCGCCCACGTCATTATCTGAAGTGCCCAGCAACAGGCTGGCGCCGATCAGGATCAGGCCGATGGTCAGGATCGCCACACCGGTAACCGGCGTGCGCTGGGCCGGATCGCGGGCCATGCGCACACCGCCCCACCACAAGCCGGCCCCGGCAAAGAAGAACAGCACGGCGCCGACCGTCACCGACTGGCTGAACAGGCTCAAGCCCCCCAGCACCGCCATGCCGATCAGCAGGACCGCGCCGATCCCCAGCCATTGCAGGACGTTGGATAACAGCTGGCCCGGTTGTTCGTAGGGTGCGCTCAGGCGCTTGCGGGCTTCGGCATCGATCAGGCCGCGGTGATGCCAGTCGGCAATTTCGTGAACCAGCAGCTGCTTTGTTGTTTTTCTCATGGTGTCCAGAGGTCCGTGACGTGAAAAATCCGAATGGCCTACAGAACATTAGTGTCATTCTCAACGCGCGGCGTCACATTTTGAAAACCGAACGCCTGTCAGCCTTGCACATGGCACCTGACCCGCTGCGGCTCCTCTCCCAGCAAGGCCTGCGGCTTTTCACAGCCGGCAGTACACAAGCTGCACCTTTCACGAAAGAAACAGCCCTCTGGAAGGCGCCGGTTCCCCGGCAGTTCGGTCGGCGCCGCCACCTGTTCCGCCTGCAGGGGCACGCCGAGTCGCGGCACCGCTTCGAGCAGCAGGCGGGTGTAGGGGTGACGTGGCTGCTCCAGCACCTGGGCGGCGCTGCCCAGTTCGACGATCTGTCCCAGGTACATCACCGCCACCCGGTCGGCCATATGCCGCACGACCGACACGTTATGGGAAATCAGGATGTAGGTCAGGTTGCGGGCGCGTTGCAGCTCCGCCAGCAGGTTGAGGATCTGCGCCTGAACCGAGATATCCAGGGCTGAGGTCGGTTCGTCGAGGACAATGATGTCCGGGTCTGAAGAGAGGGCGCGGGCAATCGCGATCCGCTGGCGCTGGCCACCGGAAAACTGATGGGGGAAGCGGTCGAGGTATTCCGCACGTATGCCCACCTGGGCCGCGACCCGGGCCGCGATATCACGCATTTGCCCACGCGGTGCATGACCCCGGGCGTACAGCGGCTCGGTGATGATTTTCCAGATCGGCAGGCGCGGATCTAGAGAGGATTGCGGGTCCTGGAACACGATCTGGACATTGCTGCTGCCTTTGCCGTCGGTGCGAGCGGCCCAGTTCAGTGCGCCGCTGCTCGGTGCCAGCAACCCCATCAGCAGTTGGGCCAGGGTGCTTTTGCCGCAGCCCGACTCGCCGACGATACCCAGGGTTTCGCCGGCCCTGACTTGCAGGTCGATACCGTTCAGGGCGTGGGCGTAACCCCGTGGTCGGCCCAGCCAGTCGTTGCTCACCGGGAAACGTACGCGCACGTCGTCCAGCCGGAGAATCTCGGGGGCCATGTCGGTCACGGCGTGAATCACGGCACTGTTCATCACGAAAGCTCCTTGACCGGTAACCAGCACGCACTTTTGCGTTGCTCATTACCGTTGATGGGGTTGAGGCTCGGACGCTGGGCGCAGATCGGCATGCTGTGGGCGCAGCGTTCCGCGAAGGTGCAGCCGACGGGCAGGGCGGCCAGGTTCGGTACTTGCCCGGGAATGGTCATCAGTGGCAGCCCCGGCTCGACCATCTCGGGCAGGCCGCTGAGCAGCCCCCGGGTATAAGGGTGCTGCGGGTTGTTCATCACATCGGCGGTGAGGCCCTGCTCGACCACGGCCCCGGTGTACATCACATAAACCCGGTCGCAGAACTGCGAGACCAGGGCCATGTCATGGGTGATCAGCAAAATGGCGGTGCCTTTCTGCCGGGCTTTCTCCCTGAGCAGCAACAGCACCTGGCGTTGTACGGTGACGTCGAGGGCGGTGGTCGGTTCGTCGGCGATCAGCAGTTGCGGTTCGCAGGAGAACGCCAGCGCGATCATCACCCGCTGGCGCATGCCGCCGGACAGCTCGAACGGATAGCTCTCCAGGACTTGCTCAGGACTGGCGATATGCATGTCATGCAGCAGCGCGATGGCCTTGAGACGGGCCTCGGCCGCGCTGATCTTCTGGTGATGGATGATCACGTCGAGCATTTGCCGGCCGATGCGTCGGGTCGGGTTCAGGGCGGTCATCGGCTCCTGGAAAATCATCGCGGCATCGCGGCCGCGGATCTGCAGCAGCTCCTTCTCGGAGGCCGCCAGCATGTCGCGATCAAGCATGCTCAAGCTGCCGGCGGTAATGCGATAACTGCGTTCGGGCAGCAGGCGCATGCTGAGCATCGCGGTGACCGACTTGCCCGAGCCGGACTCGCCGACCACGCCGACGATTTCGCCGGGATTGACGTGCAGGGTGACGCCATTCAAGGCCTTGACGTTGTTCTTGTAGGCCGGGAATTCCAGGCTCAGGTTGTCGATGGCCAATACGGGGGTGGAGGTCGGCATGGTCATTTCCCCTGTTGCCGTGGGTCGAGCAGATCGCGCACGCCATCGCCCAGCAGGTTGAAACCGGTGGCGGTGATCAGGATCGCCAGGCCGGGAAAGGTCGAATACCACCAGTTATCGAGGATGTAGTTGCGCCCGGTGGCGACCATCGCGCCCCATTCGGCGGTCGGTTGCTGTGCCCCGAGGCCGATAAAGCCCAGGGCCGAGGCCATGAGAATGGCGCTGCCGATATCCAGGCTCAGTTGCACCAGCAACGGTGGCATGGCGTTGCGCGCCACGTGCCAGTGGACCATGTGCCAGCGTCCGGCGCCGAAGGTCTGGGCGGCCTTGACGTAGCCCATCTGGCGGATGCTCAAGGCCTGGCCGCGGGCCAGCCGCACATAGGATGGAATCCGCACCAGGGTAATCGCCAGCATGGCGTTGAACAGGCTCGCGCCCAGCGCGGCGGCCAGGGCCATGATCAGCACCAGGGACGGCACCGACAGCATGATGTCCATCAGGCGCATGATCAGCGCGTCGAAACGCCCGCCGATCACCCCGGAAAAACAGCCCAGCAAACCACCGATCAAACAGGAAGCAAAGGCCACGAACAGGCCGACGCCCACCGATTGCTGGCTGCCGAACAAAACGCGGCTGAACAGGTCCCGGCCGACCTCATCGGTACCGAACCAATGTTCGGCGGACGGTGGCATCAGGCGCGCGCCGAGGTCCAGGGCATTGGGATCGTGGCTGGCCAGCCAGGGGGCGAAGATCATGCATAGCAGGACGATCAGGCTGATCGTGAGGCCGGCCATGGTCAGCGGGCTGCGGCGGACCTGATAGGCCAGGTAGGCGAGTTTCTCGCCCCAGCGCGGGCCGCGTGCGGCGGTCAGGGTCACGGACATTTCAATTCACCTCGCCGATGCGTGGATCGATCACGCGGTACAAAAGATCGATGGCCATGTTCAGCAGTACATAGATAAATGACACCAGGATCGCGAAGCCCATTACCGCCGGGAAGTCCAGCGACTGGATCGACTTGACCACATAGGCGCCCATGCCGGGCCAGGCAAATACGGTTTCGGTCAGGACGGCGCCATAGAGCAGGTCACCCAGGGTCAGGCCGAGCACGGTCACCGAAGGAATCAGCGCATTGGGCAGGGCGTGGCGCAGGATCACCGTCCAGCGCGACAGGCCATAGGCGCGGGCGGTGCGGATATAGTCCTCGGACAGTTGCTCCAGCATTGCCGAGCGAATCTGCCGGGCGACCACGCCGAGGGTCACGAAGCCCAGGGTCGCGGCCGGGAGAATCAGGTGTTGCAGCACATCGAGAAACAGCCCGCCGTCACCGGCAATCAGTGAGTCGATCAGGTAGAAACCGCTGAAGGTCGGTGGTGGTGCCAGTCCCTCGGACAAGCGGCCACCACCGGGCAGCCAGCCCAACTGGCCGTAGAACAGCACAATCGCCCCAAGCCCGAGCCAGAAGGCCGGGGTGGAAATACCGGTGACCGCGAGTGTCCGGGCGATCTGGTCAATGGCGCGGTTGTGATAGACCGCCGACAGCACCCCCAGCGGCACGCCCACCAGGATCGCCAACACCAGCGCCACCAGCGCCAGCTCCAGGGTGGCCGGGAAGAACGCCTGCAGGTCTTCGAGGACCGGGCGGTTGGTGCGGATCGAAGTCCCCAGGTCGCCGTGCAGCAGGTCCATCAGGTAACGGCCATATTGTTGATACAGCGGCAGGTCCAGGCCCAACTGGTGACGGATGCCCGCCACCAGCGCATCGCTGGCACGGTCGCCGGCGATCAGTCGGGCCGGGTCCCCGGGAATCAGGTGCGAAATTGCAAAGGTAATCAGCGAAACGCCGAACACGACCAATACCAGGCCGAGCAGGCGCTTGCGCAATAGAGTCAGGAAGGCCATTGGGCACCTCAGTCACAGCAACGACGAGAATCAGACGCCGCGCCAGCCGCGAACGACCGGCGCGGGGGAGCCGCTTTACTTGCTCATGCTGCCCAGGTTGAAGACCTGTTCGAGCATCGGGTTGAACACGTAGCCTTTGACCGAGTCACGCATCGGCAAGGTGTAGCTCTTCTGATAGAGGTAGGCGTAGACGCTGTCCTTGAGCACCATTTTCTGTGCGGTCTGGTACAGCTCGACGCGCTTGGCGGTGTCGCTGGTGGCGGCCGCTTCGCGGATCAGCTTGTCGACTTCGGGGTTGCTGTAGAACGAACGGTTGCCTTGCAGGCCCTGCATCTTCGAGTCGAACCAGAAGTTCATGAACATGTAGGGGTCGGCAAAGTCCGGGCTCCAGGCGCCCGAGGCAATGTCGTAATCGGCCTGGCCGACGCGCTCGCGCAGGGTCGCGTTGGCGAGTTTTTCCATCTTCAGGTTGATGCCCAGGGGGGCCAGTGCCGCTTGCAGCGTCAGGCCGATCGGTTCCCAGTTGGGATCCTTGTCCGAGTACATGTAGCTGAGGCTGGTGATCTTCTGCGGGGCCTTGGCCAAGCTGTCCTTGGCGGCGGCGAGGTCCTGTTTCACCGGTGGCAACGAGCTGTCGTAGGCCCACATGCCGTCCGGGATCGGCCCGTTCATCAGCTTGGCCTTGTCCTTGAGAATACCTTTGACGATGCCGTTGTAATCCACCGCCTGGGTAATCGCTCGACGGGCATCGACGCTGGCCAACGGACCCTTCTTGTTGTTCAGGTAGAGGTAGGTCACCCGCAACGACGGGAATTCCCGGACCACCACGCCGGACTTCTTGGCCAGCGCGCCGAGCTGGTCTTCGGGCATGTCTTCGATGATGTCCAGGTCACCGTGTTCCAGTTGCAGGCGACGCACGGAAGGCTCGGCGATGATCTTGACTACCACGGTTTTCAGCGCGGGCTTGGGCCCGGCGAAGTAGGTGTTCGGCTCCAGGGTCAGCGACTGGCCTTTCTGCCAGGTGCTCAGGCGGAAGGGGCCGGAACCCGCGGTGTGACTGGACAGCCAGGCATTGACGTCGGGTGTCTTGGTCACCACATCGGGGTTGATGATTGAGGCGCCGTTGTGGGCCAGGGTAAACAGGAAGGGTGCAAAGGGCGTCTTCAGGGTGAAACGGATGGTCTGCGGATCGACCACCGCCACCACCATATCCTCGGGGAAGGCCCCGGACGGCCCCTGCTTGAGGGTCATCAGGCGATCGAAGGAAAACTTCACCGCGGCGGCATCCACCGGGGCACCGTCATCGAACTTGTTGCCGGGTTTGATCTTGAATTCCCAGACCAGGTTGTCCGGGGAAACGGTCCAGCTTTCGGCCAGATCGCCCTGGACTTCGGTGCTGCTTTTATCGCCCTCGACCTTGTAACCGACCAGGCGCTGGTACGACGGATAGGTGATGGTCCAGTCGTTGTTGTCAAAGGTCACGGCCGGGTCGAGGGTCTGCGGGTCGGCGGGTTTGCCGATGACCAGCGTGTCCTTGGGCACCGCCGCGGTTGCGGCCTGCCAGGCGCCGAGGCTCAAGGCGCTGCACAGAACGCTCAGCAATAGTTTTCCGGTGCCGGGAAAGGGTTTGCGGGTCACGGTGTTCGTTGGGTTCATGCCGGTTTCCTTGATCATTCGATGTATGGAAGTTCGTCAGGTTTTTTATAAAAGCTATAACCGGGCAGTTGCAGGTGAAGCATCAATAACGCTGTTTTATTGTTGTTTTCAGCCGCACCTGAGGCGGGCTGCGCTGTGTCGCTTGCGAAACTCTGTGGTTTCGTCAGTGCTGGCGTTGCGGTTTGATTGGGGTTCTCAGGGCCGTGGTTTACACCTCCTCCAGCAGGGGGTAATCGTCGGCATTCGGTAGTTCGTAATGCCACCATTCGGTATCGATCGCCTGGAACCCGGCGCCGAGCATGATCCCCAGCAACAGCAGGCGATTGCGTTGCACGTCGGCGGGCAGGTCGGGGTAGAACTGATGGGAGCGCTCTTCCATGGCGTCGAAAGCGGTACCCATGTCCAGCGGCTCGCCATCGGCGTCCACCAGGGTCAGGTCCACGGCCACGCCACGGCTGTGGTGCGAACCCAGGTGCGGGTCGCGCACGTAGTCGTTGTTCGGCAAGGCTTCCCATAGCAGGTATTGGGCGTAGGGCGGGCGGTAGGCGTCATAGATGCGCAGGGTCAATCCGGCCAGGCGCGCCAGGTAGCTGGCCTTGTTCAAACAGTCGGCGGCTTGACGATGCAGCAGGCAACGGGCAGTCGGGTAGATCACTTTTCCAGCCAGGTTGTCCGCGCTGGCGTAGATCAGGTCGATTTGCACCTGATAACGCTGGGCATCGATCTCTACAAGGGGGCTGTTGTTCACGCAAACACTCCAGTTGGGATTCGCAGAGGCGGTGGGTCAGCCTTCGAACTGGCCGAAGGCTTTTTGCAATTGGCGGTTCTTGGCCAGGCGTTCATCGAGGCGTTCGCCGTACTTCTCCGCGACGGCCGAGACCACCAGGTTCAACAGGCAGGCCAGCGGAGCGGGGGAGTCCCAGAACTGCCCGACATCGGTTTTCAGCTGCAACAGATCCAGCGGGTAGTCCCGGGCCCAGGGGCATTGCAGGTCGGTGATCAGGGCCAGGGGCAGGTTGTTTTCCAGCGCCGCGTCACAGAAGGTCTGGGTCACGCTGGAGTAGGCGCGGAAGTCGGCAATGATCGCGTAGGGATTGGCGAAGCCGGAGTTCAGGGTTTCCGCGTAGATGCCGGAGAGGCCGTCGACGTAGTAGACCTTGGGGCGAATGTATTCGAGGTGGCTATGGAACGCGGTGAGAATCCCGCGGGTCGACTGGATCCCGAGAATGAACACAGCATCGGCTTCATGGATACGTTGCACGATCTTGCCAAAGGCTTCGCTGCGGGCCAGGCCATAGGCGTGCTGGATGGCTTCGATTTCGCGAGTCATGGAGCGGTCGAGCGCGTCGTCCTGGTTGGTTTCGGCGCGAAAGGCGGCAATCCGGTCAGTGATCAGCCATGAGCTCGGCGCTTCTCCGCGCAGGCTTTTTTTCACTTCATCAAGGTTGCGGTAGCCCAGGGAGCGCAAAAAGCGCCCCACGGAAATCCCGGTGGTGGAGGCTTGCTGCGCGATGCTGTCGGCCGACTCGAACGGCAGTTGCTCCGGATTGCCCAGCAGATAGCTGGCGATGCGCTTGCCGGTGGGGGTCAGGCTGGAGAACTGTTGCTCCAGTAACAGAAGAAAGCTGTTCTTTTCCGTGGACATATCGGCGCGCCGGGATTGTTATGTTTATGTCATTTTGTGTTTCGTTGTTATAAACATAACATCGGCTTTCGAAGCAACACAACGCCTTTTTCAGACGATCTCACAGGGGGGCAGCCAGGTTTTGTATGCAGACGGGGCCGATGGCCCCGTCCGGGAACAGCGATTACTCGGTTTTCGCTGCCATCAAGGCATTCAGTTCGCCGTAGGTATGGGCTTTCAACGCGTGGGTGTCGAGCTGGCCATTGTCCAGGAAGCTGCGGACCAGTGTACCCATGGCGCCATGCAGGAACTCGGCGATGCTGGAGCCCGCGCTCAGGCGTCTGACCCCCAGGCGCTGCAATTCGGCGGGGGAAGCCAGCCCGTCCCGGGACAGCAGGTTGACCGGCAGCCGGGTGGCCCGGCAGATGGCGGCAATTTCGTTCGAGTCGACCACACCCGCGGCAAACAGCCCGTCGGCCCCGGCGCCGGCATAGAGTGCGGCGCGTTTGAGCAGTTCTTCAAGACGCTGCTCGACGGGGAACAGGTTTTTCAGGTAGACGTCGGTGCGTACGTTGATGAACAGCTTGACGCCCGTCTGGTTCGCCACCTTTCTCGCCACATCGATCTTGCGCACCAGCAACTCTGGCGAGCCGAGGCCGTCTTCGATATTGATCCCGACCGCCCCGGCGGCGATCACGGCGTTGATCACCCGGCCGACCTGCTCCAGGTCATCCGAGTAGCCGGCTTCGATATCCACCGTGAGCGGGACGCTGAGCACCCGTGCCATGGACTTGACGGTGGTGCTCAGCAGGTCGAGAGGCAACTGGTTGCCATCCTGGTAGCCATGGGACCAGGCCATGGCGGCGCTGCTGGTGGCCACGGCCTTGCCGCCGAGGCGTTCGACGATGCGCGCACCGCCCGCATCGGCCACGTTGGCCAGGACCAGTAGTCCATTCTGATGCAGGCTGTGAAAAGCGTTATCCAGTGCGGTCATGACCATTCAACTCCTTTGAAAGTTATATTTTTTGATGACAAGGGACGGCGTCGCAGGGGCCGGTTATTACAACGATTCGATAGACTGAAGGTTCGCTACGAATAAGAGAATATGTCCCGGCAAACAGGGGCAGGGGAAAACCCTGTTTCAGGGATAGGCCGATAACGGAATTATCTTTGAGTCATACACTTCGCGAAGTGTGATGGATGTTCTGATTTGCGTAATACACGGAATTTTGCGCAGGGTTTTTTCAATGAATACGGTATATAAGGCAATGCTTTTGCAGACGATTTTTACCAGGAAGTCATAGTCGCCCGTCACGTTGTAAAGGGCCACGACTTCCGGGCACAAGGTGATTTTCTCTTCCAGCTTGCGGGTCACCTCTTCGGTATGCGAATCGACAGAAAGATGAACGAAGGCGGTGACTTCGAAGCCCAGGGCTTCCTTGTTGAGCATGGCTTGATAGCCTTGGATGAAACCCTCTTCCTCAAGGCGTTTCAGACGGCGCCAGCACGGTGTCTCACTCATGGAAAGAACTTCCGCAAGTTTCGATGTGGTGGTAAGGCAATTAGCCTGCATGATACTCAAGATTTTTAAATCTATTGCATCAAGCGCCATAGAGTTCTTTTTCAAAACAGAATCCTTTCTAGATTGCATCGGCAAGTACAACGTCCATCTTCATTACGATGCCATTGATTTTTAGGTGATGCAATTTTTTTTCAGACGGGCGGGCAGGCGCCGGCCGGAAGTGATCCTGAATGTCACTTGGAGGTTACAAAATGTCGCCCAAACAACCGTTGAAGTCATGGGGCGAATAGAGAAGGTAAGGGGGGATGCGCTGTTAACACGAGTTGTTGATACAGAGTGGTAATACCAGGGACACACTTGTGGCCCTGGGGTTCGATGATTGACGGACGCGGGGATCAGGCCTGCGCGCCGCTGGCGCTCATCCCGCCGGCAGCAGCCGTTGCGCTTTGACGGCTCGCGGAGCGGGCCAGAAGCGGAGTGGCGATGCCGGCCAGGGCAAAGACGATCGCCAAGCCGATCCAGCCGGTGGAGCCGCCTTCCACGACAGCGATGGGCAGGATCCCGGGGAACACGACGGTCATCAGATTCGCTCCCAGGGCATAGACGCTCAGGTAGTAGGCGCGATTTTCCGCCGGCGACAAGTAATACGAAATGCCCCACGCACCCGCGCATTGCCATAGTTCGCCAAACGTCATCACCACACAGGCGAACAACAGGATGCCGGCAACCAGGTAGGAGGGTTGCTCCGCCGTGGTGAAGGCCACCAGCGCGCAGGAAAGCGCCAGTGTGGCCCCGGCGTACAAGTGCTTGCGGGCTGCATAGATCACCTCATTGCCGCGCTTGCTGAAGTGCAGTTGCAGGGTAATCGCCATGATGCCATTGACCACCAGGATGATACCGATCAATGACTTCGGTGCCTGGGTCTTGGTCAGCAACCACAAGGGAATGGCAATGGTCATGACCGCCTGATGCAACGACAGGATGCCATTGCACAGTGACAGCGAGAGGAAGTTCAGGTTCTTCAGCGGGTGCGCGGGCGGCGTCACGCGCTGGGTTTGTGCCGGTTCCTTGGGGGCGGAGTGAGGCAGCTTGGCGGTGACCAGCAGGATCGCGGAAATCAGGAACGCCAGGGCGTTGGCGATCAGCAGGCCAATCACCCCGCCCGGACCGCTGGTGAAGCTGACCACGATGGAAAACACCCCGGCGGCCAGCATGTAGGCGACGTTCCTGACGATCGCCACCTTGGACATCGTCTTCACATAGGCGTCCGCCTTGACCGCCGAACCCACCAGCGACTGGATGATGGGCCAGACGGCCTGCTCTACGCAGCCGATAAAGCAGGCGATCAGCAGGAAGGTGTAGAACTCGTTGACGAAGGGATAGATCAGAAAGCCGATCATCCGCCAGACCTGCAGGAAAGCCAGGACCCGCGCGGCGCCCAGGCGATCAGCCAGGCGGCCGATGGGTACCGCGCAGACCAGGCCGCAGAGGCCGGCCAGGGCCAGGCCGATGCCGACCTGGACGTTACTCAGGCCTACGACCTGGGTATAGAAAAAGGTCGCGCCGGCGAGAAAAAGCCCGCGGCCGGCGGCATCGACGAAGGCGATAAGCAGGAGCAGCAGGGAGGCTCGGTCGTCTGAAATGGGTGCCTTGGCAGAGACGTGATTGCGCACGGACATCAGGCTATTCCTTTAGATAAAAACCTGCGCGCCCTCCAGAATCCGACAGATGCCTGACGGGGCAGGAAGGCAGGGCACGGGTTGAACATTGCCATGCCTGGCGGAGGGCGAACCCCTCCGCGGGGCAACCGACTCAAGCCTGCAAGCGTTGCCGCAGGCTCAAGGGACGCATGTCGGTCCAGACTTCCTTGATGTGCTCCAGGCACTCGGACTTGCTTCCACGCTTGCCCTCCAGGCGCCACCCACCCGGCAGCGGCAGGTCGGCCGCCCAGATGGAGTATTGCTCTTCAGCGTTGGCGACGACCAGGTAAACGCCCTGGTCTTTATCTTCAGTGGTCATGGTTGCACTACCTTGGGATTGAAAGTGGTCGTTAGATTTTTCTGATAATCAGCATGTACATCTGGCCGTGCAGGTCTGGAAATTTGGCCTTGAAGGCCAGGTCCATATCCAGCAGATTCCTGATTCGGTCCGGGCCGTCCTGTTGCAGGTCGAGTTCATAACCCAGGGATTCCGGGAACAGGCCCACGCCCCTGATTTCCTCGACGACAAAGCCTTGCGCGGCGGCAATCCGGCTGACGTCGGCGCGGCTGATGGCGTTCTGACGCATCAACTCCTTCTGTTCGTGGGAGTAGATGGAGAGGTAGGTCAGGTGCGGGCATTCGATGTCCCAGGTCGAGATGACGCAGAACCCGCCGGGCACCAGGCAGCGATGGATTTCCGACATGACGGTGGGGAAGTCTTCCCGGGGGAAGTGTGCCGCGGTGCCCATCATGCAGGTGATGAGGTCGAACTGGGTGCTCTCGAACGGCAGGGCCCGGGCGTCGCCCTGGTGGAAGTTGGGGTTGAGTGCGCCGTTGCTTTTCTGCCGGGCGTATTCCACCGCCATGGGTTCCAGGTCGACGCCAAAGGCCTGGATGCCTTGCTGGGCCAGCAGGGTCGGGTAGCGGCCGGTGGCGGCGCCGATATCCAGGCTTTTTCCGAACGGACCATAGTGCTTGATGCAGTCGAGCATGTTGACCAGTTCCAGGGATTTTTTCGCCTCGTCTTCAGGGACGGAACAGTCATAGCGCATATACGCGGCCACGTCGTAGTCGAGCTTGGCATCGGCGACCTTGTCGACGCTGTCGAGGGCGAACTCGGCGATGATCGACAGCAGGCGCTGGCGGTGCTCGGCCACCGACGTCAGCTCCGTGGTCCGCGGGTGCGCGGCCGTGTCTGGCTGGGCAAGGTCGAAACCGCGCTGCGAGACCGGGCTGAGCAGTTCGAGGATCAGGCTGCCATACCAGTCCTTGTCTTCGGCGCCGGTCTGGGCCGTGAGCACTGAAGGCTGGTTGTTGAGGTTCTGCAGCCTGGCGCAGACATCCAGGTAATTGGGGTTGAGGGTAAACACCACCTCGTAGTACTTCTGGGCTTCGGTGATGGAACCTTGTTCCTCATGGATGCGGCCCAGGGTGTAGAGGGTTTTTTTCGCCTCTTCGGTGACGGTCAGTTCCCGTGCCCGACGGAACGCGGACTTGGCCGCGAACGGCAGGCCGGCCTTGAGAAAGCTTTCTCCGGCCAGGGTGAAACTCTTCAGTTTCATCCGTTCATCCTGGCCGGCCCAGGTGAAGTGCCGCGCGGCCTGGTGCCATTCCTGGCGCTGCTGGTGAGCTTGGGCCAGGAGGAAATGACTGGTGTAGTGCTTGGGAAAGAGTTGCACGTCTTCGCTGAGCAGCTTGATGATGAGCTCTTCCAGGTGCTCCTGGCCCAGCTTCAACGAGCCTTCATTCAGCCAGTTCACGGCATATTCGGTCAGGCCCGTCTGGCTCAGGCTGGCGAGGGTTTCGCTGACCGCGAAACGTTGTTCCGCGACACTGTCCAGGTGCTCGGCGCCGGATTGCAGGACGCTGATATGTTCGTTGTAGGCATCGTGGGCGTGGTTGGCGAGCAGTTTGACCGTGCCGTCGGTGCAGCCTGAAACAATGATCGAGCCGTTTTCCGAAATGGCCAACGCCCAGACCTCGCCATCCACTTGCCGGGACCAGAGCGGTTTGCCGTGGTGGTTGAGCAGATGGATCTTGCCGTCCAGCGAGCCGATGGCCGCCGTGCCGCCCTGGGAGAGCGCGACGCTGGAAGTCCGGGCGTATTGCTCCTGCCCACTGAGCACACGGTCCTTGAACGCCAGCAAGCGGTCGCAATGGCCCGAGTCTTGCGGATGCGGGTCGCGGGTCTGGCTGAACTGATAGGTGTTCTCCACCCGTGTGACGATGTGGCGCGTCTGGTTTTTGCAGAGGATGGTCAGGCGCGCACCATCAGCCGAAAGAGTGACGCTGTAGACCGGCGACTCCAGGACGGCGTTGAACAGCTCCTTGCCGTGGGCATCGAAGAGATAGGCCGTGCCGGTCCCATCCAGGGGCCGCTGGGTACCCACCGCGACGTGATGCGTGGAAGCGATCGCCGTGGCGGTGACGTCATCGGCAAACCGATGGGACCAGTGCAACTCGCCCTCACGGGACAGCACCGTCAGGTGGCGGTTCTTACAGGCAACGGCGAGCAGCTCGACGTCCGCCGTGATCGACAGGCTGACGACCGCGGAACCGAAGTGCCGGCTCCAGAGTTCGCTGTAAGGGGTTTCCAGGAAAAGCGGGGTCGGATGAGCGACTTCGCTCAAGCCGTGGGCCATGATGGCGGAGGTTCTTTGCACTCTGGTCGGGGTGTAGACATCGGCGTTGAAGTTGGTCATGGAATTTCCTTATCAAACCATCTTGTTTGTTCGGTTTTTAATTGAAGAACTTGCAGATATAGGGCGTGGCGGCTTCAAGAATGCTGTAGTGATCGGCCTTCAAGGCGTGGGCGACAAACGACTGCTCACACCATGGCTGCCACTGGTCCCGAAGTTCGGCACGTTCTTCTGTATGCAGTAACGTCAGGTTGCTGTTTATCCCGGCTTCGGGGCGATAGGCCTCCAGGGCCTGCTGGTTGGCCTGGAAGACTTTCAGTCGTCGCGTCAGTTGCGGGTCGTCCAGGCTGTCGGGGATCAAGCCGATCCGCCGGGCCGCGGCGATGGCCAGAACGTCCCGGTCCGGCTGCTCGATCAGTTGGCTCATCTCGCTGGCCGAAAACGGCAGGCTCACCGCCAATGAACGGGCCATGTCCACCAGGTAGGCCCCCAGCGGCCATGTCTGCGCCTGTGCCGTGTGGCCCGGTGCGGGGGCGTCGACCAGCAACAGCCGGCGGACTTGCAGGTCGCGCATTTCAAGTTGGCGGGCCATCTCGAAGGCAATTACCCCACCCATCGACCAGCCACCCAGCAAGTACGGCCCCTCGGGTTGAACCTGGAGCATCTCCTCGATGTAGGTCGCGGCCAGTTCTTCCAGGGTTTCGATGGCGCGGGCGCCGTCTTCAAGGCCCTTGGCCTGGAAGGCATGCACGCTCAGGTCGTCGGGCAACAATTGGGAAAGCTTGATATAGGGCGAGACCACGCCGCCGACGGCATGCACCAGGAAGAGATGTTTGCGTGTCCCTTCCTTGAGCCGGATACGGGTCGAGTTGCGTTCGCCGAGCCCCTGGCTGATGGTCTCGATAAAGGTGCCCAGGTCCGCTGACTCGAAGACGTCGCGCACGGAGGCCGTGAGGCCCAGTTCCCGGTTGACCTGGTCGATCATTTTCATCGCCAGCAGGGAGTGCCCGCCTTTGTGGAAGAAGTTGTCGTTCAGGCCGAGCACCTCAAGCTTCAGCGTGCGCTTCCAGATAGCGGCCACGCTTTTTTCCAGGGACGTGGTCGGGGCGAGCATTGGCGCAACAGGCTCATGGGGCGTGTTGACCGGCTGGGGCAGTGCGCGCCGGTCGACCTTACCGTTCGAGGTCAATGGCAACTGCTCAAGGAACTGGAACGAGATATCCGCCATATGGCTGGGCAGCGTCTGGGCCAGGAAGGTTCTCAGCTCGGCGACACCCGGTTGTGCCCCGGCAACGCCCACCAGGTAGGCCGTGAGGGTCGGGTTGTCCGGTTCACTGGCGTGCACGCTGACGACGGCCTGGCTGATCCGCGGGTGGGCGCACAGCTGCATTTCGATCTCGCCCAACTCGACCCGGAAGCCGCGCAGCTTGATCTGCTGGTCGTTGCGGCCCAGGTATTCGATGTCGCCGCTGGGGCGGTAACGGGCGGTATCGCCGGTCATGTACATACGGCTGCCCGGCGCGCCGTGGGGATCGGGCAGGAATCGCTCGGCGGTCAGGTCCGCACGCTTCAGGTAGCCCCGGGACAGTTGCACGCCGGCCAGGTAGAGGTTGCCGGTCACGCCGATGGGAACGGGTTGCAGTGCATCGTCGAGAATATAGGTCCGGGTGTTCGCGACCGGTCGGCCTATCGGTACGGCATGGCTCGTGTCATCGGGCTGGCAATGCCAATGGGTGACGTCGATGGCGGCCTCGGTCGGGCCGTACAGATTGTGCAGTTGCGTCGCCGGGTATCGCTTGAAGAAATCATTCTGCACCGAGGTGGAAAGTGCCTCGCCACTGCTGAACACCCGGCGCAGGGCGCGGCTATGGTTGGCCTGGGTGCAGGCCATGTAGGCGCTGAGCATCGAGGGGACAAAGTGCGCGGTGGTCACGCCTTCGCGTTCGATCAGGGCTTCCAGGTAGCCCGGGTCCTTGTGCCCTTCGGGTTTGGCCAGTAGCAGGCGGGCGCCCACGGACAGCGGCCAGAAAAACTCCCAGACCGACACGTCGAACGCAAACGGGGTCTTTTGCAGCACCCGGTCCGTGGCGTCCAGCGAGTAGGTGTCCTGCATCCAGAGGATGCGGTTGATGATCGCCTGGTGGCTGTTCAGCGAGCCTTTCGGTTTGCCCGTCGAGCCCGAGGTGTAGATGCAGTAGGCCAGGCCGGCCGGGTCTACCGAGCGTTCGGGGTTGGTTTTCGGCTGGCGTGCAAACAGCGCCGCGTCCGCGTCCAGGCACAGGCTGTCGGCATTGCGCAGCACGGCCCGTTCGGACAGGCTCCGTTGTGTCAGGGTCATGACCGGCGCGGCATCTTCGAGCATGTAGGCAATACGCTCGTCGGGGTAGTGCGGATCGATCGGCACATAGGCGCCGCCGGCTTTCAGGATCGCCAACAGGCCGATGGTCATCTCGAAGCTGCGTTCGATGCAGATCGCGATCAGATCGTCCGGCCGTACGCCCTGTTGAATCAGGTGATGGGCCAGTTGGTTGGCTTTCTCGTTGAGTTGCCGATAGCTGAGGTGTTGTCCTTCAAAGCTGACCGCGATGGCATTCGGGGTTTGCTCGACCTGTTGTTCGAACAGTTGATGCAGGGCCGCCACGGGAGGGAAATTCACCTCGGTTGCGTTCCACTGTTCGAGGATCCGGGTTTTTTCCGAGGCTGACAGCAGGTCCAGGGTCGAGATGGTTTTCTCGCAGTCGCCGACGACCGATTCCGCCAGGGTTTGAAACTGTGTGGCCAGGCGTTCGAGAGTGGCGGCGTCGAAGAGGTCGCAGTTGTATTCCCAGCGCAACTGGTAGCCCTGGGCCGAGGGTGTCAGCTCCAGGCTCAGATCGAACTTGGCCGTCGTGGTGCCAATGTCGAAAGCGCCGATAGCCAATCCGGGCAGTTGCAAGGCCTCGGGTGCGGTGTTCTGCAGGACGAACATCACCTGGAATAGCGGTGAACGGCTCATGTCCCGGGGAACATCCAGGGCCTCGACAACTTTTTCGAACGGCAGGTCCTGGTGGGCGTAGGCGCCGAGGGTGTTGTTCCTGACCTGTTCCAGCAACTGGCGGAAGGTCGGGTTGCCCTCGAGCCGCGTGCGCAGGGCCAGGGTGTTGACGAACAGGCCGATCAAGGGCTCGACTTCGGCACGGGTCCGATTGGCGATGGGCGTGCCGACGACGATGTCGTGTTGACCGCTGTGGCGGCTCAACAGCAGGTTGAACAGGGCCAGCAGGGTCATGAACGGCGTGGCGCCGAGGCTCTGGCTCAAGCTGTCGATCTGCCTGGACAGGACCGGGTCCAACGTCCGGCTGATCACTTCGCCGCGATAGGCCTGGATCGCCGGGCGCGGTCGGTCGGTTGGCAGTTCGAGGCTGGTGGGGGCATGGGCCAGTTGCTGGCGCCAGTAACCGGTCTGCGCCGCGAATACGCTCGGCGCCTGGGTTTCCCGTTGCCAGAGGGCGTAGTCGCTGTACTGGATCTCCAGGGGCGGCAGGGGCGATGCCTGGCCCGTCGAGAAGGCCTGGTAGAGGGCCATGACTTCACGGGTGAGCACGGCGATCGACCAGCCGTCAGCAACGATGTGATGCACGGTAAACAGCAGGATATGGTGCTGGTCGGCGACCCGCAGCAGCGAAACCCGCAGCAGTGGGCCGTCCTCCAGGGAGAACAGGTGCCGGGCGTCCCTGCGTGCCTGATCCCGGGCCAGTGACAGCGGCTGCGGGGCATGGCGCAGATCGGTATAGATCAGGGTGTCGGGCGCCTGCGGGTGAACGCAGCTCACCACCTGACCGTCCTCTTCCAGGGCAAAGGTCGTACGCAGGGGCTCGTGGCGCCGGATCAACTCGTCCAGGCAGCGTTGCAGTACCGACACGTCCAGCGGGCCGCGCAGTTCCAGGGCCAGGGGAATGTTGTAGGCGCTACTCGAACGATCCAGGCGGTTCAGGAAGAACAGGCGTTCCTGGGCAAAGGACGCGGCTTTCACACCGGCTCCGCCGCCGGCGGCGCCGATGACCGGCAGGGCCGCGGCGGGGCTTGTGTTCAGGCGCGGCAGTAGTTGTTCGATCGTCGGTGCTTCAAACAGGGTGCGCAGCGCCAGGTCGACATTCAGTTGCTTGCGAATGCGCGAGACCACTTGGGTGGCGAGCAGGGAGTGCCCGCCGAGTTCGAAGAAGTCATCGGTGATACCGACCCGGGGCAGGTTCAGGACATTCGCCCAGATCGCGGCAAGCTGTTTTTCGCTATCGCTGCGGGGGGCGACATAGTGCTCTTCGAGGGCGTCGGCCTCCGGCTGCGGCAAGGAGCGCTTGTCGACCTTGCCGCTGGGGGTCAGGGGCAAGGATTCGAGAATGACGAAGGCGGTCGGGACCATATAGTCCGGCAGCGTGCGTTTCAGATGCTCCTTGATGTCCGCGATCACCAGGGCGCAATCGCCTTTGGCGACCAGGTAGCCCACCAGCTTTTTCAGCCCCGGACGATCTTCCCTGACCACCGCGGCCGCGCTGGCCACCGTCTCCAGGGCCATCAGCGCCTGCTCGACCTCGGCCAGTTCGATACGGAAGCCGCGAATCTTGACCTGATGGTCCGAGCGCCCCAGGTACTCGATATTGCCGTCGGGCAGGTAGCGCGCGACGTCACCGGTCTTGTACATCCGTGCCCCCGGCGTGAAGCCGTGGGGGTTGGGGACAAAGCGCTCGGCGGTAATGTCGGGGCGTTCCCAGTAGCAGCGGGCCAGGTGAATACCGGCAATGTAGAGGTCACCTCGGACCCCGACGGGAACCGGCTCCAGGCTGGCGTCGAGGACGTACATCTGCGAGTTGAACAACGGTTTGCCGATAGGCGGCAGCGCTGGCCATTGCGTGGCGTCGCCACTGAGCCGGTAGCCGGTGACGAAGTGCGATTCCGTCGGGCCGTACTGGTTGTGCAACAAGCCATCAGGCAACTTCTGGAACAGCTCGACGACTTCCTGGGTGACTTGCAGTTGCTCCCCGCCGCAGACGATCTCCTTCAGGCAGGCCAACTGATCGAGGTCCCGGGCGGCATCGGCGATGCCTTGCAGGGCTACGAAAGGGATAAACAGGCGGGCGATGTCCTGTTGCTGGATAAGCGCCAGCAGCAGGACCGGGTCGCGGCGGGTTTCTTCGCTGACCATGACCAGCGTGCCGCCGCTGGCCCAGGTGGAGAAGAACTCGTCGAAGCTGACGTCGAAACTCAGCGGCGAGAACTGCAGCGTGTTGTCGCCCAGGCCCAGGCGTGATTCGGTGAGTTGCCACTGGACCAGGTTGGTCAGCATTTCGTGGGTCAGGGCCGCGCCCTTGGGTTGGCCGGTCGAGCCCGAGGTGTAGATGACGTAACACAGGTCCAGCAGGTTCTGCGGCTGGGCCGGATTGGACGATGGCTCATCCCAGGCGCTCGCGCACTGGTCCATGCAGACGATGGTGTTGCTGCACCCTTCGACACGGGGGCGCAGGTCGGTCTGGGTGACGATCAGGTCGGCGCGGGCATCCTGGGCCATGAAGCGCAGGCGTTCGGTCGGATAGCTCGGGTCCATGGGCACGCACACGGCACCGGCCTTGAGGATAGCGAGAATCGCCACGGGCACGTGCATCGAACGTTCCAGGCAGATCCCCACCAGGGTGCCCGGCCGGACACCCGAGCGTTGCAAGTAGTGGGCGAACTGGTTGGAGCGCGCTTCCAGTTGCTGGTAGGTCATCGACTCGTTGCCGAATACCACCGCGGGCAAGCCGGCACATTGCTCGCTCATTTCGGTGAAGAGTTGATGCACCGCCAGTGGGCGATAGTCGCGCTGCGTTGCGTTCCAGTCGTGGAGGAGGCGTTGCTTTTCCTCCACGGTGATCATCGGCAAGCGTTGGATCGGCTGTTGTGCATTGTCCATCGCCGAGCGGGCCAGGGTTTCGAAGTGGCTGGCCATGCGTTCCACGGTGTCGGCGTCGAAGAGGTCGCAGTTGTATTCCCAGCGTATCTGGTAACCCTGGGCCGACGGGGTCAGCTCCAGGCTCAGGTCGAACTTGGCGGTGCTCGACTCGACCGCGAAGTTGCCGATTTCCAGGCCCGGAAGGGCCAGTGTCTCGAGCGGGGTGTTCTGCAGGATGAACAGCACCTGGAACAGGGGCGAACGGCTCATGTCCCGGGGGATGGCCAGGGCCTCGACGACTTTCTCGAACGGCAGTTCCTGATGGGCGTAGGCGCTGAGGGTGGTGTCGCGAACCTGCTCCAGCAGTTCGCTGAAGGTCGGGTTGCCCTCCAGGCGGGTACGCAGGGCCAGGGTGTTGACGAACAGGCCGATCAGCGGCTCGACCTCGGGACGGGTCCGATTGGCGATCGGGGTGCCGATCACGATGTCCTGCTGGCCGCTGTAGCGGTTCAACAGCACATTGAACAGCGCCAGCAGGGTCATGAACGGCGTGGCGCCGAGGGTCTGGCTCAACGCATCGATCCGGGCCGATAGCGTCTTGTCCAGCGCGCGGCTGATGACCTGGCCACGGTAGGTCTGGATCGCAGGGCGCGGCCGATCGGTCGGCAGCTCCAGGGTCGTCGGGGCCTGGGCCAGGTGGTGGGACCAGTAGCTGATCTGCGACTCGAACTCGAACGGTGCCTGCCACTGTCGTTGCCAGAAGGCATAGTCGCTGTACTGGATTTCCAGCGGCGGCAGGGGCGAGGGGTGACCCTGTGTGAAGGCTTGGTAAAGGGCCATGACTTCACGGGCGAGCACGGCGACCGACCAGCCGTCAGCGATGATGTGATGCAGGGTCAGCAGCAGGATATGTTGCTGATCGGTGACCTGCAGCAGCGATGCCCGTAACAACGGACCCTGGTCCAGGGAAAACAGCTGTTGCGCCTCGGCATTGGCCTGGGTCCGGGCAAGCAGAAGAGGCGTCGAGTGATGACGCAGATCGCGATAGACCAGTTGTCCCAACGCCTCCGGGTGAACCCGGGCCTGGGGCTTGCCGTCCTCGTCGAAGGTGAAGGTGGTGCGCAGTGATTCGTGGCGGCGGATCAGTTCCTCCAGGGAGCGCAGCAGCGGCGCAATCTCCAACCGCCCGTTCAGTTCAAGGGCCAGCGCAATGTTGTAGGCCGCGCTGGCCGGCTCGAAATGGTTGAGGAAAAACAGGCGTTCCTGGGCAAACGACAGCGGCTGGGGTTTTTCCGGCAGTGAATACGGGACGATCGGCGGAGCCTGTCGAGCCGTCTCCGAGCCCAGGTGGGCGATCAGTTGCGCAATGGTCGGCGCTTCAAACAGTGCGCGTACCGAGAGCTCGACCTGTAGGGTCTTGCGCAGTCGGGAGACCACCTGGGTGGCGAGTATCGAGTGGCCGCCCAGTTCGAAGAAGTTATCGGTGATGCCGATGTTTTCCAGCTTGAGCACTTGTTGCCAGATGTCGGCCACGGCCTTTTCCATGGCCGTGCCGGGAAGAGCGCTGTGTGCGCTTTGTGGCGTTACGCTGGGGGCCGGCAAGCGCTTGCGGTCGATTTTGCCGTTGGGGGTCAGGGGTAGCTGCTCAAGGACCACGAAGTGATTCGGGATCATGTACCCCGGTAGGGTCTGCGCGAGGTGTTGGCGCAGTTGCGCCGAATCGGCCGAATACTGTTCGCCGACCAGCAGGTAAGCCACGATCTGCTGCTCGCCCGGCTGATCTTCCCGAACGATGACCACGCCCTGGCGCACATCGGGGTAGCTGACCAGTTGGGTTTCGATTTCCCCCAGTTCGATGCGGAAGCCGCGCACCTTGACCTGGTGATCGATGCGTCCGAGGAATTCGATTTCACCGTTGGGCAGCCACCTGACCAGGTCGCCGGTCTTGTAAAGACGTTCTCCCGACGCCGATCCATAGGGATCGGGCACGAACTTCTCGGCGGTCAGGTCCGCCCGATTGAGGTAACCCCGGGTGACGCCTTCGCCGCCGATATGCAGTTCGCCCGGGCTGCCGATGGCACACAGGCGGGCGTTTCCATCAAGGACACGCAGCACGGTATTGGCAATCGGGCGGCCAATGGAACTGGTGTCGTCTGTCACGCGGCTGATGGCCGACCAGATGGTGGTTTCGGTCGGCCCGTACATATTCCACAGCGATTCGCTACGTTGCAGCAGCTTGTGCGCCAGGGCCGGCGCCAGGGCTTCGCCACCGCAGAGCACCTTGAGCGCCAGGGTGCTGGGCCAGCCGGCTTCAAGCATCAGCCAATAGGTCGAGGGGGTGGCCTGGATCAGGGTGACATCCTGGTGGATGGCCAGCTTGATCAATGCCTGCCCGTCGGCGGCCGCTTCGCGTTCGGCCAGGACCAGGCTGGCGCCATTGATCAGCGGCAGGAAAAGTTCGAGGACGCTGATATCGAACGAAATAGAGGTGACTGCCAGCAGCCGGTCCTGGGCCGTGATGCCGGGCTGCGTCGTCATCGAGCGCAGGAAGTTGACGACCGCCCGGTGCGGCACCTGGACGCCCTTCGGCAGGCCGGTGGAGCCCGAGGTGTAAATCACATAGGCCGTGTTCAGGGCGGCGACGGGGTAGCGGATAGCGGAGGAGAGAGTCTCGGGTTCAGCGTTATCGAGCAGGACAATGTGGAGCGCTTCGTCGCTGAACGCCTCGGCGTACGGACGCTCGCTGAGCAATACCCGCGCGCGGGAATCCTGGAGCATGTGCAGCAGGCGGGCATGGGGGTAGCCGGGGTCCATCGGCACATAGGTCGCGCCGGCCATCCAGGTACCGAGCAAGGCCGCGACCATGGTGATCGAGCGGTCGAGGCAGACTGCCACGCAGGTCTCGGGACCCGCGCCCAGCGCCACCAGACGTGCAGCGATGGCCCGTGCCTGCTGCTCAAGCTGGCGGTAGCTGACCTGTTGTCCGGCGCAGAGGATGGCGGGCGCGTCGGGGGTCAGTTGCGCCTGGGCCAGGAACAGGTCATGCACGCATTGATCGTCGCTGAGCGGGCAATCGGAGGTTGCGGCGGGCGCCAGTCGGGACAGCCGCTCTTCCTGGGGCAACAGCTCGAGGTCGCCGATACGGGTGCGGGTGTCGGCGACGATGGACTCCAGCAATACGCGGTAGTAGCCGCTCAGGCGCTCGATGGTGGCCTGGTCATAGAGTGCGGTCCGGTATTCGAAGAAGCCCCCCAGCAGGCCCTGGCTGGTGTTCATTTCGAGGGACAGGTCGAACTTCGCGAAGCGGCTGTTTTGCGCCAGTGCGCTGGCGGTCGTTCCGCTGAGTGTCAACGCCTCGGCCACGTCCTGGTTGAAGAAGGAAAACAGGACCTGGAAGATCGGTGAGTGGTTGAGCTCCCGGGTAGGGCGCAGCGCCTCGACCAATCGTTCGAACGGGATGTCCTGGTTCAGGTCCGAATCGAGCAAGGTCGATTGGGCCTGTTGCAGGTAGTCGGCAAAGGGTTGCTCCGCGCGCATCTGGCTGCGCAGCACCAGGGTGTTGACGAAGAAGCCGATCAGCGGCTGGATTTCCGCGCGATTGCGATTGGCCACCGGATAACCGACGCTGATGTCGGGCTGATTGCCGAGGCGGAACAGCAGCGTGTTGAAGGCACAGATCAGCGTGGTGAACAGGGTCGTGTGGTGACGCTGGCTGAGTTGCTGGAGTTGTGTCGCCAACTCGGCGGGAAGGCTGAAATAGACCCGGTTGCCGGCGTAATCGAGCCGGGCCGGGCGGGGACGGTCGGTCGGCAGTTCGAGGACGCTCGGTGCATCCTTGAGCTGGGTTTCCCAGTACTCCAGTTGTGGTTGCAGCACCTCGTCCTGCAGCCATTCCCGTTGCCAAACGGCGTAGTCGGCGTAATGCACTTCCAGTTCTTGCAGGTCCGCCGCGACGGCGTGCAATTCGGCGTTGTAGAGCTGGCTCAGCTCGTTCAACAACACCGCCATGGACCAGCCATCGGCAACGATATGGTGCAGGGTCAGCAGCAGAATATGTTCGTCTGGCTGGACTTCGATGGCCGTGGCGCGGATCAGCGGGGCGCTCGTCAGGTCGAAGGGCCTGGCTGCTTCGTCATCCATGAACTGTTGCAGCGTGATGTTCTGTGCCAGGAGTGCCGCCAGCTGGACGGGCGTGATCTGCAACGCTGCCTTGCGGGCGACCACTTGCACGGGCAGGTCGTTGTCCACGGCGAAGGTGGTGCGTAGCGCTTCATGCCGCTGGATGATGGCGTTGAGGCTGCGCTCCAGGACATCGAGCCGCAGCCCGCCCTTGATCCGGCAGGCCGCCGGAATGTTGTACAGGCCCGTGCCGGGTTCATATTGCTCAAGAAACCACAGGCGTTGTTGAGCAAAGGAGGTACTGAATTGATCGGCTGACATGACTCAAACTCTCTTTTTATTCCCTGTTCGAGGTTTCCCGGTTCTGGAGGCGGCGCCTGGCGTGGCGACATGCATCGAGAACAATCGATCCTGAACTGGGGCACTAGGGCATGCTTTTTAAGGGGGTGTGCCGACCCGTGATCGGCACTGGGCGAGTCGGGCGCTCACTCAACCGTCTGGTTTCGCGCCAGGCGCTTGATCGGCGGTGCCGACGCCCGTGGCATTCGGGCCGCCTGGTCCACATAAACCGCCATGGCCGCGATCGTCGGCGACTCGAACAACAGCTTCAGCGGCGGGCTGACCGAGAAGATCTCCTGGGTCCTGGCGAGAATCTGCGTGGCCAGCAACGAGTGCCCACCCAGTTCGAAGAAGCTGCTGTTGATGCCGATGCGCGGGACCTTCAACGTCTCTTGCCAGAGGGCGACCAGGGTTTTTTCCGTGGCGGTGGTCGGCGCCAGGTATTCCTCGGCCGGTGCGTGGGCCTGATGCCCGTGGGCCGGCAGCGCCTGTCGATCGATCTTGCCGTTGGCACTCAGGGGCAATGCCGCGAGGCCGACGAAGAAGCTTGGCAGCATGTAGTCGGGCAGCACTTTGCCGAGCTGTTTGCGCAGCTCCGTGCTGTTGATTTCGCCGCTACCGCAGGCGATGTAGGCCACCAGGCACTGGCCGCCAAAAGCATCGTCCCTGGGCACGACGACGGCTTCGCGCACGGACGGGCATTGCAGCAAGGCATTTTCGATCTCGCCCAGCTCGATGCGGAAACCACGGATCTTGATCTGATGATCGATGCGTCCGAGGTACTGGATATCGCCCGATGGCAGGTAGCGGCCGCGATCCCCGGTGAGGTACATACGCCGGCCGTGGCTGTCGTAAGGGTCCGGGATAAAGCGTTCCGCGGTCAGGTCGGGGCGTCCGAGATAGCCTCGCGCAAGCTGCACGCCGGCGATGTAGAGATCGCCGATGACCCCGACGGGGACGGGCTGCAGGTCCTCATCCAGGATGTACAGCCGGGTGTTGGCCACGGGACGGCCAATCGGTACGAGCGGGTGACGGTAGCCTGGCAGGCACTCCCAATACGTGACATCCACGGCCGCTTCGGTCGGACCGTAGAGGTTGTGCAGCCGGGTCTGCGGATGGCGCTCGAGGAACTCATTGGCCGCCGCCACCGGCAGGGCTTCGCCACTGCTGAATACCTGGCGTAGCGAGCCGGCGGACGGTGCGGCCGCGGACTTGAGGAAGGCTTGCAGCATCGAGGGCACGAAGTGCGCGGTGGTCACACCTTGTTGGCGAATGATGGCCTGCAGATAGGCCGGGTCCTTGTGGCCCTCAGGTTTGCAGATGACCAGCCGGGCCCCCTGGAGCAGGGGCCAGAAGAACTCCCAGACCGACACATCGAACGAGAAGGGGGTCTTTTGCAACACACGGTCGTTGCTGGATAACTCGTATTGCTCCTGCATCCACTGCAACCGGTTGACCACGGCGCCGTGGGCGTTCATCACGCCTTTCGGACGCCCCGTGGAACCGGAGGTGTAGATGCAGTAGGCCAGGCCATCGGTATCGCCGATATTCAGGTTGTGCGGTGAGTGCCTGGCGATCCCTGGCTGTTCGGTATCCAGCCAGAGGGTCGGCACCGAGTGGCCGGGCAAGCAGTGACGCATGTTCTCTTGAGAGACCAGCACCTCAGGTTTCGAGTCTTCCAGCATGTACGCCAGGCGCTCTGCCGGGTAGCCGGGGTCCAGGGGCACATAGGCGCCGCCGGCCTTGAGGATGGCCAGCAGGGCAATGACCATCTGTGGGCTGCGCTCGATGCACAGGGCAACCCGCGAATCGGGCTTGACGCCGTAGTCGAGCAGATGACGAGCCAGCTGGTTGGCTTGGGCATTGAGCTGCGAGTAGCTCAGTTGCTCTTCCTCGAAGACCAGGGCGATGGCCTCGGGGGTGCGTTCAACCTGTTGCTGGAACAACCCGTGCAGGGTTTGTCCGCTGGGGTAGTCGCGGTCGGTGTTGTTCCACTGGCTGGTCAGCAGTTGTCGCTCGGCGTCCTGCAGCAGGGGCAGGGTTCTGACCGGCACCTGTGGCTGGGCCGTCGCATTGGCGAGCAGGACGAGAAAGTGATTCATCATCCGGTCAATGGTCGAGGGGGCGTACAGCGCCTTGTTGTACTCGAACGCGATGGCCAGGTTTTCCGCCGCCCCATGGACTTCCACTTTCAACTCGAAGGCCGCGTGGTTGACGGTGTTCGGGTGATGGCCGGCGAGGCTGATGCCGTTGTTTTTGCGCAATCCCGGACGCTGTTTGGGCTCGGCAATTTCATTGTGGAAATTCATCACGAGTTGGGCGTAAGGCGTGCCGCTGGTCTGTCTGGTCGGGGCCAGGTGTTTGAGGATCAACTCAAAGGGAATCTGCCGGTCGTACGTTGCCAGCAACTGCCGGGCCGTAGTGCTCAGGAGGCTGCTGAAGTCCTCGTCGCCATGAATATGGCTGTGCAAAGGCACCACGTTGATAAAGTTGCCGACCAGGCCTTCGGTCCCCTCCGGACGGTTGGCCGACATCACGCCGATGCACAGGTCATCCTGGCCGGTCATGCGCTGCAGCAGGACATTCATGGCGGTCACCATGACCATGAACAGCGTGGCGTTATGGGTTCGGGCGAAGGTTTCGAGCTGCCGGACCAGGGGCTGCGGCACCGCCATTTTGCGTACATCGCCTTCCTGGCGGGTGTTCTCATGGCGCGGAAAGTCGGTTTGCAGATCCAGTGACGTCGAGGCATTGGCCAGGTGCGCCTGCCAGAAAGCCAGTTGCTCCTCAAGCCACGGGCCGGTGAGGTTCTGCTGTTCCCACAGGGTGTAGTCGGCGTACTCGATGGGCAGCGCGGGCAGCGGGGAGGCGTGACCCTGCGCAAGGGCGTCATAGAGTGCCGAGAAGTCACTTTGCAGCACATTGCTCGACCAGCCATCGCAAATAATATGGTGCAGGGTCAGCAGCAGGACATGGCGCTGTGGAGCGCTTTGCAGCAGGCGTGCGCGAATCAGCGGCCCTTGTGCCAGGTTGAACGGCTGATAGGCCTCCCGGCGTATGGCCTCGGCGATTTCGGGCACGGCGTTGTCGCCCAGTTGACTGAAGTCGACCCGGGTCACGGGGACTTCCAGCGTCGGCAGGATCTGCTGCTGGAGCACGCCGCCTTCGCTCTTGAACAGGGTTCGCAACGGCGCGTGGCGGGCGACCATCAGGTTCAGGACCTGCTGGACAATCTCTACGTCCAGCGGACCGTCGATGGTCAGTGCCAGGGGCAGCGAATAGAACGGATTGTCTGGTTGGTACTGGTCGAGAAACCAGAAGCGTTGCTGCGCATAAGACAGTGGCAGGGGCCCTTGGCGGGTCGAGCGGGCAATGGCCGGCAGGGATTGACCCGATGGGGCTTTCGCGCCGGCGATTTCAGCCGTCAGGGTGCGCAGGGTCGGCGAGTGGAAGAGGGTGCTCAGGGGGAGTTCAACGTTGAAGCGCTTGCGCACCTCCATCATCATCTGCGTGGCCAGCAGTGAGTGCCCGCCCAGCAGGAAGAAACTGTCGGTACTGGAAATATCCTCCCGATCCAGCGTGGTTTGCCAGATCGACAACAACTGCGCCTCTATTTCCCCATGGCGCGGGTCGTCCTGAACGTCCGTCGGATGGGTTTCGTCGTCCCGGTTCCAGGACCACACCGCCTTCAGTTCCGCGGCCTCGAACAGTTGCCGGCAGCGCGCACGCTGGATCTTGCCGCTGGAGGTCCTGGGGACGGCGCCGGTCTTGACCAGCAGCAGGGCCGACAGGTCGAAGATTTCATGGCGATCGGCCAATTCGGCCCGCAGGCGGGCAATCAGGTTGTCGGTGTCGACCTCCTGGCGCGACTCCAGCTCCTGCACGATCACCAGGTGACTGATCTCGCCGTCCTCGATGGAGAAGGCGGCGCAGCCGTTGGCGCGAAAGGCCGGGTCGATGGCTTCGACCGTCATCTCGACATCCTGCGGGTAGATATTGCGGCCGCTGAAGATCATGACTTCCTTGAGCCGTCCGGTGATGTAGAGCTCGCCGTCACTGGTGAAGCCCAGGTCGCCGGTACGGAACCAGCGGCGCTCCTCGACTTCGGCCTCGCCCTCGGCCCGGGTATGGAAAACGCGGCTCTCTTCTTCCCGTTGCCAGTAACTCAGGGCGGTCGACGGACCGCTGATCCAGACTTCGCCCACCTGTTCCTCCGCCAGCCGCACGGCTTGTTGCGGATGGAAAATCCCGACCTGGTGATCGCAGGTGAACTCGGTGCCCGTGGCCACGATCTCCACCCCATCCGCGGCATGCAGTTGAGGCTTGACCTGACCACCCTCCAGGGCACTTTTGCTGATCGTGCGCAGACGTGGCAGCTGTCCGACAGGGGTCTGCATATTGGCGGTCACCAACAGTACGGACTCGGCCATGCCGTATGCCGGGACCATGGCGTGAGGTTGCAGGCCACAGTCGGAAAACGCCTCGACGAACGACTTCAGGGTCACCGGACGGATACGCTCCGCGCCGTTGACGGCAATTTCCAGGGAGCTGAGATCGAGGGATTGCTTCTGTTCTTCGGTGATGCGCTGAACGCAGAGCTGGAAGGCGAAATTGGGGCCGCCGGTGATCCGCGCGCGGTAGTCGGAGATCAATTTCAACCAGCGGTAGGGGCGCATCACAAACGCTGCCGGAGGGAACTGCACACAGTGGCTGGCCATGTAGACCGGCAGGATGATTGCGCCGATCAGACCGAAATCGTGATGGGAGGGCAGCCAGGAGACAAAGACATCCTGTTCGCGTATCCGGTAGGTCTGTTTCGACAGTTCGACATTCGCCAGCAGGTTGGCGTGGCTGACCATCACCCCTTTCGGCGCGCCGGTCGATCCCGAGGTGTACTGCAGGAACACGATGTCGCTGGCCACGGTCGGCGGGCAGTGCCACTGGGCACTTGCATCCTCCAGGGTGTTGCTGGCCAGCCAGGTGAGGTCTTTCAGCGGGTTGTCGGTCTCGCTGGCGGCGGCCATGCGTTCGAGCCCGTTCAATACCGTGTCGACCGTCAGGGCGAGGGCCGGCTGCGAGTCCTGCGCCAACAGATGCAGGCGCGGCAGTGTCTTGGCGTTGGCCGGCGACAGGGCCGGAACCGCAATGACCCCGGCATAGACGCAGGCATAAAAGGCAATGGTGTATTCCATGCAGGGTGGATACACCAGCAGCACCCGGTCGCCGGGCTGGGTATGGCGTTGCAGGTGGGCCGCCAGGCTACGGGCTTTTTGATCCAGTTGAGCGAAGGTCAGGCTGTCGCTGACCGACTCGCCGTCGGCCAGGTAAGTAAAGGCCAGGCGTTCAGCACTGTCTGAGCTGTGCGCCGCTCTGTGCCGAACAACTTCCAGGAAAGTATTAAAGTGTTGCGCAGTGGGCTTATTCATTTGACGGCTCTAAAGAATTCGCGATGTTGTTGGCGGCAGCGGGGCTCTGCTGGGCGGCAAAGGTTCAGGACGAAACATCGACCGTATTTTCTTTACTGAGCTCGGCTGAACGCTCTGGAAACATCAAGGGCGAATTGAAGTAGTGCGAATAAGGCACGGTATGGCGGTCGCTGGGTAACTCTTTGGTCAGTTCTGGAAGTTTCAGCCAATGCAGGCCGGGCTTGTAGTGGTGCTCCTGGTGATAACCCAGGTTGAAGGTCAGCAGGTTGTAGAGTTTTCCATAACAACTGACGGAGTCGCGTTTCGGGTCGAAGGGATCGGTGGCGCCCCAGTGCTGGAAGTAGTTTTCCCCTTGTCTCAGGGTGTCGACGAGGTAGGTGACCGGAATGAAGTAAAAGAAGAAAAACTGCCAGTCGATCAGGCACAGCACCAGGCGAAACAGGAACCACGCCGCCAGGTCGTATTTCGCCGCCTTCAGTTTCGAGGGTTCCAGCAGTTTCTTTAATGCCCGGGTCGCCAGCTCCGGATCATCCGGTGAGGCCAGGGCCGCGACGCGCTCGATGGGCCAGTATTTCAGCAGGACCAACAAGGTGAAGTACTTCAGTCCCACCGATTCGAAGATGAACAGGCCGAAGCTGATGAGCTGTTTGGAGAGCGGGCGTTTCAGGCCGAAGATCGCCAGGATGGACTTGTCATTCCATGACTGATGCGTGGCGTGGTGGATGCCATGGCCGATGTTATAGGGGGTTTTAGGCGCTTCCGTCATGGAGAAGCCCATGCGCACCAGCGTATTCATCCAGCGGATACGAAAGAACGGGGTGTGGTAATGATTGTGGTTGGCCCCGGCGTTCTGCAGGGACAGGGCAAACAGGACGGGAATCATGCCGAGCAGGGCGAGCAGCGACATGGATTGGTAGTTATAGGCCAGTAGGGAGTAAACACTGATCTGGAAAGGGATCACCAGGCAACATGCAATATCCCAATGGGAATACCTGAATACTTTACTTTGAAGCATGTCCACTCCTTGTGTGACGTTCTTCTGCAGGATGACGCTCTCCCGGGCGAACCAGGTTGAGGGAAGGCGGTATTGTGCGAAGGTGTGTTCCAGCCGGGTGCCGTTGCAGCTTCGGTTTGCCGAGCCTGTGTTTTTTATGGGTGCATCGATAAGAGGGGCATGTCGATGACGAATTTTGTGGAACTATTATCTGTTTCTCCGTGAGAGGTTTTTTGCTTTTTTCTCGGTCTGCGGCGGCGTTTCAGGAGGGATTTTTCTTTTTTGTGGTGTTAATCGGAGAAAAAATTCTCAGCCCTCGTGGGGCTTGTTCCGTGTGGCGATGATCGCGGTGATGGCACTGCCGGGAAATCCGCTTTACCTGCTACGAATCGAAAGCGTTTTCCCTTAGTCTGCAGCCCCTTCAATGGAAGGGTTTTAAATAATGGATTTTGACTCGCTGAGTATTCCCGGCATGGCGCAGGCTATTGCGACGGGGGAAACAACCAGTCGACAGCTTGTTGAGTTTTATCTGGGCCGAATTGCCGAAAACAATGAACGGGTCAATGCCATTGTCCAGCAGCCGGATAGGGCTCAACTGCTCGAACAGGCGGACGAGGCGGATCGCCGGGTGGCGGCCAGACTGCCGTTGGGGCCACTGCACGGCGTGCCTATCACCATCAAGGATGTCTGTCATGTCGAGGGCTTCAAGATGTCCTGCGGCATGCCCGAGTGGCATGGTCCCGCCAGTGTGTTCGATGCCACGGTGGTTCAGCGATTGCGCCAGGCCGGGTCGCTGATCCTGGGGATCACCAATGTGCCTGAGCTGTGCATGTCCTTTGAAACGGAAAACTTCCTCTATGGGCGGACCCGCAATCCCTTCGATCTTTCCAGGACCCCAGGGGGCAGCAGCGGAGGGGAGGCGGCCGCTATCGCTGCGGGTTGCAGTCCTGGCGGGCTGGGTTCGGATGCTGGCGGCAGCTTGCGCATACCGGCGCATTTCAACGGGGTTTGCGGGCTAAAGCTGACCCAGGGGCGGGTGCCGTTGACCGGCCAGTATCCGGTCAACGGCACCGGGTTGATTCATATGACGTCGGCCTACGGTGTCATGGGCCGTTACGTGGATGACATCAGGACATTGGGTTATCTGATCTCAGGTTCGGATGGTCATGATCCGGATACCGTCGATGTGCCGTTCGAGGACGATCTGGAGATCGGCCAGATCAGGGTTGCGCTGTTTCATGAACTGCCGGGCGTGACGGTCAGGCCCTCTGTTCTTTATGCAATGGACAAGGTCGCGGAACTGCTGCAGCCGGTTGTCCGCAGTGTGAGCCAGGCTTGCCCGGAAGGCATGGAACTGGCCTGTGACAGCTTGTGGAATATCTTCCTGTCCGGCGGTGATGCGGGCAGGGCCTGGGACAAGTTCCTTTCCGGTCTGGGGCGCGAGCAGCTGTCACCTTGCCTGGAAGGGCTGTTGCGGGCGAGCCGGGAGACGGAGTTGAGTGTCGACCAGTTCAAGGCTGACCTGGCGTATATCAATACCTTCCGCCGTGGTCTGAGCCGGTTCTTCAGAGAGCATGATGTGTTGGTCTGTCCTGTGTTCCCGGATATTGCGTTCAAACCCGGCGAGTCGTTGGACGGGCGGGCGCGTTATTCCTATGTGTTTCCCTTCAGCCTTTCCGGTTCGCCGGTGGTGGTGGTGCCGGTGGGTTTCGACCCGGATCTTGGGCTGCCGATCGGCATTCAGATTGTCGGGCCGCACTGGAAAGAGGAGCGCATTCTGGCCCTGGCTAAAGTGCTTGAGAGCAGGCTGGCGGGGTGGCAGCGGGCGGGTTCTGATGAGGCGACTACAGATGGTGAAGACCAGGCACGATGAGTCGATGCTGAACCAATGCTGAACGGGTTTGAAGTTGCCGAATCCGGAGGGGAGAAAGTTAAAGGCGTTTTTTGCCTGCGGGAGCGCTTTATGGGCATGCAGGATAGAAGTGTTTGAGTCAATTGTAGGGTAATCGTTACTAGTCGACTTAATTGAACTAGTCGCTGCAGCTACTGAAACCTATGGTTTGTTTAGCTTGCAGGACACGCTCAATGTGTCGGCTGGTATTTTTATGTATCGTTTTTAATACAAATATAAAGTCTGAGTTTTTTGACCGCTGGTGAAGTTTTCTGGGCGAAAACAATGCTTTTTCTTGGTGGTGAGAGGTGCTAGTCTTCTGATGGCTTTTTGATATCTTGTTTTGGTTGGTATCAAGTTAAAGTTTTTGGTAAATCTGATTTTTAGCTACAGCCTCTTTTTAATGTATCAGCCTTCCCAAGGTTGGTTTGTCGTGCCTGTAATAGCACGATGTACTTTCTTCTTTTGTAAACGCCGTTGAGTTGACATGTCTGATCGTAACGCAGGGAGCAGCGTTTCGTCCGAAACGCGACAACACACAGGAAGTGAAGACAGTGGCATTGCCTCACTCGTCGCCATCCCCAAGCTTTCGGGTGTTGCCGTCATCACGGAACACCTCAAACATCTGTCAGGGCTGTCCCTGCCTATCAATGCCCTGACGCTAGCGCGTCTGGCACGGCAAGATGCAGTCAAAGCCCGCTCGACCACGAGCCGGGTCAGTCGCTTTGCCCAAGCTCCGCTCCCGCGATTACCAAACTTTGCGACGGATACTTCCTGGTCGCGGCCAACAAATGTGCAAACGACAACATTTTGAATTCGGTGGCGATCAAGGCCGAGCAGCGCTCGGCGCATTCAGAGCTGCTGATAGCGGGTTGGTTATTGGAATATTTAAAAAGAGGGAAATATTTTGAAAGTTAATGAAATAGCAGTTTTTGCAGTCACTGCAGCTTTGTGCACGACGGCATTCGCCGGAACAGATGATATAAAAGCATCGAATAATCAGTTTGACGTTCAGGCTATTTCCACGAAAGTCGATTATAAGGAAACCACCAAAGGGCGATTTGGCAGTCCTGTCGGAACCTTTGCTACGGAAAACGGCACTGTCCACGGTTTTGCCTTGTCTTTTTCCATGATGAAGGACGTGCTGCTGGATAACGACTATCTTCAATTTCAGTACAGTAAGAACAACGGAAATACCGGGTATAAGGGGACGCTCCAGTCAAGCGGGAAATACGGTTCTGCCGTCGGACAGTCTAGCGCAAACATTTCCGACTATAGTCTGCGCTGGGGAAAAGGTTTTGCGCTTGATGGAGCGTTCATGGTCACTCCTTACGGCGAGCTTGGCCGGCATGAATGGCAGCGCGGCGTTAATTTCGGCGAAACCTATACCCATAGTTGGTATGGCGCCGGCACACTTGTCCAATACTCGCCATTTTCCCGTTTGGTATTTACCGCCAATGCCCTGGTTGGACGCACGTTCGCGTCAGACGTTGATGTGAGTGGCCCTCGTGGCTTTTCTGCTGGGCTTGGAGATTCCAATCTGTATAAGGCCGGTTTATCCGCAGATTATGCATTCACGAAAAATCTTCATGGGAATGTGGGTGTCGATTACACGTCTTTCAAATATGGCATCAGTTCTGCGCATAATATTTCAAGCACTGCGGTGGCGTTGGAGCCAAGCAGTCAGACCGATGAGACGACCCTGAAGATTGGGGTTGGCTACGCTTTTTGAGTATGAAGCGCAGGCGTGTCAGATGTTTTTCATTTTCAAGTAGAAAAATAGACATTAGACAATCGAAAGAGGCCGGTATGTTTTCAAAAAGGGGCGCGCCACGAAAATAAAGTGTGCTCCATTTTTTTTGGATGTCTATGTTTTCTACTTGGGAGAGGTGCCTGTCATCATGGCGTTTCGTTTGAGGAATGTTCCTGCGGACTATCCGAATGTACCATGGTTTAATTCGGCTCCGATATGTGGTTGTATTTCTGTTCTTGTTGTTTTTTATGCGGTTTGTGGGGTCTATTTTCCGTCCCTAACTAAGGTGTTGGATTTTTTTATAGGTCCTGTGGTGAGCGGTCTTGATAGCGTGGGTGTGAAAATCGCTCCCGTTATCACCGGCCCTTTCAATGTGACACTGTATAGAAATTTGAGTGGAATAGCATTTGTTGGGGCCTTGATATATAACTTCGTTTCTGTGCTTTATATGATAAAGCATAAAAGGGCCGCTGGGATAGGGTGTGTGGAAACCCACGCGCTTCTGATGAAAAGAAAACAATGGGGCGTAGTGAAGGCTTGGCTGGTGTTACATTTTTATGTTTATGTCGGTGTTGCTTTTTTATGGCGTTTGGGACCTTTGGTCTGCTGAACGGTGTCTACCACTGGGCAGTATTCGGTACTGAGAAAAATGACATTTTGGAAATGTGCCTTGTATCTCTGTACTTCTTCTTTTTAGGCATGACACCTGCGTATTTTTACTCGCTGTATTTTAAATATATTGTGTTTGATGTGCGCTATTTATTAAGGAAATGTCGAGCCGACACCTAGTCTACATGTTTCTTTTTTTTGCCAAGGAAAGCTATGAGGAAATCAAGCTTGATAAGCCGTTAGGATACATTATTGGGTTTTTGTTTTTTCTCATCGTCTTTATGATCCCGTTTTTTCTTCCGTTCATTGGGAATTCTCCCAATCCTCTTATGAATCAAATGAGTTATTTTTTACCCCAGCGGTTATTGGTTTGGGGCACGACAGCGATGAGCCCATTTGCTTTAGGGTGGTTTGTGGGTTGCATTTATCAACGATTTATTGTTGGCAGAAAATACTGAAGGGGCGCAGAGCGGACGGCCCAGCCAGGCGCCTCTCGATAGGCAGGTCAATCTCTGCTCGATAAACAGACCAATTATTTATCGGGTCATATTCAATTGCCTTATTTACGCATTTTAGTCCTTGGTTTTATTAGTTGAAGAGCGCTATACGTAATGTGTCGTATCAGGCGATCAGTAATGTACGAGGAAAAACCAATCGTTCTCCAGGAAAGGATCTATGCACATGGAAGATTTCCACGCCACCAATCCAGATTTTGACAAACATGTCCAAGGCGCCGTGCTCAGTATGCCCGCGGCCAAACTGCTGGGATTTCACTACAACTACCTGAAGCCGGGCTATTGCGAAATCGAGCAGCCCACCCGCAAGGAACTCACCCAGCACAACGGATTCTTTCAAGGCGGCATCATCGGTGCGCTGGCCGATTTTGCCGGTGGCTCGGCCGCTGGCACCCTGTTGCCGCCGGGCTGGATCAATATGACGACAGACTTCACGGTCAAGCTGATCGCTCCGGCAGACGGTGAAAAGCTGCTGGCCAGGGGGCGTGTCATCAACGCTTCGAACAATACGACGATTGCCGCTGCCGACTTGTTTGCCGTGAAACAAGGCACGGAAACACTGTGTGCCACCGCACTGGTGACGATGCGCAATATTCCCCTCAAGGGCTGAAGCGTTTGCTGGCTGATTAAAGCCTTTGAGATCGGCAACACCCCTACGGGTTTGCCGGCCTCAGAGAGCGGCAAGCCGAGCACCAAGCGCATCCAGGAACACCTTCGTCTTGCTCGGCGTAAAGCGCCGGGAAGGCAGCAGGGCGTAGATCGGCGCAGAAGCGCTGTGCCAGCCACGCAGGATATGCACCAGGCGACCTGCCGCCAGGTCGTCTGCCACATCGACACTGGATTTGAGCATGATCCCGTGGCCATCAATCGCCCAGTCGCGCACGGCATCCCCGCTGTTGGCGTGCAGCCGTGAGCGCGGCTGCAGCTCAATCACTTCGTTCCCCGGACCTTCCAGGCGCCAGGGCAGGGACGGGTCGTCGTAGCGCAGACACCCATGACGCTCCAGATCCCGAATACGCTCAGGCTCCCCATGACGTTCGAGATAGGCGGGCGCAGCCACCAGAATCCGGCGATTGTCAGCCAGCTTGCGCAGGATCGCAGTGCTATCCCGAGGTTGGCCGATACGCACCGCGACATCGATCCGTTCGTACGTCAGATCGATCAGGCGGTCGTCGAGCCTGAGTTCGATATCCAGCTTGGGATGGCGCTCGACCAGCTCGGCGACCAAGGGCACCAGGTGAATACGCCCGAAAGAAATGGGTGAGCTGACCCGGAGCATGCCGAACGGCTCTTCACCGCCCATCGTCATGCGTGACTCCGCCGCCTCCAATTCCTCGAGTATCCGATCAACGTGAACCATCAGGGCCAAGCCCTCATTGGTCGCCGACAGTGTTCGTGTGGTTCGGTTGATCAGCCGTTGTCCTGCTCGTCGTTCCAGTGCCATAAGCCGTTTGCTGACCACCGCCAGCCCTACACCCAGATCACGCGCCGCCGCTGACAGGCTGCCGCAGACCAGGATCCGTTGGAAGGTACGCAGCTCGTTGAGGTCGTCCAACATACTATCAACCCTTGTTCAATAATCTATCTACCAATAGCCATATTCTAATCCTAAAGGCAAGAGGCAACACTTCACACACCGGATCAGAAAACCTCTGTTCATCCCATCCCTTGTTTGGAGCCTTGCCATGACTGCTGACTCAGCCCTGTTCACACCGACACTTGTAGGCGAACAATCCGTCCCTCACCGCGTCGTGATGGCGCCGATGACACGCGCCCGCAGCACCCAGCCGGGTGACATCCCCAATGCGCTGAACGCCCGTTATTATGCACAGCGGGCGTCGGCGGCCCTGATCGTCTCGGAGGCGGCGCAGATCTCGCCGCAAGGCAAGGGCTACTCCTTTACTCCGGGGATTCATAGCCAGGATCAGGTGGCCGGATGGCGCTTGATCACCGATGCCGTACATGCCGCGGGTGGGCGCATCTTTCTGCAGCTTTGGCATGTCGGCCGGATATCCCATCCCGATTTCCACAACGGCGAGTTGCCGGTGGCGCCTTCGGCGGTTCCCTTCGAAGCCAAGATCTGGAAGGTGAATCCTGCGACTGGTCTGGGCGAGATGGTGGATTGCCCGACACCGCGTGCGTTGGCCAAAGAAGAAATCCACGGCATCGTCAACGACTTCCGCATCGCCGCGCGCAACGCCATGGACGCGGGCTTCGACGGTGTCGAGATTCACGGTGCGAACGGCTACCTCGTCGACCAGTTTCTGCGCACTACCGCCAATACCCGAACCGATGAATACGGCGGCTTGCGGGAGAACAGGCTGCGTTTCCTCAAGGAAGTGGTCAGTGCCGTTGCAGAGGAAGTAGGGGCTGAACGCACAGCCATTCGCCTGGCTCCCTTCCTGACCGCACGCGGTATGGACTGCCCCGATATTCTGCCGACGATCCTTGAGGCCACTGCGTTCCTGCAAACGCTGGGCATTGCCTACCTGCATCTGGTCGAGGCCGATTGGGAAGACGCGCCGCAGTTCACCGAAGCGTTCCGGGCCGATATCCGGGCGCGTTTCCAACGGCCCATCATCGTTGCCGGCAAGTACGATCTGAAGCGGGCCAATTGGGTCATCGACAAGGGGTACGCCGATCTGGTCGCCTTTGGCCGTCCTTTCGTTGCCAACCCTGACCTGCCAAGACGCCTGCTGGAAAATCTCCCCCTGGCCGAGTTTGCTGGCGACACGCTGTTCGGCGGTGACGAGCGCGGTTACTCGGACTATCCCGCGTGGCCGGCGTACAACGACGCTATTGCCTGATACAGGCACAAAAAAACGCCTCCCGTGGGCGAGCGCGTGAGGGACTGAATCGTCACGGTCTCGCGTGTTTACCCTTTATCAAGGAATCCTGATCATGCAACAACGTTCCAACCTGTTTCGTTTCCGCGTTGCGACCGTGTTCTTCACCCTGGCACTGTCGGGCGCCGTATCTGCCGCGCCCGTGGAGTTGGTGAAGCCCGGCGTCCTGGTCGTAGACAAGAGTCTTGCGCCCGCGCAACTGAAGATCATGGAAACCGCCGCCCGACGTTATGACACGTTCTGGAATACCGGCGACGAAACCTTCGCCCGTGAAGCGCTGGCGGGCAACTTTATCGACAAGACCCCGCCTGCCGGCCGTAAGCAGGGGCCGGAGGGGCCCTTGCTGGCCTCACGGGCGTTTCGTGGCGCGGTGCCTGACCTCCGTTGCGAGGTCGAGCAAATGATCATCGCCGGCGACCGGGTGGTGGCTCACCTGCATTTTCGCGGGCACTTCACCGGCACCTTTGGCAAGATCAACGGCAGCGGTCAAACCGTGGATTTCATCGCTACCGATATCTACCAGATTGAAAACGGCAAGATCACCGCAAACTGGCACATCGAAGATAACCTCGCGCTGATGAAGCAACTGGGGGCGTTATGAAGGGCAGAGTGATGGGGGCATCAATGAGCGGAATATTTATCAATCGATCAGCAGGGTGCCGAGCATGACGATTCAACATCTCGATCACTTCACGCTGCGCACCGCCAAAGTCGCTGAGACAGTGGCGTTCTTTCGTGATGCTATCGGGCTCGAAGAGGGCTGGCGGCCTGCGTTCCCATTCCCGGGGAGTTGGCTCTACTCGGCGGGCCGCCCACTTCTGCATATTGTCAGCCTGGAAAACCATGGGACGGAGCTTGACGCCTATCTTGGAGCACGTGCCATTGCTGAAGGCTCGGGCGCGCTTGATCACGTCGCGTTCCGCTGCAGTGATCTGCAGGAGCATCGGCAGCGTCTGCTCGACCTGGGTTTGCAGTTCAACGAGCGCGTGGTGCCCGACCTGTTGGAACATCAGATTTTTGTAGAAGATCCGAACGGCATGGCAGTCGAGCTGATTTTTGCATGCCCGGCCCATAGCCCTGGGATTTGAGGTTTCCTCTCTCGGGCGGTCGTGATGCATCCTTGAGCGTCGGGTGCAGGATGCATCCTCGCACGGCCTACGGTTTGCGCTCAGCCAGCTCCTCCAGCAGATCGGCGGAGGGCACAAAGAACAGGCCGCCGGTGACCGCAGTGCTGAAATCCAGCAGGCGATCATAGTTGCCGGCGGGCCTGCCGACGAACATGTTCTCGAGCATCTGCTCGACGGGGGCGGGGGAGCGCGCATAGCCGATGAAATAGGTGCCGAACTCGCCCGCGCCAGGCCGGCCAAAGGGCATGTTGTCGCGCAGGATCTTCACTTCCTGGCCGCCTTCGTCGAGGGTGGTCAGTGAACTGTGGGAGCAGCTCGGCTTGACCGACTCATCAAGTTCGATATCGGACAGTTTGGTGCGGCCGATAATACGTTCCTGCGCCTCGACGGTCAGTCCGTTCCACGCCGTCATATTGTGCAGGTACTTTTGCACCAGCACATAACTGCCGTTGGTAAACGCCGGGTCTTCATCGCCGACCATGGTGAAGTCGACCGCCTCGTGACCGGCCGGGTTTTCCGTGCCGTCGACAAAGCCGACCATGCTGCGCATATCGAAATAACGGAAGCCCTGGACTTCATCGACCACCGTGATCGCATCGCCAAGACGGGTGAGCAATTGCGTGGCCAATTCGAAACACAGGTCCATCTGATCGGCGCGGATATGCAGCAGGATATCGCCGGGTGTCGCCACCGCTCGCCGGCCCTCGACGCCCATCTCGCGAAAGGCGTGCAGCGAGGCCGGGCGTGGGCCGCCGAACAGACGGTCCCAGGCGCTGGAGCCAAAACCGCAGACACAGGACAGATTGCCGGCGGGCACACGCTTGCCGACGGACCGCGTCAGGGCGGCGACATCTTCGCACCAGCCGCGCACCTTCTCGGCCGCCTCGCTACCGGGGGCCAAGGTGGCGACGATGAATATCGCGCTGCTGGTGATGGGGCTATAGACCGCTTGCGGGTCAGGCTTGCGCTCGGCCGATGGCGAAAGGGTTGTCATTGAAGGCTCCACAGGCTGCGGGACAGGTTTGAAAGAGTGGAAAATAGCAGATTGCGGTTCTGAGGCTACAATCGAGTGAAGAGCGCGCAAACGCAGTGGAGAAAACCCAGGCGCAGCCGATACACTGCTGTCCTGATTTCTCGAGTGCGTTTCGATGACCCTCACCGACGCTGTCCTCATCCTTCTGCTGGCGGCCCGTATCCATGGTACGGATGAAGCCGTGCGGGCATCGGCCAAGAGCTGTGTAAAGAAACTGCCCCGTGGCAAGCGCGAGTTGATCTACAACGTGATCAACAGCCGCAGCCCGATGGAGATGGTGGCGTTAATGGCCGAGAACCTGCAGCTGGACGACTAGGCTCTGTACGGAAACTGCCTGCGCGACGATCATGCTGCGTTAAAAACAGGCTCGGAATGCTCATTTAGTGGACTAAACTCCGCTTCCTCGCCTGTTTTTGCCTTGCCTGATCGCCGCTCGGCGAGTTTTCGTACAGACCCTAGGCAACCTGGTCGCTGCCGGGCTAGTCGTCGAAGCCGACCTGCTCGTGAATCCCGTCCACCTTCAATTCCAGTCGATAGGCCACGGCGATAAACAGCGCCTGGCACAGGCACAGGCTCGCGCTCAAGGAACGGAAGGCGAACGAGCTGCCCTCATTGACCAGCAGCGCCGTGCTGGCGCGCTTGACCAGCGGCGACAGGTTGCTGTCGGTAATGGTCAGGGTTTTCGCCTGGTGCAATTGCGCGATCCGCAGGCACTGCTGGGTTTCCTTGGCGTACGGCGAGAAGCTGATGGCAATCACCAGGTCGTTGGCGCGCACGCTGCGCATCTGTTCGCGGTAGCTGCCGCCCAGACCCGAAACCAGGTGAATACGCTTGTTGGTGTGCTGCAGGTTGTAGACCAGGTAATCGGCCACCGCGAATGAGCGACGCACTCCCACCACATAGATGTTGTCGGCATTCACCACCAGGTCCACGGCGGCGTCGAATGCCTGGTCGTCCAGTTCCAGGCCCAGGCGTTCGATACCCGACAGCGTGGCATTGATGCATTCGCGCGCCAGGTCGGCGGCGCTGGCTTTCTGCGACTTGTTGTCGATCAGGCTGCGAATGCGCTGCTGGTAGTTCTGTGCCGGTGTGGTCTTGTGGGTATAGGCCTGGCGAAACAACGCCTGCATTTCACTGAAACCGCTGAAACCGAAACGCTGGGAAAAACGCACGATGGCCGAGGGATGCACTTCGCATTCCTGGGCGATATCGCTGATGCGGTCGACCATGATCCGGTCGCTCTGCTGGCTCATATAGGTGGCGATGCGCTTGAGCTGGCGTGGCAGGCTTTCATATTCCTCGGTGATCAGCTGCAGCAGGCGTTCGGCATTGATCGGAGGGCTGGCGATATCGCCCTCGGGTGCGCTGTCGGTCATGGCCGGCTGATCGGTGCGGGACATAGAAAATCCTTCTGGTGTGTGCTTGTGGCTGGGTAGCTGCGCCTAGTCTACAGGGGCGACGCCAATAAAATCTTGAGTGCGGAGTCAGGTAGAGCGATGCTGAAACGATCCACCTTGTAGGCTCCGTCCCATTCGAGTGTAATGGAAAATATATTCCATATAAAAAATAATAGAAAATATATTGAATCTCGCCCTGAGACGTTCTAGTCTGGCCTCACACCAAAAGTGTTCGTGCCTTCATCGCGGCGAACGCAGGCTGATAAAAATAACAGGAGCCAGCATGGGCCAGACTCGTTTTGCCAGTGGGCGTCAATTGGATCTGATCTGCCTCGGGCGCCTTGGCGTCGACCTCTATGCGCAGCAAGTCGGGGCGCGACTGGAGGATGTCTCGAGCTTTGCCAAATACCTCGGCGGGTCCTCCGCCAACATCGCTTTCGGCACCGCCCGCCTAGGGGTGAAGTCGGCGATGTTGAGCCGGGTAGGGGACGACCATATGGGGCGCTTCCTGGTCGAATCCCTGGCCCGTGAAGGTTGCGACACTCGCGGCATCAAGGTCGACCCGGAACGTCTGACCGCCATGGTGCTGCTCGGTCTCAAGGACCGCGAAACCTTCCCGCTGGTGTTCTACCGCGAGAACTGCGCCGACATGGCCCTGCGCGCCGAAGACATCCGCGAGGACTTCGTTGCTTCCAGCAAGGCCTTGTTGATCACCGGCACTCACTTCTCAACCGCCGGGGTCTACAAGGCCAGTATCCAGGCCCTGGACTACGCGGAAAAACACAACGTTCGGCGCGTGCTCGATATCGATTACCGCCCGGTGCTCTGGGGGCTGACCGGCAAGGCCGACGGCGAAACCCGTTTTGTCGCCGACCAGCAGGTCAGCCAACATGTGCAGGCCATCCTTCCACGCTTCGACCTGATCGTGGGCACTGAAGAGGAATTCCTGATCGCCGGTGGCAGCCAGGACTTGCTCACCGCACTGCGCACCGTGCGCGGGCTGACCGCCGCGACCCTGGTGGTCAAGCTCGGCGCACAAGGCTGCACGGTGATTCACGGGCCGATTCCGGCGCGGCTCGAAGACGGTGCCATTTATCCGGGCGTACGGGTCGAAGTGCTCAACGTGCTGGGCGCCGGCGATGCCTTTATGTCGGGTTTCCTCTGCGGTTGGCTGGAGGAGGCCAGCGATGAACGCTGCTGCCAACTGGCCAATGCCTGTGGCGGTCTGGTGGTGTCACGGCATGCCTGCGCCCCGGCGATGCCGACCCGCGCCGAACTTGATTACCTGTTCAACAGCCCGGTGCCGATCACCCGGCCCGACCAGGACATGACCCTGCAACGCCTGCATCAGGTCAGTGTGCCGCGCAAAGCCTGGCGGCAACTGTTTATCTTTGCCTTCGACCATCGCGGGCAACTGGTGGAACTGGCCCATAAGGGCGGTCGTGACCTCAATAGCATCGGTGAGCTCAAGCTGCTGTTTATCAAGGCCGTGGAGCGGGTCGAGGCCGAACTGCGTCAACAGGGGATCGAGGCGGACGTCGGTCTGCTGGCCGATCAGCGCTTTGGCCAGGATTCCTTGAACGCCGCCACCGGTCGTGGCTGGTGGGTTGCGCGTCCGGTGGAAGTCCAGGGTTCGCGGCCGCTGGCCTTCGAACAGGGCCGCTCCATCGGCAGCAATCTGATTGCCTGGCCTCAGGAGCAGATCATCAAGTGCCTGGTGCAATTCCATCCGGATGACGAGCCGATGCTGCGTCTGGAACAGGAAGCGCAGATCAAGGCGCTGTACCAGGCGTCGCAGGTCAGCGGCCATGAGTTGCTGCTGGAGATCATCCCGCCCAAGGATCATCCATCGACCTACCCCGATGTGCTGTATCGCGCCCTCAAGCGCCTCTACAACCTGGATATCTACCCGGCCTGGTGGAAGATCGAAGCGCAAAGCGCTGCCGAGTGGGAACAACTCGATGCCCTGATTCAAGAGCGAGATCCCTATTGCCGAGGCGTGGTGCTGCTGGGCCTGAACGCGCCGGCCGCGACCCTGGCGCAAGGTTTCCAGCAGGCCAGCCGGAGCCGGACTTGCCGCGGCTTTGCCGTCGGCCGGACGATTTTCCAGGAGCCCAGCCGGGCCTGGATGGCCGGTGAAATCGATGATGAAGCCTTGATCCAGCAGGTGCAGGCGACGTTTGTCGGTCTGATCGACGCTTGGCGTTCGGCGCGTAACGGTTTGTAGGCACCAGGCTTTGACGACAACGGGTGCGATTTTCAACGGTATATAGAAAACAATAAAAGGTGCAGCCATGCCCGCTATCCGAATTGGCATCAACCCGATCTCCTGGAGTAACGACGACCTGCCTTCCCTCGGCGGCGAGACACCGCTGAGCACCGCCCTGAGCGAAGGCAAGGACATCGGCTACGAAGGGTTCGAGCTCAACGGCAAATTTCCCAAGGACGCCAAGGGCGTCGGCGATGTGCTGCGGCCGTACGACCTGGCACTGGTCTCCGGCTGGTACTCCAGCCGCCTGGCCCGGCGTTCGGCGGCCGAGGAAATCGACGCCATCGCCAGCCATGTCGAGTTGCTTGCCCAGAACGGCGCCAAGGTGCTGGTCTACGGCGAAGTCGCCGACTCCATTCAAGGCCAGCGCATTGCGCTGGTGGAGCGCCCACGGTTTCACAGTGAACAGGCCTGGCAGGAATACGCCGACAAACTCACCGAGCTGGCGCGCTTCACTCTGTCCCATGGCGTGCGCCTGGCCTATCACCACCATATGGGCGCCTACGTCGAGTCGCCGGCCGACATCGATAAATTGATGGCGCTGACCGGCAACGAAGTCGGCCTGCTGTTCGATTCGGGCCATTGCTACATGGGCGGCGGCGAGCCGCTGGAGGTGTTGCGCAAACATATCGGGCGTATTTGTCACGTGCACTTCAAGGACGTGCGCAAACCAGTGGTGCAACTGGCGCGCAACAACCTCTGGAGTTTCCCGGACTGCATCGTCAACGGCACCTTCACCGTGCCCGGCGACGGCGATATCGACTTTGCCGCGCTGCTGGATGTGTTGCTGGCCGCCGATTATCACGGTTGGCTGGTGGTCGAGGCCGAACAGGACCCGGCTGTCGCACCGAGCTATATCTACGCCAAGAAAGGCTTCGACACCTTGCGTGGTTTGCTCGACCGGAGGACCGGACAATGAGCCTGCTGGTCAAGAGTCACGCCAAGGGCCGGACCCTGGTCGAATTGGCGCCCGGTGTCCTGGAATATGTCGGCTTCGCCGCCTATCGCCTGAGCCTGGGGGAAAACCTGCCGGTCAGCGCCGGTGATAAGGAGCTGTGCCTGGTGCTGCTTGGCGGTCGGGTCAGCATCAAGGGCGAAGCGCCGGGGCAGGGCGCCTTTGACTGGGACAATATCGGCGATCGCCAGTCGGTGTTCGAAGATAAGTCCCCCTATGCAGTCTACCTGCCGCCCGGCAGCCAGGCCCAGGTGGTGGCCTTGAGCGATGTGCAGATTGCCGTCTGTGCCGCGCCCGGCTCAACAGCGGCGGGTCATGGCCCACGGCTGATCACCCCGCAGAGCATGAAGCGCAGCGTGCGCGGCAAAGGCGCCAACACCCGTTATGTCTGCGACATCCTGCCGGACACCGAGCCTGCGCACTCGCTGCTGGTGGTGGAAGTGCGCACGCCGTCCGGGCACTCGTCGAGCTACCCGCCGCACAAGCACGACACCGACGACCTGCCGCACCAGAGCTTTCTCGAAGAGACCTATTACCACCAGGTCAATCCGCCCCAGGGCTTCGTCTTTCAGCGTGTCTACACCGATGACCGTTCCATCGACCAGGCCATGGCCGTGGAAAACAGCGACCTGGTGGTGGTGCCCAAGGGGTATCACCCGGTCAGCGTGCCCTACGGCTACGAGTCGTATTACCTGAACGTGATGGCCGGCCCCAAGCGCGTCTGGCAGTTCCATAACGACCCACGGCACAGCTGGTTGCTGGACCTGTAGGTCCGGCGGCATTTCAACTTTCGGATGGAGAATAAAAATAATGAGTGAGGCTCCGGTTTTAGGCCATTACATCAACGGCCAGGTGCGCGACAGCGGTAGCGAGCGTTTCAGCAATGTCTTCAATCCGGCCACCGGCAGCGTGCAGGCGCGGGTCGGGCTGGCCAGCCAGCAGACCGTCGATGACGCCGTCGCCAGTGCCTTGAAGGCGTTCCCGGCCTGGTCCGAGCAGTCGTCCCTGCGCCGCTCGCGGGTAATGTTCAAGTTCAAGGAACTGCTGGATAAACACCACGATGAACTCGCCGAAATCATCTGCCGGGAACATGGCAAGGTGTTTTCCGACGCCAAGGGTGAAGTCACCCGGGGTATCGAGATCGTCGAATACGCCTGCGGCGCGCCGAACCTGCTGAAAACCGATTTCAGCGACAATATCGGCGGTGGCATCGACAACTGGAACCTGCGCCAGCCCCTGGGCGTTTGCGCCGGGGTCACGCCGTTCAACTTCCCGGTGATGGTGCCGTTGTGGATGATCCCGCTGGCACTGGTCACCGGTAACTGCTTTATCCTCAAACCCTCCGAGCGCGACCCGTCGGCCAGTCTGTTGATGGCCCGCCTGTTGACCGAAGCCGGTCTGCCGGACGGCGTATTCAATGTGGTGCAGGGCGACAAGCTGGCGGTCGACGCCTTGCTCCAGCACCCGGATATCGAGGCCATTTCCTTTGTCGGCTCGACGCCGATTGCCGAGTACATCCACCAGCAGGCCACGGCGCGGGGCAAGCGGGTCCAGGCCCTGGGCGGGGCGAAGAACCATATGATCGTCATGCCCGACGCCGACCTGGACCAGGCCGCCGATGCCTTGATCGGCGCCGCCTACGGTTCGGCCGGCGAGCGCTGCATGGCGATCTCGATTGCCGTGGCGGTGGGCGAGGTCGGCGATGAGCTGATTGCCCGACTGCTGCCGCGTATCGATCAACTGAAGATCGGTAACGGCATGCAGGGCGACAGCGACATGGGACCGCTGGTGACCGCCGAACACAAGGCCAAGGTCGAAGGCTTTATCAGCGAGGGCGTGGCCCAGGGCGCACGTCTGATTGTCGACGGTCGCGGCTTCAAGGTGCCGGGTGCGGAAAATGGCTTCTTCGTCGGTGCCACGCTGTTCGACAACGTCACCACCGAAATGAGCATCTACCAGCAGGAAATCTTCGGCCCGGTGCTGGGGATCGTGCGGGTTCCGGATTTTGCCAGTGCCGTGGCTCTGATCAACGCCCACGAGTTCGGCAATGGCGTGTCCTGTTTCACCAGCGACGGCGGGATTGCCCGCTCCTTTGCCCGCAGCATCAAGGTTGGCATGGTCGGCATCAACGTACCGATCCCGGTGCCCATGGCCTGGCACTCGTTCGGCGGCTGGAAGCGCTCGTTGTTCGGCGATCACCATGCCTACGGCGACGAAGGCCTGCGTTTCTACAGCCGGTACAAGAGCGTGATGCAGCGCTGGCCGGACAGCATCGCCAAAGGCCCTGAATTCAGTATGCCCACCGCCAAGTAGGCGATCTTCATCTTTGTCCGCGGAGAACAAGAATAATGAACCAGCCCCTGCGTTTCGCCCTGAACCGTATGGTTGCCCCACGTTTGTCACTGCCGCAATTCATTGAACTGGCGGTGGCCCTGAAGGCCGATGCCATCGAGATCCGCAACGATCTCATGGGTGTCGAGATCGAAGACGGCACACCGGCCGTGCGGGTCCGCGAGTTGTGCGCGGCCCACGGTATCAAGGTGCTGTCGATCAACGCCCTGTACCCCTTTGATGTCTGGAATGCCGAGCGCCGTGCGCAGACCCTGGCGCTGGCGGCCTATGCCCGTGATTGCGGGGCCGAGGGCCTGGTGATGTGCCCGTTCAATGATCGCGACGATCCACGCTCGGAAGCACAACGCAACGCCGGGTTGCGTACGGCCTTGAGCGAACTGGCGCCGATTCTGCGCGAGTACGGGATTCTCGGTTTTATCGAACCCCTGGGTTTCGAAGAGTGCGCATTGCGGCGCAAGCGCACGGCGGTGGAGGCGATCAAGGCGATTGGCGGGCTGGATGTGTTCCGCCTGGTGCATGACACCTTTCATCATCACCTGGCCGGCGAACAGGAATACTTCCCCGAGCTGACCGGCCTGGTGCATATCTCCGGGGTCGAGGACGCGCAAGCGCCGCTGGCAACCATCCGTGACGGCCATCGGGTGCTGGTGGGCGAGGCCGATATCCTCGGCAACGCGGCGCAGATCGAAGCTTTGCGCAGCAGCGGTTACAACGGCTACCTGTCGTTCGAACCCTTTGCCGAAAGCGTGCATGGGCGGGCGGATATCCAGCAGGCCCTGGGCGCGAGCATGGTCCATCTTCAACAGGCATTGGCGGTGCAAGCATGACCACGACCCGACTGACCATGGCCCAGGCGCTGGTGAAATTCCTCGATAACCAGTACGTCGAGGTCGATGGGGTGCAAAGCAAGTTCGTCGCCGGGGTCTTCACCATCTTCGGCCACGGCAATGTGCTGGGCCTTGGCCAGGCACTGGAGCAGGACAGCGGCGACCTGGTGGTTCATCAGGGCCGCAACGAGCAGGGCATGGCCCATGCGGCCATCGGCTTTGCCAAGCAGCACCTGCGGCGGAAAATCTACGCCTGCACCTCGTCGGTCGGCCCCGGCGCGGCGAATATGCTCACCGCCGCCGCGACGGCGACCGCCAACCGTATTCCCTTGCTGCTGCTGCCCGGCGATGTCTACGCCAGCCGCCAGCCGGACCCGGTGCTGCAACAGATCGAGCAGTTCCATGACCTGAGCATCAGCACCAACGATGCGTTCAAGGCCGTCAGCAAATACTGGGACCGCATCAATCGTCCGGAACAGTTGATGAGCGCGGCGATCCACGCCATGCGGGTACTCACTGATCCTGCGGAAACCGGCGCGGTAACCCTGGCCTTGCCCCAGGACGTCCAGGCCGAAGCCTATGACTACCCCGATTATTTCCTGCAGAAGCGCGTGCACCGCATCGACCGCCGTCCGGCCACCGAGGCCATGCTCGGCGACGCCGTGGCGCTGCTCAAGGGCAAGCGCAAACCGCTGATCATCTGTGGCGGCGGGGTTCGGTATTCCGGGGCGAATGCGGCGTTGCAGGCCTTTGCCGAACGCTTCGACATTCCTTTCGCCGAGACCCAGGCCGGCAAGAGCGCGGTGGTCTCCAGCCATCCGCTGAACGTCGGCGGCATCGGTGAAACCGGCTGCCTGGCGGCCAACCTGCTGGCCAAGGAAGCCGACCTGATCATCGGCATCGGTACCCGCTACTCGGACTTCACCACCGCGTCGAAGTGGCTGTTCCAGCATCCCGAGGTGCAGTTCCTCAACCTCAATATAAGCCCCTGTGACGCCCTGAAACTCGATGGCGTGCAGGTGCTGGCCGATGCCCGCTCAGCGTTGCAGGCGTTGGGCGAGGCGCTGGGTGATTACCGCGCCAGCTGGGGCGAGCAAACACGCCAGGCCAAGGCCCGGTTGGACGAGGAGGTCGACCGGGTCTATCAGGTCGAGTACCAGGCCAAGGATTTCGTCCCGGAAATCAACGACCACATGGACCCGGCGGTGCTGCGCGAATTTATCGAGCTGACCGGTTCCTGCCTGACCCAGAGCCGGGTACTCGGCGTGTTGAACGAAACCCTGGCCGATGACGCGGTGATCGTCGCGGCGGCCGGCAGCTTGCCCGGCGACCTGCAACGCAGCTGGCGCAGCAAGGGCGTGAACACCTATCACGTCGAGTACGGCTATTCCTGCATGGGCTACGAGGTCAATGCCGCCCTCGGGGTGAAACTCGCGGAACCGGCGCGGGAGGTCTATGCCCTGGTCGGCGACGGCTCCTACATGATGCTGCATTCGGAGCTGGTCACCTCGATCCAGGAGCGGCGCAAGATCAACGTGATCCTGCTCGACAACATGACCTTCGGCTGCATCAACAACCTGCAGATGGAACACGGCATGGACAGCTTCGGCACCGAGTTCCGTTTCCGCGATCCGGCCACCGGCAAGCTCGACGGCGACTTTGTCCCGGTGGACTTCGCCATGAGCGCGGCGGCCTACGGTTGCAAGACCTACAAGGTCAGCACGATCGAGCAGTTGCAGGCGGCCCTGGCCGATGCGCGGTTGCAGACGGTGTCGACGCTGATCGATATCAAGGTCCTGCCCAAGACCATGATTCACAAATACCTGTCCTGGTGGCGGGTCGGCGTGGCGCAAGTCTCCACCAGCGCGCGCACCGATGCCGTGGCCAAAAACCTTAATGAGCAACTGGCCAAGGCGCGTCAGTACTGAGCCCTTGCACCGAACAACAAACACGCCAACAGGAGTTTTTCCATGTCTTTAAAGCTAGGTGTCATCGGCACCGGTGCCATCGGTCAGGATCACATTCGTCGTTGCAGCAAGACCCTGCTCAACAGCCAGGTGGTGGCGGTGACTGACATCAACCTGCAGCAGGCGGCCAAGGTGGTCGCCGACCTGCGACTGACCGCCGAGGTTTACCTGGACGGTCATACGCTGATCAATGCGCCGGAAGTCGAGGCGATCCTGGTTACCTCCTGGGGGCCGAGCCACGAGGAGTTTGTGCTGGCGGCGATTGCGGCCGGCAAGCCGGTGTTCTGCGAGAAGCCGCTGGCGGTCACCGCCGAAGGCTGCCGTAAAATCGTCGCCGCCGAAGTGGCCCACGGCAAGCGCCTGGTGCAGGTCGGTTTCATGCGTCCCTACGATGAAGGTTACCGCGCCCTGAAGGCGGTGATCGACAGCGGCCAGATCGGCGAGCCGTTGATGCTGCATTGCGCCCATCGCAACCCGACCGTGGGCGAGAATTACAAGACCGACATGGCCATCACCGACACCCTGATCCATGAGCTGGACGTGCTGCGCTGGCTGCTGGCCGATGACTACGTGTCGGTGCAGGTGGTGTTCCCGCGCAAGACCAGCAAGGCCCATGCCCACCTGAAGGACCCGCAGATCGTCCTGCTGGAAACCGCCCGGGGTACGCGGATCGACGTCGAGGTCTTCGTCAACTGCCAGTACGGCTATGACATCCAGTGCGAAGTGGTCGGCGAAACCGGCATTGCCAGGTTGCCGGAGCCCTCGCAAGTACAACTGCGCAGCGGTGCCAAACTCTCCAACGCGATCCTGATGGATTGGAAAGACCGCTTTATCGCCGCCTATGACGTCGAGTTGCAGGCGTTTATCGATGGTGTGCGTGCCGGCCAGGTCGGCGGTCCGTCGGCGTGGGATGGCCTGGCGGCGGCGGTGGCGGCGGATGCCTGCATCGAAGCCCAGGGCAGCGGGGCGATTGTCCGGATCGGGCTGCCGGAACGCCCGCACTTCTACGGCTAAGGCAACGAATCGAACCGGATGATGCTTGAGCGCGTCGCCCGCGAGCTTTGCCAGTAAGGCCCAAAGATGAAAAAGAAAATAAATTTCTAAAACAGATTGATATGGAAATTATTTTCCAATAAAGTCAATTTCAGGTTGTCGACTGCTGACGATCGTTCGCTTGCCGGTCACTGAAAGAGTCACGTTTGATCCATAAAACCAACAAGAATGTGGAGAAAGACTTTTCATGAAAACCAAGATCCGTTTCACTTCCCTTACCTTGTCCCTGATGCTCGCCAGCGGTGCCGCCTTCGCCGACATGAAGATTGGCGTGAGCATGTCGCAGTTCGATGACACCTGGCTGACCTACCTGCGTGAATCCATGGACCAGAAAGCCAAGTCCATGCCTGACGGTGTGAAACTGCAGTTCGAAGACGCCCGTGGCGATGTGGTCAAGCAACTGAGCCAGGTGGAAAGCTTCGTCAGCCAGAAGGTCGACGCCATCATCGTCAACCCGGTGGACACTGCCGCCACCAGGAAAATCACCGATGCGGCGGTCAAGGCGGGGATTCCCCTGGTCTACGTCAACCGCCGGCCGGATGATCTGAACCTGCCCAAGGGCGTGACCACCGTCGCCTCCAACGACCTCGAAGCCGGGCAGATGCAGATGCAGTACCTCGCCGAGAAAATGAACGGCAAGGGCGACATCGTGATCCTCCTCGGTGACCTCGCCAACAACTCCACCACCAACCGCACCAAGGGCGTCAAGGAAGTCCTGGCCAAGTACCCGAACATCAAGATCGAGCAGGAGCAGACCGGTACCTGGTCGCGGGACAAAGGCATGACCCTGGTCAACGACTGGCTGACCCAGGGCCGCAAATTCGATGCCGTGGTCGCCAACAACGACGAGATGGCCATCGGCGCGTCCATGGCGCTGGAGCAGGCCGGGGTGAAAAAGGGTAGTGTGCTGATTGCCGGTGTCGACGGTACCCCCGATGGTCTGCGTGCGGTGACAAAAGGCGATATGACGGTCTCGGTGTTCCAGGATGCCAAGGGCCAGGCGGTCGGTTCCCTCGACGCCGCGGTGAAGATGGCCAAGCATGAGCCGGTCGAACAGGCGGTGTGGGTGCCGTATCGCCTGATCACTCCGCAAAACGTTGCTCAGTTCAAATAGTCAGTCCGTTCAATAACAACAATAAACAAGCAAGGTCGCACTGCTCGCCTTGCTGATGGAGTACCTGATCATGTTCGCTTCAGCGACTGCTTCGAGCAACCCGCTGGTGGGTATCCAGCCAACCGCCCTACCTGTCGATGAGCCGTACCTGCTGGAGATTGTCAACGTCAGCAAGGGTTTTCCCGGGGTCGTGGCGCTGTCCGATGTACAACTGCGGGTCCGCCCGGGGTCGGTGCTGGCCCTGATGGGCGAGAACGGTGCCGGCAAATCCACCCTGATGAAAATCATCGCCGGCATCTACCAGCCGGACGCTGGTGAGCTGCGCCTGCGCGGCAAGCCGGTGGTCTTCGACACGCCGCTGGCGGCCTTGCAGTCCGGGATCGCGATGATCCACCAGGAACTCAACCTGATGCCGCACATGAGCGTCGCCGAGAACATCTGGATCGGCCGCGAGCAGCTCAACGGCTTCCATATGATCGACCATCGGGAAATGCACCGCTGCACGGCGAAACTGCTGGAACGGCTGCGCATCAACCTCGACCCGGAAGAACATGTCGGCAACCTGAGCATCGCCGAACGGCAGATGGTCGAGATCGCCAAGGCGGTGTCCTACGACTCCGACATCCTGATCATGGACGAACCGACCTCGGCCATCACCGACAAGGAAGTCGCCCACCTGTTCTCGATCATTGCCGACCTCAAGTCCCAGGGTAAGGGCATCATCTACATCACCCACAAAATGAACGAAGTGTTCGCCATCGCCGATGAAGTGGCGGTATTCCGCGACGGTGCCTATATCGGCCTGCAGCGGGCCGACAGCATGGACGGCGACAGCCTGATCTCGATGATGGTCGGGCGTGAACTGAGCCAGTTGTTCCCGGTGCGCGAAAAGCCCATCGGCGATCTGCTGCTGTCGGTGCGCGACCTGCGTCTGGATGGCATCTTCAAAGGGGTGTCGTTCGACCTGCATGCCGGTGAGATCCTCGGCATCGCCGGGTTGATGGGCTCGGGCAGGACCAATGTCGCCGAAGCGTTGTTCGGCATCACCCCCAGCGATGGCGGGGAAATCCGCCTCGACGGCCTGCCGGTACGGATCAGCGACCCGCACCTGGCGATCGAGAAGGGTTTTGCCCTGCTCACCGAGGACCGCAAGCTCAGTGGCCTGTTCCCGTGCCTCTCGGTCATGGAAAACATGGAAATGGCCGTGCTGCCGCATTACGTCAGCGGTAACGGCTTTATCCAGCAGAAAGCCTTGCGCGCCCTGTGCGAGGAAATGTGCAAGAAGCTGCGGGTGAAAACCCCGTCCCTGGAGCAGTGCATCGACACCTTGTCCGGAGGCAACCAGCAAAAGGCCTTGCTCGCCCGTTGGCTGATGACCAACCCGCGGATCCTGATTCTCGACGAGCCGACCCGGGGCATCGATGTCGGCGCCAAGGCCGAGATCTACCGGTTGATCGCCTACCTCGCCAGCGAAGGCATGGCGGTGATCATGATTTCCTCGGAGCTGCCGGAAGTGCTCGGCATGAGCGACCGGGTGATGGTCATGCACGAGGGCGACCTGATGGGCACCCTCGACCGTGGCGAGGCGACCCAGGAGCGGGTCATGCAACTGGCCTCCGGGATGACCGCGGTTCACTAGTTGTTCAACGTACAGAGGCCGGCGGCGGTGCTCCGCGCCGGTAACGCGATAGAAGGGTGAGTGGTTATGAACGTGATACTGGAAAACAAGCCTGCAACGGTGCCGGTCAAGAGTCGCCGGCGCCTTCCCACCGAACTGAGCATCTTCCTGGTACTGATCGGCATCGGCCTGGTCTTCGAACTGTTCGGCTGGATCGTCCGCGACCAGAGTTTCCTGATGAACTCCCAGCGGCTGGTGCTGATGATCCTGCAGGTCTCGATCATCGGCCTGCTGGCGATCGGGGTCACCCAGGTCATTATCACCACCGGCATCGACCTGTCGTCGGGCTCGGTGCTGGCACTCTCGGCGATGATCGCCGCGAGCCTGGCGCAGACCTCGGACTTCGCCCGGGCGGTGTTTCCGTCGCTGACCGACCTGCCGGTGTGGATCCCGGTCATTGTCGGACTCGGGGTAGGGCTGCTGGCGGGGGCGATCAACGGCAGCATCATTGCCCTGACCGGGATTCCACCCTTTATTGCCACCCTCGGCATGATGGTCTCGGCCCGTGGCCTGGCGCGTTACTACACCGAAGGCCAGCCGGTGAGCATGCTCTCGGATTCCTATACGGCCATCGGCCACGGCGCGATGCCGGTGATCATTTTCCTGGTGGTGGCGCTGATCTTCCACATCGCCCTGCGTTACACCAAGTACGGCAAGTACACCTACGCCATCGGCGGCAACATGCAGGCGGCGCGCACTTCCGGGATCAACGTCAAGCGCCATCTGGTGATTGTCTACAGCATCGCCGGGCTCTTGTCGGGACTGGCCGGGGTGGTTGCGTCGGCACGGGCCGCCACCGGGCAGGCGGGTATGGGCATGTCCTACGAACTGGACGCGATTGCGGCGGCGGTGATTGGCGGTACCAGCCTGGCGGGCGGGGTGGGGCGCATTACCGGCACGGTGATCGGCGCGCTGATCCTCGGGGTCATGGCCAGCGGCTTCACCTTTGTCGGGGTCGACGCTTATATCCAGGACATCATCAAGGGACTGATCATCGTGGTGGCGGTGGTCATCGACCAGTATCGCAACAAGCGCAAGCTCAAGCGCTGAGTGAGCCGTCGCAAAAAGGGCCTTTTCAGGCCCTTTTTGCGTACTGAGGTTTCTCTCTTGCGACGCTCAGGCCACGGTTGCCGGAATGGCGACTGAAGTCTGTTGTGTCGATGGCTTGGGCAGATAGCTCACAACAGCCTGATAAACCTCGTCCACCGAAATATTATCCATCCCGTCTTTTTGAATAATGCGGTGATGGGCGCGCACGGGATACGGTCCTGTCTGCGCCGGGTCGGTTTTCCCGCAGAGCAGGACCATCGGCCGCTCTACCGCACAGGCGACGTGCATCGGGCCGGTATCGCCGGTCAGCAGTAACTGGCAGCGTTGCAGTACCGCCGCGAGTTGGCCGACATTGGTCTTGCCGATGAGATTCAGGATATGTGGGTGAGCGGTCAGCGCATCGGCGGCAAAGGCTTCGCTGGATGAGCCCGTGAGCACGATATGGACAGCCGGGTGTTGCGTTACCAGGCGCTGTACCAGTTGATCAAAGCGCTTGAAGGACCAGCTCCGGGTGTCTTTGGTCATCAGGAAAGGAAACAGCTTGTACAAGAAGCGCTGACCCTTTTTCGAAATCTGATGGCAGCCCATATGCAAGGCAATCACAAAAGGTTCAGGGGACGCCGGGATACTCTTCAGTAACCGGTCGGCATCCGCCTTGTCCTGTGCATTGACATTGAGCTCATAGGGACCTGCTGGAAATTCGGCCGCTGACGGCAGTTGCTGGAGCACAAAGCGATAAAAATTTTCCGAGTAGTGAAAGGTGCCTTCATAACGGGGAAGCATCAAGACCCCGGGGACGTCTTTCAGATACTCGTTGACCTTGTTGATGTTCTGCAGTGGCAATACAGCATCATACTCGGCCGCCAGTTGGGCAATAGGGCGCTCCTTGACGGTGTAGAGCGTATTGATGCAGCTATTGTGGGCGAGTAACTCATGAGACAGCGCCGACAACGCCACGGCATCTATCTGAGCATGCGGTTTTGCCTGGCGCAGGGCACGAATACCCGGTGTTGCAAACAGGGTGTCGCCCAGGCGGTGCGGAGCAACCAGGAGAATTTTTTCTGCGGCCTGTAGCGGGCTGGTTGTCATGCAATGGATCCGGTTCGGGTTTGGAGGGCGACGGTTCGCAGGAATAACTGACCATCGAAAAGGAGCGATCTTATCAATCTTGTGGTTTTTTTCCTACTCGGTGCCCGTTGGTAGGCCTACCTACAGAAAATCGCAACCAAGCCGATAGCCTTATGGCCGGGATCGCCTGCTATCCTGCCGCGGCCTGCTGTCTTCCGTCCCCGTTCAATGCGAGATCCCGCCCATGTTGTTGAGAAATATCCGGATTGCACCCCGAGCGTTCATCGGTTTTGCCGCAATCGCCTTGCTCAGTGTGTTCCTGGGGCTGTTCGCGTTGAAGCAGATTCGCGACGTGCAGGCCCAGGCCGCCGATATCCAGAACAACTGGCTGCAGCGGGTGCGGGTGCTGGCATCGGCGAATGCGTCGCTGGACCGTTACCGCCTGGGCTCCATGGCCCATATCCTGTCTTCCAGTGCCGCGGACATGAAAGTCTACGAGGACAAATCGGCCGGGCGCTTGCAAAGCGTGCATGAGCAGATGTCGATCTACGCGGGCTTGCTGACCAGCGGAGACGACAAAGGGCGGCTGGACGCCTTCAACCGCAGCCTGGAAGCCTATGCCAAGAATCACCTCGAATTGCTCAGGCTGTCGCGGCTGGGGGACAAGGCCGGTGCCAACACCTACCTCTCGACTATCCGTGAATCCTATGAACAGATGACCAAGAACCTCGATGACCTGATCGAGCACGCCAACCAGGGCGCGGAGCAGGCCGGCAAACAGTCGGCCAGCACCTATGACAGCGCGGTGGCGGGCATCGGCCTGGTGATTCTGCTGGTGGGTATCGGCACCGTGCTGGTGGCCTGGCTGCTCACCCGCAGCATTACCGTCCCGATCATCGAAGCGGTGCAGGTTGCGGAAACCATCGCCAAGGGTGACCTGACGCAACCGATCAATCCGCTCGGCAACGACGAAGCCAGTCGTTTGCTCGCGGCCCTGGCGGTGATGCAGGGCAGCCTGCTCACCACCCTCAAGCAGATCACCCATTCATCGACCCAACTGGCCTCGGCGGCCGAAGAGTTGAACGCGGTGACGGCCGAGGGCAGTCGTGACCTGCAACAGCAGCATGGGGAAATCGAACAGGCCGCCACCGCGGTGACCGAGATGACCAGCGCCATTGAAGAGGTGGCCAGGAACGCCTCGTCCACCTCGGACCTGTCCCAGGAGTCCCGGACCATTGCACTGAAGGGGCAGCAGCGGATGGTCGAGGCGGTGACGGCGATTGTCGCGCTGACCCGTGGCGTCGAGGTCAGCTCCGAGCAGATCGGCGGTCTGGCGGCGCAGGCCCAGGGCATCGGCAAGGTCCTCGATGTGATTCGTACCATCGCCGAGCAGACCAACCTGCTGGCGCTCAATGCCGCCATTGAAGCGGCGCGCGCCGGTGAGGCCGGTCGTGGCTTTGCGGTGGTGGCGGATGAAGTACGGGCCCTGGCCCATCGGACCGCGCAGTCGACCCGGGAAATCGAGGAGATGATCGGCAGCATCCAGACCGGTACCGCCACTGCCGTGAGTGGCATGCACAACAGCAGCAACATGACCCGGCAGACCCTGGAGCTCGCCGAAGCGGCCAAGACCGCGTTGGCGGAAATCGTCGAGGCGAATGACGAAATCAATAACCGCAACCTGGTTATCACCACCGCCGCCGACGAACAGGCCCATGTCGCCCGCTCGGTGGATCGCAACCTGCTGAATATCCGCGAGTTGTCGATCCAGTCTTCCGAAGGCTCGCACCAGACCACCGCCGCCTCGCAGTCCCTGGCCCACCTGGCCACCGAACTCAATACCCTGGTCAAGCATTTCCAGATATGAGAGCCCGGTCACTCAATGGCTGAGCAGTTGTAGCGGCCAGCCGTGGCTGATGGCCGCGATCCGCTCGGGGCCGAGACCGAATGCCTGGAACCACTGCCGGCTGAGGTCGCGCCACTGACGGATATCCGGCTGGCTGGTCTGGCCCAGGTCGGAGCTGTACACCACCCGTGGCAGTTCACGCAGTACCTGGGCGAAGTCCCCCTCGTCTTGATAACCGAGCAGGTAGGTGAGGGCGGTCTGTTCGATATAGAGCCAGGGCAGGTCGCCGAGTGCTCGCAAGTCCGCGGCATTCATCCCGGTCAGCGGATTGGCCGGCTGGTTGAGCATCAGCCGTGGCACCTGCAAGCGTTCGGCCGCGTCCACCAGCCGCAGCACCTCCTGACGATTGGCATGACCGCTGGAAATCACCACCGGGTAGTCTCGACTCATGCGCAGCAGGTCCAGGGTCGCGGCGTTCAACTGGCCGCTGTCATCGCTGACCGTCAGGGGTTGCACCGGCCGTTCGCTGAGGATCGGATGGCTGAGGGTCCGGGCCAGCCGGCTGGTATGGGAGCGTCCGGTCACGGTGGGCAGGTGCACGATAAAGCGTACGTCGAGGGCGCCGTGCTGGCACAGGGAACGCTCCACCACCCGCCAGTCCAGGCCGCCGGCGATTTCATTGAGGACGATCGAACCGGATACTGGCAAGCCTTGCTCGCGGGCCTCCCAGGCCTGGGCCGCGGTGCAACCCAGGTGATTCTTGAGCACCACCCAACCCTCCTGGGCCGCGTAGTGGCTGCCAGCTTGCATGGCACTGTGGCGTCGCAGATAGGCGTCGGGGCCGGCGTGGTAATGCACATCGATAAACTTGGACTGTGCGGGTTGGGTCGTGGAAGCATTCATGCGGGGCGCTCCAGATCGATGCCCAGATGGCTGCGCACGCTGTTTTCTACCCGTGCCAGATCGTCCTGCAAGGGGCGCATGCCCGCACCGGGCACGCTGACCGCCAGGTGCCGCGCGGTGGGGCTGAAGCTGACATTGGCAGCCCTGACCAATTGCGAGTCTTCACCGAAAAGGCTCAGCAGGCGGCCAGGCCAGGCACTCACCTGGGATTCCAGGTTGAGTTTGCTCAGCAGCCGGAAGCCTCGGTCCAGGCGGCGGCCGGCCTGCTTGTCGTCGGGGCTGCCCTGGGCGGGCGGGCGGGAGATCGGCGGACGCCGGGCCGGCAGCACCCACTGTTCGAGCAGCAGCAGTGCCTTGTCTACATCGCCGGCTCCGGCGAGCTCGGCCATCGCCCCCAGCCTGCGGTCGAGGATAGTGTCGGCCCGGGTGGGCGAGGAAATCAGCAGGGCCTTGGCCGTCTGCTCGCCGACGGCGGTGGCCAGCAGGCCCTGCACCAATGCGCCGCCCAGGGCCGATCCGGCCAGCAGGGCAATGGGGCCCAGTGGTTCGAGCACTGCCGCCCAGCGTCGGGTGAAGTGGGCCAGATCCTCATCCGCGTCATCGCTCAGCAGCGACAGCGTGTCGAAGATCAGCACGCGGTAACCCTTGGCCACCAGGGCCCGGGTCAAGGGCGCGAAAAACTGCCCCTCGTCCCAGGCCGGCATGACCGGGGAGAGCACCACCACCAACTCCGGCCCTTCGCCGAACTGCACATGCACCGGTACTTGAGTATTCATATCGATTCCTTTCCTGTAGGGCGTGCAGGTTGTGTCAGGCAAACAGTTTGCGGGCATCGCGCAGGGCCTGTTCGGCACCGCGCAGGGTCTGCTCGACGATGGTGGTTGCCGGCAACACATCATTGACCAGGTCGGCGACTTCACCGGCCCAGATAGCGCGGACATCGGTGTTGTCGTTGCGCAGGGCCTGGGCGTAGTCCTCGCCGACGCTGGCCGGCGCCTGCAGCAGTTCTTGCTCGAAGCCGAGCCAGCGGGCCGTGAAGTCGTTGGCCAGCGCGCGGCCGCTGTATTGCTCGGGCCACTCGATGCCGCGCACCAGGTCGAAGGCCCGGGTGCGTACGGTATCGCCGGCGCTGGCCTGGACCAGCCGTTGCTTGACCTTGTTGGACGGCAGCGCTTCTTCGCTGGCCAGGAAGCGCGTGCCCATCATCGCCCCGTCGGCCCCCAGCAGCAGGGCGGCGGCCAGGCCCCGGCCGTCGGCGATACCCCCGGCGGCAATCAGCACCGTCTCTTTGGCGACGGCATCGCGTACCGCCGGAAGCAGCGGAAACGAGGCCCGGCGCAGGCTGTGGCCGCCGGCTTCGGCCCCTTGCACGATCAGCGCATCGGCCCCCGCGTCGAGTGCGGCCAGGGCCTGGTCGACCTCGTGCACCTGGACAATGGCCAGGGCACCGCTGTCCTTGATCGGTTCGATGAAGGCGCGTGCGTCGCCAAACGACAAGGCGACCACATGGGGTCGATAGGACAGGGCCAGGTCCAGTAGTTCGAAGCGCCGGGCCACGGTGAACATTACCAGGCCCACGCCCCAGGGTTCCTTGACGTCATTCATCAGCGCCAGTTCGGTCTTCATCCAGTCCGGGTCGCCATAGCTGGCTCCCACCAGGCCCAGGCCGCCGGCCCGTGACACGGCGGCGGCCAGGCGTCCGCCCGAGGCCCCTCCCATGGGAGCCAGGACCAACGGGTTGGCGGTGTTGAGCAGGCGGGTCAGCGGGGTAGCAAAAGTGCTCACGGTGTCTCTCCTTGATAGACCGATTTGAAAAATGCCGCTCGACAGGCCCGCGCGATCCGGCAATGGCGGGCCGTCGACGGTTCAGGCGAGCGCGGCGGCTGGAAGGGTGGCGGCGGGGATGTAGTCGCTGACCTGATACAGGTGGAACTCCCAGGTGCCGGTCTCTTTCAGGCGCGAATAACGCGACATGAACTGCTCGTCGGAAAACAGCGAGTCGAATTCCTCCTTGCTGCTCCATTGCGCCTGGTTGATCACGGTCTTGCCGTCGATGCTCTTGAACAGGCGGCTCCACTGGAACGACGGATAGGTCTGGGCCACATAGCCCACGGCCGAGCGCAGCACATCGAGGGCGGCGTCCTGCTGGCCGTCAAAGACATGCACGACATTGACCAGGAAGATCGCCTGGCTTTCATCATGGCCGGGTGCGTTGAAAGGGATCGGGTTGCTCATATTGCCTCCAGGTAATCCAGGGTATGAAAAGGGGGTCAGTGATTCAGTGCGTGGGAACGTGCCGGTTGCCCGTCCTGCCAGAGCAGCGGGGAGATGCGCTCGCCGACCAGGGACTTTTCAACCCTGCCGACAATCACTTCATGGGTGGCGTAGCTCAGCCGCGCATCAACCCGGCAGAACAAGGTTGCCTGGGCGTCGAGCAGGTACGGCAACCCGTCGGCGTGGTCCCAGTCTCCGTGCTCGAAGCGCGCCGGGCCCTTGAGTCGGCCGGCGAAGATGCCCACCAGGGCGCTCTGCGTGGCGTCGAGCAGGTTGACGCTGAAGCGTTGATTGCTCAGCAGCGGCTGATAGAGGCTGGCGGAGTGGTTGATGCAGATCAGCAGCGAGGGTGGTTCGGTGCACAACGAACTGACCGCGGTGGCGACCATGCCGCAGCGGGCGCTGCCGACGCCGGTGGCGATGATCGAGACGGTGCTGGTCAGGCGTCGCATGGCCCGTTTGAAGTCTTCGGCCGTCTCCTCCAGGGAGCGCTCGGGGGCCCGCGCCAATGCGCCGGCGGCACTCATGCGACGGCACCGATGAGCAACCGCGAGCGCAGGTGCGACTGGCGCAGACCGGCGTCCTCCATGCGCGGCAGCACCTCCTCGAGGAACTCGTCGAGGCCGCTTTGATAGTCCAGCCAGGTCAGGCAGATACCGTCGATGCCCAGGTCGCTGTAGCGCTGGAACTGATCGGTGATCATCTCGGCGGTGCCCACCAGCGGGACCCCGGCGAAACCGGCCTTGAAGTGGAAGCGGAAACGTTCGGCGTCCTCGGTATTGGCGAACATGCCGCTCTGGATGCCGATCTCCGAGGTGACATTGTCCAATGCCACTTCATCACCGTGCTGGTTGACGTAGTAGTCGAGGTATTTCTCGGCCTCTTCCAAGCTGTCCTTCTGTACCACATAGGCGTAGACCCAGATCTGCAGCTCGCGGCCGTACTCCAGGCGCGCCAGGTCGCGATAGGCTTTGATCTGGGCGGCGATGGTGGCATCGTCATCCTCGTGCTTGAGGATCAGGAACGCCGCATCGCAATGTTCGGCGCAGAACCGCCGCCCGCGCTCGGAGCCGCCGGCGTTCATCAGGAACGGTGTGTTGAGCGGCTTGGGCTGGGCAAAGCCCTGGGCGATATTGAAGAAGTCGCCCTTGAAGTCGAAGTTGCCCGGTTCGTTCCAGGCCTTGCGGGCGACATTCAGCCATTCATCGGCATGGTCGTAGCGACGATCATGCTCCAGCTGCACGCCACCGTTGAACATGCCCATTTCCTTGCCGTACCAGCCGCAGATCATGTTCAGGCCGAAGCGGCCGCCGCTGATATGGTCGATGGTCGCCGCCTGCTTGGCCGCGAACAGCGGGTGCACGGTGGACAGATGCGAGGTGGTGAACAAGGCGATCTGTTCGGTGACCGAGGCCAGCCCGGCGGCCCAGGTATAGGTCTCGAAGGACACGCCCATCGGGTCGCTGGCACCGCCCCAGCCGCGCCAGCGGCCCACCGGCAGGAGCAGTTCGAGGCCGGCCTTGTCGGCTTTTTTGGCGATCTCCAGGTTGCCGCTCCAGTCGGCGGCCTTCAACCGCTCCGGTGCCTTGGTCAGGGTGCAGCCGCCTTCGATATTGAGGGCGAACACCCCCAGCTTGATCTTGTTGGTACTGGTGCGCATCGGGTTGGTCTTGATAACGCTGGCATTGTTCGAAGTCATGGGGTCTCTCCTGGATGAGGGGCGTGACAGGCGTCGTGGGTGGGCTCAGGCGGCGCTCGGGGCCTTGGCCTCGGCGGCCAGCCAGGGTTGGTCATAGCGGTGCAGGCGCCGCGCTTCGGCCAGTGACAGGCCCTGGCCGACGGATTCGATGATGTCGCGCTCGGTCTTTTCCACGGCGATGGCGCGCTTGATGACTTCCTCCGCGTGGGCGATGGGGATCACCAGGCAGCCGCTGGCGTCGCCGACGATCAGGTCGCCGGGCTGGATCGTCACGCCGCCGATCTGCACCGGAACCTGGGTGGCCTTGAGCTGCACGCGGTTCTTGCCGGACTGCATGAAGCGGCCACGACTGAACAACGGGTAACCGAGCCGGATCACCGTGTCGATGTCCCGTGCGGCCCCATCGATCAGCGTGCCGCGAATATTCCGGCTCACCGCCACATGGGTGAGGATGTCGCCCCAGACGGTGGCGTCGAGCCGGCCGGCGTTGCTGGAAACGACCACTGAGCCTGGGGGGACGTCGTCGATGTAGTTGGCGGCGTTCTTGAAGCCTTCACCGGGCGCTACCGGTTCGTAGAGCACGGTGAAGGCGAACCCGCTGCAGCGCGTGCCGGGCACTTGCTGGACGATGCCCAGCAGGCCGGCATCGATGCCGAGACTGTCGAGGGCATCGCTCAGCGATGCGGTATCGAGTGTGGCGCTGTGTTCCAGCAGCCAGGCGCGTTGTGACGCCGATAGAGAAGACTGGCTCATGCATGACTCCTTGTCAGGGCCGGGCCCTTGTCGAGGGAAGCGGTGAGGGAATGAAGGTTGAGGACGCTGCGTTGGATGATGGCCGCCGCGCATTGGCCGGTGCTGGCCTGGCCACCGCTGTCGTAGGTCTGGCAGTCGTGCCTGACCACCTGGGTGACGGCCTGTTCGATGGCCCAGGCCTCGGCGCCGTAGCCCAGGTGTTCGAGCAACAGGGCCAGGGACAGGAACATCGCGCTGGGATTGGCCTTTTCCTGGCCGACATGGGCCGGCGCGCTGCCATGCACCGGTTCGAAGTAGGCCCCGGCATCGCCGATGTTGGCGCTGGGGGCAAAGCCCAGGCCGCCCATGACCCCGGCCCCGAGGTCGGAGAGAATGTCGCCGAACATGTTCTCCGCGACGATCACGCCAAAGCGTTCCGGACGACGGATCATCCACAGCGCCACGGCATCGACGTTGTCGATATTCCAGGCGATATCCGGATACTGCGCGGCCACGTTTTCGAGGATTTCCCGGGCGAATGCGCCGCTGTAGCGCAGCACGTTGGGTTTGTCCGCCAGGGTGACGCGCTGATAGCCGTGCCGACGGGCGTACTCGAAGGCGAATTTGAACAGGCGGGTCAGGCCGGCGCGGGTCTGTAGCCGCACCGTCATGGTCGCGTCGTCGGCGCTGGCGCGGGTCCAGGGCGCGCCCGCCAGTTCCTTGGCCTTGAGCAAGGGTTCGAACTCGGCGGGGATGCTGGCGAAGTCGAGTCCCGCGTACAGCCCCTCGGTGTTTTCGCGGATCACCGTGAAGCGGAAGCGGTTGTCACCGAGCACATCGGTCACCGGACGCACATTGGCGTAGAGGCTCAGCCGCTGGCGCAACTGAATCACCGGCGACACGTAGGTCCGCCCCGTGTCGCGCAAGGCCGCAGGTAACTCGGCCTCGGCTTCGTGCAAGCCCTTGCTGGTGATGGCGCCGAGCAGGGTGGCGTCGGCGGCGGCGATTTTCGCCCAGGTTTCGGCGGGCACGGGGTCGCCGTTCTGGCGCCAGCATTCCCAGCCGATCTGGCCGAAATCCAGTTCGATGGGCAGTTGCAGGGCGTCGAAGATCGGCAGCAGGGCGTTGACCACTTCGACGCCGACGCCGTCGCCGGGCAGTACGCAGACCCGGTGCCGCGCCGGTCGGCGTGGGGATGTCGTTGGAGGCAGGGTGTTCATCACATTTTTCCTTCTGCGGACAGGTGCGTCGGGAAACTGGGTCGGGAAATCACCGTCGGGCGCAGGGCATGACGCTGGAACAGGTCCTGCTCGTGCATGGCCCGCAGGGCCTGGAAGGTCGAGCTGATCTGCAATCGGGACATGGTGTCTTCCAGCCGCTGCTGGACATCGAAGGGCAGGTTGTAGGCGCCCAGCATCACGTCCATCAGCGGTGCGGGCAGGCTGCTCAGCGGTACGCTTTGCGCGGTGTACTCGGAGAGTTGCAGGGCCTTGACCAGGTCATAATCCCGGCCGCTGCCGATGCGCTCCAGATAGGCGATAAACATGCCCAGGTGCAGATTGCCGGCGCCCTTGCCCATGCCGCAGATCGAGGTGTCGATGTACTCGGCCCCGGCATCGATGGCGGCGATGGCATTGGAAAGGGCCAGGGACAGGTTGTTGTGGGCGTGGAAACCCAGGGGCGCATGGACCCGGCGGGAAATCCGGCTGATCAGGCGTTCCACGTCATCGGGAATCATGTTGCCGTTGGAGTCGGCGAAACAGATGATATCGGCCCCGGCGCCCTCGGACCGCAAGGCCATCTCAGTGATGATGCCCGGTGTCTGGGTGGTGATATGGGTGATGTTGGCACTGACTTGGAAGTTGAATGACTTGGCCAGTTTGAGGGTCGCCAGGCCCGGTTCGAGTTGTTCGTTGCGCAGGCACACCCGGATCATCCCTATGCCCTGTTCGGCGAGCATTTCAAAGTCGGCTTCGGTGACGTTGCGCGGATGCACCATGACGCAGAGTCCCAACTGGCCATGGGCCGCGCGGCGCAGCGAATCGATATACAAGGGGCTGACCGAGCTACTCAGGCCGTGCTCTTTCTTGCGCACGAAAGAGCCATTGCAATAGCCAATTTCCGCATGGTTGACACCCACGTCCGCCAAATGCCCCACGGCATTGGCTGCATAGTCGGTAGTAAAGGCGAAGTTATTACGATAACCACCATCACGGAGCGTTACATCAATGATCTTTACTTGGCTCATGATTCAATTCCTTCTGTGGGTTCTCTGTAAAACTCCAGAGGCGCACGCAAGCGCATCCTGGGTTTGTCAGTCGTAACAGTCCCGTCATTCTGGGGTTCTTGGGCAAGTTTTTTTAAACGGCAAACGTCATGGGCCATGAAGGCCTGAACGGAAAAAAATCAAGGGTGTATTCCGCGTCGGACACTTCCGCACGCATCGCTTATTCGCGATGAGTCTGGGAAGTTGGCGCTTTTTTATTATTAAATTATTGCCCGGCCGGAGAGGTGTGTACCGTGTCCGGAGGGCGAGTCACGAAAACCTTGGCATGGGTTTCGGCGCTCGGGGAAATCTGTTTCTTGTTCTTGGCGTTGATACTGGAATCTACGGGATTGTTTGTAAACTCCCCGTGTTCGCCCCAGGGTGTTAAAAAATTCACCTTGTGTTAATTGCAAATTGCACTACTGAGGCACACAAAAGGCAATTAAAAGAATGCCTCGGTCGGAAAACAGCTGACCAGGAAGTCCATCAGTGACCGAATAGGCGCTTCTTTGCGCATATCTTCGTGGACCACCAGCCAGATATCAATCATCAAGTCCGAACAATTCAGCTGGGCTTTCTCCAGTATCGGGTCCTTGCGGGCATAGAAGTTGGGCAACAAGGCCATGCCGATGCCCGCCCGCGCCGCCGATGCCTGTACCTCCAGGCTGCGGGCCCGCAGGACCACGGGGCGCTCAGCGGCGATTTCGCGCAGCCACACCTGTTGCCGCGAATGCTCCATGCTTTCGTCGTAAAGGATGTATTCGTATTGCTCGCGGGTATGGGTGGCCAGGTAGTGCGAACTGCCATAGAGACCAAAGGAGACGGTGCCGAACTTGCGCGCCACCAGGTCCATCTGGGTCGGCCGGCACAGGCGGATCATCAGGTCCGGTTCCGGGTTGCCGCCGTTGCCGATATCGTCCTGCATCAGCAGGCTGACATTGATCGAGGGATGTTCCTGGCGCAGGCGTCCCAGGTGTGGCGCGATGAATTCCGAGGTCAGCAGGGGCGGGGCGCTGACGCTCAGGTCGGCGACCATTTCGGTGCGTACCGACAGGGCCATCTTGGCAATGGCCTTGGCGTCCTTCTGCATCCGGCCGGCGATTTCGGCGATGCGATGGCCAAAGGGGGTCATCTCGTAATTGCGCTTGCGTCGGTCCACCAGCTTGAGGTTCAGCGAGGACTCCAGCGCGGCGATGCGCCGCGCCACGGTTGCATGTTCGACCCCCAGTTCCCTGGCGGCGCTGCTCAGTGATTGGGTGCGGGCGAAGGTGACGTAATGACGCAGGTTCTCCCAGTCGAACAGGGCTGCGTCCGGGGTGTCCAGGCGTTCGGACCAATCACAGGAAGAGGGTTGCACAGGAAAGGTAGTCATGCCGCCTCGATCGATTCTCGATGGAAGTTTCATCCCGGCGGTCGCCCCAAAGGCTTCCATCCTGGAGATCCTTGTTTGGGAAGATGGATTCGAAACGGCCGCGCACGGATAAGAAACAACCCCCATCCGTGCGGGCCATATTGAATCGAGTCAGTCAGTCTGCTGCGACGGGGGCGCTTTCCTTGTCGGAAGCGCCGCTGAAGAACAGCACTTTTACCGCAATGACCAATACGGCCAGCGCGGCAAACAGGAAACCACTGTACAGGGTGCCCTGCAAGCCCAGGCGCGCAAGGAACCAGCCGCCGGTGGTGGAACCGATGGTCACGCCCAGGTTGATAAAGGAAATGTAGATACCGGTGGCGAACTCCGGAGCCTCCGGTGCCTCGGACGTGAGCCAGATCTGCGTGACGATCAGCCCGCTGGTATGGGTCGCGCCCCAGATCAGCACGATCAGCAGCATGGCCGGCAGGGACGGACTGGCGAACAGGTACAGCAGGCCATAGGCGCCGGCCAGCAGGATCGGATGGAGCAGGGTGGTGCGCACCATGTTCTGACCGATCAGCTTGCCGGCATACAGGTTGCCGGCGACCCCACCGATGCCGAACACCACCAGCAGGATACTGATCCACTGCGCGCTCATTCCCGCTTCCTTGGCCAGGTACTCGGCCGAGTAGCTGTACACGGAAAACATCGCGGCAAAGATCAGGGTCGAGGCGGTGATATTCAGCCACAGCGGGAACTTGCGCAGGATCGCCAGTTGTTCCTTGTAGGACACGTTCGCCTTGCCCGGGGCATCCGGCAATTGTGCAATGATCCCCAGGCCGGCGATGCAGTTGACCGCCGCGCAAAACAGGAACGAAGTCTCATAGGAAAACTGCGCGGCGATCAGGGTGGTCAGCGGCACCCCCAGGACCATGCCCATGCTGGTGCCGACAAACGCCTTGGCCGCGGCCCGCGTCGACTCCTCGGGCGGGTACAGCGCGGTGGCGGCGACGAACGCCAGCGAGAAGTACACCGGGTGAAACAGCGCCGGGATGATGCGCAGGACCATCAGCGATTCGAAGTTCGGTGCATAGGCCGACAGCACGCTGGTGCCGGCGAACACGAACAGCGCCAGGGTGAGCATTTTCTTGCGGTTGAAGCGCGAGAGCAGCAAGACCATCACCGGGCCGAACACCGCGATGATCAGCGCGAACAGTCCCACCAGCAGGCCGGCCTGGGAGGCGCTGATGGCGAAGCGCTCGATAATCACCGGGAGGATGCCCACCACGCCGAATTCGATGGTGTAGACGCCGAACAGGCCCAGGGCCAGGAAGTAGATCGGATGGAGGATTTTCATGATCCGGACTCCAGTGAAACCACCACCTTGCCCAGTTGCTCGCCGGACTCCAGGTAGCGGTGGGCGTCCACGATCTGCTCGAAGTCGAAGGTCCTGGCGATCAGTGGTTTCAGCGTCCCGGCTTCGAGACCGGCGATGACATAGGCCTTCGCCGCGTCCAGCAGGTCGGGCCGGGAGCTGATCTCGTGCAACAGATAACCGCGCAAGGCCAGGCTCTTGCCCAATACCTTGAACAGCGGGAAAGGCGTCGGCGCCGAGCTCAACGCACCATAGATCAGAATGATCGCGCTTTCGCCGGCGGCGTCCACCAGGGTCTCCAGGAAGGGACCGCCCACCGGATCGAAGATCACCCGGGCGCCCTTGCCGTCGGTAATCCGCTCGACCTGCCGGAGGAAGTCCTCCTGTTCGCTGGCCAGTACGTGGGCCGCGCCGGCGTCGAGCAACGCCTGGCCCTTGGCCCGTGTACGACTGACGGCAATGGGGATCGCACCGAGCTGGTTGGCGATCTGGATCGCGGCCAGGCCGACGCTGCTCGAGGCCGCGGTGATCAGAACGAACTCGCCCGCTTGCAGCTTCGCGACATGCACCAGCGCGCCCCAGGCGGTGACGTATTGCATCCAGACCGCGGCGGCCTGGACAAAGGACAGTGAGGCGGGGTGCCGGACCAGCATGGCGGCGGGTACCACGGCCAACTCGGCATAGGTTCCCCAACGTGCGATCGAGGAGGGTGGGATCAGGCTGACGTGCTCGCCCACGGCGAACTGTCCGGCATGGGTACCCACCGACTCGACGATGCCCGCCGCTTCATAGCCCAGGCGCGAGGGGAACTCGGCCTGCTCCAGGTATTGGCCGCTGCGGAACATCGATTCCGCCCGGTTCAGGCCGATGGCCTTGACCCGGATAAGGACCTCGTCGGGCCCGGGGGCAGGAACATCGATGTCATCGATCTTCAGCACCTCGGGGCCACCGTATTGATAAAAGCGCACGGCGCGTGTCATGGGGTGTTCTCACGTTTCATGGATGGGAAATAACTGTAGGGCGGGCGCGAACGCCGAAAAACAGGCTGCTGGTCCCTTCTTAGCGGACCTCGGGTTCCGCAATACCCGGCACGGATCGCTGTATTGGCGGCGCGGCCCGACGGCTCGCCAGCAGGCGTAATCCGACATAGAACAGGGGCGTGAAGAGCAAGCCGAACAGGGTCACCCCGAGCATCCCGAAGAACACCGCGATGCCCATGGCATGGCGCATCTCGGCCCCCGCGCCGGTGGACAGCACCAGGGGCACGACGCCCATGATGAAAGCGATCGAGGTCATCAGGATCGGCCGCAAACGCAACTGGCTGGCCTGGATGGCCGCGCGGACGATACCGTGCCCCTGTTGTTCGAGTTCGCGGGCGAATTCGACGATCAGAATGGCGTTCTTGCTGGCCAGGCCCACCAGCACCATCAGGCCGATCTGGGTAAAGATGTTGTTGTCGCCCTGGGTCAGCCAGACCCCGAGCAGCGCGGACATGATGCCCATGGGCACGATGAGCAGGATCGCCACCGGCAGCAGCAGGCTTTCATAGAGGGCGGCGAGTACGAGGTACACCAGCAGCATGCAGATCAGCAGGATCCACAGGGTGGCGTCGCCGGAGATGATCTGTTGGTAGGTCAACTCGGTCCATTCGTACTTGACTCCCTTGGGCAACGTCTGCGCGGCGATGCGTTCCACCGCGGCCTGGGCCTGGCCCGAGGAATAGCCGGGGGCGGGCCCGCCATTGAGGTCGGCGGCGGTGTAGCCGTTGTAGCGCACGACCATTTCCGGCCCGTAGGTGGGGTGGACCTCCACCAGGCTGGCCAGCGGCACCATGCGCCCCTCGGCGTTGCGGGTCTTGAGCTGGCCGATGTCGTCGGCGTGGGCGCGGAACTCCGAGTCGGCCTGCACCCGTACCTGGTAGACCCGGCCCAGCAGGTTGAAGTCGTTGACATAGAGCGAGCCCAGGTAGATCTGCAGGGTCTCGAACACATCGGTCAGGGAGACTTGCGACTGCTTGGCCTTGATCCGGTCCAGGTCGACCTTCAACTGTGGCACGTCGATCTGGTAGCTGGAGAACATCGGCCCCAGCTCCGGCGCCTGCGCGGCCTGCTTGAGGAACGCGTGAACCGCATCATTGAGTTGTTCGAAACCCAGCGCGCCGCGGTCTTCCAGTTGCAGTTTGAAGCCGCCCAGGGTCCCTAGCCCGAGCACCGGGGGCGGCGGGAATACGCCGGTAAAGGCCTCCTTGATGCCGGCGAACTCCTGGTTCAGCGCGGCGGCGATGGCGCCGGCGCTCATCTGCGGGTCATGTCGCTTGGCGAAGGGTTCGAGGATGACGAAAATAATCCCGGCGCTCGACGAGTTCATCAGGCCGTTGACCGACATCCCCGGGAACTCCAGGGTATGGGCGACGCCGGGTTGCTTGAGGGCGATCTCGTTCATCCGCTGGATCACCTGTTCGGAACGCTCCAGCGAGGCACCATTGGGCAATTGCGCCAGGCCGACGAGGAACTCCTTGTCCTGGGCCGGGACGAAGCCGCCCGGTAACGAATGCCCGAGCCAGGCCGTCAGGCCGAGCAGCAGTGCGTACAGGCCGAGGGTCATGCTCTTGCGCTGGATGACTCGGCCCAGGCGGTTGCCATAGGCGCGTTCGGCCCACGCCGAGAACCGGTTGAAACGGTTGAACAGCGGCCCCAGCAGTCGGTCGATGCCACGGCTGAGGCGGTCCTTGGGGCTGTCATGAGCCTGCAGCAGCAGGGCGCAGAGGGCGGGGGACAAGGTCAGGGAGTTGAACGCCGAGATCAACGTGGAAATGGCGATGGTCATCGCGAACTGCTGGTAGAACTGCCCGGTCAGCCCGGGCATGAAGGCCAGCGGCACGAACACGCTGACCAGGGTCAGGGTGATGGCGATGATCGGTTTGCTGACCTCGTCCATGGCCTTGTAGGCGGCGGCCTTGGGCTTGAGTCCGGCGGCGATGTTGCGTTCGACGTTTTCCACCACGACTATGGCGTCGTCCACCACGATGCCGATGGCCAGCACCATGCCGAACAACGACAGGGCGTTGATCGAAAAGCCGCAGGCGAGCATCAGCGACAGGGTGCCGATGATCGAGACCGGCATGGCCAGCAGCGGAATGATCGAGGCGCGCCAGGTCTGCAGGAACAGGATCACCACCAGCACCACCAGCAGCGTCGATTCGAGCAGGGTCTGGATCACCGCCAGGATGCTGGAGCGCACGAACTGGGTCGGGTCGAAGACGATCCGATAATCGACCCCGCTGGGCATGTCGGCCTTGGCCTGGCGCATGATTTCCCGCGCCTGGTCGGAGATCGCCAGGGCATTGCCGCCGGCCATCTGGAACACCCCGAAGCCCACCGCCGGCTTGCCGTCGACCAGCGAGCGCAAACCGTAGTCCGACGCGGCTAGTTCGATCCGCGCGACATCGCGCAGAAAGGTCACGGCGGCGCCCGGCGAGGTCTTGACGATGATATCGCCGAATTCCTTTTCGGTTTTCAGCCGGCCTTGGGTGTTGACCGAAAGTTGCTGGGCGACGTCGGTGCGCATGGGTTGCCCGCCGATCACCCCGGCGGCGACCTGGACGTTCTGTTCGCGGATCGCGGCAACGATCTCACTGGCGCTCAGGCCGCGCTGGGCGACTTTCTGCGGGTCCAGCCAGATGCGCATCGCATAGTCGCCGCCGCCCCAGATACGCACTTCGCCGACCCCGGGAATGCGCTCCAGCTGGTTCTTGATATTGAGAATGCCGTAGTTGCGCAGGTAGGTGGCGTTGTACTGGTCATCCGGCGAGACCAGGTGGATGGCCAGGGTCTGGGTCGACGACGACTTCATGGTCACCACCCCCAGGCGCCGGACATCCTCCGGCAGGCGCGGCAGCGCCTGGGAGACGCGGTTCTGCACCAGTTGCTGGGCCTGGTCCGGGTCTGTGCCGACCTTGAAGGTGACGCTGAGGGTGAGGTTGCCGTCGCTGTTGGCCTGGGACTGCATGTACAGCATGTTCTCGACGCCGTTGATCTGCTCCTCCAGCGGCGCGGCCACGGTCTGCGCCACCACCGCCGGATTGGCGCCCGGGTACTGGGCGTTGACCACGATCAGCGGCGGCACCACATCGGGGTATTCCGAGACGGGCAGGCGAAACAGCGCGATGATCCCGGCGAGCAGGATCAGGGTCGAGAGCGCGCCGGCGAAGATCGGCCGGTCAATGAAAAAGCGCGAAAACCTCATTGTCCGCTCCCTGCGTCCGCACGTTGCGCCAGCAGCGGCTTGACGGTATCGCCGGGGCGCGCCCGGTGCAGGCCGTTGACCACCACCCGTTCGCCGGCCTGCAGGCCGGCGTCGACGACCCGCAGGTTGCCCACTCGGTTGCCGGGGTTGATACGTCGGTACTCGACCCGGTCGTTGGCGCCGACCACCAGCACGAACTTCTTGTCCTGGTCGGTGCCGATCGCGCTGTCGTCGATCAGCACCGCCTGGTGCGGCGGCCCGCCGCCGAGCTTGATCCTGGCGAGCATGCCGGGGCGCAGCAGGCCGTCGGTGTTGTCGAAGCTGGCACGTACCCGCAGGGTCGCCGACTGCACGTCCAGTTGGTTGTCCAGCGAGGCCAGGCTGCCCTGGCGCGGATAGTCGGTTTCATTGGCGAGGCCGAGCATCACCGGCACCGCGGCCGTGGTGCCAGGGCCGGTGCCGTGGTTGAGGTAGCGCAGGAAGGTCTGCTCGTCGACATCGAAGGCCGCATAGATCGGCGACAACGACACCAGGGTGCTCAGCGGCGCGGCGTTTTCACCGGCGCTGACGATATTGCCCGCGGTGACCAAGGCCCGCGACATACGCCCGCTGACTGGCGCGCTGATCCGGGTATGGGCGAGGTTCAGGCGGGCATTGTCCAGCTGGGCCTGGGCCTGCCGGACCTCGGCCGCGGCTTCGCTGGCGGCGTTCTGCTTCTGGTCCAGCTCGCGCAGGGCCACCGCATTGGCGCTGATCAGGCGCTGTACCCGGCCCAGATCGGTGCTGGTGTAGACGGCGCGCGACCTGGCCGCCGCCAGTTGCGCCTGGGCCCGCTCCACTTCGGCGGTGTAGGGCCGGGCGTCGATCTCGAAGAGCAGGTCGCCGGCCTTGACCAGGGCTCCGTCCTTGAAGTGCACGGCGACCACGGTGCCCGAGACCAGCGGACGGATCACCACCTTTTCCACGGCCTCCAGGCGGCCTGAATACTCCTGCCAGTCCGTCACCGCTTGCGACAGGGCCATGGCCACGTCGACCTCGGCGGCCGGTGGTGCCACGGCGGCCTTGGCGAGGGTCGAGGGGCTGCCGCGCAGCACCACAACCAGTGCGGCGACGATGGCGCAGGCAAGGCTGGCGCGTAGCAGGAGGGCGCGGCCCGAGCGCCGGGGTCTGATCGAGTCCATGAGCATGGCTTCCTGTTGAAAGTGTGAATGAAGACCCGGGTTCAGGCTTGCGCCATGCTGCCCAGTGCCTTGGTGTTGCCGGGCCTGCCCCAGCGCTGCATGACCGGTCGCTCGATGAAGTTGAACAGCAGCCAGCCACCCAGTACGGAGAGGGCGAACGTCGCCGCGACGATCAGGCTGGCGGTCCCGTTGTCGAACAGGCGCCCGCCGAGCAATTGGGTGATGACGGTCATGATCAGCAGGTGAATCATGTAGAAACCGAAAGAGATTTCCCCCAGCCAGACCATCCAGGCGCTGTTGAGCAGGCTCTTGCGGCCTTTGAGGTCACTGGCGGCGATGGCGGTGATCAACGCGGCCACCGGCACCAGGGTGACCAGGTTCAGGCTGTACTGGAACGGTACCCACATGCCTGCCACATAGCCGACGGCCAGCAGCGCGAAGGCCTGGGGCACGCCGAGGTCGATCCAGCGCCCGGCCATCAGGATGCGCGCCATGAGCATGCCCAGGACGAACTCGAACAGGCGTGCCGGCGGGAAGTAGTAGGCCCACCACCACTGAATCAGTGAGATCGGGTACTCATTGATCAGCGGCGCGGCCGCGGCCCACTGGCGTATCGCGAGCTGGGTCAGGGCCAGGCCGGCGACCATCGCCCAGGCCCAGTACCACAGGCGCTCCTCGGCGATCTTCCAGACCAGCTTGAGCACCAATGGGAACAGCAGGTAAAAGAGCAGTTCGCAGCACAGCGACCAGGACGGACCGTTCACGCTGAGGAAGGTGTCCATCCGCGGAATCCAGGCATGCACCAGCAACAGGTTGGGCAGCCAGATCGCCACGCTGGCGGTCGGTACGGCGAACAGGACCATGGCCAGCAACCAGGTGGCGATATGGTTGGGAAAGATTTTCAGCAGCCGGCGTCGCCAGAAACTGCCCAGGCTGTCGCCCTTGCGCGCCGACCAGGCGATGACAAAGCCGCTGAGCACGAAGAAGAACGACACCCCCAGCCATCCGCCGCCGCTGAAGGTGCGCTGGAAGACCTCGATCACCTGCGTGTCGGCATAGGGGTTGAAACCGATGATCCGCGTCAGTGACGCGTGGAACAGGAACACCATTGCCGCGGCGAGAAAGCGTATTCCGGTCAGTGAATCGAGCTTGCTGTGTACATGCGTGTGGTAGAGCTCTGCTTTGTTCATGATCCGATCCCCATCCCATAAAGTCATGGCGCGCTCGACAACGCTTGCGCGTTTCGGGCGTGCTCCCTTGTCAAAACACACTCGTCAATGGCGTAGCGAACTGGCAGGCAATGTTGCGAGGGGTACGGCTATGCAGACATTGTTGGTCGCGGGGTGCTGGGCAAACCGTCTTTATTGGGTATGAACCGGTGCATCCCGGCCCCCGCGAACAGGGGCCGGCACAGTGTTACTGGCCGTAGACCGCGTTGCAGAGGTCGACGGTGAATTGCCCGAACATGCCTTCGAAGGCCGTGTTGGTAAAAGCCACCACCGTCAACTCCTGGGCCGGGTCGACGAACCAGGAGTGTCCGTAGGCACCGCCCAGGCGCCAGGTGCCGACGGATTCGGCGGTCTGCGCGGCAGACGGGTCCTTGAGTACCGTGAAGCCGAGGCCGAAGCCGCGTCCCGGCCAGTTGGCCAGCTCCAGGTCGCCGGTCTGGCTGCTGCCCATTTCCGCCACCAAGTGCTTGGGCAGTAGCGGCGCGCCGCCTTTGCGCAGGGTTTCCAGAAGCTGGAGAAACTCCCCGGCGCTGCCGACCATGCCCGAACCGCCGGAGTCATAGGCCTGGGTGTCCAGGGCGCGGTCCGGGTCCAGCCGGATGCCGGCGGTGCCTTCAAACACCGGGACCACTTCCAGCCCCTGCATGCGTCGTGGCTGTGGCTGGTCATTGAGATAGGCCGGGCTCAGGCGGTCGACGTCGGTCACCCGGAACCCGCTATCGCGCCAGCCCAGCGGGCGGGCGACCAACTGCTCCACCGCCTCGGCCAGCGAGGTGCCGTGGGCGGCGGCGATTACCCCGCCCAGCACATCGGTGGCAATCGAGTAGCCCCACTGACTCCCCGGTTTGTAGAGCAGCGGGGCCTGGCCCAGGCGATGCAGGTTTTCTTCCAGCGAGAGTTCGGTACGGTCCATGCCGTCGGAGACGCCGGCCTCGAGATAAGGGCCGCCTTGATCGCTCTCCAGGAAACCGTAGGTGAAACCGGCGGTGTGGGTCAGCAATTGGCGTACGGTGATCAACGCCGGCGTGCCGTCGGCCAGGGTCGGCTTGAAGTGCGGCAGCCAGTGGGTGATGTTGTCGTCCAGGTTGATACGACCCTGGGCGATCAGCGCCAGGGCCGCCACCGAGGTGATCGGCTTGGAGACCGAGGACAGGCGGAACAGGGCGTCCTGGCGCATTGGCAGCCGGGCCTCACGGTCGGCCAGGCCGGCCGCGCGCTGATAGACCAGTTGTCCGCGATGGGCGACCAGGACCACGGCACCGACCAGGCGCCGGTCATGCAGGGTCTGTTCGAGCACGGCGTCGATGCGCGACGCCAGGCGGGTTGTCTCGACAGGACGAAGGGATTGCAGTGGGCGTAGCGGTTCGTTGACGGTCATATCGGGCCCCGGGTGGTGGATGGGTCAAGCTGATGGATCGATGGTAGGGCGGGGCCGATCAGGGAAAAAGAAGTTACAATTCCGGGCTACACGGACCTTTTTGTCCTTAATCAAGGGAATGAGTGATGGATAAGCTCAATGGCATCACCGTGTTCGTGCAGGTCGCCGAAAGTCGCAGCTTTGTCGCTGCCGGCCGCTTGCTCGGGGTGTCCGCCTCGGCCGTGGGCAAAAGCATTGCCCGCCTGGAACACAAGCTCAGTGCGCGGTTGTTCCATCGCAATACCCGCAGCCTCAACCTGACCGCTGAAGGCGCGCTGTTTCTGGAGCGCTGCCGGCGGGTGCTCAACGAACTGGAGGCGGCCGAGCAGGAACTGTCCAGCTCCAGCGATGCGCCACGGGGCAAGTTGCGCATCAGCCTGCCGTTGCAGGGCAATGTGCTGTTTATGCAACTGTCGTCGTTCATGCGCGAGTACCCGGAAATCCGCCTGGAACTGGACTTCACCGATCGCCTGGTGGACGTGGTCGAGGAGAGCTTTGACGCCGTGGTGCGTACCGGGCAATTGCACGATTCGCGGCTGATGGCCAGGAAGCTGGGCAGCTTTGCGTTTCATCTGGTCGGCGCACCGGGGTATTTCGCCGCCAGGGGCTACCCGCAGGCTGTGGAGCAACTGCTGGAGCACCAGTGCCTGCATTATCGGATGCCCTCCACCGGCAAGCTGGAGAAGTGGCCGTTGGAGGGACTGGTCGCGGGGGCCGAGCTGAAGGTGCCGGAGACCATGGTCTGCAACAACCTGGACATGCTGATCCATAGCGCCCGGCAGGGCCTGGGCATTGCCTGCGTGCCCGAGTTCGCCGTGCGCGAGGCCCTGGCGGCCGGAGAGCTGGAGTCGATACTGCCGGGACGGATCCTGCGTACGCTACAGATGCAGGTGGTCTGGCCGTCGAGTCGCTACCTGACACCCAAGCTGCGCGCGTTCATCGATTTTATCTGCGCCAGTGGCCTGACGTCGTCGGGCTGAGGTGGTCAGATCGCCCTGAGGACTACGATGCCCGGGGTTTTCTTGACGTAATCCATGAACGGCGAATCCACCACCTTGTGGTTGGCTTCACGGGCGGAGGCATTGCGCAGCACCGGGCCTTTGTCGGTCATGATGAAGATGCCGGTGTGGGTGACGTCGAGCCCTTCGGCCGGGGTGTAGATGCCGATGTAGTCACCGGTTTTCAGGCGGCTGACCACGGCGTCGTCGATCCACTCGCTGGGGATGTAGGTGATGGCGCGCTTGACCGTGCCCACCGACGGGATCAGCGTGCCGCCGCTGCCGTCCCCTTGTGCGTTGAGGATCTTGGTGACGGTGGTCGCCCTGGGGCTCGCCTGGGTCGTAACATCCCGGGCGTTGAGGGGCTGGGTGTGGGCCCAATCGGTGAAGAAGTGCCTGCGCTCGGTGTAGCTGACCTTGCCCTCGGCGTAACGGGTGCGCACCAGGTTTTCGACGAAGCGCGGCAGGCTGTCGGATTTGCGTAGGGCCTCGACGTAATCCAGGTAGGTGAAGCAATCCAGGCCGCGGAAGTCGATCACCAGTTGTTCCGGCGCGGTCGCGGAGCCGACCAGCATATGCGCCACATAAGGCGTACCGAGGAAGTTGGCGGAGATATTCTTGATCCGTTCGCCTTGCTCGTGGCCGGCGTGCTTGAGGATCCGGGTTTCGATGAACTCGATCTTGTGGCGTGTGTAGTCGTCCAGCGTGACCTGGTCGCCTGGGTGTTGCCGGGTGGTAAAACCACTCAGCGCCAGCATCAGGGGCAAGCCCGATACCAACGCGATAACCTTCTTCATGCGCTCTCCGCAGGGGCGCAGGGGGCTTTAATGGGCCACCGCGCTGGGACATTGATTTTACACCTCTGGGGTGACGACTCAATGAAACCTGCCAGCTTTCCCTTTCTTATATCTTAATCGAATAAAATAATTATTATTAATTCCTTTTATAAGTTGCAGGGCTGGCGCATTTTAGCCTCCAGCACCTGAAGCCCAGGTGCACCGCCTACCACGAAAAGGAAACAACCCCATGACGATCAAAGCGATCAACGTTCGTAACCAATTCCGCGGCGTCATCAAGGAAATCCTCATTGGCGAGGTGCTGTCCGAGATCGACGTGCAGACCGCGTCGGGGATTGTCACCTCGGTGATCACCACGCGTTCGGTACGCGACCTCGAATTGGCGGTAGGCAGTGAAGTAATCGCCTTCGTCAAATCCACTGAAGTCTCGATCGCCAAGCTCTGACGTCGCGGCATGTTCAGGCGCTGACGATCAACTCGATCCGGCAACCCGGCTGGGCGTCCTGCACCTCAAGGCGCATGTCATGCAGCCGTGCCACCGCCGCCACCATGCTCAATCCCAGCCCGTTGCCCGCCGTATGCCGACTGGACTCGGAACGGTACAACCGCCGGAACACCGCTTCGCGCTCGGCTTCTGGAATCCCCGGACCATTGTCCACCACGCACAGTCCACGTCTGTCCGGGGTATCCATTACCGCCACCTGCACCCGGCTATGGTCAGGCGAAAACTTGATGGCGTTGTCCAGCAGGTTGCAGGTCGCATCGAACAGCAACTGCGCATCGCCGAAAATCAGGCAGGGCGCGGGCGCGCAATTCAAAGTCAGTTCGATACCACGCTCTTCGGCCAAGGGCTCGAAAAACTCGGCGGCATCGGCGGCGATACGGTTCAGGTCGATCTCGGCAAAGCTGCTGCGCCGGGCGCTGGCTTCGATCTCGGAAATCCGCAACAGCGCGCGGAAGGTCGACAGCAAACCCTGGGCATCCTCGATGGCGTTGTCGATGGCCGCCTGGTATTCCTCTTCCCGCAGGTGTCGCCGCTGGGCTCGCTCCAGGCCCGCGAGCAAACGGGTGAGGGGCGTGCGCAAGTCGTGGGCGATATCGTCGCAGACCCCCTTGACCTCGCTCATCAGGCGCTCCAGCTCGTCAAGCATCTGATTCACTACAGTGGCGATACGGTCGATATCGTCACGATTGCCACGGGTCGGCAGGCGCTCGTTGAGGTGGCCCTTGACGATGCGTTCGATGGAACGGGTCAGCACATCCAGCCGTCGGCGCGCCGCGTAGCCCAGCCCGACCGCCCCGAGCAGGCCCACCACCAGCAGCAGCGAGCCGCCGGAGACCATCGCGTTGACCAGCAACTCGTCGAACTCGCTGAGGTCATGGATATCCTGGGCCACCATCAGGGTCTGGCCATTGTCCAGGCGATGCATGACGAAGCGGATCGGCCGGCTCTTTTTTTGCGGCTGCTTCCAGTTGAATTCGGCGGGTTTGTCGTAGCCCTTGAAGGCCGGCATTTCAATGACCGGTCCGGCAATCAGCTGGCCTTGGGCATCATAGAGGCCGTGGGGCAGGCGACCGTCGATATCCTGTTCGGAGTGCTTGCGGATTTCCGCCAGGCGCAGGTCTTCGGGCTGCGCGCTACGGTTGTCGATCTGCCGATAAAGGGCGGTATCGACCTCGGCCATCAGGTAGCCGGCGGTTTGCCAATAGATATAACCGAACAGCGCGAGGAACGAGCAACTGAACAGCGCCAGGGACATCAGCGCCGTGCGGAAACTGATGGTGCGGGGGATTTCACGCAGGTGAGCGTAGAACATAGCCTGCCCCGCGAATGGTATGGATCATCGGTTCCTCGCCGTCGCCATCGACCTTGCGGCGCAAACGGCCCATATGCACTTCAATGACATTGGTGCGTTCGTCATAGGCGTAGTTCCACACGGCCTCGAACAGCATGGTCCGTGTCACCACCTGCTCGGCGTGTTGCACCAGGTATTCGAGCAGGGCGTATTCCCGGGGCAACAGCTCGACCATCCGTTCGCCGCGCTTGACGCTGCGCTTGAGCAGATCCAGCTCCAGGTTGCCGACCCGCAGGCGGTTGACCCGTTCCTCGCTGGGAGCGACCCGGCGGCGGCTCAAGGCATCGAGGCGGGCGGTCAGCTCGATGAACTCGAAGGGCTTGGTCAGGTAGTCGTCACCGCCGGCCCGCAGGCCACGCACCCGTTCGTCGAGCGCGCTGAGGGCGCTGAGGATCAGCACCGGCGTGGCGATACCCGAAGCGCGCAAAGCGGTGAGCATGCCCAGGCCATCGAGGGCACCGGGGAGCATGCGGTCGAGAACGATAACGTCGTAGCTGTCACTGATGGCGCGCACCAGGCCTTCTCGACCGTTATCGACGTGGGTGACATCGAAGCCGTGGTCTTGCAGGGCGGCTTCGATCTCCCGGGCAGTGGCGGGGTCGTCCTCGACGACCAGAACATGGGTCATGGGCACTTCGCAGAATGAGAGAGGGTGGTAGTCTTGCATGGACCCCGGAGGAGTCTGGCTGGCCAGTGAATCGTGGTTGGCTGGTCGACCGGCATAGTGTGCCAAACCGGGTTTATCTGAAAGGTCGCGTCAATATGAAAAAAAGTTTAGCTGAACCAGCACGGAGCCGGTCTTGAGAATCCTGGTCATCGAGGATGACGCCAAGGCAGCCAGCTACCTGGTGCGTGGTCTCAATGAAAGCGGGCACGTCACCGATACCGTCGACGACGGCCGCAGTGGCCTGGACATGGCCCTGGAAGGGATCTACGACGCCTTGATCGTCGACCGCAAACTGCCGGGGCTGGACGGTCTCGCACTGGTCCAGGAACTGCGGCGCCAGGGCTTGCGCACGCCGGTGCTGATGCTCAGCGCCCTGGATTCCACCGCCCAGCGGGTCGAAGGCCTGCGCGCCGGGTGTGATGATTACCTGGCCAAGCCCTATGCCTTCGTCGAGGTGCTTGCCCGGCTCGAAGCCTTGCAGCGTGGCCGTGATCCGGTGGTGGGATTGTCGCGGACCTTGCGGGTCGGCCGCCTGCAACTGGACTGCGCCGCGCGCACCGCCACCCGCGAAGGGCAGGTCATTGCCCTGCAGCAGCGCGAGTCGCTGATCCTGGAAAAGCTGATGCGCCACTGCGATGAAGTGGTGACCCGCAGCATGCTGCTGGAGAGTGCCTGGGACTATGACTTCGACCCCATCGACAACGTGATCGACAAACACATCTATCGGTTGCGCCGCAAACTGGATGCCGGCTTCAGCCATTCGCTGATCCAGACCGTGCCGGGGGTCGGGTACCGGTTGCTACAGGACGACGAAGACCCCCTTGATGCACCACTGCGGTCAACGCCGCCTCTGTAGGAGCGAGCTTGCTCGCGATGGTCGTCCAGGCTCCGCTGGGTATCAGATGCCCCGCGTTATCGTTGACGTCCATCGCCAGCAAGCTGGCTCCTACAAGGAACCGCGTTCACATGATATTTACCTAAACTAAAATTTAGCTTTGGAGGAACGGGACGCGGGCCTGCGCCTGATAGCTTCGGAATCTGATCGATGGCTCTGCCACACAGGTTCTGGAGATATCCCGTAGATGCGTCTCACGCCGAGATTCGAGGTTTTTCATCCACCTCAGGCCCCAAGCCGACTGTTCCGCACCCTGGCCTTGGCCGGCCTGACGCTGTTGAGTGGCTGCTCGCTGGTGCCGGGCTACCAGCAGCCGGCCTTGCCCCTGGCCCCGCAGTGGTCGGCCAAGGACCCGTCCGCCGCTTCAGCCGATGCGGCAGGCGGCCCCTGGTGGCGTGAGTTCCACAGTGCCGAGCTCGATGGCCTGATTGCCCGTGGCCTGAACGACAACTACAGCCTCAAGGCCGCCGTGAGCCGGGTCGACCAGGCCCGGGCCATTGCCCAGGTGGCCGGTGCCGGGCAATACCCCAACCTGTCCCTGGGCGGCAACTACCAGCGCCAGAACAACTACGGCAGCACGAAAAAATCCAGCGTCTTCGCCGAAGCCACCTACGAGGTGGACTTCTGGGGCAAGCAACGGGCCACCGCCGATTCCTCCCAGGCCCTGGCCAATGCCAGCCAGTTCGATGCCCAGACCCTGCGCATGACCCTCGGCGCGAGCATCGCCGACACCTATTTCCAGGTCCTCTCGCTGCAAGACCGCGTGCGCCTGGCCCAGTCCATTGCCGCCGATGCCAGCCAAGTCCTTGATCTGGTGCAGGTGCAGGCCAGCCAGGGCGCGGTGTCGAGCCTGGAAGTCGAACAGCAGCGCAATGCCCAGCAAACCTTCCAGGCCGCCGTGCCGCTGTTGCAACAGCAGCTCGACGCGGCCAAGTATCAACTGGCGACACTGGTGGGCGTGCCGCCTGAAGGCTTCGAGGTCCAGCAAACCGGGCTCGACGCCCTCCAGGTGCCACAACCCAAGGTCGGCCTGCCCGTCGGCCTGGTGCGCCAACGCCCGGATATCCAGGCCGCAGAAGCGCGCCTGGTTTCAGCCAACTACGACGTCGGCGTGGCCCGGGCAGCGTTCCTGCCCAACCTTTCCCTGGATCTGCTCGGTGGTATCGACACCCTGGCCGGCGGGCATATCTGGAGCATCGTCGGCAACCTCACCCAGCCGGTGTTCAGCGGCGGCCAACTGACCGGACAACTGCACGCCGACCAGGCCCATGTGCAGGAACTGACCGCCAGCTATCGCGCCTCGATCATCGAAGCCCTGCGTGATGTGGAAACCCAGCTCAGCGCAGCGCGGCAACTGGACCAGGCCTACAGCCTGAACCAGGCCGCCGTCGGCTCCGCCCGCGAAGCCGCGCGCCTGGCCCAGGTTCGTTACCGCCTAGGCTCCACCGATTTCCAGACGCTGCTGGTGGTCGAGCGCACCCAGTACCAGGCCGAAGACAGCCTGCTCCAGGTGCGCCTCCAGCATCTGCAGGCCGCCGTCGGCCTGTTTCGCGCCATCGGCGGCGATTTCAGCGCGCCGACCCTGGCCGCCGCCACTCCTTCTTCTCCCTTTCAGGTCGTTCAGCCATGAAGCACTCACCCCAGGCGCCATCCCAACCTCGTCGTCTGCGCCTCGGCCTGCTGGTCGTGGCCATGCTCGGCGCTTCGCTGTTGATCAAGACCCAATGGATCGACCGCGTCCAGGCGGCACCGACAGCTCCTGTTGATAGCGCCATCCCGGTGGTGATGCAGGCGGCGGGGCAAAAGGACCTGCCGATCTGGATCGACGCCATCGGCAATGTCCAGCCCCTCAACACCGTCAATGTGCGGGTGCGGGTCGACGGCGAGCTGCAGAAAGTCCTGTTTACCGAAGGCCAGATGGTCAACGCCGGCAGCCAGTTGGCGCAGATCGATCCACGGGTCTACCAGGCGCAAGTGGCTCAGGCCCAGGCGCTGGTCAGCAAGGACCAGGCGCAGTTGGCCAACCTCAAGGTCAACCTCGACCGGGCCAGCAAGCTGGCAGCGGCCAAGGCCGGCCCGACCCAGGATGTCGACACCTACCGGGCCCAGTTGGCGGCCCAGCAGGCCACGGTCCAGGCCGACCAGGCGGCCCTGGAGAATGCCCGCCTGCAACTGGCGTTCACCCGGATCGACGCGCCGTTCACCGGCCGCACCGGGCAACGCCTGCTGGACGTCGGTTCGATTGTCCACGGCACCGATGCCACTGGCCTGGTGACCCTGACGCAGATGGACCCGATCTCGGTGGCCTTCGCGGTGTCCCAGGACGACCTGGCGCGGATCCTCAAGGAAAACGCCGTGGCCCCCTTGCAGGTGCTCGCCATGAGCCGCGACGGCCATCAGCAACTGGCGAGCGGCTCCCTGAGCTTTATCGACAGCCAGGTGATCGCCGCCAGCGGGCAGATCCAGCTCAAGGCGCAATTTCACAATGCCGGCCAGCAGCTCTGGCCCGGCCAACTGGTGGGTGCGCGTCTGCTGGTGAATACCCAGAAGGCCGTCACCGTGGTGCCGGCCAATGCGGTGCAGCAAGGGCAGAAGGGCGACTTCGTCTATGTGGTCAATGCCGACCAGCGGGTCGAGCCACGGCAGGTGACGGCGGCGACGGTGGTCGACGGCCAGCAGTGGATCAAGGACGGCCTGGCGCCGGGTGAAGTGGTGGTGGTCCAGGGCCAGTCGCGGATCGCCCCCGGGCTCAAGGTCAAGCCGGTCAGCCTGGATACGGGCCCGGCGGCACCTGAGGTGGCGTTGAGCGGCAGCGCCGGAGGCAAGCCATGAACCTGCTCGCCGGTCTGATCCAGCGCCGCACGGGCCTGTGCCTGCTGGCCCTGGGGGTGATGCTGCTGGGCACTTTTGCCTATTTTCAACTGCCGGTGGCGCCGTTGCCGACGGTGGACTTTCCCACCATCCAGGTCACCGCCAAGCTCTCCGGGGCCAGCGCCGAAACCATGGCGACCTCGGTGGCGACGCCGCTGGAACGGGCCTTCGCCGCCGTGCCCCAGGTCACCTCGATGACCTCCTCGAGTTCCTCGGGCAAGACCCAGATCGTCCTGCAGTTCGACCTGTCGCGTAATATCGACGGCGCGGCCCAGGACGTGCAGACGGCGATCAACACCGCCAGCGCGACCTTGCCGAAAACCATGACCAGCACGCCGACCTTCAACAAGGTCAACCCGGCGGAGTTCACCGTGCTGTCCCTGGCCCTGACCTCGCCGACGCGGACCTTGCCGGAGCTGGATCGCTACGCCGACAACTACCTGGCCCAGCGCCTGTCGCAGATGCCCGGCGTCGGCCTGGTGGATTTCCATGGCGAGCAGAAGCCGGCGGTGCGCATCCAGATTGACCCGGATGCCCTGGCGGCCCGTGGCCTGACCCTGGAGGAAGTGCGCAGCATCGTCGGCCTCAGCACCCTCGATCAACCCAAGGGCAACCTCAACGGCCAGTATCGCTCGGTGACCCTCAATGCCACCGACCAACTGCTCGACCCCAAGGGTTATCGCGAACTGGTGGTGGCCTACAAGGCCGGGGTTCCGATCAAGCTCGGCGACCTGGGCCGGGTCATCGATGGTGCCGAGGACGCCCAGCAGGCCGCCGGTATCGACGGCCAGCCGACGGTGATCGTCGACATCCATAAGCAGCCGGGCTTCAACGTGCTGTCGACCATCGCCAATATCAAGGCCAGCCTGCCGGCCCTGACCGCGTCCTTGCCGCGGGATGTGCAGGTCCAGGTGGTCGGCGACCGCACCCAGACCATCAATGCCTCGGTCAACGACGTGCAGTTCACCTTGCTGCTGTCCATCGCCCTGGTGGTCGTGGTGATCTTCGTGTTCCTGCGCAAGGCCACGGCGACCCTGATCCCGACCCTGACCATCCCGCTGTCGCTGGTGGCGACCTTTGCCGTGATGTACCTGCTGGGCTACAGCCTGGACAACCTGTCGATCATGGGCCTGGCGATTGCCGTCGGCTTCGTGGTGGACGACGCCATCGTGGTCATGGAAAACATCGTCCGCCACCTGGAAATGGGCAAGTCGCGGATCCAGGCGGCGGTGGACGGTTTGCGCGAGGTGGGTTTCACCATTGTCTCGATGACCGTGTCGCTGATAGCGGTGTTCCTGCCGATCCTGTTGATGGGTGGCATCGTCGGGCGGCTGATGCGTGAGTTCGCGGTGACGGTCAGCGTGGCGATCCTGATGTCCGGCGTGGTCTCTTTGACCGTGACACCGATGCTCTGTGCCTGGCTGCTCAAACCGGAACACGAGTCGCGCCCGAGCCGTTTCGGCGATGCCTGCGAGGCGGTCTACAACCGGATTCACGAGGGCTACCGACGCAGCCTGGAGTGGGTGCTCGATCACCAGCGCCTGACCCTGGCCGTGGCGGTCGCCACCTTCGTCGCCACGGCGATGCTCTACCTGTATATCCCCAAGGGCTTTTTCCCGCAGCAGGACACCGGCCTGATCCAGGGCGTCGCCGAAGCCGCCTCGGATATCTCGCCGGAGGCCATGCGCCAGCGCGTTGCGCTGCTGGCCGATATCGTCAGCGCCGACCCGGCGGTGGCCAAGGCCTATTACTGGATCGGCCCCAACCCGACGGTCAGCCAGGGCCGGGTGATGGTCAACCTCAAGCCGTTCGACCAGCGCACGGCCAGCGCCCAGCAGGTGATCGCGCGCTTGCAGCCGGCCCTCGACAAGGTCCAGGGCATCAAGCTGTTCCTGCAGGCCAACCAGGATATCCAGATCGGCGGCCGGGCCAGCAAGACCCAGTACCAGTACACCTTGCAGGACCCGGACAGCCAGGAGCTGGACCATTGGAGCGGGTTGCTGCTGGACCGTCTCAAACAGTTGCCGCAACTACGCAACGTCACCTCCGACCAACAGCGCGCCGCCCCCCAGGCGACCCTGGTGATCGACCGGCCCTCGGCGGCGCGGTTGGGGGTCAATGTGCAGGCGATCGACGACGTGCTCTATGACGCCTTCGGCCAACGGCAGATCGCGACCATGTTCACCCAACTGGACCAGAACCACGTCATTCTCGAACTCGATCCGCGCTGGCAGATGTCCATCGACACTCTCAAGCACCTGTATGTGCGTTCCACCTCCGGAGAGATGGTGCCGCTGGATATGCTGGCGAGTATCCGCAACGAGCTGGCGCCGATCATCATCAACCACCAGGGTGTGTTCCCGGCCATTACCCTGTCGTTCGACCTGGCCCCGGGGCAGGCCTTGAGCGATGCGGTCAACGCCATCGAGAAGGCTTCGCTGGCGGTGGGCCTGCCGGACACGGTGTCGGGGAGTTTCCAGGGCACCGCCCAGGCCTTCAAGGACTCGCTCAAGTCGCAACCCTGGCTGATCCTGGCGGCGATCCTGACGGTCTATATCGTCCTCGGGGTGCTCTATGAAAACGCCATCCATCCGCTGACGATCATTTCCACCTTGCCCTCGGCCGGCTTCGGCGCCTTGCTGGCGTTGATCATCTGCGGGCAGGACCTGTCGGTGCTGGGCATGATCGGGATCATTCTGCTGATCGGCATCGTCAAGAAGAACGCGATCATGATCGTCGACTTCACCCTGGAGGCCGAGCGTGGTGGCATGACGCCGCGAGAGGCGGTGCATGAAGCCTGCCTGCTGCGCCTGCGGCCGATCCTGATGACTTCGCTGGCGGCGTTGCTCGGTGCCGTGCCCCTGGCCTTCGGGCATGGCGCGGGTTCGGAATTGCGTCAGCCCCTGGGGATCGCCATTGTCGGCGGGTTGGCGGTGTCGCAACTGCTGACGCTCTACACCACGCCGGTGGTCTACCTGTGGTTCGACCGGTTGCGCGGGCAAAAAAAAGCCCGCAACGAAGGCGAGCTGAATCAAGTTGAAACGAGGAGTGAATCCATCCTAGAGGGGCAGAAGTGAAATCGGCGTGAAAGGCCCGGCCAGGAAAATGAAAGTTTCGTGACCGGGTGGTCATTCGTCGGAACCTTGCCCCAGGGGCTGCGTGTCGCTGCCGGTCGACTACGCTCAATATTTTTGAAGCCGCCAGGGATTTGCCGGTGGGGATCAATTATGTTGATGAGGAGATGGCTATGAAGGATGCGTACATTTACGACAACGGGGATGAGTTTCCGATCAACAATCGGTTGCGTTGCGGCCAGACGGCCTATGTGGCGGAGTTTGGTGGGGAGGTGCCGGTCGAGGCGGCTGAGGTCAAGTCCGTGAGGCCCGCGCCCACGCTGCTGGTCAAGCCACCGTATTTCCCCAAGGCGGCCAAGCCGCGTTTGAAAAAGCACGCCTGACCCCGTTCAGCCAGGTCTGAACACGGTCCCTGTAGGAGCCAGCTTGCTGGCGATGGCGGTATTCCAGGCGACGGCGATGTCGACCATCGGATCGCGTTGCCAGCAAGCCGGCTCCTACAGGTTGTGTGGTGTCTTCAAGAGCCCATTTCCGTAGTTGGCCGGCATCGCGCTTTCAGCACCGACGCAAACTCTGCTCCATCCGGCTGATGCCTTCCTCCAGCAAGGCCCTCGGGCAACCGAAGTTCAAGCGCACGAACTGCTGCGCGTCGTCGCCAAACTCGATCCCCGCGCTCAACCCCACCTTGGCCTCTTCGAGGAAAAACCGGTACGGGTCCGCAAGCCCCAACGCGCTGCAATCGAGCCAGGCCAGGTAAGTCCCTTGAGCCGGGTGCAGGACCACACCCGGCAACCGGGTTTCCACCGCGTGTTGCAGGTAGTCGCGGTTGGCCTGCAGGTATTGCACCAGGCCAGCGAGCCACGGCCCGCACTCGGTGTAGGCCGTGCAGGTGGCTTCCAGCCCCAGGGCATTGACGCTGTCGACCATCCCCCCGCGTGCCGCGTTGAAGCGCTCGCGTACCGCCGGATCCTGGACAATGGCGTAAGCCGTCTTCAGCCCGGCGATGTTATAGGCCTTGCTCGCCGACATCAGGGTGATGGTGTGCCTGGCGATCTCCGGGCTCAGGGAGGCGATCGGTACATGACGACGGCCATCGAAGCAGAGGTCGGCATGGATCTCGTCGCTGATGATCAGCGCGCCCTGTTCCAGGCAGATATCTGCCACCTGTTGCAGTTCTTCCCGCGGGAAGACTTTGCCCAGCGGGTTGTGCGGATTGCTCAACAGCAGCGCGCCGCCACCTTGCAAGGCGTTACGCAGGGCACCGAAGGGCGTGACATAGTCACCCTGGGCATCGCGCTCGAACTCCAGTTCGACTTTCGGCAGGTTCCAGTGACCCGGCGCCAGGCGCAGCGGGCGGTAGTTGGGCGTCTGCACCACGACGTTCTGGCCCGGTTGCACAAACGCGCGCAGCGCCATGTTGAAACCCGGTTCGACCCCTGGGAGGAAAATCAGCTCCTGGGGCTCCACGTGCCAGGCGTACTTGGCCCGGAGGTCGGCGACGATGGCCTGGCGCAGGGCGTCCTGGGCCACGCTGTAACCCAGTTGCGGGTGTTCCAGGCGCTTGTGCAGGGCTGCGGTGATCGCGTCCGCCACCGGCAGGTCCATATCGGCCACCCACATGGGCAGGACGTCGGCCGGGTAGCGGCTCCACTTGGTGCTGCCAGTGTCGCGGCGGTCGATCAGCGTGTCGAAGTTGAAGGTCATGCTGGTGGTCAAACTCGAAAGAAATCCCCGAAAGCGTCGGGTGTTCGTGGCCTGGGACGGCGGTCCGATGCGTGTCGCCAGGGGGCGTCAGTCTAACTGTTCGGCACATCCGGTGGGATCTCGTCATCGCTGCGCACCACCCGGTTGCGCCCGCTATCCTTGGCCCGATAGAGGGCCTGGTCCGCCGCCTGGAGGACCTGGCTCACGGTCTGCCCGCCCTGGGGCCAGCCGGCCACGCCGAGGGAGATGGTCACCGGGATGCCGTTCGGGCTTTCGGTATAGGCCATCGTCGCCCGCAAACGCTCGGCCACCAGGGCCGCCTGGGCCAGTGGCGTGGAGGGCAGCAGCATAAGGAACTCCTCGCCACCCTGGCGGCAGAGCACGTCGCTTTCCCGGGAGTGGCGGCGGATCTGCTGGGCCAGGTGTTGCAGCACCAGGTCGCCGGCGCTGTGCCCGTAGCTGTCGTTGACCTGCTTGAAGTGGTCGATATCCAGGGCGATCAGAGAGAACGGCTGGCGGCGGCTTTCCCAGTCGTCGAGGATCAATTGCAGGCCACGGCGGTTGGTCAGGCTGGTCAGAGGGTCGGTGACGCTTTCCTGGTTGAGCTTGCCCAACTGCTGGTGCAGTGACATCAACGCTTTCTGCATGGTGTTCTTCAGCTGGGCGGCTTCGTAGTACCAGGCCCGCACCTTGCTCACCGACTGGGCGGCGGTAGATGAACCCCAATACTGCGTGGTATTGGCCAGTTGCCAGAGCGGTTTGCTGATCAGTGTCGAAATCCACCAGATACCCAGCAACGACAGGAGCAACAGCGGCACGGCGTAACCGGCGACTTCCAGCATCAACCGCTGCAGGCCTTCCAGAGTGATGGCGGTAGGCCGCTGGCTGATCACGCCCCAGCCGATCCGCGGCACCGGGGCATAGCCGGTGAGCATGTCGACGCCCTTGGAGTTTTTCAATCTCAGGCTGCCGGTTTCGCCGGCGATCACCGCGTCGATGGCCGGGTTGCCCTTGATCACGTCGCCGACCCGCGCCGGGTCCTGGTGATAGATCAACTGGCCCTGGGGGTCGACCACATAGAGGTAGGAGCCGTCACGGTAGTATTGTTCGCCCAGCAGTGAGTGGAGGATGTTCGGTTCGTTGAGGTAGATACCGGCGCCCAGGTAGCCGAGGTAGTTGCCATCACCGTCGAAGATCGGATGCGAGATCTGGATCATCAGGTGATTGTTGGCCCCGACATAGGGGCTGGAAATATAGGGTTGGCGCGCCAGGCTGGCCTGGCGAAAGCCTTCGCTTGCGGAAAAGGTGCCGGTCAGGTTCATCGAGGTGGGCGAGGAGGCGATGATCTTGCCGTCCGCGCGGATGACGATCACCGAGTTGAAGCTGCCGGTCTGGCGGCGCAGTCGGTGCGCTTCCTGCCACAGTTGGTCCGGCTGGTCCCAGATCGCGGGGAGCAGTTCGCTGCTGAAGGCCAGTTGCTGCTGGGTCGACTTGAGGAAGTTGTTGGTGGTGTTGGCCAGCTTCAGGGCATAGATCCGATTGGCTTCCAGGGTCTGTTCCATCAGGAAGTTGCGCTGGGTCTGGTAGCTGGCGAAGAAAAGATTGCCGGCCGTCAGGGTGACGGCGGAAAGCGACAGCAACAGGATCAATCGGCGGAGGTCGATGCGTGGCATGGATTTCTTATGAAAATAATGGCGGGCCCGGGCAGCCTGAGGAGCAATGATAGATCAGAGCGCTCGGCAGCCCTAGCCCAGGCATGAAAATCCCGTGCCATTGCGCCCCTGTAGGAGCCAGCAAGCCGGTTCCTACGGGGGGACCGGTTTCCAGGCCGCGCCGCCCGGGTGGCGTCAGAAGATGTAATCGGTGGTCAGGAAGGTCGACTCGCGGTTATGGATGATATCGCTGATCAGCGCCTTGTTGCTGTCCTGGAATTTGGTGGCCACCAGGGTGCGGATCGAAAACACCCGCAAGGCATCGTGCACCGAGAGCGTTCCTTCGGCCGAGTTCTTGCGTCCGTTGAACGGGTAGGTGTCCGGGCCGCGCTGGCACTGGGCATTGATATTGATCCGTCCGACCTGGTTGGCGAAGGTGTCCACCAGCCGGCCGACCTGGGCGGGATCAGTGCCGAAAATGCTCAACTGCTGGCCGAAATCCGACTCCAGCACATAGTCGATCACGGTTTCCAGGTCCCGGTAGGGCACGATGGGCACCACCGGGCCGAACTGTTCCTCCTGGTACACGCGCATTCCGGCATTCACCGGGTACAACACCGCCGGGTAGAAGAACGAGGCGCGGGTCTGGCCGCCATTGGGGTTGATCACCCTGGCGCCCTTGTCCTGGGCGTCGGCGACCAGGGCCTTGAGGTAGTCGATCTTGCCGGCTTCCGGCAGGGGCGTCAGCGCCACGCCATTGTCCCAGGGCATGCCCGGCACCAGGCTTTGCACCTTGCGGTTGAATTTCTCGATAAAACCTTCGACCACGTCCTCGTGCACGAACAGGATCTTCAGCGCGGTGCAGCGTTGGCCGTTGAACGACAATGAGCCGGTGACGCATTCGTTGACCGCGTTGTCCAGGTCGACCTCGGGCAGCACGATGGCCGGGTTTTTCGCATCCAGGCCCAGGGCCGCACGCAGGCGGTGGGGCTTGGGATGGAGTTTCTTCAGGTCGCTGGCGGCCTTGTTGGTGCCGATAAAGGCGAAGATATCGATCTTGCCGCTGGCCATCAGCGCACTGACGGTTTCCCGGCCGCTGCCATAGATCACGTTGATCACCCCGGCCGGGAAGCTGTCGCGGAAGGCCTCCAGCAGCGGGCGAATCAGCAGCACGCCGAGCTTGGCCGGTTTGAACACCACGGTGTTGCCCATGATCAGTGCCGGGATCAGGGTGGTGAAGGTTTCGTTCAGCGGGTAGTTGTAGGGGCCCATGCACAGGGCCACGCCCATGGGCACGCGGCGGATCTGACCGAGGGTGTCCTGCTCCAGCTCGAAGCGGCTGGAACGGCGGTCGAGTTCTTTCAGCGCATTGATGGTGTCGACGATGTAGTCGCAGGTGCGGTCGAATTCCTTCTCGGAATCCTTGAGGTTCTTGCCGATCTCCCACATCAGCAGCTTGACCACTGCTTCGCGCTGTACGCGCATGCGCCGCAGAAAGGTTTCGACATGCTGGATGCGCTCGGCCACGCGCATTGTCGGCCATTCGCCCTGGCCGCGGTCATAGGCGTGAACCGCGGCGTCGAGGGCGGTGAGGGCGGTCTCGGCATCCAGCAGCGGCGTGCTGCCGAGGATCACCTGCTCATCACCGTGGGCGGTGGCGAGGTACACCGGGCTACGCACCTGGGCCAGCGGGCCGTCCCACGTGCGCAAGGTGCCGTCGACCAGGTATTCGCGTTGCTCCAGCTGGCCTTCGAATCGGTACTTTTCCGGGATGTCCGCGGCGGCGGGAAACAGTGAGTCGAGCAGCTTCTGGTCGGTCATGGGGCGATCACCCTGTCTGATGGAAAGGACGCTGAAACGCTTCAGTGCTTGAGCCTGTTTTATCACGAAACAGCTTAGTCGCGTCCAGCGCAAACGACGGGCTGGCGTATCGGCGGTTGAAGCGCGGCGGGGCTGGCCGCAGAATGACGCTTATTTTTCATTTTCAAGGCGACCTTCATGACGCTGGCAACGTTGCTCCTGTTCCTGATCAGCTCGGCGGCGATCATCGCCATGCCCGGCCCGACGGTGCTGCTGGCTTTGCACAACGGTTCCAACCACGGTGTGCGGGCGGCGGCCTGGGGCATGGGCGGGGCGGTGTTGGCCGATGCGCTGCTGGTGACGGCGGTGGCCTGTGGCCTGGGGATTTTGCTGCAGGCCAGCGAGACGTTGTTCCAGGCAGTGAAGTGGCTGGGGGCGGCGTATCTGGTCTGGCTGGGCTGGAAGATGTTTCGTTCGACCGGGACCCTGGCCGAACTGCCGGTTGAGCAGGGTTCGAAGCGCTCCGTCGGCTTGTTCATGCGCTGTTTCGTGGTGGCGCTGACCAATCCCAAGGCGCTGCTGTTCATGTCGGCGTTCCTGCCGCAATTTATCGACAGTACACAGCCGCAGTTGCCGCAATATGCGCTGCTGGCCATGGTGCTGACCTTGCTCAATGTCAGCATCATGTTGTTTTACGCGTTGTGCGGGGCGCGCTTGTTGAGTCGCTTGCAGGGCGGGCATCTGCGGGCATTCAACCGGGTGACGGGTGGGTTGTTGATGACCTTGGGTGGGGTGTTGGCGTTTTATCGGCGGGGGGCTGCGGCCTGATGAGTGAGGGTGTTCTTGAGGGCCTCTTCACCGCACCGCCGCGAAGAGGCCGATAGCCTCAACTAAACCTTCGGATCCTCATGGGGCTTGAGCGGCCGCGCATACTCCGGCTTGAGCTTGCCATCCTTGTCCAGCAGCCAGGCATCAAGAATCTCCCGCACCACGGGCCCGGCGACCCGGCCACCGGCCTCGCCGTTCTCGATCATCACCGAAATCACGATCTGCGGGTCTTCCGCCGGGGCAAAACCGACGAACAAGGCGTTGTCGCGATTACGCTCCGAGGTCTTCAAGCGGTCATAACGCTCCCCCTGCTTGATCGCCACCACCTGCGCCGTGCCGCTCTTGCCGGCAATGCGATACTGCGCACCCACCGCTGCCGCCCGGGCGATACCGCGCGGATCGTGCATCACCAACTGCATGGCGTAGTTGACCTGTTCCCACTGCCGGGGGTCATGCAGCACGATATTGGGAATCGGATTCTGGTCCACCGGCGCCACCTGGCCGATGCTCCGGGCCAGGTGCGGACGATTCCACACGCCCTTGTTGGCGATCAGGGTCGTGGCCTGGGCCAGTTGCAGCGGCGTGACCTGCATATAACCCTGGCCGATGCCGAGGATCACCGTCTCGCCGGGGAACCAGGCCTGGCGCCGGGTCGTGCGTTTCCACTCGCGTGAAGGCATCAGCCCTGGCGATTCCTCGAACATGTCCAGGGAGACCTTCTGGCCGACGCCGAACTTGTTCAGGTAATCGTGCAGGCGGTCGATGCCCAGCTTGCTCGCCAGGTCATAGAAGTAGGTGTCGTTGGAACGCATGATCGCCGCGTTCAGGTCGACCCAACCGTCGCCGCTGTGGTTCCAGTTACGGTATTTGTGCTCGACATTGGGCAACTGGAAGTAACCGGGGTCGAACACCCGGGTGGAAGGGGAGATCACCCCGCTGTCCAGGCCGGCGATGGCCACTTCCGGCTTGATGGTCGAGCCCGGCGCGTAGAGCCCGCGCAGGGCGCGGTTGAACAGCGGACGGTCGAGGGAATCGCGCAGGGCCGAATAGTCCTTGGCGCGGATTCCGGTGACGAACAGGTTCGGATCGAAGCTCGGCTTGCTGACCATCGCCAGCACTTCGCCGGTCTTCGGATCGATGGCGACCACTGCGCCACGACGGTCTCCGAGGGCCTTCTCGGCGGCTTCCTGCAGATTGATATCGAGGCTCAGGACGATGTTCTTGCCGGGAATCGGATCGGTGTGCTTGAGCACCCGCATCACCCGGCCCTGGGCGTTGGTCTCGACTTCCTCGTAGCCGACATGGCCGTGCAGTTCGTTTTCGTAGAACCGCTCGATGCCGGTCTTGCCGATGGACTGGGTGCCCCGGTATTCCACCGGGTCCAGCTGCTTGCTTTCCTTTTCGTTGATCCGCCCGACGTAACCCACCGAATGGGCGAAGTGATCGCCCAACGGGTAATGACGGACAAACTGCGGCTCGACCTCGATGCCCGGCAGCTTGAACTCGTTTACCGCCAGCAGGGCGATCTGCTGTTCGGTCAGTTCATAGAGCAGGGTCACCGGCTCGAACGGGTGGCGCGACTGCTTGAGGACCTTGGTGAACATCGACCGGTCTTCTTCCGGCAGGTTGAGCACGTTCATCACCGTGTCCAGCACTTGGCCGACATCACCGGCGCGTTCGCGGGTCAGGGTCATGTTGAAGCTGGGCTGGTTGTCGGCAAGCACCTGGCCGTTGCGATCGAGGATGAACCCGCGTTCCGGCGGGATCGGCAGGACGTGGACGCGGTTGTTTTCCGAGACGGTGGAGTTATAGGAAAACTCGGTCACCTGGAGGAAATACAGGCGGGCGACCAGGCTGCCGGCCAGCCCCAGGACCAGGATGCCGCAGGCCAGCAAGCGCTTGTTGACCAGGCGCTTTTCGTTCTCGTGATCCTTGATATGAATGGGATCGGTCATGAGGAACCTGTGTTGTGCAAAGAAAATTGAATATGAACGGAGCTGCTAAGAGAGAAAATGTATAGGTGGCTATTTAAATCGGCGCACACGATACCAAGAAGCGCCCGCTTTCGGGGCTTTATTGACGGTTGATCCGCCAAAAGGTTTGGACGACGGGACTGGATCGGTGAAGTCGATCTTCCGTCGATTTACCGGAAAGTGCCAGAGCAAGCGCTGGTTTACCCGGTGGGGGGGAGGGTGATTGTAAGTAAGTCGATACAAAAGAGTGAAACGAAAGGGCGGGCACTCCGCTCCGGGAGTAAGTCGAGCCCGCTTTTTTTGGCCGGGGAGCTCTTGATCAATGGTGCTTGCTGATGTGCTCGTTCATACTTGCAGATTATCTCTTGTCATCCTGAAGTGCCCTTTTGGAGCCAGGCGCAACGCTCGATAGACACTTTCAAATCGACCGTCGATCGTCCCTGTTTCCAGATCGAGAGACAGCGTCGTTTCTCCGGCGTCGGCTGCGACCGTCTGGACGCCATAAAAACCTTCCGGCGCAGGAATCGAATAGGTATGGCCCATCGATAGCAACTTATGATCACCCAACTTGAGCGTTATATTCTCGAAGGGGCCTCGTTGGTAGTCGATGATGATTTGGAAGTAGAAGTAGTTTTCTTGCTCGGGTGTTCCCGTCGAGCCGGAAAGCACCCAGTACCTCTGACCCGAACCAGGGGGGAACTCGCCCAAACCGAAGCTCGTTCTTTCTGCGTAAGTCTCGGGCCCGTTATCAATGCGCCAGACGAGTCTGCCGGCGTGCTGGGGGGTATGTCCTTTTTTGGGAAGATAGAGAATGGAAGGTTCCATGGCAATGTCCTCTTAATAGGCAGCATCAGGAATAGGGTCGGTTATCCGACCCTGAGCAAGTTAGTGCCGATAGAGATTGGCCGTCTACTGTCAAATATGACAGGTTTAAAAAGAGCGAAATTTATATCTGCTGGATATTAAGGCCAGGCAACAAGGCAATAACTTGCTGTTTCCCGGCATCAGGGGTTCGATCATTGATAAGCGGCTGTCGGGTCATCGGGCTAGATCACGTGGGCCTGCTGCAACTCGGTCAGGGAGCGAGCCTTGAGTTCCGCCAGCAGTGGCGCCCGACGATCACGGGGGTGAGCCAGATTCACCGACAATTCCTGGCGAATCGAGCCAGGACGGTTGCCCATGACCAATACCCGGTCACTCAGGTACAGCGCTTCGTCGATATCGTGGGTTACCAGCAGCAGGGCGATGGCGTGCCGGTCGGCCAGTTGCAGCAACAGATCCTGCAGTTTCATCCGGGTGAAGGCATCCACCGCGCTGAAGGGTTCGTCGAGCAGCAGGATCCGTGGTTTGGAATACAAACCTCGGGCAATCGCCACGCGCTGGGCCATACCGCCGGAGAGCGCCTTGGGCAGCGCCTGGGCGAAACCGCCGAGCCCGACTTCCTCGATCAGTTGCGTCACCCAGGCCCGGTCGTAGTGGTCGTCTTCGCTGAAACCGATGTTTTGTTCCACCGTCAGCCAGGGCATCAACCGTGGTTCCTGGAACACGAAGGCGATCTCCGGGGTGTGCTGTTGCAGTGTGCCTTGAAAGTCTTTCTCCAGTCCGGCGACGATCCGCAGCAAGGTGCTTTTGCCACAACCGCTGGGCCCGAGCAGGCTCACGGTTTCCCGGGCCGCCAGCTCGAGGGTCAGCTGTTCCAGAACCGTGTGCCGGTCGAATGCTTTGTGCTCGACATGGATGTGCAACAAGGTCTCGCTCATGCCCGTCGCTCCTCGTCCTGGCCAGTGAAGGTGTCGCGCCAGGCCAGGAAACGTTTCTCCAGGCTTGCCAGTACGCCGTCGCTGATCTTGCCGAGCACCGCCAGGACAATGATGGCCGCCAGCACGATGTCCGGCCGCGAGGTTTCCCGACCGTCGCTGAGCAGATAGCCGAGGCCCTTGGTCGCGGCGATCAATTCGGCCGCCACCAGAAACATCCAGGCCAGGCTCATTCCGCTGCGCAGTCCGGTGAACAGACCGGGCAGGGCGGCCGGCAGGAGGATCCGGCGGACCAGGCGATAGCGACTGAAACCGAGCATCTGTCCGACTTCCACCAGCTTGCGGTCGATGTCGCGAATGGCCGCCACGCCATTGAGGTACACCGGGAAAAACGCACCGATGGCAATCAGGACGATCTTCGAGGTTTCGTCGATCCCCAGCCACAGCAGCAACAGCGGTACCCAGGCCAGGCTCGGAATCGAGCGCAGGCCGGCGAACGTCGGCTCGAGGTAGGCTTCGGCTTCCCGGCTCAAGCCGACCCAGGCGGCAAACACCAGGGCCAGGCTGGTGCCGATGGCGAAGCCGAGCAATACCCGCAGCAGGCTGGCGCTGATATGTTTCCACAAGGCGCCTTCGGCCAGGTCGCGCAGGGTCAGGACGATTTCGCTGGGCGCCGGCATCTGGTAGGACGGTATCCAGCCGATCCGTACCACCACTTCCAGCACGACAATAATCGCCACCGGCACGGCCAGGCCCTTGAGATTGCGTTTCCAGCGGGGCGCGCGCAGGGGGCCGCGCGCGGATACCGGGAGGAGCGCGGGGAGGGATTTGCTCTTGCTGGTCATGGGCACTCCTGACGCGGACCCTGGGCGACGGGATTTACTGCTGGGCGACAGCGGCATTGTTGAAACGGGTGTCGATCAACTGGTCGATCACTTGATCGACGTTGACGCCACGGCGCACCAGTTCCTCGGACACCAGGATCGGTGCCGCCGCTTTTGACGACACCAGGTCTGGCGGGCCGAGGCGGGCATTGCTCAGGTCGGTACGTGACAGTTGCAACTGGGCGACGTCCAGCGGCAGGCCGGACTCGGTCGCCAGCAGTTGGGCCAGTTCCTGGGGATTGTGCAGCGCCCAGTCACGGGCTTTTTCGTAGGCGGCCAGGACCGTTTCGATGGCCTTCGGGTGTTCCTTGGCGTAGGTCTCGGTGACGCTGATCACGCCGTAGCTGTTGAAGGCGGGATTGCGATACAGCAAGCGGGAGCCGGCCTGGATCTGGCTGGCGGCCATGTGCGGGTCGAGCCCGGCCCAGGCGTCGACATCACCTTTTTCCAGGGCGGTGCGACCGTCCGGGTGTTGCAGGTGGACCAGTTCCACGTCGTCTTTGCTCAGGCCGGCCTGTTGCAGGCTGCGCAAGGTAAAGAGATACGGATCGGTGCCCTTGGTGGCGGCGATCTTCTTGCCCTTGAGGTCGGCGAGGGTCTTGTAGGGCGAGTCCTTGCGCACCAGCAGCGCGGTCCATTCGGCGCGGCTGTAGACATAGACCGATTTGATCGGACTGCCGTTGGCGCGGCTGAGCACCGCCGCCAGACTGGCCGAGGAGGCAAAGTCGACGCCGCCGCTGTTCAGGTATTCCAGGGAACGGTTGCTGCCCTGGCTGAAGACCCAGGTGACCTTGGTCTGCGGCAGGGCTTTTTCCAGCCAGCCGAAATGCTTGAGCACCAGGCTGACGGGGGAGTAATAGGCATAGTCCAGGTGGACTTCGGCCGGGACGGTTTCGGTGGCCTGGGCCAGGGGTTGCAGGCCCAGCGCCAGCGCCGCGGCGGCGGCCAGCAGACGGGCGGCCTGGGTGATCGGATTGAGGGATTTCATCGGGAGCTCCAGGGAGAGGGACTGCGGTGCTTATTTCGGAATAAGCAGTCATGAGTCCGATGAACTGCTTAAAAGGAATAATGCAGGCTCTGTGCCAGTTACCTGGAATGCGGACTTGCAGGAACCGGCTTGCCGGCGATGGGGCCAGCGAGGCTTGTGGCGTCTGATCGGTCGCTATCGCCGGCAAGCCAGCTCCCACAGTCGAGTGTTCAGACCGTTGGCAGGGGCAGCACGGAGGGGTGTCGCCTTGTGAACACTCTGTTGAAGCGCTGTTGCTCCAGCAACACCGCAAACAGATTGCACAAAAATATTGTCAGCGATTGTTTCAACCCGGCATGCTGGTGGGCTTCTTCCCCCTGCGGAGACCCGTCCCAGATGCCTGCCGTGGCTGCTCACCCGACCGATTCCGCCTCCCGCCGTTCCGCCACCGTCCTGGCCCTGTGCCTGCCCAGCGACGTACTGCTTTACCTGTTGCTGCCGATGAACACCCAGGCCTTTGGCGTGACCCTGGCCCAGGCCGGGGTGTTGCTGGCGGCCAACCGACTGGTGCGGATCTTCGGCTACAGCTATGTGCTGCGTTATTACGCCCGCCACGGCGACCGCTCGACCCTGATGCTGGCGGCCGGGGGCAGTGCGTTCTGTGCCGTGGGCAACTCGCTGATTTCCGGCTTCGGCTGGTTATTGCTGCTGCGCCTGGTCTGGGGCCTGGCCTTTGCCGCGATGAACCTGTCCACCCAGGTGCTGGCGACCCTGGAACCCAGTGGTGCCGCGCGCCGGGCGGGGCGTTCACGGGGCGTGATCGCCATCGGCCCGATGCTCGCGCTGGCCGTGGGTGGCTGGTTGAGCCTGCACTTCGGGCCTCGGCTGATTTTCCTGCTGCTATCCGGCGCATCGTTGATCGGGCTGTGGGTGGCGCGTGGGCTGCCGACGGTGGGGCATGAACTGGCAGCACCTTCCGGGCGGCGCTTCAAGCGGCCGGACAGCGTGGCGATATGGTCCTTTGTCGAGGGCGTGGCGCTGGATGGGCTGTTTATCTTCGGTTTGTCTTTGCAGGCCTCCGCGGTATTGGGTGGCAATGCGGTGATCATTGCCGGGCTATTGATGGCCTTGCGTTATGCCTCGGAAATGTTCCTCAGTCCTGTGGGTGGTCGCCTGGCCGACAGTTATGGCGTGGTGCGCATGTTGCTGCTGTTCTCGATCCTCAGCGGCCTGGCCCTGGCCGCTTTCGGCAGCCACTGGCTGATCCTTGGTGCCGGCGCCGTGCTGATTCTGCGGGCGTTGCAACTGCCGCTGGTGGTGACCCTGGTGGCCGAGCGCAATCCGGGGGGCGGACGGGTCCAGGCCCTGGCGTCGAATGCGGTGTGGCGCGATATCGGTGCCGGTGTCGGACCGTTGCTGGCGGGGGTGCTGTTGCCGGTGGCCTCGGCCAGTTGGGTGTATTCCCTGGCCGGCCTGGCGATAGCCCTGAGTGCACTGGGCTGTGTGGTCTGGCGGCGTTAGCCGATTGGTACCGCACAGATCGGTCGGAATGGACCTTTCCATCGCCGGTCGCCGACCTTAGCCTCGCTGGGGTGATGAATGCCGATCACCCCAGCCAGGAGCTGACCATGCCGAGCCTTGAAACCCTCGAACGCTTTATCGCCCAGGTCGAGGCCAATGCCCACGCCGAAGCGGTCGAAGCCTTCTACACCGCCGATGCTTCCCTGCAAGAGAACCAGGAGCCGCCGCGAGTCGGGCGTGACTTTCATGTCGCCAAGGAGCGGGCGATGATGTCCAGGGTGCGCTCCATGAGCTCGACTTGCGTACGCCCGGCCTTTCTCAATGGCGATCATGTAGCCATTCGCTGGATTTTCCGCTTCGAGTGGGCCGACGGCAGCGTGACCCGCATGGAGGAAATCGCCCACCAGCGTTGGGAGGGCGAGCGTATTGCCGAGGAACAGTTTTTCTATGATCCGCAGCAACGCATTCCTGTCCCCCGATCACTCGATTGAGTGTCGTAATCAGTCTGCTGTCCTGGTGCGAGGTCGTGTGTTCGCCTGATCAGGGTTGCCAGATACCGACGTCCCGGGTGTTGATCTTCTGCGGTAGCAGACCGGCCGCGAGGAACGCATCGGCGATCTGCTGCTGTTCGCTCAACTGGTCGGCCGTGACCGCCTGCACGTCATAGCTGCGATGGCGGTTGGCGGCCTCGACCGTTGGCGCATCCAGGTTGCCCCACAGCGGGCCGAGGATCTCGGCGGCGTCTTTGGGATGGGTCTTGATCCAGGCCCCGGACTTTTGCAGTTCGGCAAACACCTGCTTCAGGACTTGCGGATGGGAATGGGCGTAAGGCGTGCTCGCCAGGTAATAACGTTTGTAGTTTGCCAGGCCCTGGCCGTCGGCCAGGGTGCGGGTCGGCAGTTGCCGTTGGACGCCGCTGAGGAAGGGTTCCCAGGCGACCCAGGCGTCGACCTTGGCGTTCTCGAACGCGGCGCGCCCGTCGGCGGGGGTCAGGTAGGCGGGCGTGATATCGCTGAACTTCAACCCGGCCTTGGTCAGTGCCGCGATCAGCAGGTAGTGGCTGCCGGCGGCCTTGGTCACCGCGATTTTCTTGCCCTTGAGATCGGCCAGGGTCTTGATCGGCGAGTCGCTCTTGACCACGATCGCCTGGGCTTCGGGGGAGGCGGCCTCCTGGGCGAAGTAGGTCAGTCGGGCCTTGGCCGCCTGGGCAAACACCGGCACCGTATCGGCGACGTCGGCACTGATATCGACATTGCCCACGTTCAACGATTCGAGCAGGGGCAGGCCGCTGGGGAACTCGTGCCAGCTGACGTCGATATGCTCCTTGGCCAGGACTTTCTCCAGGGTGCCCTGGCTCTTGAGCAAGGTGATCAGGGTCGAGGATTTCTGGTAGCCGATGCGCAGGGTTTCGTTGGCGTCGACGCTGGAGGCGCCCAGGGACAAGGCAATGGCCAGTGCTGAAAGCAATAAGCGGGAACGGGTAGTGCCGGGAACCAGGGCGACCATGGACACCTCGCAGAGACAGCAGTGAGAAGGGCGGGGCCGGTGGTCCGGTGGGTGGAGCTTATGAGAGGCGAGCGGTTTGGTTAAATAACCTCTTTGCATAACCATAGAGGCGACTGGGCGCATTTGCGGGCGTTGGGTTGATCGGCTCGGCATCCGGGCGCGGAGCGTTTAGACTGTCTCACCTCTTTGGCAGACGAGGCCTGCATGAGCGATTTCACGGCAACACCGGTACTGCTGTTTTCCTACGGCACCTTGCAGGACAAGGCTGTGCAACTCTCCAATTTCGGGCGCGAACTGGCGGGCAGCGCCGACCGCATGCTCGGCTATGCTCAATCCTGGGTCGAGATCACCGACCCCCAGGTCCTCGCCACCAGCGGCAAGACCCACCATCCCATCGTCCGTCCCGGCAGCCCCGAGGACAGCGTGAGCGGCATGGTGTTCCAGATCAGCACCGAAGAGCTGGCGGCGGCGGATGCCTATGAAGTCTCCGACTACAAACGCGTCTTGGTCCGTCTGGCCTCCGGTCTGGATGCCTGGGTCTATGTAAGCGTTTAGTACCGCGCTTGCGACCTTTGGCGACTACACAAATAAGGCCGCCGACAGGTATGCTTTTGCGGCAAGTTACAGGTTGATCGAGGGAACGGGTTCATGGACAAAGTCATCGTCATCACCGGCGGCAGTCGTGGTATCGGCGCCGCCACCGCGCTGCTCGCCGCGCAACAGGGTTATCGCATCTGCATCAACTACCTGGCGGACGAGGAGTCGGCCCTGCGTGTGCTGGAGCAGGTGCGCGGGCTGGGTGCCGTGGCCATTGCCGTGCGCGCCGATGTCAGTACCGAGGACGAGGTGATCCGCCTGTTCAACCGGGTGGACGCCGAGCTGGGGCCGGTCACCGCCCTGGTCAACAATGCCGGGACCGTAGGGCACAAGTCCCGGGTCGATGAAATGTCTGAATTCCGTATCCTGCAGACGCTGAAGGTCAACACCCTCGGGCCGATCCTCTGCGCCAAGCATGCGGTGCGGCGCATGTCGCCACGCCATGGTGGCCAGGGTGGCAATATCGTCAATGTATCCTCGGCGGCGGCGCGTCTCGGCTCGCCCAACGAATACGTGGATTACGCCGCCTCCAAGGGCGCGGTAGACACCTTCACCCTGGGGTTGTCCAAGGAGCTGGCGGGCGAGGGCATTCGCGTCAATGGCGTGCGTCCTGGTTATATCTATACCGAGTTCCACGCCCTGAGCGGCGATGCCGACCGGGTCAGCAAGCTGGAATCGGCCATTCCCATGGGCCGTGGCGGTCGCGCCGAAGAAGTGGCCGAAGCGATTATCTGGCTGCTCTCGGACAAGGCCTCCTATGCCACCGGGACCTTTATCGATCTGGCAGGTGGACGCTAAGTCGGTTTTTGCGCCAGGCATGTCGCTCGGGCACAACGCCCTGTCGAGTAGACACCGCACACTGTAACGCTGCTGCCAGGGCTTTACCTGGCCCGTTACAGGGACCCCCGAATGACCGTTATCTTTCGTCCTGCGCTACGCTCGGACGCCCGCGAGATTGCCCGCCTGTTCCAGATTTCCTCGGAAGGGGCTTGCGACTATATCTGGAGCCAGTTGGCTGAAGGCGATGAGTCCTTGCTGGATGTCGGCGAGCGGCGGTATGCCCGTGAGGGTGTGGATTTTTCCTATGAGAACTGCTGGATGGCCGAGGCGAATGGCCAGGTTATCGGCATGTTGCACAGCTATCCGATGTTTGAAGATCCGCAGGCAACGCCGAGCAGCGATCCGGTGCTGGCGCCGTATGCCGATCTGGAGATTCCCGACACCCTCTACATCTCCAGCCTGGCCTTGCACGAGGGCTGGCGTAACCAGGGCCTGGGCGCGCGCTTTCTTGAATATGCCCGCCAGCGCTGCCGGGCGCTTGAGCTCAAGGGCCTGAGCCTGATCGACTATGCAATGAATACAGGTGCCTGCCGTTTCTATCAGCGTCATGGTTTTACGATCGTTGGCGAATGTCAGATCGTGCCGCATCCAATGATTCGGGTGACCGGCGCGGCGTATCTGATGCACTGGCCCTTGGCGCAATAATACGGCTCACTGCTCCAGCAACGACCGCACAATCCGTCCCAGGGTCTCCATCGCCTGCTCCGACACCTCGCTCCACGGGCTGCCGTAATTCAGGCGGATGCAGTTTCGAAAGCGCCGGGTCGGCGAAAAGATCGGTCCCGGGGCAATGCTGATGCCCTGGGCCAGGGCGATCTGGAACAGTTTCAGCGAATCCATCTGTTCCGGTAGTTCCAGCCACAGGAAGTAACCGCCGCTCGGCTGGCTGACCCGGGTCTGTGCCGGGAAGTAGCGGGCAATCGCCGCCAGCATGGCGCTCTGCTGTTCCTCCAATGCATAGCGCAATTTGCGCAGGTGCCGGTCGTAGCCGCCATTTTGCAGATAGTCGGCCAGGGCCGCCTGGGCCGGCATCGAGGCGCACAGCGAGGTCATCAATTTGAGCCGTTCGACCTTCTGCGCGTAACGTCCCGCCGCCACCCAGCCGATGCGATAACCCGGCGCCAGGCTCTTGGAGAAGGAACCGCAATGCATCACCAGGCCCTCGGTGTCGAACGCCTTGGCCGGTTTTGGCGCCTGCTGGCCGTAATAGAGCTCGGCGTAGACATCGTCCTCGATCAACGGCACCTGATGCAGGCGTAGCAATTCCACCAACTCCTGCTTCTTCGTCTCGGGCAGGGTCGCGCCCAGGGGGTTCTGGAAGCTGGTCATGCACCAGCAGGCCTTGATCGGATGGCGTTCCAGGGTCTGGGCCAGCACTCCGAGGTCGATGCCGTCGCGCGGGTGCACCGGGATCTCCACCGCCTTGAGCTTGAGTCGTTCCAGCACCTGCAGACAGGCATAGAAGGCCGGAGCCTCGATGGCCACCAGGTCGCCGGGCTCGGTGACGGCCTGCAGGCACAGGTTCAGCGCTTCCAGGGCACCGTTGGTGATCAGCAGTTCTTCCATGGGCAGCATCAGCCCGCCGACCATATAACGCAGGGCGATCTGCCGACGCAGTTGCGGGTTGCCCGGCGACAGGTCGGTGACCACCATGCGCGGGTCCATCTCACGGCTGGAGCTGGCCAGGGAACGGGACAGGCGTTGCAGGGGAAACAGTGTCGGGCTCGGGAAGGCCGAGCCGAAGGGCACGGTGGCGGGGTCCTTGATGGAGTCCAGCACCGAAAATACCAGTTCGCTGACATCGACCTCGGTGGACTCGCTGACCTGGCTGCTGATCGCCGGCTCCGAGAACGGGCTCGGCGTGTGGGCGTTGACGAAGTAGCCGGAGCGCGGTCGGGCACGGATCAGGCCGCGGCGTTCCAGCAGGTAGTAGGCCTGGAACACGGTGGACGGGCTGACCCCGTAGGTCTGGCTGGCATAACGCACCGACGGCACGCGTTGGCCGGGGCCGAGGACGCCGGTGCGGATCAGTTCAGCGATGTCGTCGGCGAATTTTTCGTAGCGTTTCATGGTAACTCTGGCGTTCGGGTTGATCGGCATCGGCGTTCGGGATTCTAAGGCATCAACGGTTCAGCGGGGCGACAAAGCGGCTCTTCGCCACGCTGTAGACCTCGGGCTCGTCGCTGTCGACCACCTTGAAACTCAGCTCCTGCGAGCTGCTTTTCGGTCTGTCGCCGAGCATCGCCACCGACACCGGCAGGTCGGCGATTTCACCCGCCGCCAGGTTCAGTTCGGTCTTGCCCTGCAACTGGAAGCCCTCGCTGTCCAGTAGCTCCAGGCGATAGCGCTGGGGCTGCTGGGTTTTGTTGATGACCTTGAGGCTGTAGATATTCTCGATCTGGCCCTGGCTGTTTTCCCGGAACAGCCCACGGTCCTTGCTTACGTCCAGCGAGACCATGGGCCGTTCCACCAGGGCCAGGGCCAGCGCGCCGATCATGATCAGCAGCACGGCGCTGTAGCCGATCAGTCGTGGGCGCAGCAGATGGGTCTTGCCACCCTGCAACTGATGCTCGGAGGTGTAGCTCACCAGGCCACGGGCGTAGCCCATCTTGTCCATGATCGAATCACAGGCGTCGATGCACGCCGCACAGCCGATGCATTCCATCTGCAAGCCGTCGCGGATATCGATGCCGGTGGGGCAGACCTGCACGCACATCTGGCAGTCGATGCAGTCCCCCAGGCCGACACTGGCCGGCGCCACATCACGTTTGCGCGGCCCCCGGTTTTCACCTCGGGCGGGGTCGTAGGAGATGGTCAGGGTGTCCTTGTCGAACATCACGCTCTGGAACCGCGCATAGGGGCACATATGCATGCACACCGCTTCCCGCAGCCAGCCGGCATTGATGTAGGTGGCGGCGGTGAAGAACAGCACCCAGAACAGGCTGATGCCGCCGATCTGCAGGGTCATCAGTTCCTGGGCCAGGGGCCGGATCGGCGTGAAGTAACCGACAAAGGTCAGCCCGGTCAGCAGGCTGATACCCAGCCACAGCGTGTGTTTGGCCGCGCGCCGGGCCAGTTTGTTCGGGCCCCAGGGCGCGGCTTGCAGTTTGATGCGCTGGTTGCGCTCGCCCTCGGTGACTTTCTCGCACCACATGAACAGCCAGGTCCAGGAGCTTTGCGGGCAGGTATAACCGCACCAGACCCGCCCGGCGAACACGGTGATGGCGAACAGGCCGAAGGCGCAGATGATCAGCAGGGCCGAGAGCAGGATAAAGTCCTGGGGCCAGAAGGTCGCACCGAAGATATGGAAGCGGCTTTCGGCCAGGTCCCAGAGCACCGCCTGGCGGCCGCCCCAGTTCAGCCACACGGTGCCGAAAAACAGCAGGAACAGAAAACCCGCGCCACCCAGGCGCAGGTTACGAAACAGTCCGCTGAAGCTGCGGGTATGGATCAGTTGGTCGGTAGATTTGGCCTTCATCTTTGGACGCAAAGGCTCAAAGGTTTCAACACTCTGGACGGGGATTCTCTCGCTCATGGTCTTTCGCTCGTCAGCCTCCATCAGGCCTGGGCACTATGCCGAGCGAACTGTTTGCATAACAGACTCAGGTATTTGAATAAAAAGCGGATCAGATAGGCGTGGGTGAGGGCCTGCGACAGCTTGTCCTACCCCGTGCCGCTCCCTGCCATCGTGCCCTGTGGCGCCGGGCGTAAATGCCGGGCGCCGGTGCTGACACAGGTCAATCAAATCACCGAATCACCGTCACTGGCCTTCACATGATGGCGGCCGTCGAAGGCACCGGCGACGGTCAGGGCGTCGGCTTGCGCTTCGGTAATCCAGATGAACCGACCGTCCAGTTCGGCGCGGGACATGCTTTTATCGTCGTCGGTACTGATGCGCACGGCGCTGGCCGGCCCGTGGAGGCGGACATCGCCTTGCTCCAGGGCACAGGTCTGGTTCGAGGGTTCGATATGCACGGGCATGGTGCTCTCCTTATGTATGTTCAGGGGACGGCGCGGCTGGGGCGACATTCCCGTCTATGCTTCAGGCGCGCCGCTTCAGGCGATCACCGGGGGCATGGTCGTCGGTGGATCGATCCTGGGCGGCGGCGTGCTGCCCGGCGGTTCCTGCTCGGGGATCGGCTGTGGCTCCGTCGGTGGCAGGGTGGGTTGATCAATATTGGGATCGGGCGTTTCTGCCGGAATCGGAATATTCATGAAGCTGGCCTCCTTTATGCGTGCTTCAGATAGGCGCCCTGTTATGTGTCAGGGCACCCCGTATAACGGTGGACCCTGCCCGAGTGCTTTTGACTCCCGCTTTATGACGAGTGGAGTTTCCCGATAAATCGGTCTGAACTTTTGTTCCGGCAGTGGGCTCCGAACTGAAGTGACCTTGTTTCAGGATGAAGCCGGTTGCCATGCAGATTACGCAGAGTAGAGCGTCCATGGGGCGTAAGGAGTGATGCTCGATGTCAGCTGATAAACCGTTGGACGAGGAGGGCACCGAAGTCCTGCCCTTGTCCCAGGCCTTGCTGCTGCCGCGCATCGCCATCGAAGACGTGGTGCCTACCGTCGATGGCGGGCAGTTCGCGGTCAAGGCGGTGGCGGGGCAGGAACTGGTGGTGAGCGCCAAGGTATTTGCCGACGGCCACGACAAGCTGGCCGTGCTGTTGGCCTGGAAAAACCTGGGCGACGCCGACTGGCAACGCACCGCGATGACCGATAGAGGCAACAATGCCTGGCAGGGCCGCTTGCGGGTCGGCGACCAGGGGCGCTATGTCTATCGGATCGAGGCCTGGATCGATCAGTTCGCCAGCTTCTGCTACGAACTGGAGAAGAAATTCGTCGCCGGTGTGCCCATCGATCTCGAATTGCAGGAAGGGCGGGCGCAAGTGCTGCACGCCATCGAACGCAGTCATGAAGAGGTGGCCATGGGCCTGACGGCCTTGCATGAGGAATTGCTGCATCTGTCGAACGATGGCCAGGTCGAGCGCTTTCTCAAGGCCACCACGGCGCGGTTGATGCGCAAGGCCGATCACCATGCCTACCTCAGCCGCAGCTACGACTATCCGCTGGAGGTGGAGCGCAGCCTGGCGCAGTTCGCCAGCTGGTACGAACTGTTTCCCCGTTCGGTCACCGACCGGGCGTCCCGTCACGGCACCTTCAATGATGTGCACAGTCGCCTGCCGATGATTCGTGACATGGGCTTCGACGTGCTGTATTTCCCGCCGATCCATCCTATCGGTCGCAGCTACCGCAAGGGCCCGAACAATGCCCTGGTTGCCGGCCCCGACGATCCGGGCAGCCCTTATGCCATTGGCAGCGAGGAGGGTGGGCACGAGGCGATTCATTCACAACTGGGCAGTCGCGAGGATTTTCGCCGGTTGGTCAGTGCCGCGGCCGAGCACGGCCTGGAAATCGCCCTGGATTTCGCCATCCAGTGTTCCCAGGACCATCCCTGGTTGCAGGAGCATCCGGGCTGGTTCAACTGGCGGCCGGACGGCAGTATCAAGTACGCGGAGAACCCGCCGAAAAAATACCAGGATATCGTCAACGTCGATTTTTATGCCGCCGAGGCGATTCCCAGCCTCTGGGTCGAGCTGCGGGATATTGTGCTGGGCTGGGTCGCGGAGGGGGTGAAAATCTTTCGTGTCGACAACCCCCACACCAAGCCGCTGCCGTTCTGGCAATGGCTGATCGCCGATGTGCGCGGAGCTCATCCCGAGGTGATGTTTCTCGCCGAGGCGTTCACCACGCCGGCAATGATGGCGCGCCTGGGCAAGGTCGGCTATTCCCAGAGCTACACCTATTTCACCTGGCGCAACACCAAGGCTGAACTGACCACCTATTTCACCGAGCTGAACCAGTCGCCCTGGCGTGATTGCTTCCGGCCGAATTTCTTCGTCAACACGCCGGATATCAACCCGGCCTTTCTCCACCATTCCGGGCGCGCGGGATTCCTTATCCGCGCGGCGCTGGCCACCATGGGCTCGGGGCTCTGGGGCATGTACTCGGGGTTCGAGCTGTGCGAGTCGGCGGCCTTGCCGGGCAGGGAGGAGTACCTGGATTCGGAGAAATACGAGATCCGTCCGCGGGACTTCAGCGCGCCAGGCAACATCATCGCCGAGATCGCCCAGCTCAATCGTATCCGTCGCCAGCACCCGGCCCTGCAGACGCACCTGGGGTTGCAGGTCTACAACGCCTGGAACGACAACATCCTGTATTTCGGCAAGCGCACGGCGGACCTGGAGAGTTTCATCCTGGTGGCGGTCAGTCTCGATCCGCACAACGCCCAGGAAGCGCACTTCGAATTGCCCTTGTGGGAATTCGGCCTGGCGGATGATGCCGCCACCCGTGGCGAAGACCTGATGAACGGCCACACCTGGACCTGGTACGGCAAGACCCAGTGGATGCGTATCGAACCGTGGCACCAGCCGTTCGGGATCTGGCGGATCACCAGGATCTGACGCTGTGTCCCCTCGCCACAATGAATTCCAAGGAGTGACCCATGGCGAAAAAAAGCCGCCCAGCCAGCTTTATCGACGACCCGCTCTGGTACAAGGACGCGGTGATCTACCAGGTACACGTCAAATCCTTCTTCGACTCGAACAACGATGGCATCGGCGACTTTCCCGGCCTGATCGCCAAGCTCGACTACATCGCCGACCTCGGCGTGAACACCATCTGGCTGCTGCCGTTCTACCCCTCGCCACGCCGCGACGACGGCTACGACATCGCCGAATACCGTGGCGTGCACAGCGACTACGGGACTATGGCCGATGCCAAGCGCTTTATCGCCGAAGCCCACAAGCGCGGCCTGCGGGTCATCGCCGAACTGGTGATCAACCACACCTCGGACCAGCACGCCTGGTTCCAGCGCGCGCGCCTGGCCAAGCCCGGTTCCAGCGCCCGCAACTTCTACGTCTGGTCAGACACCGACGACAAATACACCGACACCCGGATCATCTTCCTCGACACCGAGAAGTCCAACTGGACCTGGGACCCGGTGGCCGGCCAGTACTTCTGGCATCGCTTCTATTCCCACCAGCCGGACCTGAATTTCGACCACCCGCCGGTGTTGCAAGCGGTGCTGGCGGTGATGCGCTACTGGCTCGACCTGGGCATCGACGGCCTGCGCCTGGACGCCATTCCCTACCTGATCGAGCGTGACGGCACCCACAACGAGAACCTGCCCGAGACCCACCAGGTGCTCAAGAAGATCCGTGCCGAAATCGATGCGCATTATCCCGACCGCATGCTGCTGGCCGAAGCCAACCAGTGGCCGGAAGACACCCAGCTGTACTTCGGTGACAAAAGAGGCGACGACGGCGACGAATGCCATATGGCCTTCCATTTTCCGCTGATGCCACGCATGTACATGGCGTTGGCCCAGGAGGATCGCTTCCCGATCACCGATATCTTGCGCCAGACCCCGGAAATCCCCGCCAATTGCCAGTGGGCGATCTTCTTGCGCAACCACGATGAGCTGACCCTGGAAATGGTCACCGACCGTGAGCGCGACTATCTCTGGAACTACTACGCCGCCGACCGCCGGGCGCGGATCAACCTCGGTATCCGCCGACGCCTGGCACCGCTGATGGAGCGCGACCGCCGCCGCATCGAACTGCTCAACAGCCTGCTGCTGTCGATGCCGGGCACGCCGACCCTGTACTACGGCGATGAAATCGGCATGGGCGACAATATCTACCTGGGCGACCGCGATGGCGTGCGCACGCCGATGCAATGGTCCATCGACCGCAACGGCGGTTTCTCCCGCGCCGACCCGGCCAGCCTGGTGCTGCCGCCGATCATGGACCCGCTCTACGGCTATCAGACGGTGAACGTCGAGACCCAGGCAGGCGACCCTCATTCGTTGTTGAACTGGACCCGTCGCTTGCTGGCGGTGCGCAAGCAACAGAAAGCCTTCGGCCGCGGCAGCCTGAAAATGCTCTCGCCGAACAACCGTCGCATCCTCGCCTATACCCGCGAATACACCGGGCCTGACGGCAAGACCGAGATCATTCTCTGTGTCGCCAACGTGTCCCGCACCGCCCAGGCGGCGGAGCTGGAACTGTCCGCGTTTGCCGGCCGGGTGCCGGTGGAGATGCTCGGCGGCAACGCGTTCCCGCCCATCGGCCAGCTCAATTTCCTGCTGACCCTGCCACCCTATGGTTTCTACTGGTTCCTGCTCGCCACGGAAACGCAAATGCCCAGCTGGCACGTGGAACCGGTGCAGAGCCTGCCGGACTTCACCACCCTGGTGCTGAAACACCGCATGGAAGAACTGCTGGAAAGCCCTTCGCGCACGGCCCTGGAGCAGACGGTTCTGCCGGAATGGTTGCCCAAGCGGCGCTGGTTCGCCGGCAAGGATACGGCGCTGGAACAGGTGCGCCTGGTCTATGGCGTGCGCTTCGGTGACCCGCAGCATCCTGTGCTGCTCGCTGAAGTCGAAGTCACGGCGGATGGCCGGAGCAGTCGTTACCAGTTGCCGTTCGGGTTTCTGGTCGAGGAACAGACCAACGCCGCATTACCGCAACAGTTGGCCATGGCCCGGGTCCGCCGGGGGCGGCAAGTGGGCCTGATCACTGATGCATTCAATCTTGAGCCGTTTATCCGCGCGGTCATCGAAGGCATGCGCGGCGACACGGTATTGGTCGGCAGCGATGGCGAGCTGCACTTCCAGGCCGAACCCGGACTCAAGGCCCTGGAGCTGCCCGCCGACATGACGGTGCGTTACCTGTCGTCCGAGCAGTCCAACAGTTCGGTGGTGGTGGCCGAGCGGATCATGCTCAAGCTGATCCGCAAGGTCAGTGCCGGTGTGCACCCGGAACTGGAAATGAGCGCCTACCTTACCGCTGCCGGTTTCCAGCATATTTCGCCGTTGCTGGGGTCGGTGGTGCGTCGTGATGCCAAGGGCGAAGACAGCCTGCTGATGATTGCCCAAGGGATGCTCAACAACCAGGGCGATGCCTGGAGCTGGACCCGGAATAATCTGGAGCGGGCGATCCGCGATGAATTGGCCGACGCCGTTTCGGACCATGAGCAACATTTCAACGCCCTCGGTGAACTGGCGGATTTCGCCGGCTTGCTCGGCCAGCGCCTGGGCGAGATGCACCTGGTGCTCGCGGCGCCCACCGTCGACCCGGCCTTCAGTGCCCAGGTGAGTACGGCCAAGGATGCGCAGCATTGGAGCAAGACGATCTGCAGTCAGATGGAGCATGCCTTGCGTTTGCTCAAGCAGCACCAGCACGGGTTGCCGGAGAATGAGCGGACGCTGGTGGGCCGTCTGCTGGAGCAGAAAAAAGCCGTTCTTGACTATATTCAGAAATTGGCCGGCCAGGTGGTGGGCGGTCTGCGCCTGCGGGTCCATGGCGACCTGCATCTGGGCCAGGTGCTGGTGGTACAGGGCGATGCCTACCTGATCGACTTCGAAGGGGAGCCGGCCCGTTCGTTGCAGGAGCGTCGCGGCAAACACAGCCCTTACAAAGATGTCAGTGGTGTGTTGCGTTCGTTCGACTACGCTGCGGCCATGGCCTACAGCAGCGCCACGGTCCTTGAATCGTCGGGGGCTGTCGGGCCGGCCAGTCGACGCGTCACCCAGCGTTATCTGATAGACGCCCGCAAGGCCTTTATCCAGGCATATCGGCGGGCGACGGCTAATCTTGTTCAGGCATGGCAGGATCCGGCCGGCGAAGAAGCGGCCCTGACCCTGTTCAGCCTGGAGAAGGCCGCGTATGAAATTGTCTATGAGGCGGAAAACCGCCCTGCCTGGCTCAGCGTGCCGTTGCAGGGTTTGAGCGGGTTGTTGAGTGAAGTGAAAACCTTGTCCGGTGGAGAGCAGTGATGAGTTTGAGCAAGGAACAAGGTAAACCTGTGAACCGTGCATTGCCCGCGAAGAAGGATATCGAGGCCCTGGTACGGGCCGAACACCAGGACCCGTTTGCCATCCTCGGCCCCCATGACGACGATGTCGGAGGGCAGTATATCCGCGCCTTCCTGCCCGGTGCCCTGGGCGTCCAGGCCTTGGCCCGCGACAGCGAGGAGGTCCTGGGCAGTCTCGACAGCACCGAGGTGCCGGGCTTGTTTGTCGGTCACTTCGCCCAGCGCCAGCCCTATCTGTTGCGCATCCAGTGGGCAGCGGGGGAGCAGATCTGCGAGGACCCCTACAGCTTCGGACCGTTGCTCGGGGAGATGGACCTCTACCTGTTCGCCGAAGGCAACCACCGTGACCTGAGCAGCTGTCTCGGCGCCCAGGTGACCCAGGTCGACGGCGTCGACGGCGTGCGTTTCGCGGTCTGGGCGCCGAATGCCCGGCGGGTTTCGGTGGTCGGCGACTTCAATATCTGGGATGGGCGTCGGCATCCGATGCGCCTGCGCCACCCCAGCGGCGTCTGGGAAATCTTTGTGCCGCGCCTGCATCCGGGCGAGGCCTACAAGTACGAGATTCTTGGCAAGGACGCAATCCTGCCGCTCAAGGCCGACCCCGTGGCCCTGGCCACCCAGCTACCGCCGGACACCGCTTCGCGCGTCGCTTCGCCCTTGCGCATCGACTGGCAGGACCAGGCCTGGATGGAATCGCGCGGCGCCCGGCATCGGCATGACGCGCCGCTGTCGATCTATGAGCTGCATGCCGGTTCCTGGCAGTGCGAGATCGACGAAGTCGGCGAAGTGTCCCGCCAGTACAACTGGGGCGAGCTGGCCGAGCGGCTGATTCCCTATGTCCAGCAGTTGGGTTTCACCCATATCGAACTGATGCCGATCATGGAGCATCCGTTCGGCGGCTCCTGGGGTTATCAGCCGTTGTCGCAGTTCGCGCCGAGTGCGCGTTATGGCAGCCCGGATGATTTCGCCGCCTTTGTCGACGCCTGCCATCGGGCTGAAATCGGCGTGATCCTCGACTGGGTACCGGCGCATTTTCCTACCGATACCCACGGCCTGGCGCAGTTCGACGGCACCGCCTTGTATGAGTACGGCAACCCGCTGGAAGGTTTTCACCAGGACTGGGACACCCTGATCTACAACCTCGGGCGCACCGAGGTGCACGGCTTTATGCTGGCTTCGGCGCTGCACTGGCTCAAGCATTTCCATGTCGACGGCCTGCGGGTGGATGCGGTGGCGTCGATGCTCTACCGCGACTATTCGCGCAAGGCCGGCGAGTGGGTACCGAACCGTCACGGTGGTCGGGAAAACCTCGAGGCCATCGATTTCGTGCGTCATCTCAACGATGTGGTGGCCCTGGAAGCCCCCGGTGCCCTGGTGATCGCCGAGGAGTCCACGGCCTGGCCGGGTGTGAGCCAGGGCACCCAGCAGGGCGGGCTCGGGTTCGCTTACAAATGGAACATGGGCTGGATGCACGATTCGCTGCACTACATCCAGCAGGACCCGGTGTACCGCGCCCACCATCACAACGAACTGAGCTTCGGCCTGGTGTATGCCTGGTCCGAGCGTTTTATCCTGCCGATTTCCCATGACGAGGTGGTGCACGGCAAGCATTCGCTGATCGACAAGATGCCCGGCGATCGCTGGCAGAAGTTCGCCAACCTGCGGGCCTACCTGAGTTTCATGTGGGGGCATCCGGGCAAGAAGCTGCTGTTCATGGGGTGCGAGTTCGGTCAGTGGCGCGAGTGGAATCACGATCAGCAGCTGGACTGGTATCTGCTGCAGTATTCCGAGCACCTCGGGGTGCAGAAGCTGGTGAGCGACCTGAACCGCCTGTACCGCGAGGAGCCGGCGCTGTATGACCAGGACGATGTGCCCCAGGGCTTCCAGTGGTTGATTGGCGACGATGCGACCAACAGCGTCTATGCCTGGCTGCGCTGGAGTCGGGAAGGGCGGCCGTTGCTGGTGGTCGCCAACTTCACCCCGGTGCCGCGCGAGGCCTATCGGGTCGGCGTGCCCTTTGCCGGGCAGTGGAAGGAAGTGATCAACAGCGATGCGGCGATGTATGCCGGCTCCAACTATGGCAATGGCGGCGGGGCCTTCACCGAAGACCACGCCAGCCATGGCCAGGCCGTGTCGCTGGTGCTGAACCTGCCGCCACTGGCGGTGCTGATGTTGCGGCCGGAGGGCTAGCGCCTACCAGCGCATTCGCACCCCGACGTTGCCGATGATGCCGTTCAAACCGGTGTCATCGGAGGTGCCGCTGTAGTCCGCGCTGACATACAGGCTGACCGTCGGCGACACCTTGGCCACCAGGCCCAGTCCCAGTTCCACGGTGGAGCTGTTGCGACTCATGGCGATCTTGTCGACCGGCTCCAGGCTCACCGGGCTGCCGCTGCCGAACGTATGCCAGAAGTTGGTGCGCAGGTAGGGTTCCAGCGGCAGGCCGTTCACTTCATAGCTGCCATTGAGACGGGCGCCGATCCGACCGCTCCAGAGCGAAGGGTCGGAGGTAGTCGCCTGTCCGAGCATGTCCACGCTACCTTGCTGGTTGACCACCTGGGCCTGGGGTTCGATGATCCAGTGCTGGCCCAGTCCGATCGGGAACCCTCCCTCCAGCGAAAACGTCATTTGCCGCGATGCCTGGCCTTGCAAGGTGCCCTGGTCGGAGCGGGTATAAACCGTGGTCTGATTGTTCATGGCCGTCAGGTTGACGTGCCAGCCCTGTTGTCCGGTCAGGCTCCAGAAGGCCCCGAGATTGTTCCCTTGGGGGCTCAAGCCATCCATGCGCGGATCACGAGGTGCCGTGACAAAAGCGTCAACCCGATCCAGTGGGCCGCTGCTCCCGGTAAAGACCCCGGCCGTCAGTGTCTGGCCGCCGCTGTGATTGCTGTAGAGGCCGGGAACAATCAGCAGGTCGCCAAAAGCGCCGGAAAACAGTGGATCGAGGTTACCGATTTCACCCTGGCCCAGGGTACGGTCGAGGAAGTGAACCGTCGGATCGGGGTCACCGATGTTCGGGACGATGCCAGCGAACCGCCAACCCGGTAATGGGCCGCTGTTGCTCAGTATGGGTAATTGGCCCAGTGGCAAGGGCAAGGATGTGTCGCCCTGGTATGAAGGTTGGAAGTCCTCTTCGAAAGGCGCCGCTTGCAGCTCCAGGGCGGAGCACAGCAAAAGGGCGGTCGAAACCGTATAAACCGTCATCCTCAGGTTGGGGTGGGCCATGAACGTTTTCATCGGGTGTTCCTTGCTGTCGCATAAATACCTGCATTAGCGTCTCTCCTGCCCCCGAACGAGGGACGGCCGAAATCATCGAGGCAAACCCTCGGCGACCCGCTTTGGCGGGGGGCCGAAGGCTTGCCCCTTGGGTTTTAAAACCGGGGGTAGTCACTTGTAGCTAAGGAGAGGTGCAGGTCGACGTCAAGAAAATAGCGAATAAATAGATTGGTTTGATCAGGTTTTTCAAGTCATTGATCAATCGGCTATTTAGTCTATTCAGGCTGGATCTGAGCAAGCCCCGGAAGAGGCGCTTTTCCCGTGTTTCTCAGATAAACACTATCTCGAACGGTTGCCGTGCCCGTTCGAGCAGGGCCGGTACCAGGACCGGTGGCAGCCCCAGTTCCGGATCGCCTTGCAGGTGGCTGTGGTAGGCGTGCGCGGCATGCAGCTTGCGGGCGATGCCCCAGGTGTCGAGGCGAATCTTGCGCGCCCGATGCCAGGGGAGCAGGCCTTCGTCGCGCAAGGGCCGGAACCAGGCATGCACGGGTATCTCCAACAGTGTGGCGCCGCTGGCGGCACAGGCCTGGGCGGCGGCCCGGCCAACGCTGTCATGATCGGCAATACCGTCTTCGCGCCAGGTGGTCAGCACCACATCGCCCGAGCGCAGGTAGCGCCGCAGGAATTGACTCAGCGGCTGTTCCTGTTGCTCCAGTGCACCATGGCGAAAGCCGCCGCGAATCCATTTCAGCCGGTGCAGTTCCAGGCCCAGGCGGCGCAGGGCTTCGGCACTTTCCTGGGGACAGACCACGCTCAGGCGGCTCGAAGGCCACAGGGTGGAGCCAGGGTACAGGGCGCTGCCGTCGGTAATCGAGATCAACAGCAGCGGATGTTCGAGGGTGGCGAGCAGTTGCAGCAGGCCGCCGCAACAATGCACTTCGTCACCGGGATGAGGGGCGATCACGACCACCCGGGCGCCGGGTCGGATCAGGCGGTGCAGGCCAATGGTCGGGACACGGGCCAACTGCCGCGAGTTCCAGATCAGCGGTGCAACTTCGTTGCGTGCAGCTTGGATTCTCATGATATTTATCACTTCCTTGTGTGGACTTGCACGCATCCTCCATCAGCCCTGATGCGTTCGGTGTCGCCTGGCGACCCGGTAATGCGTGGGTGAGTATCGCCCATACAGACCGGAATGCGACCTTTATTGCTGAAAAAACGTCAGTTTTCTTCGTCACGTTGTAATTCAAACATCACCAGCGAACGCCCGGTGAGGGTGTATTCGCTGTTGAAGGCGAAACGCTCCTGACCCTTGACCTGCGGGTCGTTGGTGTCGATTACGCACGTCCAGTCCAGACCTTGCGGCACTTCCGGCAGGCGGAAATTGACGCCGTCGTGGTGGGCATTGACGGCAATCAGCAAGGTTGCATCGGCACCGGTACGGGAAATCCCGGACACCTGGGCGCGGCCGTCGAGCAACATGCCCAGGCTGCGGCCGTTGCCGTCGTGCCAGTGGTCGGTGGTCATTTCCTGGCCGTCCGGCGTCAGCCAAGTGACGTCCTTGATCCCCAATTGTTCGTTGTAGTCGCCGACCAGGAAGCGTCCGCGGCGCAGGATGGGATAGGCCAGGCGCAGCTTGACCAGGCGCTTGACGAACTTGAGCAGCGACTTGCCGTCGTCGTCCAGGGTCCAGTTGACCCAGCCGATTTCGCTGTCCTGGCAATAGGCGTTGTTGTTGCCGTGCTGGGTGCGGGCGAACTCGTCGCCGGCGACGATCATCGGCGTGCCCTGGGCCAGCAGCAGGGTGGCGAAGAAGTTGCGCATCTGCCGCAGGCGCAAGGCATTGATCGCCGGATCATCGGTGGGCCCTTCGACGCCGTGGTTCCAGGACAGGTTGTTGCTGGTGCCGTCCTGGTTGTTTTCGTCGTTGGCTTCGTTGTGCTTGTCGTTGTACGACACCAGGTCGTGCAAGGTGAAGCCGTCATGGGCGGTGACGAAGTTGATCGAGGTGTAGGGGCGTCGACCGCGTTGGTCGAACAGGTCGCCGGAGGCAGTCATGCGTTTGGCGAAGTCGGCGAGCTGGCCGTCGTCGCCTTTCCAGAATGCGCGCACGGTGTCGCGGAAACGGTCGTTCCACTCGGCCCAGCCCGGCGGGAAGCCGCCGACCTGATAGCCGCCGGGGCCGCAGTCCCAGGGTTCGGCAATGAGCTTGAGCTGGCTCAGCACCGGGTCCTGGCGACAGGCGACGAGGAAACTGTGGCGTTCGTTGAAACCATCGTGATAGCGCCCGAGGATGGTTGCCAGGTCGAAGCGGAAACCGTCCACGTGCATTTCCGTGGCCCAGTAGCGCAGCGAGTCGGTGACCATCTGCAACACGCAGGGATGGCTCAGGTCCAGGGTGTTGCCGGTGCCCGAGTCGTTGATGTAGAAGCGCTTGTCGTCGGGCATCAGGCGGTAGTAGGAGGCATTGTCGATGCCGCGCATGGACAGGGTCGGGCCTTGCTCGTTGCCTTCGGCGGTGTGGTTGTAGACCACGTCGAGGATCACTTCCAGGCCGGCTTCGTGCAGGTGCGCGACCATTTCCTTGAATTCGGCGATCTTGCCGCTGGCCAGGTAGCGCGGGTCGGGGGCGAAGAAGGCGATGCTGTTGTAGCCCCAGTAGTTGGTCATGCCTTTTTGCAGCAGGTGCTGGTCGTTGACGAAGGCGTGGATCGGCAGCAGCTCCACCGAGGACACCCCGAGCTTGCGGATATGCTCCAGCACTTCGTCGACCATCAGCCCGGCGAAGGTGCCGCGCACCGCCTCCGGCACCGCCGGGTGGCGCATGCTGATGCCGCGCACATGGGTTTCATAGAGCAGGGTGCGTTCCCAGGGCACATTGACCCGCTGGTCGTGGCCCCAGGTGTGGGCCGGGTCGATGACCTTGCTCTTGGGCACGAAGGGCGCGCTGTCGCGTTCGTCGAAGCTGAGGTCGGCGTCGGGGTGGCCGATGGTATAGCCGAACAGTGCCTCGGACCATTTCAACTGGCCGACCAACTGCTTGGCATAAGGGTCGATCAGCAGTTTGTTGGGGTTGAAGCGGTGGCCGTTCTGCGGGTCGTAGGGACCGTACACCCGGTAGCCGTAGATCAGTCCGGGATGGGCGTCGGGCAGGTAGCCGTGGAAGATTTCGTCGGTGTACTCGGGCAGTTCTATGCGTTCCAGTTCGACTTCACCACTGTCGTCGAACAGACACAGTTCGACCTTGGTGGCGTTGGCGGAAAACAGTGCGAAGTTGACCCCCAGGCCATCCCAGGTGGCGCCCAGCGGGAAGGGCAGGCCCTCGCGAATTCGCGAGGGTTGGGCTTCGGGCGTGGGGTCGGGCTTTTTCGGTTTGGTCATGGGCGCTCCTGCGGGTGTGTTCGGTGGGGCGGTGTACGAACCGAAGGGTCATGCTGGCAATACGATCCAGCAAACACCACGTACCTGTAGGAGCAGGGCTTGCCCGCGAAGGCGTCCGGATGCGCGACGCAAGACTCAAGGGCCTCTTCGCGGGCAAGCCCTGCTCCTACAGGGGGGTGGTGTCTTCAATACCGTACACGGCTCAACTGGCTGACGGCTTGCGCGGCGCTCGCGGTTTCTTTTCGGCGGCGGGTTTGGCGTCGGTCGCGGGCTTCGGCGCTGCTTTCGGGGCCGCCGTCGGCTTGCTGGCGACCTTGGGCTTGGCGGCGGGTTTGGCCGCTGTCGGCTTTTTCGGCGCCAGTGCCTCGGCTTCCGCCAGCTTGCGCGCCATCTCCCAATGCCGGGCCTCCTCACCTTCGGGGCGGCCCTCCGATTCCCAGATCTGATAAGCAAACTCACGGATACGTTTTTCGTCGGTACTCATCGCCATGCTCCTGAACTCAATTTTGGGTAAAGAGATTGACCGGGAAATCTCCGAGTGCCGCACCAACCATCAGCTCGTTATGGGGTGTGACTGCGCACATCGAGAAAAGTCCCTTTAATTTGCCGCCCGGTGCGGCGAACGGCAGTTTGACCCGCGTATCGCCCCAAACCGGTGCCGGTACCCACGGCAGTTGATCGCTGGCCAGCAGTCCGGCCGCCAGCCTGGGTACGATCACAATGGCCCGCTGCGTCGGTGTACTGCGCATAAAGGCCACTACGTATTCGGCCTGCTTGCCGAGCACGTCCAACGGCTGGTAATCGCCGCGACTGAAGACCCTCCCGTGTTCGGCCCGAACCGCCAGCGTACGGGCGATCAAGGCCTGTTTGAGCCGCCCGCTGCGCCAGTCCGTCAACAGCGCCTTGGGCGATGTCGAGTGTTGCAGCGCCTGTTGCCGGGCGGTGAAATCCACCGGCCGGCGATTGTCCGGGTCCACCAGGCTGAAGTCCCAGAACTCGTTGCCCTGGTACAGGTCCGGCACACCCGGTACGGTCATGCGCAGCAAACACTGGGCCAGACTGTTGAGCGCACCGGCCGGTGCGATTTTTTCCAGCGTGGCGACCAGGGCCCGGCGCAGCGGCAGGCCGACGGGGCAGGTCAGCAGCGCTTCGAGAAAGTCGTGGCAGGCCTGCTCGTAGGCTTCGTTCGGTGCGCTCCAGCTGCTGTGCAGCTTGGCTTCGCGCAGCGCCTTGTTCTGCCATTGCCAGAGACGTTTGGCGTAATCCCGCAGTCCGGCCGAATCGTCGCTCGACAGCGTCAGCGGCCAACTGCCCAGCAATGCCTGATAGAGGATCAGCTCGTCCGCCGCCGACGGGGCCTGGGGATCGCTACGCAGCACTTGGGCCAACTCGCGAAAGCATTGCACCTGTTCAACGTACCACGGGCCGACTTCACTGAGCACCGCCAGGCGCGCGCGGCTGTCTTCACCGCGCTTGTGGTCATGGGTGGCGCTGGTCAACAGGTTGTCCGGGAAGTGTTTCAGGCGCGTTCGGTTGGCCGTGTGAAAGTCTTCCACGGGTGCGCTGAAGCGTTCGGTGGAGAAACCCACGTCGTTGCGCGAGAGCAACACCGCCGAGCGATAGAACGCGGTGTCTTCCACGGCCTTGGCCGCCGTCGGCGAGGTCAGTTGCTGGAAGCGTACGCAGGCATGCTTGAGCAATTTGCGCTGACGGCCCGGTGGGCGCTGGCGCCAGGGTTGTCCGCCGAGCCACTGTTGCAGGTAGTCGAGCACCGGCCAGTCGGCCTCGCCGAGGGTGGTGCGGGCTCCGGCCAGGGCTTGCTGGAAAAACACCTCGTCCTCGGCCGGGCGACCCTGGGCATTGATATAGGTGCGGTACACCGGGTAGTGCACGATCAGTGCCTGCAAGGCCCGGCGAATCGCGCCGAGGGTCAGGTCGCGGCTCATCAGGTCGTCCCGGGCCACTTGCAGCAGGGCCTGGGCCACGCTTTCGCAGTCGCCGGCGAGCCCACCGGCGAGGATCTGCTGGCGGGCCAGCCGGGCTTCCTCGGCGAACTCAGCCGGGCGTTCGCTCAGACGGCTCCAGAGTTCGCCCAGGGGCTGCTCGCCATGGGGGTCGTGTTGCAGCAACGACAGCTGGTCCATGAATTCATAGCCGGTGGTGCCGTCCACCTGCCAGTCGCGGTGCAGGCTTTCGCCCTGGCCGAGGATCTTCTCCACATAGATCGGCAGATGCTTCCCGGGGACCAGGCGCTCGACCCGTCGGCGCAGTTTGCGGCAATAACCACGTGGGTCGGCGAGCCCGTCGATATGGTCGATGCGCAGGCCGTCCACCAGGCCGTCCTCGATCAGCCGGAAGATTTTCTGGTGGGTGGCCTCGAACACCGCCGGGCGCTCGACCCGCAGGCCGCCCAGTTCGTTGACATCGAAGAAGCGCCGCCAATTGATATCGTCGGCGGCGGTGCGCCAACTGGCGAGGCGGTAGTGCTGGCGCTCCAGCAGCCGGTGCAGGCGCTGGAAACCTTCGGGTTGGCGTGAATCATAGCGGGCGAGGTTCTGCTCGATGGCGTCATGCAGGTCGCGGCGTTGCGCCAGTTCGGCGCGCAGGAGCTGTGCCTGGGCATAGGCGTCGGGCAGGTTGTTCAGGGCCTTGAAGTGCCCGGCCAGGGTTTCCAGTTCGGGCAGGTTGGCCAGTATCTGCGCGTAGTCCCGGGGACAGATGGGAAAGCGATGCTGGTAATGCTCGATATGAAAACCGCCATGTTCGGCATCGAAGCACAGCGGGATGCTGCCTTCCTGCAAGGCCACGCCGTAGTCGCTGCCGAGGAACGGCATGAGCAATTGCCCTTCGAGCAACGGATCGGGCGAGTGCCACTGGATATCGAAGAACTCGCTGTAGGGGCTCAGCCTGCCCCATTCCAGCAGGTCCAGCCACCAGGGATTGTCCGCGCCACCGACGGCCATGTGGTTGGAGACGATGTCGAGGATCAGGCCCATATGGTGCTGGCGCAGGGCTTGTACCAGACGCCGCAAGGCCGGTTCGCCGCCCAGCTGCGGATTGACCCGGGTCGGATCGACCACGTCGTAGCCGTGCATGGAACCGTCGCGCGCGGTGAGCAACGGCGAGGCATAGAGATGACTGATACCCAGCCGTGCGAAGTAGGGCACCAGCGGTACGGCGGCATCCAGGCTGAAGCCTTTATGAAACTGCAGGCGCACCGTCGCACGTAAAGCTGGCTTCATCGATCACGCTCGGCGGCCTGGAGGCGGGCGCAGGCCAGCAGTTCGAGACGACGGGCAGCGTCGACATCATCGAGCAACTGGCTGCTGTCGCCCGGCAGGCGCCGACGCCAGTTGGGGTGGCTGTCGAGGGTGCCGGGCAGGTTGGCCTGTTCCTCGACACCGAGGGCATCCTCCAGCGGCAGCAGCACCAGGGGCGCGCGGGTATGGCCGAGGAAGCGCACGCTGGCGTCGAGGACCTGATCGGTCTCGTGGGATTCGTCACGGAAATTCTGCGGGTCGTTGCTCAAGGCGCGATGCAGGCCCTCGCGTTCGTGCTGACGGGTCTCGCGCCAGTGATCGGCGGTGCTGTCATCGATCAGCCCGAGCTGGACGTTCCAGTCGATATCCCGTGCATGCCACCAGCCATTGAGGGTCGGCAGGTCGTGGGTGCTGGTGATGGCCAGGGCGTCGTCCGGCCAGTCGAGTATGGGACGGAAACGATGGCCGTATTCCTGCTCGAACAACAGCACGCGCATGCCGAGGATGGCCCGGGCGCTGAGTTTTTCCCGCAGGCCCTCGGGTACCGTGCCGAGGTCTTCGCCAAGCACCACCGCCTGGTGGCGCGCGGACTCCAGGGTCAGCAGGCGCAGCAGGTCGTCCACCGGGTAATACAGGTAGGCACCGTCGCTCGGTGGTGAACCGAGGGGGATGACCCAGAGCCGTTGAAGGCCCATCACATGGTCGATGCGCAGGCCGCCGGCATGGGCGAAGTTGGCCCGCAGCATTTCGATAAAGGCGCGGAAACCATGGCGCTTCAAGCCCTCCGGGGCGAAAGCCGAGATGCCCCAGCTTTGCCCGGCGCGGTTGAGGATATCCGGCGGTGCGCCGACGGTGAGTTCGGCGAGTAGTTCGTCCTGCCGGCTCCAGGCCTGGCTGCCACCGCCGTCGGCACCTACGGCGAGGTCGGCGATCAGGCCGATGCCCATTCCGCTGTCCCGGGCGGCGTTTTGCGCGCGCTCAAGGTTGCGAGCGATCAGCCATTGGCTGAAGGCGTAGAAGCCGATCTCCTCGGCCTGCTCCTCGGCGAAGGTGGCGAGGGCCGGGTTGTCGGGATGGTGCCAGGCCGTGGGCCAGTGTCGCCAGTCGGTGCTTTCGCCGCGGGCGGTGCAGGCCGCTTGCAGGGCTTCGAAGCGACAGTGATTTTCCAGGGCCTCGCCGCCGGCCTGGCGAAAGTGCGCGAAGTCCGTGGCGAGTGGGTGGGTGCCGAGGCGAAAGTCGTCGTATAGCGCGCGTAACAGGCGCTGCTTGGCGCGAGCAGCACGGGGCCAGTCGATCAGCGGCAGCGCTTCCAGTTGCCGCAGTTCATCGGCCAGTCCCGTGGTGTCGATGGCCTGGCGCAGGGCTTGTTCGCCAAGAATCGCTTCCGGCGCCGCATAAAGGCTGTTGAGAAACAGCCGGCTGGACGGCGAATAGGGGCTGTAGCGTTGCGGGTCGCAGCTGAACATGGCGTGCATCGGGCTGATTGCCAGGGCGTCGGCGCCGCGTTCGCCGGCGGCGCGGACCAGGCTCTCCAGGGCCAGGGTGTCGCCGAAACCGCCGTCGCCGACGCGTTGCAGGGCATACAGCTGGACCGTCAGTCCCCAGGCGCGGGGTGTCGCGCTATCGGTGGCCGCCGCCACGCTGTGGCATTGGGCCGGGGCCACGGCGAGGGTGAAGTGCTGGCCGGCGATATGCACCGTCTGGTAACCCACCGGGATCTTGCCCGGCAGCACCGCGTCCTGGTCCAGGTGCAAGTGCAGGACCGTGCCGTTTTCCAGATGTACTTCGCAAGCGGTGTCGGCGGCGAAGTAGTGGGCCAGGTCCAGGCTCTTGCCGACGTCCGCGGTCAGCAGCGGCGGCAGGTATTTGTGTTGCTGGACGAGTTGCAGTTCCAGCAGGCTGTTCTCGATGGCTTGTTCTGTGTCGGCGGGATGGCCAAGCCCGGCCAGGACCTTGCGCAAGACCTCGGGCCGGACTTTCTGTGGTCGGCCATTGGCGTCGATCCAATCGACGGCAAGGCCGGCCCGGCTGGCGAGTATTTCCAGTTGCGCGTCGTTCATGGGTGCTCTCCGGTGGGTGACTGCAGGACGTCCCCGGGGGTCAGGGTAACCAGCGCGCAGTAGGGGGCCAGATGACCTTCATCCAATTGGCGACTGGCGCCAGCGGTGCTTTCGAACACTAAACGGGCTTGGCTGGGTGGGTGATGGCCGACGGACTCGGCACTGAGGTTGAGGTCGATGCGCAGCAGGCTGCCGTCGCCCATCCGCCAGCGCGCGCTGAGGGCGCCGTCGGCCAGGACATCGCTGCCCAGGGCATGGGCACCGGGGAGCCGGGGGATGATTTCACGGTGGCGCAGCTCCAGTAGCTGGCGGTAGAGGTGTACGGTGGCCTGGCGGTTGAAGTCGTCGCTGGCGTCGTTCAGGTCGGGTCGCGAGTCGTTGAAGCTGACGGCGGCGTTCGGGTCGGGAATATGCGCCCGGCGCGCCGGGTCGGCAAAGGCCGGGAAATCGGAGAATTCCGCGCGACGGCCTTCGCGCACCGCGTCGGCCAGTTCACCGTGGTGATCGGTAAAAAACAGGAAGGGTTCACGGGCAGCGGTTTCCTCACCCATGAACAGCAACGGGATCATCGGCGACAACAGCAGCAGCACCGTGGCCGCCCGCAGGGCCGGGGCCGGGCAGAGCTGGTTGAGCCGCTCGCCCAGGGCCCGGTTGCCGATCTGGTCGTGGTTCTGCAGGAACAGCACGAAGGCACTGGGTGGCAGGTGCGCGCTGGGTTCGCCACGACTATGGCCGTGGCGGTCGGGATGGCCCTGGAAGACGAAGCCCTGGCTCAGGCAGCGGGCCAGCTTGGTGGTGGTTTCCCGGGCATAGTCGGCGTAGTAGGCGTCGGTCTCGCCGGTCAGCAGGACGTGCAGGGCGTTATGGCCATCATCGTTCCACTGGGCGTCAAAGGATTCCTCCAGCAGGCTGGCCTGGTTGCGTTCGTTTTCCAGGGTCAGCCACACGTGTCGTGTCGGGTCCACCTGGCGGCGAACCGCCTGTGCCAGTTCGTGGAGCAGGGTGCTGTCGTTGATGGCGTGTACGGCATCCAGGCGCAAGCCGTCGAAACGGTACTCCAGCAGCCACATCAAGGCGTTGTCGATAAAAAAGTCGCGGACTTCGCGGCGGCGAAAATCGATCGCCGCGCCCCAGGGGGTCTGCTGGTCGTCGCGAAAGAAGTCCTTGGCGTATTGGCCGAGGTAATTGCCGTCCGGCCCGAAGTGGTTGTAGACCACGTCCAGCAGCACCATCAGGCCGTGCCCATGGGCCGTGTCGATCAGGTGCTTGAGGTCTTCGGGCGAACCATAGGCGGCATGCGGCGCATAGGGCAGCACGCCGTCGTAGCCCCAGTTGCGCTCGCCGGGGAACTGACCCAGGGGCATCAGTTCAATGGCGGTCACCCCCAGTTCGGCCAGGCGTGCCAGTTGGTTTTCGACCTGGCGATAGCCGCCGAGGACGCCGACGTGCAGCTCGTAGATCACCGCCTCGTGCCAGGGCCGCCCCTGCCAGTCCTTGTGCTGCCAGTGGTAGGCCAGGGAATCGACCACCTGGCTCGGCCCGTGCACATCGCCGACCTGGCGCCGCGAGGCCGGGTCGGGCACCCGCCGCTCGCCGTCGATATGGAAGTGGTATTGGCTGCCGGCCGGGCAGCGGGCCTCGAGGACAAACCAGCCGTCGTGCTGCGGTAGCATGGCCAGTGAGCGGCCATCGTCCAGTTCGACGCTGACGTAATAGGCGTCCGGTGCCCACAGCGCGAAGCGGGTGTGCTCGGCGTCCAGCAGGGTCGCGCCATGAGGCCAGGTTTCCAGAGTCCGTAACGGCATCTATGAAGACCTCCTCAGTGCTGGCCCGACCTGCTCCGGGACTTGGTCACCAGGTTCTGGTACAGCTCGGCGTAGGGTTCCACCGCCTTGCACCAGTTGAACGGCGCGGCCATGGCCCGGCAGCGCATGGCGTTGAGCAATGGCGGATAGGCGAACACCTTGAACGCCCGGCGCAGCGCCTGGGCATAGCTTTCCACGGTGGACTCGTCGAACAGGAAGCCGGTGACACCGTTCTCGATGGTGTCGGCCAGCCCGCCGGTGTTACGCGCCACCGGCAGCGAGCCGAAGCGCTGGGCGTACATCTGGCTCAGGCCACAGGGTTCATAACGCGAGGGCATCAGCAGGAAATCGCTGCCGGCGAACATGCGTCGGGCATCGGTTTCGTTGAAGCCGATGCGCACCCCGATCCGGCCTGGAAAACGCAGGGCCAGTTGGCGCATGGCCTGTTCCTCTTCCGGTTCGCCACGGCCGATGATTGCGATCTGGCCGCCTTCGGCGACGATCATTTCGCTGACCGCTTCGGTCAGGTCCAGGCCCTTCTGGTAGACCAGCCGCGAGACCACGGCAAACAGTGGCCCGGTCGAGGGATCGAGGCCGAACAGATTGCGCACATGGGCGGCGTTGACCGCCTTGCCTTCCCAGTCGCCCGGACTGAAGGGGTGGACCAGATGGCTGTCGGTGGCGGCATCCCAGCTTTCGTCGATGCCGTTGGGAATGCCGCTGAGCAGGCCCTGGTGGGTCTTGCTGGCCAGGAAACCGTCCAGGCCACAGCCGAATTGCGGCGTGGTGATTTCCTGGGCGTAGGTGGCGCTCACCGTGGTGATATGACTGGAGTAGGCCATGCCGGCCTTGAGGAACGACAGCTTGCCGTAGAACTCCATGCCTTCCTGTTGCAGGGCATGGGGTGGGATCCCCAGTTCCGGGCAGCAGGCAAGGCTGACCACGCCCTGATAAGCGAGGTTGTGAATGGTGAACAGGGTCGGGGTACGCTGGCCGCGCCAGTGCATATAGGCTGGGGCCAGGCCGGCGGGCCAGTCGTGGGCGTGGACCAGGTCCGGGGTCCAGTGGATCTGTGCCAGGTTGGCGGCGATATCGGCGGCGGCCAGGCCCAGGCGGGCGAAGCGGATATGGTTGTCCGGCCAGTCGCGCCCGTTGTTGGCGCCGTAGGGCGTACCTTCCCGCTCAAACAGCTCGGGGCAGATCAGCACGTAGATCACCAGGCCGTCGGGCAGGTCCATGCGGCCGATCTTGCACGGCGGCAGTGCGGCATGGCCCCCCAGTTCGCCGATGATATGAATCGGGTTATCGCTGTTCATCACCTGCGGATAACCGGGGATCAGTACCCGCACATCGTGCAGGTGATGCATGGCCCGCGGCAGGGCGGCGGACACGTCGCCCAGGCCGCCGGTCTTGACCAGGTCGGCGAACTCGGAGGTGACGAACAGCACCTTTTTCTTGTTGGGATTGACAGCGGGGGCCGTCAACACAGGCTTTCCTCCCGCCAAGGGGGCTGACACGGGGACCGCTTCGCTGGCCTGATTCAAATGCTCTCCCTGAGTTTCCAACGCAGCGCTGATCATGTGTCTCTCCCGTCTTATTTGATCTGGTTCTTCCTTTCTTTCATACAGCGTGCCCAAACCGCTTCCTTTGGTCGGACACACCGGTTCCGGGCGACTGGGCGAAGCAGGCACGTCGCACGGAGGCAAGAAAGAGTGGGGAAGCGCCTGCCCGCCAAACACCCGGAACAGACGCCCTACCTTTAACCTGACCGACCGCGGTTTCAGAAGTTTCGACTTTTTTTCATCAAAATGACTGAGCGGTCAGCAAGCCCGAAAGTCAGTGTAGGAGAGATGTTGCCGCCGTGGAGGGCGTTGTTTAGACGAATGTTGGGAAAGTGCGGTGCATTTGATCTATGTCACAGGCGATCCGGGAGGGCTGCCCCGGAACGGCTGCACGCTACTGGCGCGGGGTCGAAGTTCGGGTGCTCTAGAATGGTGCGCTGGTGACTGGGCAGCAACTGCGCCACCCAGGCCGTCGCGCGTTTAACTCAGCAGGCGGATTGGCTGTCCGGCGGCCCAGGCCTGGATGTCCTCGATCATCTGGCTGTAGAACAGCCGGTAGTTGTTCTGGCTGACATAGCCGACATGGGGCGTAGCCAGGACATTGTCCAGGGTACGGAACGGATGGTCGGCGGGCAAAGGTTCCTGTTCGAAGACGTCCAGGGCGGCACCGGCCAGCCGGCCGTGCTCAAGGGCCGCGATCAGTGCCTGTTCGTCGACGATCGGCCCGCGCGCGGTGTTGATCAGGTAGGCCGACGGTTTCATCCAGCCCAGGGCCTTGGCGTCCACCAGGCCACGGGAACGCTCGCTCAGCACCAGGTGCACGGAGAGCAGGTCGGCCTGCTTGAACAGCTCGGCCTTGCTGACGTACTCCACGCCGGATTCGGCGGCGCGTTCGGCGGTGAGATTCTCGCTCCAGGCGATGACCCGCATGCCGAAGGCCTTGCCGTAGCCGGCAATGCGCTGGCCGATGCTGCCCAGGCCGAGAATGCCCAGGGTCTTGCCATACAGGTCGCCGCCCAGGCCTTGCTGCCAGTGCCCGGCGCGCAAGGAGTTGGCCTCCTTGAGCAGGTTGCGGTTGGCGGCCATGATCAGGGCCCAGGTCAGCTCCGGAGCGGCCTGTTTGTAGCTGTCGGTGCCACAGACCTGGATGCCCAGGGCGTTGGCGGCCTTGATATCGAGGGCGGCGTTACGCATGCCGCCGGTCACCAGCAGCTTCAGGCGCGGCAGTTGGCGCAGCAGGGCCTCGTTGAACGGGCTGCGTTCGCGCATCACGCAGATCACCTCGAAACCGCCCAGGCGCTCGGCCATGGTCGCGGTATCGGCCGGGTAGTCGTGGAGAAAGCTGACCTGGCCCACGGCATTCAAGGCACTCCAGTCCACCGCCTCGGCGGCCACGCCTTGCCAGTCATCGATTACCGCGATCTGTAGGGTCATTCACTCTTTCCTCATTATTGTTGGCTGGCCAGCCACTCGAGCAGGGCCTTGTGGAAACGCGCCGGTTCTTCCATCTGCGGGGCGTGACCCAGTCCCGGGAATTCCACCAGGGTCGAGCGCGGGATCAGTTTCGCCACCTGTTTGCCGAGTACGTCGTAGTGCCCGATCCGCGCCTTGACCTCGGGTGGTGCGATATCGCTGCCGATGGCCGTGGTGTCGGCGGTGCCGATCAGCAACAGGGTGGGCATCTTCAGGTCCTTGAACTCGTAGTAGACCGGCTGGGTGAAGATCATGTCGTAGATCAGCGCCGAGTTCCAGGCGACCGCGACGTGACCGGGGCCTTTGTTCAGGCCGGCGAGCATATCGACCCAGCGGTCGAACTCGGGTTTCCAGTGTCCGGCGTAGTAGGTGTTGCGTTCGTAATTGCGGATGCCCTCGGCGTTGAGCTTCAGCTCGCGTTCGTTCCATTGGTCGACGCTGCGATAGGGTACGCCGAGGGCTTTCCAGTCTTCCAGGCCGATGGGGTTGACCAGCGCCAGGCGTTCGACCTGCTGCGGGTAGAGCAGGGCATAGCGGGTGGCGAGCATGCCGCCGGTGGAGTGACCCAGGATCAGGGTTTTCTCGATACCGAGTTTTTCCAGCAGGGCATGGGTGTTATTGGCCAGCTGCTGGAAGCTGTACTGGTAGCTGTCAGGTTTGCTGGAGGTGCAGAAACCGATCTGGTCCGGGGCGATCACCCGGTAGCCGGCGGCGCTCAGGGCCTTGATCGACGAGTCCCAGGTGGCCCCGCAGAAGTTCTTGCCGTGCATCAGCACAATGTTCTGGCCATTGGCTTTGCCGCTGGGCGGGACATCCATGTAGCCCATCTGCAGGGACTTGCCTTGGGATTGGAAGGCGAAATGCTGGACCGGATAAGGGTATTCGAAACCTTGCAGTTCCGGGCCATAGGCCGGGCCTTCGGCTGCGTGGGACAGGACAGGCAGGGACGCGGCCAGGAACAGGCCGCCGAGCATGAGCGCGCGGGCATTGGACATATCGGATCTCCAGAGGAATCTCAGCGATGCTGGTGACCGGCGATTAACCCTGGATTAACGGATGCGCCCGCGGGCGTCAGGCGGTAGAGCGCTGCGGCATTTCCAACAGATGCTTGAGATTGTCCATCGCCCGGGTCGAGAGTTCGGCCATGCGAGCGTGCAAACCGCCGAGGTTCAGTTCGGTGATGTACTGCAAGGTGCGGATAAATCGCGTGCCATGGCCGTCACGCAACAAGCTGTAGTAAATGCAGCCATCGACCACCGAAGAAGTGAAGGCCATTTTGAACTCACACGGGGCCTCGGCGATGACGACCCGATAGTTCATCTCGATCCGCAGACCCAGCAGGTCGATGATTTCGGTGAAACGATGATCCTTGGGCAAGGGGCCATGGATGCCGTTATCGGCGCTGACGGAGGTGGGGTGCCATTCATGCCAGTGATCGGGCTGGGTCACGTAGGCGTAGACCGTCTCGATATCGGCTTCTATGTAGATTTCGTTGCTGAGCGTCTTGGCATAAGGCTGGAAAGAAGGTTGTTCCATAGCTCTGCTCCGACTGCGTTCCTTGTTAAAGGGCGGAAACAATGATGAGCATAGGTGATACAAAATATTTCGTAATGTACGAAATCGGTACAAGACCGGCGGTCGTGCCCGCCAGAGGCAGGCACGACCGGCAGGGGTTTACTTGACCTTGAAGCGGCCCATCAACGCGCTGACACGGTTGTTGGCGTCCAGCAGGCTGCGGGTGTTGTCATCGGTGGCATGGCCGCTCTGGACCAGTTCTTCGACCATATGACGGATCTGCACCATGCTGCGGTTGATCTCTTCGGTCACCGAACTCTGCTGTTCGGCGGCCGTGGCGATCTGAGTGCTGAGGCTGTTGATATGGCTGACGGAGCCGGCCATCTCATCGAGCCCGGCGTTGACCCGCGCCGTGGCGTCGGCCGCGGACTGACAGCTGGCCTGGGTATTTTCCATGGCCGCTACCGATGAACTGACGCCCTGGGTCAGGCGGGTCAACATCTCGTTGATTTCCGAGGTGCTGGCCTGGGTCCGGGCGGCAAGGGCGCGAACCTCGTCGGCCACCACCGCAAAGCCGCGACCCTGCTCGCCGGCGCGGGCGGCCTCGATGGCGGCGTTCAGGGCCAGCAGGTTGGTCTGCCCGGCAATGGCGCCGATCACCCCGAGAATCTCGGTGATGCGCTGGGCGTCCTGCTGCATGCTCTCGACCTTGTGGGTGGCGCTGGACACTTCGTCGATCAGCGCGACCACGCTGCTGGAAGCCTCGCCTACCACCACCCGCGAACGGTCGGCGTGTTCGTTGGCGCGCTGGGTGAAGGCCGCAGTTTCGGCGGCATTCTCGGCCACGGTGTCGGCGGTGGCGCTCATCTCGGTGATGGCGGTGACCGTCTGCTCGGTTTCCGAGGCGTGACGGGTGAGGATCTGGTTGGTATGGGCCGAGGTCTGTTGCAGCTTGTCCAGGCTGGAGGCCATGTCGCCGGTGGCCTGGGTGACTTCGCCGATCATGTTCTGCAGGTAGACGATAAAGCGGTTCACCGAGTGACCGATGGCCCCCAGCTCATCCTCGGCGCGGATGGTGATGCGTCGGGTCAGGTCGGCATCGCCGGCGGACAATGCGTCGATATTGGTCTTGAGCGCGCGCATCCGGTTGATCAACTGGCGGATGGCATACACCTGCAACAGCACCAGCAGCACGATCATCGGGATCTGCAGCAGGGCCAGGGTATTGAGCACGTCATCGCGCTGGGCGGTGATCAACTGGGTCGGCAGGGCGGTGGCGAGGAACCAGGGGGTGCCTTCGATGGGACGCATGAAGAAGGTGCTAGCCACGCCGTCGTTGTCGAATTCCACGCGGTGGGACGCGGCGTCGCGGTTTTGCAGGGCGGTCTTGACCTGCGCGGCGAAGGCCGAGCTGCCGGCCAGGTCGCCGATGTTCTTGAGCACCACCGGGCTGTTGATATGGGTGCTGTTGCTGATGATCTTGCCGTCGGCTTCGACGATCAGCATTTCACCGCCGATGTCTTTTTCCTTGCGCGCCACCAGGTCGTTGAAAAAGCCCAGGGTCACGTCGATGGTCGAGACGCCGTAGGGCGCACCGTCGCGCTGGATGGCCATGGCGCAGTTGGTGCGTGGCTCCTGGCTGGCGTCATCCTTGTAGGCGGCTGCCCAGGCGCATTGGCCGCGTGGGGTGGCCATGCCGCCCTTGTACCAGGGCTGCTCGTAATAGTTGGGCGCTTCGGCGCTGTTCCAGAAGGTATTGACCTGCAACTGGCCGTTGGCATCGCGGTGCCAGAAGGTGCTGTGCTTGTTCCGCCCCGGCGTGCGCTGGCCGGGCAGGGGCCAGATGCCGCCGCCGAAGACCTTCAGTTCACCGTACTGATCCACCAGGCCAGGCAGGACCTTGTCGATGGTATCGCTGTCGAGCAGGGGAATGGTCTGGGTGATGCTGCGTTGCTGGGCCTGGACCTTGTTCAACTCGTTCTTGATCTGCTCGGCCACTTCGGCCACGCGGTTGAGTACGACCTGTTCCTCGGTCTTGCGCAACGTGGGCGCGACCAACTGGCTGATGCCGACCACGGTCAGGACGAACAGCAGCAGGACGAACAGGACCAGAAACAGCGTGTAGCGGGCTTGGATCGTGCGGAACATAGGCATGGGACCTGTCCTTGCAAAGCGGCTTTTATTATTCGGTCACCTGATCGAGTCAGGGCTTCGTTCGGTTATCGGCTTGGGTTGAGCGAGCTTTAGGTACGATCGTGCAAGAAGGCGCTAAAAATTCCGGTGTAACGGATGGAGGGGGACATTCCCCCTTCAGAAGCTATATATCTACATTGAAACAAATTGGTACATTTCATTGACGCCATTAAATGGCCACCCTATGATCGCGCCCGTTGATGGCACAAGGCTATCCAAAAGGATTTGCGATATGGAGGCAGGCACGGCGCCGTTTCTCCATCAAGACCATCGACCTGCAAGGTGCTGACTCGCATTTGCGAGCGCCTGCTCAAGCCCCGTATCGATCCATGCCCTGACCTGGTGCTGCTCAATGAGCGGTTCGCTCGGGCGTGAGGTGCCGTGCTTTTTTAACTCAATTCATTGCCTTCGTTGCATCGAGATCCCGACATGGATGTTCGTCAGTTTGCCTTCCTCGTGGGCCAGCCTTCTGCTGCCCTGAAAAACCGTGAACATTTCCTGGGACTGCCCAAGCGCGGGCTGGCGTTCATTCTGGCGAACGCGATGTTCTGGCAGCCGTTGCTGGCCCAGGCGGATGGGATCGTGGTCAATGCGCCGGGGACGACCCTCGGTCAGGCGGGTAATGGCGTCCCCATCGTCAATATCGCCGCGCCGAATGCCCAGGGGCTGTCGCACAACCAGTTCAGCGACTACAACGTCGGGGCCAATGGGGTCATCCTCAACAACTCAACGAATAGAACCCAGTCGACGCAACTGGGCGGGATCATTGTCGGTAACCCGAATTTCAATGGCGGCGGCCAACGTCATTCTCAATGAAGTGAATGGCGGCAGCCCGAGCCAGACTGAACGCGAAAGTTGGGAGTAACGTTGCTGGCTCGAGCGCGGCAGAAATCCCCGTCGTAAAAATCAATGCTGCTAACTCCATAAAAGGATCCCATGAGTACGAGATACTTAATAATCCGAGTGCTAGAAGCCCAAATACTCGGTACGAGCTCGATAATGGGGAGTTCTTTAAGACGAACAGCAAAGGGATGATGGAGGAGCTTTCGTTCACACCTGAGTCCACGAAGGTTCCTAGAGACTCGAGGCAAACTGCAGCGGGAAAGGAAGGGCGTGACGCTGACGTTGGCAGGCATGCAGCCAGGGGGTACCTGTGATGGGTCTAATCTGTTCCCTCATGATAAGAATTTCAATGATTCCACTTATAAGGTTTTCTATGAAAACAAAATCAAGGCAGCTTTGAATGATTCTAATCAAGCTGTGGGGCAAACGACCATAAAGTTTGATCGAGAAAACCTGGGGGCGGTTACGCCAGATTCTCTGGAATTGAATTATACAGTTAACGGCAAGACAGAGACGTTGAGTTTTTTGAATGAGCCTAATGTGGTTCCGGAGAAAACGTGATGGTTACTGAGGATCTTGAGCTTGTGAAGCAGATTTTTGCGCTGCTAGAATCAGGCATTGTGAATGGCTACGACGCCTTTCGTTACGAAGCTGAGGTTTTTGATGGATATATGCGAGAGCAGTTATCAGTTGAAAAGAATGGAGTGGAAGTGACGGATGCTGAAAGAGATTTTAATGGGGCAATTTTGTATCGCTTGCTAAGAGAGTTGAAAAATAATGCCGTGAAGCGGGAGGAGGGCTGGGTTGTATTTGTTATGTCTTATAGGCGTGGCGGAGAAGTGAAGGCTAATTTCGAATACTAATAAGGGAAGGGGAGTCTTGCTCCCCGTCCCACATGCTACACAACGTCACCCACTGACGTTAACCATATGCTTATCCAGCACCGAATCGACCCACAACTGCGCCAGCTCAATCAGATGAACCACACCCATAGCCACCTTGCGGTTTGCGCCGGTCTGATTGTCGGCGTTTTCATAAGCGGTGGCTGCAGCGGATTGCAGTATGGAATACGCGTTGACCAAGGCGTCTTCCTGGCTTTGCGCTTCAGGCAACAGATCCCGAACCGACGTCGCCCGATCGCGTTTCGGATTGGCTCCGGGCATCAGGTTGTAATGAGCAAAGGCCCGCTCAGCCGCCTGCGGATCGATAGCCTCGGCACTGGATAAGGCTGGCGGGTTGGGTGTGATTTTGAACATATCGCATAACTCCCTAGTTTGATTGGAGCCGCCGCTGATCGCGACTAAACGATGGGGTGGCGGCCGCGCGCAGGTTAGTCGACCGGAAACTAGGGAACCGGCGCACCCTAAGGTGCCCTGCGCACGACCACCATAAAGTGCAGGCGATAAAAAAGCGCCCGTCTCAAGGATGGCGCTGTGCGCCGTAGTTTCGCGGGCGACTAAACCCGATCACTGATGAGCAGTGACAAGGAGGAGACTAGCCAGCGGAATAGGCAGGCGCAAGCGAGTTGGATTTTCTAGGAAATTTCACTCAAGGGAAAGAGAGTTATCTTGGTTGGATAACCCGATCGCAGCCTCACTTACCTCTCCACATAAAAAGCTTGCGGAATATATCGTCGATATTCGGCGCAGAGGGCCTTGCGCGGCTTGTGCGCTTGGCCCGTATTCAGCCTTCCGATTTCTTGACGCGCTATTGTCACCACCTTATGATGCGGCCATTAAATTGATATCAAATGTTTCAAGGAATGAACATGTGTGTTTTCACCCTCGGGATGAGGTCCCCCGCGGCCATGCCGTGCCGTTACCCGAGTCTCTTCGTTTTTTCGAAATCTCCCCGTCCAAAACCCTGGAGCGCTTTCCGCAGCCTCCGGTGATAACCCCTTGACGATCACAGGTCCGGCTTTGCCCACGGTGAAGGCCGTTGCCTTGCTGTTCGCCTGAAATTTTTGTCCGCCCGTTTCCCAATATCCCCAAATCCGATTTTCCCCAGGAGTGTGCTGCATGAAAAAAATCTCACAGGTCGTCATTTTCGGGATGGCAGCGATCACGCTGACCTCCATCGGTGGCTGTGCCACCGAGAGTTCCCGAGCCTTGCCGGTGCAGCAAGTGGAAACCGCCAACCTGGCCTACGCCGGTGTGCGCACACCGATTGCGGTCGGCAAGTTCGATAACCGTTCCAGCTATATGCGCGGGATCTTTTCCGATGGTGTCGACCGTCTCGGCGGCCAGGCCAAGACCATCCTGATCACCCATTTGCAGCAGACCAACCGCTTCAGCGTGCTGGACCGCGACAACCTGGCGGAGATCCAGCAGGAAGCGAACATCAAGTCCCAGTCGCAGAAACTCAAGGGCGCGGATTTTGTGGTCACCGGCGACGTCACCGAGTTCGGCCGCAAGGAAACCGGCGATCGCCAGTTGTTCGGCATTCTCGGGCGCGGCAAGACCCAGGTGGCCTACGCCAAGGTCGCTCTGAATATCGTCAATATCGTCACCTCGGAAGTGGTGTATTCCAGCCAGGGCGCGGGTGAGTACGCGCTGTCCAACCGCGAAATCATCGGTTTCGGCGGGACTGCCAGCTACGACTCGACCCTCAACGGCAAGGTCCTGGACCTGGCCATGCGTGAAGCCGTGAACAAGATGGTCCAGGCGATCGACAGCGGCGCCTGGAAACCGGGCCGGCCATAAGTACCTCTACAACAAAAACAGGGAGCTTCACGCGTCATGGGTAAAAAGTTCGGTTTGCTAGGTTACATCGCGGCAATAGCAGCAGGCGGCGCCTTGTTGGCGGGCTGCGCTCCGCAGGTCAAGACGCTGTATCAGTGGGAAGGCTATCAGCCTCAGGTTTACCAGTACTTCAACGGTGAGGCCAAGGAGGCGCAAGTCGAGGCCCTGGAAGCCGACTTGCAGAAGATCAAGGCCACCAATCGAGCCGCGCCGCCGGGTTATCACGCCCACCTGGGCATGCTCTACGGCAGCCTTGGCAAGGACGACCAGATGGTGCAGCAGTTCCAGACCGAGAAAGCATTGTTCCCTGAGTCGACGGCTTACATGGACTTTTTGTTGAGCAACGCCAAGAAGGGGATCAAGCAATGAATTCGCGTTTTCTGAGTGCTCTGGCCGCTCTGCTGCTGGTGAGTCTGCTGGGTGGTTGCGCAGCCCCCAAGACGATGGATTATTCGGCCTACAAGCAGGCTCGCCCAAGGACGATCCTGGTATTGCCACCCCTGAACGAATCTCCGGATATCAAGGCCACCTACAGCCTGTTGTCCCAGGTGACATTTCCGCTGGCGGAAGCCGGTTATTACGTCATGCCGGTGGCGCTGGTGGATGAAACTTTCCAGCAGAACGGCCTGAACACGCCAACCGACATCCACAACACTTCGCCGGCAAAGCTGAAGGAAATTTTCGGCGCGGATGCGGCCTTGTACATCACGGTGACCCAGTACGGTACGCAGTACCGGGTGATCAGCAGCGCGACCATCGTGACGGCCAGTGCCAGGCTGGTGGACCTCAAGACCGGGACCGCGCTCTGGACCGGTAGCGCCACGGCTTCCAGCGAGGAGGGGAATAACAACAGTGGCGGCGGTCTGGTCGGTGCGTTGATCACCGCAGCGGTCAAGCAGATCATCAACAGTGCCAACGACGTGAGCCATCCCATTGCCGGGATCACCAGCCAGCGGCTGTTGTCCGCCGGGCATCCGGCAGGTTTGTTGTATGGACCGCGCTCGCCGAAGTACGGCACGGACTGAGGCCAGCGGTAAATAAGGGGGCACGATTCAAGCCTGGCTTGGTCGTGTACAACGGTGCGCTGAAAGGCGCGAACTGCCCCCTTTTTAACATTTTGATCCCTCTCGGGAGGGCGACAAGATGAAAGAGATCGCTGAATGTGACAGCAAGAAACGGATAGGTCGCAGAGCGCCGCGCCACTAGGCTGAGGTTCCGAAATGGAATTGATGCAAGGCTTGGAAAATGAAACAGTTATCAGGAAAAGTGGCAATTGTAACGGGTGCGAGTTCAGGCATTGGCTACGAGACGGCAAAGTTATTCGCGAAGGAGGGCGCGAAAGTCGTCGTAACGGCGCGCCGTCAAGTCGAGTTGGACTCACTTGTCGCCGAGATTGAAAATGGCGGAGGCGAAGCGATTGCCGTCGCAGGAAACATCAAAGACGAGAAACTCGCGCAAACATTGGTGGCGATCGCCGTCGGTCGTTTTGGCGGGCTCGATATTGCCTTCAACAACGCCGGTTCGACAGGGGAGAGTGCATCGGTTCCCGATATTTCAGCTGATGCCTGGAATGCCATTCTCGATACAAACCTGACCAGTGCGTTCCTGGGTGCGAAATATCAGATCCCAGCGATGCTAAAGCGCGGCGGCGGTTCCATCATATTTACATCGACCTTCGTTGGCCACACCGCCGGCTTCCCGGGAATGGGAGCCTATGCGGCCAGCAAGGCCGGGCTGATCGGCCTGATGCAAGTGATCGCTGTCGAGTATGGTTTGCATGGCATCCGAGCCAATGCCCTTCTACCGGGAGGCACGGATACTCCTATGGGACGCGCCGCCACCAATACCCCGCAAGCCCGTGCCTTCGTCGAAGGACTACATGCGCTAAAGCGCCTGGCACTGCCAGAGGAGATTGCGCGATCAGCGCTCTACCTCGCCTCTGCAGCATCGAGTTTCACCACGGGATCGAGTTTGATGGTCGATGGTGGCGTTTCCATTAATCGGACGTAATCAGCGCTTCCTGTTTCCACGGGCGCCTGCCGAGGTCCAGGCGTCCGTTGACGGTCTCAGGCCTCCCCACAATTCCAATACATCTTTTCGATGGGCGATCTGTAACAAAGATTGTATATTTGTACATTCATGTTACATGACTGGAATCATCTCTTTTCTCTCTTTGACAGGACACTGCATATGCTCGCCTTGAAAGGACCTCAGCAGCACGGTGACACCACCCGCGACCGTATGGCCGGAGGTCGGGCATGAGCGGCGGATCAGTAGTCGCCTGGGCCACGGCGCTCAGCACCCGGGTCTTTGAGCGCAAAGCCTCCGTGGCGAAGAACGCCAACCTGCAGGAAATCAAGAACAAGCAGGTGCTCAACAACATCCCGAGGGACCCGACCGCCCTCGACACCGCGAAGATGCAGAAGGACAAGCTGCAGTCGCAGTTCCAGGGCTTCGACCCGAAATCGGTCACCCCGGATCAACTGGCCAAGTACAGCAGCATCCTCCAGGAGAATGGCCTGATCAGCGCCACCACCGCCGGCCTGCTGTCCAGCGCCGGGGCGAAAGGCAAGTCGGGTGAGAAATTCAATGCGCTGGACTATTTCGCCAGCCAGATCAGCACGCTGCAAAGCGGCAGCTCAAGCGACCAGTTCTCCAACCATATGATCCCGGAATACAAGAAGGCGATTAACGTGCTGCTGAACTTGCAGCAGTTCGCCAGTTCCGGTGCCAGCATGTCGATCAATACGAAGGTCTGATCCGCATACCTGTGGGGACACAAAAAAGGGAGCCTGGCTCCCCTTTTTGCTGTGCGTGTCAGCGATTCAGTGTCTGGCCCTGGCGCGTGGGCCTGGGCTCGGCGTCAACAGGCTGGGTCCGCCCCTCTTTAGCCTGCGCTTCTCCCCCCTGTGGCGTCACCATTACAGACGCACCGGCGGAAGGGGGCGGGGTGGCCTGGTTCGATGCTTGACATCGGAGACGGGCGGCACGCCTTCTCAGCTTTTTGCTGATATGGGCCTGGAGGGTGGGGATCATGAAGAAATACAGGTACGCCGCCAACACCAGCGTCAGGTCTACCCAAGACTCGGCCACCGGTTCTTTAAGTGCCCACTCAATCAGTCGCTTGGCACCAAACAGTGCCACGATGCCAAACAATGCAAGGAAAAATGCAATTTTCTGCGATTTGACGAGTGTTGATAGGCTGGGTCTCATAGCAAGCAGCGCTCCAAGCTTCTTTGTATCATTCTGTGTGTCTGTGATCATCAGAATTCCTTTCAGTTCCTGCGCTATCCATATATAGCTGAATTAGGCCAATCTTTTTTGGTCGTCCGTCGTTTTGTTATATCGCGTAGTACCTTTCTATTGTGTGGGTTATGACGCAGCGATGACAGATTTAAATTCTCCGATCAAACACGATCCATGTTTCCAGCCATCACCCTCCCGCCATTGATGGTCCGTTCCCGCCGCCTATGATGACGGTGACGCCTGTCGGCCTGCCCGTGATCCGACAGCCTCGCGTACTTTCATTTCTGCGAGCGCCACCATGACTCAAACAAGAACCCTCTACGACAAGCACATCGATTCCCATACGGTGTGTCGCCTCGATGACCAGGGCCATGTCCTGCTGTATATCGACCGTCAGGTCATCAACGAATACACCAGCCCGCAAGCCTTCAGCGGCCTGCGGGAAGCCAGGCGCGGTGTCTGGCGCGCGGAAACCGCGCTGGCCGTGGTCGACCATGTCAACCCCACCACGCCCAAGCGCGTCGCCGCCATGCCGGACGCCGGCGGTGCCCGCCAGGTGTCGTACCTGGCCGAAAACTGCGCCGACTTCGGTATCGAACTGTTCGATGTGCTCGACAAACGCCAGGGTATCGAGCATGTGATCGCCCCGGAGCAGGGCTTTATCCTGCCGGGCATGGTGGTCGCCGCCGGTGACAGCCACACCACCACCTATGGGGCCCTGGGGGCGTTCGGCTTCGGTATTGGCACCTCGGAGATCGAACATCTGCTGGCGTCGCAGACGCTGGTCTATAAGCGCCTGAAAACGATGCGAGTAACGGTCAGCGGCGAACTGGCGCCGGGCCTGACATCCAAGGACGTGATCATGGCGCTGATCGGCAAGATCGGCGCTTCCGGGGCCACCGGTTATGCCATCGAGTTCCGCGGCTCGACCATTGATGCCCTGAGCGTCGAGGCGCGCATGACTATCTGCAATATGGCGGTGGAGGCGGGCGCGCGAGGGGCCTTTATGGCGCCCGACGAGAAAGTCTTCGCCTACCTCAAGGACAAACCCCGGGCACCCAAGGGCGCACTGTGGGAGCAGGCCGTGACCCGTTGGCGGGAGCTGCACACGGATGCCGGCGCGAAGTTCGACCGTGAAGTCGAACTGGATGCCAGCGCACTGGAACCCATGGTCACCTGGGGCACCAGCCCGGACCAGGCTGCGCCCATCGGGGCGAACGTGCCGGACCCGCAAGACATCAGCGACCTGATCCTGCGCCAGGACATGCGCCGCGCCCTGAATTACATGGGGTTGGAAGCCGGCATGCCGCTGAACGAGATCGTGATCAGCCATGCGTTTATCGGTTCCTGCACCAATGCGCGGATCGAGGACCTGCGTGACGCGGCCCGTGTGGTGCGTGGTCAACATGTGGCCAAGCATGTGCGGGCGATGATTGTGCCGGGCTCGACCCAGGTGCGTGATCAGGCCGAGGCCGAAGGTTTGGCGGCGGTGTTTATCGACGCCGGCTTCGAGTGGCGGCAATCGGGTTGCTCGATGTGCCTGGCGATGAACGATGACGTGCTGGAGCCGGGCGACCGCTGCGCCTCCAGCACCAACCGCAATTTCGAAGGGCGCCAGGGTGCCGGGGCTCGTACGCATTTGATGAGCCCTGCGATGGTAGCCGCGGCAGCCATTGCCGGACACCTGACCGATATTCGCCATCTGGAGCCAAGGCCATGAGCATGCAGCCGTTTTCCCAAGTCACCGGCAAGGCCGCGCCGATGCTGGCGGCCAATATCGACACCGATGTGATCATGCCCAAGCAGTTCCTCAAGGGGATCGATCGCAACGGGTTGGACCGTGGTTTGTTCTTCGACCTGCGGGTGTTGCCGTCGGGTGAACCCAATCCTGAGTTCGTGCTGAATCAGCCGGCCTGGAAAGGTGCCAGCTTCATGGTGGTGGGGCCGAACTTCGGTTGCGGTTCCAGCCGTGAACATGCGGTGTGGGGTTTGAAGCAAGTGGGGATCCGGGCATTGATCGGCAGCAGTTTCGCCGGGATTTTCTACGATAACTGCCAGCGCAACGGGGTGCTGTTGATCACCCTGGACGAGGCGACGGCGCAGCGCCTGGGGCAGGTGGTGAGCCAGCCGCAGAGTGCCGAGATCACCATTGACCTTGAGAGTCAGCAGATCCGTTTGCAGGATGGCAGTGTGATCGAGTTCCAGATCGATACGTTGCGCAAGACGGCATTGATGCTGGGGTTGGATGCCATTGGCAGCACCTTGCAGCGCAGTGAGGAGATCAGGGCGTTCGAGCGGGCGCATTTGCAGGCCAATCCCTGGTTGAGCTGAAACCACGGGCCTGACATGACGGGCCAAGTGATGAGCTCTTGAGCATCACGCCGACCTGTAGGAGCCTGGCTTGCCAGCGAAGCCGTTGGCGATCTTGAGGGCCTATTCGCGGGCAAGCCCTGCTCCTACAGTTTTGTGCCGTTTGTGAGGGGCGAGCGACACCATGGGTAGGAGCCTTTAAATCGATAGCTGTCGAAAGTGTTCCTGCAGAAACTCCACGCAGACCCGCAATTTCCCCGAATACGCCAGCCGTGTCGGGTACACCGCCCAGACATTCGCGCTCTGGGTGTAGTCGTGCAGCACCCGCACCAGTCGCCCCTGTTCCAGCAGCGGTTTGACGTCCCACAGCGAGCGCAGCAGGATGCCGCGTCCATCCAATGCCCATTGCAAGACAATCTCGCCGCTGTTGGACGACAACGGGCCGCGCACCCGCACGCTGTCCTGGCTGCCGTCGCGCTCCAGATTCCAGATACCGAAGGCGTTGTCACGCTCCTTGAGCACCAGGCAATCGTGTTGCTCCAGGTCGCTCAACTGCTGCGGTGTGCCACGCCGTTCCAGGTAGGCCGGTGCCGCGCAGAGTACCCGGCGATTGCTCACCAGGCGCCGGCCGATATGTTGGCCGGGAATATCGTCGCCGACGCGGATCTCCAGGTCGAAACCTTCGCTGACGATGTCCACCACGCGGTCGAACAGGTCCAGGCGGATTTCAAGGTCCGGGTAACGCTCGGCCAGAAGCGACAGCGCCGGAGCCACATGATTGCGCCCGAAACCGAAGCTGCTGCATAGGTGCAGGCGGCCGCTGGGGCTGTCGTGGGCTTCGGAGAGCTCGTCGTTGAGTTGCTGGAAATCTTCGAGAATACGCACGGCCCAGCGCTGCACCCGTTCGCCGTCCTCGGTCAGGGCGATACGTCGGCTGGTGCGGTGCAGCAGGCGGGTGGCGAGGGTGGTTTCGAGGATCTGGATACGTTTGCTGACGTAGGCGGGCGACAGTCCCAGTTCATCGGCGGCGGCGGCAAAGCCGGCCTTGCGGATAACGGTGAGAAATACGCGCAGGTCTTCGGGCAGGGGCACGGTGTCTTTCTTTTGGCTCATGGGAAAAGCAACGAACGCTGGCGGCAGGAGCCGCCAGAATAGCATTGGATGGGCAGGGCCGAGGATCGTCGCGAGCTCGAAGGCTGCGGGCCTTCTGTAGGAGCATGGCTTGCCAGCGAAGAGGCCATCAGGATCGCCAAAAGCTTCGCGGGCAAGCCCAGTTCCTACAAGGATCCGCGGCGTTGCGTGGATTATTTGAGCGCCGTGGTATCGGCCTCGGCCAATGCCTTGCGCCCGCGCCTGAGGGCGATCGGCGCCATCTTGCTGCGGTCCAGTTCGCCTTCCCAGGCAGCCACCACCAGCGAGGCGACGGCGTTGCCGATGATATTGGTCAGGGAGCGACACTCGGCCATAAAGCGGTCCACCCCGAGGATCAGCACCATCGCCGCCACCGGTACGGTCGGCACCACCGCCAGGCTCGCGGCCAGGGCGACAAACCCCGCACCGACCACCGCACCGGCGCCCTTGGAGGTGAGCATCGTCACCGCCAGCAGGGTCAGTTGCTGCTCCAGGGTCAGGTCGATATTGGTCGCCTGGGCCAGGAACATGACCGCCAGGGTCATGTAGATATTGGTGCCGTCGAGGTTGAAGGTGTAGCCGGTGGGCACCACGATACCGACCACGCCCTTGGAACAACCCAGGCTTTCCAGCTTCTGGATCAGCTGCGGCAGGGCCGACTCCGATGAGCTGGTGCCGAGTACGATCAGCAGCTCCGACTTGATGTAGCCCAGCAGGCGGAAGATGCTGAAACCGGCATAACGGGCGATGCTGCCCAACACGCAGGTAATGAAAATGAAGGCGGTCAGGTAAAAGGTGCCCACCAGCTTCATCAGCGGCAGCAGTGAACCCAGGCCGTATTTGCCGATGGTGAAGGCCATCGCGCCGAACGCGCCGATGGGGGCCACACGGGCAATCATGCCGACGATACGGAAGAACACCTCGCTGGCCTGGTGGATCACGCCGACCAGCGGACGGGCCTTTTCACCGACCATCACCAGCGCCAGGCCGAACAGGATCGAGACGAACAGCACCGGCAGGATCTCGCCCTGGGAGAAGGCGTCGAAGAAGGTGGTGGGGATCACATGCAGCAGGAAGCCGGTGATGCCTTCGCCATGCTGGGCCTGGCCGACAAAGTTGGCGATGGCCGAGGTGTCGAGGGTTTTTACGTCGACGTTGAAACCCGAGCCGGGGTGCAGGACATGGGCCGCCACCAGGCCGATCGCCAGGGCGAAGGTGGAGACGATTTCGAAATACAGCAGGGCCTTGCCGCCAACCCGCCCGACCTGTTTCACGTCGTGCATGCTGGTGATGCCGGAGACCACGGTGCAGAAGATGATCGGGCCGATGATCATCTTGATCAGTTTGATGAAACCGTCGCCCAGGGGCTTGAGGTCGATGCCGGTCTGCGGCCAGTGGTTGCCGATCAGCACCCCCAGCACGATGGCGATGACCACCTGGATATACAGGGTTCCCAGCAGTTTGCGGATTGTCATTGTTATTATCTCGTCACAGTTTTTGGGCAAGCCGATCCCGTCCTGGGTTGTTGGCGGCGGCCCAGGGGGAAGGGGTGGATCAGGTCCTTTGCGTCAGGCTGTTCAGCGCAGGAAGGTCAGGACTTCGCCGAGCAGCTGTTCCGGGATTTCTTCGGCCAGGTAGTGCCCGCCGGGCAGGGCCTTGCCGCGTACGTCGGTAGCCACCTGCTGCCATTCGTGCAGCGGATTGAAGCAACGGCCGACAGTGCCTTCGGCGCCCCAGAGCGCCAGCAGCGGCATATTCAACTGGCGTCCGGCCTCGATATCGGCGCGGTCGTGTTCCAGGTCTACGGTGGCGCTGGCGCGGTAGTCTTCGCAGATGCCCCGGGCGCTGCCGGGCAGGCTGATGCAGCGCAGGTATTCGCTGAAGGCTTCGCCGGTAAAGGGCTTGAGGCCGGCACTGCGGCTGCCCATCACGCTGCGCAGGTATTGTTCCGGGTTGGCTTCGATCAGGGTTTCCGGCAGCGGTGCCGGACGGATCAGGAAGAACCAATGCCAGTAGGCGCGGGCAAAGGCTTCGTCGGTCTGGGTGTACATCGACAGGGTCGGGGCGATATCCAGCAACACCATGCGTTGCACCACCTGGGGATGGTCGAGGGCCAGGCGATGGGCAACGCGGGCGCCGCGGTCGTGGGCCAGGACCGAGAACTCGCTGAAACCCAGGGAGTCCATCAGGGCCACGCCGTCGCGACCCATCTCGCGCTTGGAGTAGTTGAGATGCTGTTCGTCGGCTGCAGGTCGGGCGCTGTCGCCATAGCCGCGCAGGTCGGCGGCGACTACGGTGAAGTGCTTGGCCAAGTCGCCTGCGATCTTGTGCCAGATGACGTGCGTCTGCGGGTGGCCGTGCAGCAGGAGCAGGCCCGGTCCGCTGCCGCCGATGCGGTAGGCAATGTCCACACCGTTGACGTGGCGCTGGTCTTTCTGGAATCCGGCGAACATGGAGTGACTCCTTATGATTGTTGCGTACATCCTAAGACCCACAGCGCACGGGGCAAGGCGCAAAGCGTGGTGCACTTGTTCATGAAGTGTGTTGTGGACGCAAGCAGGTGTTCGTCAGCGCCGAACTGTTTGCCCGGAGCGCCGACGAAACGTTGAAGCTGGTCGCCACCGGCAATGCGATCCTGTTGCCGGTAAAGGGCTAGAAGTCGATGTCTGCCTGTTTGTTGTAGAGGGCCAGCAGGACATCATAACGGTGCGTCACGTTCCAGAAGTCGTCGCTCAGCACGTGCGGTTCGGCGTGGTTGCGCCAGTCCGTCGCCAGTTGCTCCAGGGCGGTCTGGTAACGTTGCGCGGGCTCTTCCAGCAGGGACCACAGATCCTGAACGGGGCCTTTGCGGTGAGTGGCGGGGTGGCTGTCGCGATAGGTCTCGCCCGCTTGTCTGGCTTGGAGCAGGGCTTCGGATATAGCGGCCAGCAGAGGCAAGTCCAGCTTCTGGCGATTGGCAGCCTCGGTTAATTGGTCCGCAGTTTCCCGTGCTCGGATCATATAGTTCAACAAGTACCAGTGCAGGTCACGGCCTTGGCTCTGTTCCAACAGCTCCAACTGCTTGGGGCGCAATGTGAGCTCGAGGGATTCAAGTTCGCGGCGCATTGCTTCGGAGGCCGATAGAAACGCTTCGATCCTGTAGGCGTAGTCCTTGTCGTGCCGCGTGAGTGCCAGTGTGGCGTCTGGCGAGGAATCGCGTTGCAGCCCCTGATAACGTTCTAGCATGGCCCTGAATGTTGACGTGTAGTGACCGACGATCGGCCCGATCTGCCGAGTGCCTTCGACAATCCCAGACTTGAAAACGATGTCCGGTTTGCAGAAGTCTCGCAGTATCGCGTCGGGGTCATAACGTTGTATGTAAGGGAAGTCATCGCGTTGCTTGCTGGGCGGGGCTGCCCGGTCGAGCCGCCAGGGCACATCGGCCAGGTTGACGCACCGGATCAATGGCCGCAGCGCATTGGCTTCGGCCACTTCCTGGCTGCTGTGACGGTCGAGCCAGAGACCGAAGAGGCTCTGTTGCTGCTCGGTACCGATCAGCATATAGATGGCGCAAATGAGCAGCACGCCGAAGGTCATAAACCAACGCTGGTCCATCAGTGGGCCTCCTTGCCGTACCACTGTTCTTGTGTCGCTGGCGGGTGGCAGCTTTCGACAGTTGCCGGCATTCGGCTGCACAAGCGTTCGGGCCAAGGCTGCAGGCCATGGTTACGACCGGCGACGGTCAGGCTGTGAGCGGCATACAGTGCCAGCGTGCCCAACGTGACACTCAGCATCAGACCCCAGGCCAGCCACCAGGACGTCGGGTAGGTCGATGCTTTCTTTTGCTTTGCGCGGCTTTTCGCTGGACGGTCGAGCCAGGCCATCCCCAGCATTGCACCACCGTAGGCAAGAAGCGGAACGATGCCGAGCCAGGCACCGATGACGCCTGCTACCACCCAGCAGGGCAGCAGCTCACGCAGTACCAGTGGCGTAGGCCGGCGCGGGCTGAGTCCTGCCGACAGATGCTCGCTCAGGCGTTGGTCAAGCGTCCAGAGGGTGTCGGCCATACCAGGCCAGAACAACAACAGAATGCCGTTCAGCCCGCACAGCAGCAGCGACCAGAGCGCAATGGCGCTGGCGGTTTCGTTCAGCCCGTTGCCCGGCAGCAGATGGCGCTGCACCGCCGCCACGCCGCAGGCCAGCATCACGGCGGCGAAGCCGAGCCAACCGGTGCCAGGGGACTCCCATTCGCGCCAGAAAAAGGCATCGGCGCCGGGCAGCAGGCTTTGCAGTCGTGGATGGTTGGCCTGTATCGATCGGGCCAGTTGATGGCAGGCCTGCCAGTCTTCTTTATGGAAGCGGCGAGAGAAGTCGCGGCGTTGGGCCAGTGTCATATCGGCAAACAACAGCTGCGCTACCCGGTTGTCGGGGGTGTCCGGTGGCAGGCCGAGACGGTGTTGCTGGTTGGACAGGAAAGTTTCGCTGCGGCTGCGCTCCAGCAGGCGTGTCCAGTAGGGTTCCGGGCAGTTTGGCGTTAGGCTGCCGCTGTTCCAGTGATTGAGCTTGCAGACGGTGTTGAACAGCTTGGCCGACCAGAACGGGCTTTCCAGCAGCAACTTCGCCAGCAGCTCGTTGAGGCGCGCTCGCCGCTCCAGGCTCTTGAGCCAACCGAGCTGCTCCAGGTTGGAGTATTCGCGCCAGAATCCTTCGACATCCCCGCGCCCAAGCAGGCCCGCCAGGGGCTCTTCCAGGCTCTTGAACAGACGCTGATCGAGTTCGAGCAATGCTTGTTTCGGCAAGTCGGCGCGTTGCCAGGGGCTCAGCCACTGGAAATGCTCCAGCCCCCAGTGGGCGAGGGCCTGGAAGTCCTGCCCGGGCTCCAGGCAGCGCAGCAGCAGTTGTTCCTCGAACTCGCGCTGAGAGTAATAGAGGGTCGCCCGGGCAAAACGCTCGTCGAGCAAGGCCGGGGTGATGCCTTCGAGCAATTCGCTGGCAACCCGTTGTGCGGCGGTGGGGCCAGAGGGGAGGATAGGCAGGCCGGTTTCGGTAGAACGTAGGACCGCTTCGACGACAGGCGCCGGCTCCCACGCCTGCGGGTTCCAGTCGAGGGCCTGCTCGTAGGCTTCGCGTAGCCGCTGGAAGCCCTCCGGGTCGTCGTCCGGGCGGGTCTGTTTGAGCAGGGTCGCGTATTGGCGTTTGATGCTGCGGGTATCGGCGTCCGCTGGCAGCCCGAGAATTTCCCAGCAACTCATCGAGCGGACACCGAGCCTGGTCTCGACTCAGGAAAGTTGCCGCTGTGCGACGCTGTTACCACGACCATATCGAATAAAACTCCCTGGAAATGCGACTCCGTACTGGCGACGAATCATAACAACGCCGAGTCTATCGACGCTACGGCGGGTTTTATGAAGGGATCACGCTGGCTTTTTGCTCGGTGCTGCCTAAGATGGCCGTCAAAAGGATCAGCACAGGGCTTGAGTGACGGCCAATGTCGGAAAAAGACACCATCTCCATCCATCTGGTGCACGAGGCACTGTTGCAGAGTTGCGCCCCCGGTGCGGACACCGTGCAGGTGCTGGACAAGGTCGGGATCGACTCGACGCTGCTGGAACAGCCTGATGCCCGGGTGCCGGCCAGTGACTATGCGCGCTTGTGGCGCCTGTTGGCGCGGCGCAACGATGACGAATTCTTCGGCATGGACCCGCGCAAGCTGCGCGCTGGCAGTTTCGCCTACCTGTGCCGCGCCGGAATGGCGCAGCCGACGGTGACGGCCGGGCTGGACTCGGTGCTGGATTTCCTGTCGTTGATGCTTGAACGTCTGCCGGCTCAACTGGTGCGCCAGCAAAGCCTGGCGGAAATCGTCCTGCTGGAGCCGGAAGGCGAGGGGCGACGGCCGTTTACCTATTTCGCCTACTGGATGATCGTCCACGGCGTGGCCTGCTGGCTGGCCGGGCGGCGTATCCCGATCCTGGCCATCGAGCTGCGCTGCGCCGAACCGGATTACTGCGAGGACTATCGGGTGATGTTTTCCGAGAACCTGCGTTTTGACCGGCCGCGCACCCGGATGATCTTTTCCGCCGACTGCCTGGACCTGCCGATCAAGCGCAGTGCCGAGGAACTGCAACGCTTCCTGGCGCTGGCGCCGGCCAATATCCTGGTCAAGTACCGCGATGCCCAGAGCCTGGCCAGTCGGATCAAGCAGGACCTGCGCCAACAGCCGGCTGAAGACTGGCCGGAAACCGAAGGGCTGGCCGTGCAATTGTGCATGTCGGCCTCGACCCTGCGCCGGCGGCTGGCGGAAGAAGGGCAGACCTACCAGGGCCTCAAGGACAGCGTGCGCAAGGAGTGGGCGATTGCCTGGCTGGCGGAGCCGTCGATCAGCTTCGCCGAGATTGCCACCCGGCTAGGCTTCGCCGACGCCAGTTCGTTCTACAAGGCCTTTCGCAAATGGTCCGGGTCCAACCCGGGGCATTACCGCAGCCTGATCCTCAACGAGGCGCACTAGGCCGCTTATTGGCCAAACCAGTCAATCAGGTTGAAAGCTTTGACCATTGTCCCAAGTCCCTGACAGCGCGACTATTTCCAGGATTTTTCTACGGTTCCTTCCAATAACAAGACCGAGAGATTCTGGACATGCGCGACTATCAGACTGCCACTGCGGACTTCGATTATCAGCAAGCGGCCCAAGCGGGCCTGAAAGGGACTTTGACGGCGCTCAACGCCTGTGTCGAATGCTGCGACCGGTATGCCTTGCCGGGGCGCATCGCGCTGTTCTGGGAGGGCCGCGACGGCAGCAGTGCGATCTACACGTTCAGTGAATTACAGGACAAGGCCGCGCGTTTCGCCAATTTCCTGCTGACCCAGGGCGTGCGACGTGGCGACAAGGTCGCCGCGCTGTTGCCGCGTAATGTCGAACTCTTGATCACGCTGTTCGCCACCTGGCGCATCGGCGCCGTCTACCAGCCGCTGTTTACCGCTTTTGGCCCCAAGTCCATCGAACACCGCCTGGGCGGCTCCGGGGCCAAGCTGGTAGTCACCGACGTCGTTAACCGCGACAAACTCAGTGAAGTCGCCGACTGCCCGGCCATCGTCACGGTCGGCGGCCCCAAGGGGCAGGGCATCGTGCGTGGTGATTTCAGCTTCTGGGCCGAACTGGACAACTACCCGGCTTACTGCGAACCGGTGCTGCTCACCGGCGAAGACCCATTTCTGCTGATGTTCACCTCGGGCACCACCGGCCCGGCGAAACCCCTGGAAGTGCCGCTCAAGGCGATCATCGCCTTCCAGAACTACACCCGCGATGCGGTCGGCCTGCGTCCTGAAGATGCGTTCTGGAATGTCGCCGATCCGGGTTGGGCCTACGGCCTGTATTTCGGCATCACCGGGCCGCTGGGGATGGGTCACCCGATCACCTTCTACGATGGCCCGTTCACGGTGGAAAGCACCTGCCGGATCATCGAGAAATACGGCATCACCAACCTCACCGGATCACCTACCGCCTACCGGTTGCTGATTGCCGCCGGCGAAGCGTTCGCCAGCAAGGTCAAGGGTCGCCTGCGGGTGGTCAGCAGCGCCGGCGAGCCGCTGAACCCGGAGGTGATCCGCTGGTTCGCCGATAACCTGGGGGTGACCATTCTCGACCATTACGGCCAGACCGAAATGGGCATGGTGCTGTGCAATCACCACGGCCTTGAGCATCCGGTGCATATCGGCTCGGCGGGGTTCGCGTCGCCCGGGCATCGCATCGTGGTGCTGGACGAGCAGCAGCGCGAGTTGGATGTCGGGCAGCCGGGAATTCTCGCGCTGGATCGTTCCCAATCGCCGATGTTCTGGTTCAACGGCTACCAGGGGTTCGAGACCAAGGCTTTCGTTGGCCAGTACTACCTCAGCGGTGACACCGTGGAACTGAATCCGGACGGCAGCATCAGCTTTGTCGGGCGTAGCGATGATGTGATTACCACTTCGGGCTATCGGGTCGGCCCGTTCGATGTCGAAAGCGCCCTGGTGGAGCACCCGGCGGTGGTGGAGGCGGCGGTGGTCGGCAAGCCTTGCCCGGAGCGCACCGAGGTGGTGAAGGCCTTTGTCGTGCTCAGTGCGCGCTACCGTGCCGAGCCGCAGCTGGCCGAGGAGTTGCGCTTGCATGTGCGCAAGCGCCTGGCGGCCCATGCCTATCCACGGGAAATCGAATTCGTCGACGAGCTGCCCAAGACCCCGAGCGGCAAGTTGCAGCGTTTTATCTTGCGCAATCAGGAAATCGCCAAGGCCCAGGCCGCGACCTGAATACAGGTTCATCAGAATTATTGACGGTTTTAACGAAGGACACTGCAATGGACATTCAAGACAAGGCTTTCATGGTCAGCGGCGGGGCTTCCGGCCTCGGTGCGGCCACCGCTGAAATGCTGGTGGCCGCCGGCGCCAAGGTAATGCTGGTGGACCTCAATGCCGAGGCCGTCGCCGCCCAGGCAAAAAAGCTCGGCGCGCAAGCCCGTAGCGTGGTCGCGGACATCACCCAGGAAGCCCAGGCCCAGGCGGCGGTACAGGCTGCGGTCGAAGCCTTTGGCGGCTTGCATGGCCTGGTCAACTGCGCCGGTATCGTGCGCGGCGAGAAGATCCTCGGCAAGAACGGCCCGCACCTGCTGGAAAGCTTCAGCCAGGTGATCAATGTCAACCTGATCGGCAGCTTCAACCTGCTGCGCCTGGCTGCCGCGGCCATTGCCGAAACCGAGGCGAATGCCGACGGCGAGCGTGGGGTGATCATCAATACTGCCTCCGCCGCCGCCTATGACGGCCAGATCGGCCAGGCCGCCTACGCCGCGTCCAAGGGCGCCATTGTCAGCCTGACCCTGCCGGCGGCCCGTGAACTGGCACGTTTCGGCATCCGCGTCATGACCATCGCCCCAGGCATTTTCGAAACCCCGATGATGGCCGGCATGACCCCGGAAGTCCGCGCTTCGCTCGCGGCCGGCGTGCCGTTCCCGCCGCGCCTGGGCAAGCCCGGCGAGTACGCCGCACTGGTACGGCATATCATTGAAAACAGCATGCTCAATGGCGAGGTGATCCGTCTCGACGGTGCCTTGCGCATGGCCGCGAAATAGGAGAAACGATCATGACCAGCAACGATCCCATTGTTATCGTCAGTGCCGTACGCACCCCCATGGGCGGCTTCCAGGGCGACCTGAAAAGCCTCAGCGCGCCGCAACTGGGCGCCGCCGCGATCCGTGCCGCCGTCGAGCGCGCGGAACTGGCGTCGGACGAAGTCGAGCACGTGCTGTTCGGCTGCGTGCTGTCCGCCGGTCTCGGCCAGGCCCCGGCTCGCCAGGCGGCCCTCGGCGCCGGGCTGGACAAGTCGACCCGCTGCACCACCCTGAACAAGATGTGCGGTTCCGGCATGGAGGCGACCATCCTCGCCCACGACATGCTGGTGGCCGGCAGCGCCGAGGTGGTGGTGGCCGGCGGCATGGAAAGCATGTCCAACGCGCCGTACCTGCTGGACCGTGCCCGTAGCGGCTACCGCATGGGCCACGGCCAGGTGCTCGACCATATGTTCCTCGACGGCCTGGAAGATGCCTACGACAAGGGTCGCCTGATGGGCACCTTCGCCGAGGACTGCGCCGAGACCCACGGTTTCAGCCGTGAAACCCAGGACGCCTTTGCCGTGGCCTCACTGACCCGTGCGCAAGCCGCGATCAGCGAGGGCCGTTTCCGCGCGGAAATCGTGCCGCTGACGGTTACCGTGGGCAAGGAGCAGCGGCTGATCAGCGACGACGAACAGCCGCCCAAGGCCAAGCTGGACAAGATCGCCAGCCTGAAGCCGGCGTTCCGTCCGGGCGGTACGGTCACGGCGGCGAACTCCAGTTCGATTTCCGACGGCGCGGCGGCGTTGGTGCTGATGCGTCAGTCCGAAGCGCAGAAACGTGGTCTCACGCCCTTGGCTGTGATTCGCGGGCATGCGGCGTTCGCCGATACCCCCGGGCTGTTCCCGGTGGCACCAGTAGGCGCCATCCAGAAGTTGATGAAAAAAACCGGCTGGTCCCTGGATCAGGTCGATCGCTTTGAAATCAACGAAGCCTTCGCCGTGGTCACCCTGGTGACCATGCAGAAGCTGGAACTGCACCACGACAAGGTCAACGTCCACGGCGGCGCCTGTGCCCTGGGCCATCCGATCGGTGCGTCCGGCGCGCGGATTCTGGTGAGCCTGCTCTCGGCCCTGCGTCAGAACGGCCTGAAGCGCGGGGTCGCGGCCATTTGCATCGGCGGCGGTGAAGCCACGGCCATGGCCGTCGAGTGCCTGTACTAGGAGTTCCCATGCTACCCACCGATGAACAACAACAGATCGCCGAAGCGGCCCGGGATTTTTCCCAGGAACGCCTGAAACCCTTCGCCGCCGAATGGGACCGCGAGCACCGCTTTCCGAAGGAGGCCATAGGCGAAATGGCCGGGTTGGGCTTTTTCGGCATGCTGGTCCCGGAGCAGTGGGGTGGCTGCGACACCGGCTACCTGGCCTATGCCATGGCCCTGGAAGAAATCGCCGCCGGCGACGGTGCCTGCTCGACCATCATGAGCGTGCACAATTCGGTCGGCTGCGTGCCGATCCTCAAGTTCGGTACCGAGGAACAGAAAGCCCGTTTCCTGCCGCCACTGGCCAGCGGTGCCATGCTCGGCGCCTTCGCCCTGACCGAACCGCAAGCCGGCTCCGATGCCAGCGGCCTGAAGACTCGCGCCAGGCTTGAGGGCGACCACTACGTGCTCAACGGCTGCAAGCAGTTCATCACCTCCGGGCAGAACGCCGGGGTAGTGATCGTCTTCGCCGTGACCGATCCGGCCGCGGGCAAGCGTGGTATCAGTGCCTTTATCGTGCCCACGGACTCGCCGGGCTATATCGTCGCCCGGGTCGAGGACAAGCTCGGCCAGCATGCCTCCGACACCTGCCAGATCCTCTTCGAGGATGTGAAGGTGCCCGTGGCCAATCGCCTGGGCGAGGAGGGCGAGGGTTACCGCATCGCCCTGGCCAATCTGGAAGGTGGCCGGGTCGGTATCGCCGCGCAATCGGTGGGTATGGCCCGTGCCGCCTTCGAGGCCGCCCGCGACTATGCCCGCGAGCGGGAAAGCTTCGGCAAGGCGCTGATCGAGCACCAGGCCGTGGCGTTCCGCCTGGCGGACATGGCCACCCAGATCGCCGTGGCCCGGCAGATGGTGCATTACGCCGCCGCCCTGCGTGACAGTGGCAAGCCGGCGCTGGTGGAGGCCTCCATGGCCAAGCTGTTCGCGTCGGAAATGGCCGAGAAGGTCTGCTCCCAAGCCTTGCAAACCCTGGGGGGCTATGGCTATTTGAGCGACTTCCCGTTGGAGCGGATCTACCGCGACGTGCGGGTCTGCCAGATTTACGAAGGCACCAGTGACATTCAGCGCATGGTCATTTCGCGCAACCTGTGATCAAGGAATCTATCGATGAGTTATGAAACCATTCTGCTGGACATCAAGGACCGTGTCGGCCTGATTACCCTGAACCGCCCCCAGGCGCTCAACGCCCTGAATGCGCAGATCGTCAGCGAACTGAACCAGGCGCTGGACGCCCTGGAAGCCGATCCGAACATCGGTTGCATCGTCTTGACCGGCTCGAGAAAAGCTTTTGCGGCCGGGGCCGATATCAAGGAAATGGCCGAGCTGACCTACCCGCAGATCTACCTCGACGACCTGTTCAGCGACAGCGACCGGGTGGCCAACCGGCGCAAGCCGATTATCGCCGCGGTGTCCGGTTTTGCCTTGGGCGGCGGTTGCGAGCTGGCCCTGATGTGCGACTTTATCCTGGCCGCTGACAACGCCAAGTTCGGGCAGCCGGAAATCAACCTCGGCGTGCTGCCGGGCATGGGCGGCACCCAGCGCCTGACCCGCGCGGTGGGCAAGGCCAAGGCCATGGAAATGTGTCTGACCGGGCGCTTTATCGATGCGGTGGAAGCCGAGCGTTGCGGGATCGTGGCGCGGATCGTGCCGACCGATGAACTGCTTGAGGAAGCGCTGAAGGTCGCGGCGCTGATTGCCAGCAAATCGGTGCCGATCAGCATGATGGTCAAGGAAAGCGTCAACCGCGCCTTCGAGGTCAGCCTGTCGGAAGGTGTGCGTTTCGAGCGCCGGGTATTCCACGCGGCGTTCGCCACCCAGGATCAGAAGGAAGGCATGGCGGCGTTTATCGCCAAGCGTGAGGCGCAGTTCAAGGACAGTTGAGTCGCAGGATGATTGGGTAGGGTGGATGAGTGTGGCGAGCGGGCTTGCCCGCTCGCCATAAGGCCGTGCTCTGCAGTTACACCAGGTAGTGCTTCAGTTCCCGTGCGATCAGCATCCGCTGAATCTCACTGGACCCTTCATAGATCTGGGTGATCCGCGCATCGCGGTAATAGCGCTCCACCGGATAATCTTCCAGGTAGCCATAGCCACCATGAATCTGCATGGCCGAGGAGCAGACCTTCTCGGCCATTTCCGAGGCAAACAGCTTGGCCTGTGAAGCCTCCGACAAACACGGCCGCCCGGCACTGCGCAGGCGCGCCGCGTGCAGGATCAGCAGGCGTGAGGCATTGATCCGGGTGTGCATGTCGGCCAGCAGGTTGGCGATGCTCTGGTGCTCGATAATCGGCTTGTCGAACTGCACCCGTTCCCGGGCATAGGCCAGCGCCGCTTCGAATGCGGCCCGGGCAATGCCCAGCGCCTGGGCGGCGATACCGATACGACCGCCTTCCAGGTTCGACAGGGCAATGGCCAGGCCCTTGCCGCGTTCGCCCAGCAGGTTGGCTTCAGGCACGCGGCATTGATTGAGGGTCACCGCGCAGGTGTCGGAGGCGCGAATGCCCATCTTGTGTTCGGTACGGTCGACGATAAAACCCGGCGTATCGGTGGGCACCAGGAATGCCGAGAGGCCTTTCTTGCCCAACTCAGGATCAGTGACGGCAAATACAATCGCCAGCTCGGCGCGCTTGCCGTTGCTGACAAACTGTTTTGCGCCATTGATCACCCACTCGCCGTCCTTCAGTTCGGCCCGGGTCCGCAGGTTGTGGGCCTCGGAGCCGGCCTGGGGTTCGGTGAGGCAGAAGCAGCCGATGGCCTGGCCGGTGGCGAGGCGTTCCAGCCAGGTTTCTTTCTGGGCCTGGCTGCCGTAGTTGAGGACCGGTCCGCAGCCGACCGAGTTGTGAATGCTCATCAGGGCGCCGGTGGCACCGTCACCGGCGGAAATTTCTTCCACGGCCAGGGCGTAGGCCACGTAGTCGACATAGGTGCCGCCCCATTCCTCGGGCACCACCATGCCCAGCAGGCCCAACTCGCCCATCTTGGCGACCAGGCCGTCATCGATCCAGCCGGCCTTTTCCCAGGCCTGGGCATGGGGCGCGATCTCGCCGCGGGCGAAGTCCCGGGCCATGTCGCGGATCATCACTTGTTCTTCGCTCAGTTCGATATCGTGCATGCTTCAGTTCCCGCTCGTGTCGAGGCCATGGAAAAAGCTGGCGACCTGTTCGGCGTCCAGTTCGCGCAAGGTCGGTGGGTTCCAGCGGGGGGACTTGTCCTTGTCGATCAGCAGGGCGCGCACGCCTTCCATCAGGTCGCCACGGTCGAACCACTGGCGATCCAGGTGCAGTTCCAGGGCGAAACAGTCCTCCAGGCTCAGGTGGCGGCCACGGCGGAGCATTTCCAGGGTGACGGCCATGGCCAGGGGCGAGCGGCTCTCCAGCAGGTCGGCGGTTTCCCGAGCCCATTCATGGCTGTCGGCGACGGTCACTTCGCGCAGTTGCTCAACCATGCTCGGGACATCCGGCAGGGCGAAGAAGTGGTCGATGGCCGGGCGCAACGCGTCGAGCGGCGCATCGGGCAGGGTTTGCACGGCGAGTTTGGCCAGCAGGCCCTGGAGGTCCTTGAGCGGTGTTTCGTGCCACTGCAAGCGGTCGAGGCGTTCGTCCAGTTGGGCCAGTTTGTCGCTGGTCAGGTACCAGTCGGCCAGGTCGCAGTAGAGGGCGTCGGCGGCGCGGATCTGTACGCCGGCGACCCCCAGGTAGATGCCCAGTTCGCCGGGAATACGCGGCAGGAAATGGCTGCCGCCGACATCCGGGAAATAGCCGATGGCGACTTCCGGCATGGCCAGGCGACTGCGCTCGGTGACCACCCGCAGGTCGGCGCCTTGTACCAGGCCCATGCCGCCACCGAGGACAAAGCCGTCCATCAGCGCCAGCACCGGTTTGCGGTAGCGGTGGATCGCCAGGTCCAGGGCGTACTCCTCGACGAAGAAATCTTCGTGCAGGCGCCCGCCGCTCTGGTAGCTGTCATACAGCGAACGGATATCGCCGCCGGCACAGAAGGCCCGCTCACCGGCACCGCGCAAGACCACCGCGTTCACCTCGGGGTCGTGGGCCCAGGCGTCGAGCTGCTGCTGCAGGGCGCGGATCATGTCCAGGGTCAGGGCGTTGAGGCCGGCGGGGCGGTTGAGGGTCAGGTGACCGATATGGTTGCGCACGTCGGCCAGGACATCGGCGCCGGTGGTGTCGAGGTCCGGGGTGGCGGAGGATGAAACCCGAGCAGTCATTGCTAACTCCCTGCTTTTATTGTCTTTTTTGATGTGTTCGGCGGGCGAACGATACCCGATCGTAGCAGTGCAAATTTGCCGTGTACAACCCGAATATTCGCAGGTCGAATCTGCATTTTTGCCTGGATCGATTCGGTGTGCAGATGCCGCCCCTAGACCTTAGTCGTGCCTGGGCTTCAACGCGAACAAGGCCGTACAATGCGCGGATGCAGGACCCCGCGCAAAGCAGACGACTGCAAGCGTTTCTCTCTGACCGTTTGAAGTGAGGCAAGCCATTTATGGCGGATGTTCGTGACCTGTCGATCATTCTGGATCGTATCGACCAGGCAATTATCGAGGTGCTGCGCCACGATGGGCGTATCACCTACCAGAAGCTCTCCGAACGTGTGCACCTGACCCCCCGACCTTGCCTGGAACGGGTGCGCAAGCTGGAGCAGTTGGGTGTGATCCGCGGCTATGGGGCGATTATCGACGAGAAGAAACTCTCGGCGGGGTTGTCGCTGCTGGTGCTGGTGGCGTTGTCGAACCAGAGCGGGCGGGCGGCGCAGAAGGCCTTCGAGGCCAAGACCCGAGACTGCCCTCAGGTGCTGGAGTGTCACTTGATCAGCGGTGCGTTCGACTACAGCCTGCGCATGCGTTGCCGCGACATGGAGCATTATCGGGTCCTGACGGAAACCTGGCTGGAAGACCCGGAGCTGCATATCGACAAATTGGTCAGTCATCCCGAGTTGGCCATGGTCAAGACTTCGATGGAATAGCGGGTGGTGCCTGGCGGGGGATCGCGTCGAAAAACCTGTCGATCAACCGTCATCTGCCAACCCTGTTCTTGGCCTGAAAGTGTTTCGGATGCCCGGGGGAATGAAAAAGGGCTGCAAAGTCAGTGTTCTGGCTCGAAAAAGCGGTAGAACTGTCATTTCTGACAGTTGTGGGGCGCGGCGATGAACGATTGAATAGCCGGCAGCCCCACCTGCCGGCACGGTATGGAAGGGCGCCACTCCCAGGGAGGACCCGCTCATGATACTGGAGGAACTGCGAGGCTATCGACTTGGCCAGGCGGGCGAAGCGGATTCGACGTTTGGGCAGTCGGGTACGGTCAGGTTGCAGTTCCCCGGTTGTCTGTCGAGCCTGGCCAATGACGTAGTGGCCTGTGCCGATGGCAAGGTCCTGGTGGCACTCAAAGTGGGTTTTGCCGACGGTTGCCGTTTTGGTCTGGCCCGCCTGCATGAGGATGGTGCGCCGGACGCTTCCTTCGGTGACGGCGGTTTTGTCTGCGGTAGCTTCCAAGCCGGTATCGAGGCCATGGCCAGTAGCGTGCAGTTGCTCGCCGATGGACGTATCCTGCTGTTCGGCCTGCACTACCTGGACGACGAGCATACCTTGCCGGGCGTGGCGCGGTTTGACGCCGATGGACGCCTGGATCCGACCTTCGGCGACCAGGGCGTGAAGGTGCTGCGCTTGCCCGGCGGCCTCGCCGAGGGCCCGCGGGACGGCTGGTTACCACCAGGCCTGCCGGGCGTCGAGGCCTGCGCGGGCGTGGTGCAGGAGGACGGCAAGATCCTGCTGATCGCCAACCACACCTACACCTTCGCCGACTATGTCGGATTATTGATCCGTCTTCAGCCCGACGGCACCCTGGACCCGGCGTTCAACGGGCGGGGGTTTGTCGTGGTGCGGCATTTGTTGATGAACTCCTGGCTGAGCTGCGTCCGGGTCCAGGTCGACGGCAAGATCCTGGTGGGTGGCTCGGTGGGCTTTCCCCAGTTGGGACTGATGGTGCGCTACGAGGCCGACGGTCGTCTCGATCATGACTTTGGCGACCTGGGGTTTCTCTCGTTCGGCTTTGCCGGGGCCAGCTCCCTGGTAACAAACCTGGCGGCTGGCAATGAAGGGCGACTGCTCTGTGTCGGCAACCGTTTCAATCCCATGCGCGGTGCCTTGCAGGGGTTCAGCGCCCACGGCGGCATGGACTCCGGTTTTAATGATGCGGATGCGGCGATGCTTGAGCTCGATACCCCGGGCAGTCTTTGGGCCGACCTCGTGGTCCAGGCCGACGGATCGATTCTGGTGGCGGGCTCGACGCTGATGGGCTTTGGCTCGGACTTTGTACTGGCGCGTTACCTGGCCGACGGCCAACTGGACCGGGACTTCGCCGGTGGGCGCGGCTGGGTGCGTACGAGCCTGGGCCACAGCCTGGACACTGTCACCAGCCTGGCGGTGCAGGACGATGGGCGGATCCTGGTGGCCGGCCATTCGTTGTTCGGCAGTTTCAGGGCAGTGGTGTTGCGTTACCGGGGCTGATGGGCCTGCACGGGCACACGACCGTTGGGCTGCCAGATCGTTGCGCGGGCATGGGGGTGCCATAGTAAAGAGCAGCGGATGTAAAAAAACGCTCTGTTTTGGAAGGTGGGTATGTGGCGTTTCAGCCTGTTGTTTGGCGTGATCCTCGCGTTGTCTTCTACGGCTTGGGCGGACGATATGCTCTATGATGTTGTGCAGCCGGTCGAACTCGGCGTCGGAAGGACGCAGGTCGAATTGCAGGCATCGATGCCCACTGATCAAGGGTTGGCGTCCTGGATGGGGCGAGGGCCGTTGGTCCTGGCCTTGTCCGGTATCTGGGCGGCCGAGGCGCCGGCGGTCGCCTATCATCTCTACCTTGATTTGCCGCGGGACAGCATTCCCGGCGTTGATGATCCCGGCTACCTGGGGGGGCTGAATTTTTACGACACCCCCGACCGCTACGTGGCCGAGAATCCCAAACGGCTCAGCTTTCTGCTCGACCAGGCGCTGGTCCGCTTGCGCGATGCCGGGCGGTTGACGCAGCCGCCTACCTTGACCTTCATTCCTGTGCGCCCCGAAGAGCCGGGCTATTCGCCGCGGGTCGAGCATATTTCGATCATCATGACATCTGACTGATGTAAAGGTTCCCACTTTTCTGGAGGAAAACCCCTTCGCTGCTACTCTGAGCGTGCTGTTGATTGTGGAGATCAATTCGTACGGCTCAAGGAGTGAATATGACTGTCAGTCGAAGGAAGGTGCTGAAAGCAGGGCTGGTGGGCGGTGGGATGGCGATGCTGCCGTTCGGTCTTATGAAAAACGCCTGGGCGGCCCCAGGCAAGACCCTGGTGCGTTACAACGTGCTGTCCCAGGAAGGGCAGAAGATGTTGGCGATTTATGCCGATGCCGTGAAGAAGATGATGGCCAAGGATCCCAGGGATCCGCTGTCCTGGACCTTCCAGTGGTACACCCATGCCATGCCCGGCGATCGACCCAAGGCGGAGACCATCGAGAAGATGTACGGCCCCGGTAGCAGTCCGAACAAGGAGTTGGCGAAGGCCATGTGGTGGACCTGCGAGCCCCACGCCAGCAAGGGTGTCAATTCCAATGCCTTTCTGCCGTGGCACCGTATGTATGTGTTGTATTTCGAGCAGATTATCCGCGCTGTTTCGGGCCGGCCCGATTTCACACTGCCGTACTGGGACTATACCGGTCCCTACAGCGCCAGCGGCAACAACTACAGTGTCATGCCCAAGCAGTTTCTGCTGGAGAAGGACCCCGTCTGGGGGCCCCTGTATCGTCCCGATCGCAACCCGGGGTCGAATGCGGGTAAACCCGTGGTCGATGCGGGTAACCCGCTCGACTTGTCCTGCATGAAATGGCCCAACTACGCTGACAAGGGTACGGTGGCGGGGTTCTGTTCCAACATCAATGGCAACCCCCACGGCGCCCTGCATGGCGATGTCGGCAATCAGAAAGGCATGGGCCAGGTCCCTTGGGCGGCGAACGATCCGATTTTCTGGCTGCACCATGCCAATATCGACCGTATCTGGGCCAGTTGGAACAAGAGCGGCGGAAAGAACCCCAATGACAGTGCCTTCCTGAACGAGACCTGGGTCTTTGCCGATGGGGCGGGCAAGGGCATCAAGGTCAAGGTGTCGGAAGTGCTCGACACGACGACCCTGGCCTATCCCTACGTTTATGCGGAGTATGCCGAGCGTCCCAAGGGCAGCCTGCCGTTTCCCTCCGCTCAGAAAAACTTCCAGCTGCGTGCCGAGAGTGTCGCACCTGGCGCCACGGCCAAGGCGATCGCCTTGGGTGGAAAGGCCACCAGCGTGGCCTTGCAGGTGCCCGTCGCCGTCAATGCGCTCAAGCAATCCTTTGGTGCGCAGCTCAAGGCGCTGCCTTCCAACAGTGTCTACGCCTTGTCGTTCGATGCCATCGACGCGAACGGAGAGCCAGGCAACAACTACCTGGTCTATCTGGGGTTGCCGGCCGGGGCCGCGCCGACACCGGAGTATCTGGTGGGCGGCATCAGTATGTTCGGGGTGGGTATGCAGGGCATGCATGGCGGGCATCATGCCTCTTCCACGCGTGTGAGCTTCCTGGTCGGCGAGCGCATACACGGGCTGCTCGCCGCAGGGGGACTGGAGGCCGCGCCCACGGTGACCCTGGTGCCCATCGGTGAGCCAAATCCGGGCACCGAGCCGACGATTGGCAGCATCACATTGCAGTCCCTGGCGGTCTAGCACGTTGGCAGGAGCCGGTCAGCCGGCTCCTGTCGTATGCGTCAGGACTGGAGCTCCGTCCTATCTCTGAACTGCTCCAGCGCCTCGGGATTGGCCAGGGCGTCGGTGTTTTTCACCGCCAACCCGTGCACTACGTTACGCACCGCCAGTTCCACGATCTTGCCGCTGAGGGTGCGCGGAATGTCCGTGACCGCGAGGATCTTCGCCGGCACATGTCGTGGCGTGGTGTTGGCGCGGATCACCTGGCGGATCTGTTGCTCCAGGGCCTCGTCCAGTTCGACGCCCTCGCGCAGACGGACGAACAGCACCACCCGCACATCGCTCTGCCATTGCTGGCCTATGGCGATGCTCTCCAGCACCGGTTCAACCTTTTCCACCTGCCGATAGATTTCCGCCGTGCCGATGCGCACGCCGCCGGGGTTGAGCACGGCGTCGGAGCGACCATGGATCACCATCCCGCCGTCGGCGAATTCTTCGGCATAGTCGCCCTGGGCCCAGACTCCGGGAAACTGGCTGAAATAGGAGGCCTTGAGCTTCTCGCCCTGGGGGTCGTTCCACAAACCCACCGGTATGGCCGGAAAGTGCCGGGTGCAGACCAGCTCGCCTTTGGCATCGAGCACCGGCTGGCCGTTGTCGTCCCAGACCTCCACCGCCATGCCCAGGCTCTTGCTCTGCATCCGGCCACGCACCACGGGCAGTGTCGGGTTTCCGCTGACGAAGCAGGAAACGATATCGGTGCCGCCGGACATGGAGGACAGGCAGAGCTCCTCCTTGATCTGGCGATAGACGTAGTCGTAGCTGCGCAGCGACAACGGTGAGCCGGTGCACAGCAGGGTTTTCAAACTGTCCAGCCGATGGCTCTGGCGTGGTACGAGCCCGGCGTCCTCCAGGGCGGCGAGGTATTTGGGGCTGGTGCCGAAGGCACTGATGCCTTCGCTGTCGATCAGGTCCAGCAGGCGTTGCGGGCGGGGGTGGAACGGCGAGCCGTCGTAGAGCACCAGGGTGGCGCCGACCGCGAGGCCCGAGACCAGCCAGTTCCACATCATCCAGCCACAGGTGGTGTAGTAGAACAGGCAGTCGTCACGGCCCAGGTCGACATGCAGGCCGTGCTCCTTGAGGTGTTGCAGCAAAACCCCGCCGGTGCTGTGAACGATGCACTTGGGCACCCCGGTGGTGCCGCTGGAATAGAGGATGTAGAGCGGATGAGCAAACGGCACGGGAGTGAATTCGGGATCGCCGCCGGCCTGGTAGAAGTTGTTCCATAGCGCCACGTTGGCCTGGGTGCGGAAGTCTTCGGCGCGCGCTTCGGGACGGGCGTAAGGGACGATCACCAGTTGCTGCAAGCCGGGCAGGCGTTCGAGGATTTCGTTGAGCTTGGCGGTCTGGTCGATCAGCTTGCCGGCATAACGATAGCCGGCGCAGGTGATCAGCACCTTGGGTTCGATCTGGCCGAAGCGGTCGATCACGCCCTGGGTGCCGAAGTCCGGCGAGGAGCAGGACCAGATCGCCCCGAGGCTGGTGGTGGCGAGCATGCCCACCAGGGTTTGCCAGGTGTTGGGCATGCAGGCGGCGACCCGGTCGCCGAGGCCGACACCGGCGGCCCGCAGGCTTTTTTGCAAACCCGCGACCTGGGCGGCGAGTTCGCCGTGGGTCAGGGTCTCCCGACGTCCGTCTTCGCTGACGGCGACCACGGCCAGGTGTTCGTCGCGGCGGCGCAGCAGGTGTTCGGCGAAGTTCAGGGTGGCCCCGGGGAACCACTGGGCGCTGGGCATCTGCGGGCCTTCGTGCAGTACCGCGCTGGCCGGGCTGTGGAATTCGACGTCGAAGAAGTCGACGATGGCCTGCCAGAAGTCCTCCCGGCGCTCGATGCTGAAGCGGTGCAGGGCGGGGTAGTCGTCCAGTTGCAGGTCGTGGCGATGATTGACGAAGCGCCGGAACGCTTCGATCCGGGTCTTGCTGACACGCTCGGCGTCGGGGCGCCAGAGGACTTCGGCCATGGTCTTTACCTTGTTTTTTTCGAACCGGTCTTTGGCAGCGCACGATCATTGTGGGAGCTGAGCTTGCTCGCGAAGGGGGCCGCGAGAACGCCAAAAGCTTCGCGGGCAAGCCCTGCTCCTACAGGTGTGGTGGTGTTTTCGAGAGCGGGTGTCAGGCAATCAACTATTGTGCCAACCAGCCACCATCGATATTCCACGCCGCGCCGCGCACCTGGCTACCGGCCTCGCTGCACAGGAACAGCACCAGCTCGCCCAGGTGCGCCGGGGTGACAAACTCCAGCGACGGCTGTTTCTCCGCCAGCAGATCGTGTTGCGCCTGTTGCGGATCGACCCCGCCGGCGGCACGGTCGTCGATCTGTTTCTGCACCAGCGGGGTGAGCACCCAGCCCGGGCAGATGGCATTGCAGGTGACATTACTCGTGGCGGTTTCCAGGCCCACCACCTTGGTCAGGCCGATCACCCCGTGCTTGGCCGCGACATAGGCGGCCTTGCCCACGGAACCGACCTGCCCATGCACCGAGGCGATATTGACGATCCGCCCCCAGCCCTTGGCGCGCATCCCCGGCAGCGCCAGGCGTGTACTGTGGAACACCGACGACAGGTTGATGGCGATAATCGCATCCCAGCGCTCCACCGGGAACTCTTCCACGGTGGCGACATGCTGGATGCCGGCATTGTTGACCAGGATATCCACCCCGCCGAACTCGCGCTCGGCGTAGGCGAACATCTCGGCGATCTGCGCCGGGTCGCTGACATCGGCCGGGTGATGGCCGACCCGGCCACCAAACTGCTGGACCTCGGCGATGACCGCGCCGGCATCACCGAAGCCGTTGAGCACTACGTCAGCCCCGGCCCGGGCCAGGCCCAGGGCGATACCCAGGCCGATACCGCTGGTGGAGCCGGTGACCAGGGCGGTTTTACCTTTGAGACTCATAGTCGATTCCTCACACGATGCCGGTGGCATAGAAGGTGGCGATCACCACGAAGACCGCCACGGTCTTGATCAGGGTAATGCAGAAAATATCTTTATAGGCTTCCCGGTGGGTCAGCCCGGTGACGGCCAGCAGGGTGATCACCGCGCCGTTATGGGGCAGGGTGTCCATGCCGCCGCTGGCCATGGCCGCGACCCGGTGCAGGACTTCCAGCGGGATATTCGCGGCATGGGCGGCGCTGATAAAACTGTCGGACATCGCCGCCAGGGCGATGCTCATGCCGCCGGAAGCCGAGCCGGTGATCCCGGCCAGCAGGGTGACGGTAATGGCTTCGTTGACCAGTGGATTGGGAATGCTCTTGAGCCAGTCGGCCAGCACCAGGAAACCCGGCAGCGAGGCGATGACCGCGCCGAAACCGTATTCCGAGGCGGTGTTCATCGCCGCCAGCAGGGCACCGCCCACCGCGCTTTTACTGCCTTCGGCGAGCTTGCCGCGAATGGTCCGGAAGCCGAAGATCAAGACCATGATGATGCCCACCAACAGAGCGGCCTGCACCGCCCAGATGGCGGTGATCTTGGCGATATCGGTCTGTACCGGCGTGGCCATGCCCGCCAGGCTGAGGGTGTGGGTCTTGCCGTACCAGAGCGGAATCCACTGGGTGAACAGCAGGTTCATGATGCCCACCAGCAACAGTGGCGAGAGGGCGATCCAGGGGTTGGGCAGGCGGATGTCCTCGGCGGTTTCCGGCTCATTGCGCAGTTCGGTGCCGTAGCCTTCGCCGGCGCGCTGGGCCTTGTTGCGCTGGCGTTGGAGGAACAGCATGCCGGCGCAGAACACGAAGATCGTGCCGATCAGCCCCAGCCAGGGCGCGGCCCAGGCAGTGGTATTGAAGAAGGTGCTGGGAATGATGTTCTGGATCTGTGGCGTGCCGGGCAGGGCATCCATGGTGAAGGAGAACGCGCCGAGGGCAATGGTCGCCGGCATCAGGCGCTTGGGGATATTGCTCTGGCGGAACATCTCGGCGGCGAAGGGGTAGACCGCGAACACCACCACGAACAGCGAGACGCCGCCGTAGGTGAGCAGGGCGCAGACCAGCACGATCACCAGCATCGCCTGGCGGGTGCCGAACAGGCGGATGGCGGCGGCGACGATGGAGCGCGAGAAACCGGACAGCTCGATCAGCTTGCCGAATACGGCACCAAGCAGGAAGACCGGGAAGTAGAGTTTGACGAAACCGACCATCTTTTCCATGAACACCCCGGTAAAGGCGGGGGCGACGGCGGAAGGGTCGGTGAGCAGGACGGCGCCGAGGGCGGCGATGGGGGCAAACAGGATGACGCTGTAGCCACGGTAGGCGGCCAGCATCAGTAATGCCAGCGCCGCGAGGGCGATGATCACACTCATGGTGTGTCTCCAAATTGTTATTTTTGTAGGTTAGGTCTGAATCTCCTGTGGGGTTTGCGAGTTTTGTGCCATTTATTCAAGCTATTGAAATATATGGGGTTTTTAGTTTTTTTAGTGAGGGAGGTGGACTTTTGTCTCTATAGTGAGACGTTGGTGTGTTTGAGGGCCCCTTCGCTGGCAAGCCAGGCTCCTACAGGAGGGCGTCGAACACCCCTCTGAGGTACAACAAAATACTGTAGGAGCTTGGCTTGCCAGCGATAGAGTGCAGGGCACTCTCGTTAATGAGATGGATATCTCTCTATTGAGACTCGACAATCCCCAACGCCACCATCTTCTTGTACAGCGTCGACCGCCCCAGCCCCAATCGCTTTGCCGCCTCCACGACCTTTCCGGCACACTGCGCCAACGTCGCTTCAATCAATTGCCGATCAAAACGCTCCCGGGCCGCGCTGAACGTCTCGTTGCCCAGCGGCTCCATGGTCCGCTCCGGCGGCCGTTCCAACGGTTTGAACGTACCAATCGCCCCACGAATATCCGCCGCACTCAACACCTGTGCATCACTCAACAGCGCCGCCCGTTCCAGCACATTGCGCAACTCGCGGACATTCCCCGGCCAGGCGTGCCGGCCCAGCAACTCCAAGGCCTCGGCCGCCAGTTCATGGTGGCTGCGCAGCTCTTCGAGAATCGCCTCGCTCAACGCCGGCAAATCTTCCAGACGCTCACGCAAAGGCGGCACCTGAATCGGCAGGACATTGAGCCGGTAATACAAATCCGCGCGAAACTCACCGCGCTGGATCGCCGCCTCAAGGTCAGTGGAGGTAGCGGCGATCACCCGCACATCGCTGCGCAGCACCTCGTTGGAACCCACCGGCTCGAACTCCTTCTCCTGCAACACCCGCAACAACTTGCTTTGCAGGGGCAGCGGCATATCACCGATCTCATCGAGAAACAGCGTGCCGCCCTGGGCGATCTGCAGCTTGCCGGGACGGCCCTTGCGATCCGCGCCGGTAAAGGCCCCTGGCGCGGTGCCAAAGAACTCGGCCTCCAGCAAGGTCTCCGGAATCGCCGCGCTGTTGATGCTGACAAAGGCCTTGTGCGCCCGTGGCGAAGCACTGTGGATGGCCTGGGCGAGCAGTTCCTTGCCGGTGCCGGTTTCCCCCAGCAGCAGGACCGGTGAGTCGCTGCTGGCGCCACGCCGGGCCCGGCGCTTGACCTCCAGGCTCGCGGCGCTGGTGCCGATAAAATGGGCAAAGTTGTATTTGGTCTGCCGCGAGCGCAGCAGCGAGCGTGTTGAAGCCAACTCGGCCTGCATGCCCTGGTAGCGCTTGAGCACGGGCGACAGGCTATGCAGCTCGTCGAACAGGGCGAAGCCGATGGCGCCGATCACCGTCCCGGCGGCATCGTGGATCGGCAGGCGCATGACCACCAGGGGCTCCTTGGGGGTGTCCTGCAGATCCAGCAGGATCGGCTGGCCGGTGCGCACCACCTCGCGCAGCAGGCTGCTCGGGATCACGCTTTCGCAAGCGCGGCCGATGGCTTCGCTGGCATTGGCCAGGCCGAAACGCCGGGCATAACGCTCGTTCATCCAGACGATATTGGCATCGCGGTCGACGATCACCGTGCCTTCGCTGGATTGCTCGATGATTTCGAACAGCGAACGAATCGCCAGCAGGCGAACCTGCTGGTAGTCCTTGAGGCTTTCGGTGTCGGTCATGGCAGGTGCGTCCATTGCCGGCGGGCGGCGATCGATCAGGTCGGGGTCAGCAGCGTAGCGGCGAGCAGTTCCCGAGTATAGGGATGCTGCGGCGCATCGAACACTGCGCAGGTGGCGCCGCGTTCGACCACCTGACCGTCCTTGATCACGATCAGGTCGTGGGCGAGGGCGCGTACCACCGACAGGTCGTGACTGATGAACAGGTAGGTCAGGCCGTGTTTTTCCTGGAGATCGCGGAGCAGGGCGACCACCTGTTTCTGCACCGTGCGGTCCAGCGCCGAGGTCGGTTCGTCCAGCAGGATCAGCGCCGGCTTGAGCACCAGGGCGCGGGCAATGGCGATGCGCTGGCGCTGGCCACCGGAAAACTCATGGGGGTAGCGGTGACGGCTTTGCGGATCGAGGCCGACTTCTTCCAGCGCACGGATCACCAGGGCGTCGCATTCAGCGGGGGTGTTGGCGCAGTGCACCTCCAGGCCCTCGCTGATGATCTGCGCCACCGACATGCGTGGGCTGAGGCTGCCGAACGGATCCTGGAAGACCACCTGCATCTGTTTGCGCCAGGGCCGCAGTTGCTTCTGGTTCAGGCCGTCGAGGGCCGTGCCCTGGAAACGGATGCTGCCCTTGGAATCCAGCAGACGCAGGATCGCCTGGCCGAGGGTCGACTTGCCGGAGCCGGACTCGCCGACAATGCCCAGGGTCTTGCCGCGCTGCACACTGAGACTGATGCCGTCCACCGCCTGCAGGTATTCCTTGCGTCGGAACAGTCCGCCGCCGACCTGGAAGCGCACGCGCATGCCCTCGGCCTGCAACACCACCTCGTTGTCGTCCAGCGGCAGTGGCTGGCCCGCCGGCTCGGCGTCCAGCAGCACGCGGCTGTAGGGATGCGCGGGGTGGTTGAACAGGGTTTCGCAGTCCGCCTGTTCGACAATTTCCCCGGCCTTCATCACGCAGACCCGCTGGGCGATGCTGCGCACCAGGTTGAGGTCGTGGCTGATCAGCAGCAGCGACATGCCCAGGCGCTGTTGCAGGGATTTGAGCAGCAGCAGGATCTTGCGCTGCACCGTCACGTCGAGGGCGGTGGTCGGTTCGTCGGCGATCAGCAGCTCCGGCTCGCAGGCCAGGGCCATGGCAATCATCACCCGCTGGCGTTGGCCGCCGGAGAGTTGATGGGGATAGGCCTTGAGACGTTCCCGGGGTTTCTGGATGCCCACCAGTTCCAGCAGTTCGAGAATCCGTGCCTGGGCCGCCTTGCCGCCCATGCCCTTGTGCAGCAGCAGGGTTTCGCCGATCTGCTTTTCCACGCTGTGCAACGGGTTGAGGGAGGTCATCGGCTCCTGGAAGATCATCGCGATGCGGTCGCCACGGATGCTGCGCAAGGTGCCATCATCGGCCCCCAGCAGTTCCTGGCCGCGATAACGCACGCTGCCGTCGGTCTGGCAGCCGCTGCGTGGCAGCAGTTGTAGGATCGAGTGCGCGGTGACCGATTTGCCCGAGCCGGACTCGCCCACCAGGGCCAGGCATTCGCCGGCGCGGATATCCAGGCACAGGTTGCGCACCGCCGGCTGGCCGTTGAAGGCAACATTGAGCCGGCGGATTTCAATCAGGTTGTCGGTCATCTCGGGCGCCTGGTTCATGAGCGGGGGTCGAAGGCATCGCGTAGCGCCTCGCCGATAAACACCAGCAGCGAGAGGATCAGCGCCAGGGTGAAGAAGGCGGTGAAACCGAGCCAGGGTGCTTGCAGGTTCTGTTTGCCCTGGCCGATCAATTCGCCCAGGGAGGCGCTGCCGGCGGGCATGCCGAAGCCGAGGAAGTCCAGGGCCGTCAGGGTCGAAATCGCCCCGGTGAGGATAAACGGCAGGTAGCTCAGGGTGGCGTTCATGGCATTGGGCAGGATATGCCGCAGGATGATCTTGCGGTCGGTCAGGCCCAGGGCCCGGGCGGCCTTGACGTATTCCAGGTTGCGCCCACGGAGGAATTCGGCACGCACCACGTCCACCAGGGCCAGCCAGGAAAACAGCGCCATGATGCCGAGCAACCACCAGAAATTCGGTTCGACGAAGCCGGACAGGATGATCAGCAGGTACAACACCGGCAGGCCCGACCAGACTTCCAGCAGGCGCTGGCCGAGCAAGTCGATCCAGCCGCCGTAGTAGCCCTGCAGGGCACCGGCGGCAATACCGATCAGGGCGCTGACGGCGGTCAGGGCAAGGGCGAAGAGAATCGACACCCGGGCGCCGAAGATCACCCGCGCGAGCACGTCCCGGGCCTGGTCGTCGGTGCCCAGCCAGTTCACCGTGGTCGGTGGGCTGGGGGCCGGTTTGTTGAGGTCATAGTTGGGCGTGTCGGCACTGAAGGGGATCGGCGGGAACAGCATCCAGCCGCCATCCTTGGTGATCAGCTGGCGTACGTAGTCGCTGCGGTAGTCGGCCTGGAAGGGCAACTGGCCGCCGAATTCCTGTTCGGTGTAGCGCTTGAACACCGGGAAATACAGCGAGCCTTGGTAGTTGAGCACCAGCGGCTTGTCGTTGGCGATCAACTCGCCCCCCAGGCTCAGGACGAACAGCGCGGCGAACAGCCACAGCGACCACCAGCCCCGGCGATTGGCCTTGAAGCGGTCGAGCCGACGCCGGCTCACGGGCGAGAGTCTGAGCATCAGGCGTTCCTCGCGGCAAAATCGATACGCGGGTCGACCAGGGTGTAGCAGAGGTCGCCGACCAGTTTTATCAGCAGGCCGAACAGGGTGAAGATGAACAGAGAGCCGAATACCACCGGATAGTCCCGCGACACTGCGGCCTCGTAGCTCAGGCGACCGAGGCCGTCGAGGGAGAAAATCACCTCGATCAGCAGGGAACCGGCGAAGAACACGCTGATAAAGGCCTGGGGAATGCCCGAGACCACCAGCAACATCGCGTTGCGGAACACATGGCCGTAGAGCACCCGGCGTTCGCTCAGGCCCTTGGCCCGAGCCGTGACCACGTACTGGCGGGTGATCTCATTGAGAAAGGAGTTCTTGGTCAGGATGGTCAGGGTGGCGAAGCCGCCGATCACCAGCGAAGTGACCGGCAGCACCAGGTGCCAGAAGTAGTCGGCGACCTTGCCCAGGGTCGACAGCTGGTCGAAGTTTTCCGATACCAGTCCACGCACCGGGAACCAGTTCAGCGAGGTGCCGCCGGCGAAGGCGACGATCAACAGCATGGCGAAGAGGAACGCCGGCATGGCGTAGCCGATGACGATGGCGGTGCTGCTCCAGACATCGAAGCGGCTGCCGTGGCGGGTCGCCTTGCGGATGCCCAGGGGAATTGACACCAGGTAGGTGATCAGCGTGGCCCAGAGCCCCAGGGAAATGGTCACCGGCATTTTTTCCAGGATCAGGTCGGTGACCCGGGCGCCGCGAAAGAAGCTCTTGCCGAAGTCCAGGCTGGCGTAGTGCTTGAGCATCAGCCAGAAGCGCTCGGGGGCCGGTTTGTCGAAACCGTACTGGCGCTCGATATCGGCGATCAGCTTGGGGTCCAGGCCACGGCTGGCCCGCGAGGCGCTTTGCACCGCATCGCCGCCACCGCCGAGGGCGCCGGCACCCGCGCCGCCGATGCCCTGCAAGCGGGCGATGGCCTGTTCCACCGGGCCGCCGGGCGCGGCCTGGACGATGACGAAGTTGACCAGCAGGATCATCATCAGCGTCGGAATGATCAGCAGCAAGCGCCGCAGGGTGTACGCCAGCATCAGTGCTGTCCTCCGGAACTGCCGCGCTTGATCAGCTCGGCGGTCATCTGTTCGTTGGTCAGCGGGGTCGTGCTGACTTCCCACCAGGTTTCCACGGCAGGGTCATTGCTGGCCTGCTCCTTGGGGTAACCGAAACGGTTCCACCAGACCGTCGAGGTGCCCGGCGGGTAATAGTTGGGAATCCAGTAGTAGTTCCATTGCAGCACCCGGTCCAGGGCATGGGCGTAGCTGAGCATCTGCGCCTGGGTATCGGCCTTGATCAGGCCGTTGATCAAGGTGTCCACGGCCGGGTTCTTCAGGGCCATGAAGTTGCTCGAGCCGGGGTCGTTGGCCGCCGCGGAGCCGAAGTAGTTGTACAGCTCGATGCCCGGCGAGGTGGTGACCGGGTAGCCGCTGACGATCATGTCGTAGTCGCGGGCCTTGAGGCGGTTGACGTACTGCGAGGCGTCGATGCGGCGGATATCCATGCGGATGCCGATCTGCGCCAGGTTGCGTTTATATGGCAACAGCAATCGCTCGATACCGTTCTGCGCGTTGAGAAAGGTGAAGGTCAGCGGTTCGCCCTGGGCGTTGACCAGGCGGTCGCCGTCGGGTTTCCAGCCGGCCTGTTCCAGCAGGGCCAGGGCCTTTAGCTGTTTGTCCCGCAGATTGCCGCTGGCGTCGGTTTTCGGCGCTTCGAAGACCTGGGTGAAGACTTCGTCGGGAATCTGTCCGCGCAGCGGTTCGAGGATCGCCAGTTCCGCCTTGTCGGGCAACTGCCGCGCGGCCAGGGCGGTGTTGGAGAAGAAGCTCTGCTGGCGGATGTACATGTTGCGCATCATCTGCCGGTTGCTCCACTCGAAGTCCCAGAGCATGGCCAGGGCTTCGCGCACGCGGCGGTCCTGGAACATCGGCTTTTGCAGGTTGAACAGATAGCCCTGCGCGGATTGCGGCGCTTCCTGGGCCAGGTGGGCCTTTTGCAGGCGGCCGTCGGTGAGGGCCGGGCTGTCGTAGCCGATGGAATAGCCGGTGGCGGAAAACTCGCGATTGTAGTCATAGGCGCCGCCGCGCAGGACCTGGCGGGCGACGTCGGTGTCGCCGAAGTATTCGAGGGTGAAGCGGTCGAAGTTGTAGAGGCCGCGGCTGACCGGCAGGTCCTTGCCCCACCAGTCGGGATTGCGCTCGAAGGTGATGCTGCGCCCGGAGTCGATCTTGCTCACCTTGTAGGGGCCGCTGCCCAGGGGGGCTTCGTAGCCGCCGCCGTCGGCGAAGTCGCGGGTTTTCCACCAGTGTTCCGGCAGCACCGGCAGGCTGGCGATATCCAGTGGCAGCGAGCGGTTGTCGTTGTTCTTGAAGTCGAAGCGGACCTGGGTCGGTGACTCGACCTCGACGTCTTTCACCGCTTCGAACTGCATGCGGTAGCTGAGGCTGCCCTGGGTCATCAGCAGGTTGTAGGTGTAGCGCACGTCTTCGGCGGTGATCGGCGTGCCGTCGGCGAAACGGGCCTTGGGGTTCAGGTAGAAGCGCAGGGACAGGCCGTCATCGCTGCGCTGCATTTTTTCCGCCACCAGGCCATAGACGGTGTAGGGCTCGTCGAGGGAGCGCACGGCCAATGGCGAGTAGATCCAGCCGTCGACCTGGGTGACGCCGGTGCCTTTGTCGACATAGGGCAGGATATGGTCGTACTGGCCGATCTCGATGGCCGAGCGGCGCAGGCTGCCGCCTTTGGGCGCGCGGGGGTTGGCATAGTTGAAATGGCTGAAGCCGGCGGGGTATTTGGCCGGTTCGCCGTAGACGGTCAGCGCGTGCTGTGGCGGGGCGGCGTTGGCGGACAAGCCGGGAAGCAGGGTCAGGGCGGTGAGTAGCAGGGATAGGGCCAGTCGCATCTTCAGCCTTAGAAGCCGGTTCGGAGTATCAGCAGGAACATGCACCATGGCGAGGGGGCAAGCCCCTCGCCACAGGAGCGGGCAGGATCAGTCCTGACGACTGGTCACTTCCAGCAGGTGGTAACCGAACTGGGTTTTCACCGGGCCTTGCACGGTATTGACCGGGGCGCTGAAGACCACGGTGTCGAACTCCTTGACCATCTGGCCCGGGCCGAACGAGCCCAGGTTGCCGCCGTCGCGGCTGGACGGGCAGGTGGAGTTCGCTTTGGCGATCTCGGCGAAATCGGCGCCGCCTTCGATCTGGGCCTTGAGTTCGTTGCACTTGGCTTCGCTGGCAACCAGGATGTGACGGGCAGTGGCTTTGGCCATGGGGTGATGCTCCTTTCTAGAAAGTGTCGAGATTACCGGAATCAGGCCGGATTTTCCTGGCAAAAGTTCCCGGCAGCGCGGAGTGTCGGACCTGTGGCGAGCGGGCAGTCCTGCTCGCCACAAGGTTTCAGGCGCCGACAACCTCCGCCACCTGCTGCTCACGCAACTTCCCGGCCGCCCCGAGCAGCAACGCTTCGGTCGCTTCCCAACCCAGGCAGCCATCGGTGATCGAAACGCCATAGCGCAGGTTCGGGCTCAGTGCCTGGCAGCCTTCGAACAAATGACTCTCAATCATCATCCCGACCAGCGAACGATCGCCCCGCAAACGCTGCTCCAGCACATCGGCGAACACCGCCGGCTGGCGCAGCGGGTCCTTGCCGCTGTTGGCGTGGCTGCAATCGACCATGATCCGCGGCGCAATCGACTGCTTGGCCAGGCCGGCCCGTACCTGCGCCACACTATGGGCGTCGTAGTTCGGCCCGCGATGGCCGCCACGCAGCACCAAGTGCGTGTCCGGGTTGCCCGCCGTCTGGATGATCGCCGGGTGGCCCTGGCTGTCGACGCCGAAATGCCGATGGGCATGGGCCGCCGAACGCATCGCATCCGCCGCGATCCCGACACTGCCATCGGTGCCATTCTTGAACCCCACCGGCATCGCCAGGCCGCTGGCCATTTCCCGGTGGATCTGCGACTCCGTGGTCCGCGCGCCAATGGCGACCCAGCTCAGCAGGTCATCGACATAACCGGCGGCCATGGGTTGCAGCAGTTCGGTGGCAATCGGCAGGCCCAGGCGCAGTATCTCGCGCATCAGTTCACGGGACAGCGCCAGGCCGCCGGCCATGTCATCGCTGCCATCCAGGTGCGGGTCGTAGGCCAGGCCTTTCCAGCCCACCGTGGTCCGGGGTTTCTCGATGTAGGCGCGCATCACCAGGAGCATCTGGTCGCTGACCTCGCTCGCCAGGTCGGCCAGTCGGCCGGCGTATTCCAGGGCCGATTGCGGATCATGGATCGAGCAGGGGCCGACGATCACCAGCAGGCGTGGGTCTTCACCGTTGAGGATGGCGCGCACGGCGCGGCGGTGGCGCTCGACCTGTTCGCCGAGGCTGGCATTGAGGGGCAGGTGCTGCTTGAGTTGCAACGCGCTGGGCAGGCGTTGGGTCAACGGCTCGTTGGCCGATGGCAGGACGGAGGACGGCAGGGCGCAGAGAGAAGAATTCATGTTCGGGCTTCCTGGGCTGGCGGCGGGTGCTTCCCGCGCGCGGCCCTACTGGGGTGTTCGACAATCAGCCGGACTGGCTGTGAGTGTGTGCGTGCCACCTGTGCGTGACCGTTCGGAGGCGGCGTGCTGTCCCGAGCGGAGGTTGCTAAATCGCCAGGCGCCGGTGATGTCGTAGCGGTAATAGGTGGAGTCGTTCATGTCGGTATTCCTTGATTTAAAAAGTCGGTTGCAAAATGTGGGAGCCTGAAAAAACAAAACCCCCGGTCGGGAGGCCGACCGGGGGTTGAGAATTCTCTGGTAGGCGACCCCTGTATTCAGTGGGCGCCGGTTGGGTATCAGGCGCGCCAGTGGCTAAACCAATACCCAAAATAAAAGCTTGCGCGGGTGCCGACCGTGCTCATCCGGGCAGCCGTAACCGAGCGCGAGGCGCTGGCGGTGTGGCGATGGGCGGATTGAGTCAGGTGCATGGTGCAACTCCGTGTGAATGTCGCCGAGCTTACTAGAGCGGTATCGCCCTGTTCAATCAGAAAATTCTATGAGAGCCCGCGAGCAGGCTCTATCGCTTAAATGTGACAGGTCTTTATGACACACTCGACGGATATTTCCGATCTGATTGTCAGGACTGAATCATGAGCGTGTTTACCCTTGCCGCCGCCCAAGCCGTTTCGATTGCCGGAGATCTGCAGGCCAATATCGCTCGACACCTGGTGTTCATGCGCCAGGCCGCGGAGCGTGGCGTGGCGTTTCTGCTGTTCCCCGAATTGTCGTTGACCGGCTATGAACGCGACCTCGCGGCCGAGTTGGCGATTACCCCGGACGACCCGGTACTGGCACCGTTGCGCGAGCTGGCCCGAGAGCTGAAGCTGGTGACCGTAGTAGGCATGCCGATACGCCTGTTCGCCGACGGCCCGGTGCTGATCGGGGCACTGACATTCGGTGCCGACGGTTCCTTGCAGGTCTACAGCAAGCAGCATCTACACGATGGTGAAGAAGTCGCATTTACCCCTGGAAGCGGCGGTGAGCTGTTGACAATCGTCGATGAGCGCATCGCTCTGGCGGTTTGTGCTGACTTTTCCCACGCTAGTCATCCGCTACAGGCCGCGCAATCTGCGGCTAACCTTTACGCCGCCAGTGTATTGATCACTGAGAACGGTTATGGACCCGATACGGCCTTGTTGCAGGGCTATGCCCGGGACCACGGCATGGCGGTGTTGATGGCCAACCATGGCGGTATGACGGGCGGCTGGCAGTCGGCGGGGCGGAGCGCGCTCTGGGCGGCTGGCGGGCAGCGGGTGGTGGTGACAGAGGGGGAAGGGGATGTGTTGGTGATCGGACGACGTGTCGCCGGCCAATGGTCCGGGGAGGTGGTGTCGGTGACGGGCTTGTGAGCGGGCTCTGGCGTTTTCGCCCGGCCTTGGGCGCGGACCTGGCATTCGCCCGGGAGCTCACGCGCCAGAACATGATGGCTTACTACTGTGAGTACAATCTGCTTTGGTTGGACGAGGCCTTTGACCAGGCCTGGGCCGGGCGCCAGAACGAGCTGTTGTGTGATGGCGAGCAGGTGCTGGGTTTTGTCAGCTTCAGTCGCGATGCCCGAGCGTTGTACATCCGTGAGTTACAGCTGATCGAGGCGGGCCGAGGCCAGGGCCTGGGCGGTTGGCTGATCCGGCAGGCACGGGAAATCGCCTTCAGAGAGGGGCGTCGTGAGTTACGCCTGACTGTCTTCAAGAGCAACCCGGCCCAGCGCCTGTATTTACGTCAGGGCTTGGCTGTAGTCGGTGAGGACGAGTGCTTTTTGCGCATGAGTCTTGCCGCTTTAAAAACTGCGTCTGGCAATAACTGACAATACTTTGAGAATTGTCCTATAAATCGCTACACGAAGTGCATACTGGGCCTCATAAAGCCGGGAATTACTCACTCGACTTATCGGTGTCGGATGGGATGATTCCATCCTTCATGCCCAATAGGACCGCGACCTTATGGGCTTCCCCACGCCGTCCCTTTTTTCGCCCAGCGAGCACTTGATAGGTGGTTGCCGGGTCGACGCCATGCTCGCGCGCAAACTCCTGAACCGATTTTCCTTGGTGTTCCAGCCAAGCCTTGGCTTGTGCGGCAGTGCGAATACCGGGCATAGTTCAAAACCGTTCAAATGTGTTTAATGCTTGTTGAGTATATCACCCCTAAGGGTGTTTAAAATGGGATCTTACATCCAAATGAGTGGAATTGGTTCGCGATTGCGGCAAGAGAGAGAGCGGCTGGGTTTGTCGCAGAAGGCTTTTGGTGAAATCGGAGGCGTTGAGGCCAACGCACAGGGCAAATACGAAAGCGGTGACCGCGCACCGAAGGCAGACTATTTGTCCCGTGTGGCCGCACGGGGCGTCGATGTGCTTTACGTCCTGACCGGTCAACCGACACCGATGCAACTGGACAATCTCAGCCAGGTAGAAGAAAAAGTATTGGGCAACTATCGGGTGCTGCAAAAGGAAGATCAGGACGCGATCCATCGACTGACCACTACCTTGGCTGAAACCGCCGGGCCTTATGGGCCAAACGGCCGTGCAGGCTCCAGTGACTCCTGAGTCATTTCATTCCTGACGAAACGCGCTTGCCGTCCGGCAAGCGCTTATAGCGCGTTGATACTCTTATGTGACGCTTGTAACTAGGTCAGGCCCGTGGTTTTTTGCTAAGGTGGTCAATAACCTGATAAGACCAAATTCGTGAGGTGTCTGCTTGATTAGGGTGCTAGTAGTCGATGACCATGATCTTGTGCGTACAGGCATTACGCGGATGTTGGCGGATATCGACGGTCTGCAGGTCGTGGGACAGGCTGAATCGGGAGAGGAAGCGTTGCTCAAGACGCGGGAGCTCAAACCCGATGTCGTCCTGATGGACGTCAAGATGCCTGGCATCGGCGGCCTGGAGGCCACGCGCAAATTGCTGCGCAGTCATCCGGACATCAAAGTGGTGGCGGTGACCGTCTGTGAAGAAGATCCGTTCCCGACCCGCTTGTTGCAGGCCGGAGCAGCCGGTTACCTGACCAAGGGCGCGGGCCTGGCGGAAATGGTCCAGGCGATTCGCCTGGTGTTTTCCGGGCAACGCTACATCAGCCCGCAGATTGCCCAGCAGTTGGCGCTCAAGTCGTTCCAGCCGGCCAGTGACTCGCCGTTCGACGCCTTGTCCGAGCGTGAAATCCAGATTGCGTTGATGATCGTCGGCTGCCAGAAAGTCCAGATTATCTCCGACAAGCTGTGCCTGTCGCCTAAAACCGTCAATACCTACCGCTATCGGATTTTCGAGAAGCTGTCGGTCAGCAGTGATGTCGAGTTGACGCTTCTGGCGGTTCGCCACGGCATGGTCGATGCCGGCTGACAATGACTGACCTGTTCGATTCCAGTGCCTTCCTGTCGACCTGCAGTGGCCGCCCCGGCGTCTACCGCATGTTCGACGGCGACGCGCGTCTGCTTTATGTGGGCAAAGCCAAGAACCTGAAGAAGCGTCTGGCCAGTTACTTCCGCAAGACCGGCCTGGCGCCGAAGACCGCGGCATTGGTGGGGCGTATCGCCCAGGTGGAAACCACCATCACCGCCAATGAAACCGAGGCGCTGTTGCTGGAACAGACGCTGATCAAGGAGTGGCGGCCGCCCTACAACATCCTGCTGCGCGACGATAAGTCCTATCCCTATGTGTTTCTCTCGGACGGCGACTACCCGCGTCTGAGCATTCACCGTGGGGCCAAGAAAGCCAAGGGCAAGTATTTCGGGCCTTACCCGAGCGCCGGGGCGATTCGTGAGAGCCTGAGCCTGCTGCAAAAGACCTTTCTGGTCCGCCAATGCGAGGACAGCTACTACAAGAACCGCACCCGGCCCTGTCTGCAGTACCAGATCAAGCGCTGCAAGGCGCCGTGTGTCGGGTTGGTGGAGCCCCAGGTGTATGCCGAGGATGTACGCCACTCGGTGATGTTCCTCGAAGGGCGCAGTAACGCCCTGACCGACGAATTGAACGCCGGCATGGAACAGGCGGCCAGCACCCTCGATTTCGAACGGGCGGCGGAGCTGCGGGACCAGATCTCGTTGCTGCGCCGGGTCCAGGATCAGCAGAGCATGGAAGGGGGCACCGGCGATGTCGACGTGGTCGCGGCCTTCATCAACCCGGGCGGCGCTTGTGTGCACTTGATCAGCGTGCGCGGCGGGCGAGTGCTGGGCAGCAAGAACTTCTTTCCGCAGGTTGGTATCGAGGAAGACGTGTCCGAAGTGCTCATGGCGTTTCTCGGCCAGTACTTTATCGGCAGTCCCGAGCGCGATCTGCCGAGTGAACTGATCGTCAACGTGGTCCACGAAGACTTCCCGACCCTGATCGCCGCCATCGATGGGCTGCGCGGCCGAGAATTGGCCATCAGCCATCGGGTGCGCGGCACACGGGCGCGCTGGCAGCAGTTGGCGGTGACCAATGCCGAACAGGCCCTGGGTGCACGCCTGGCGGATCGTCAGCATATGGCCGCACGCTTCGAGGCCCTGGCCGAAGTGCTGAACCTGGACGAGCCACCGCAGCGCCTGGAGTGTTACGACATCAGTCACTCCAGCGGTGAAGCGACGGTCGCGTCCTGCGTGGTATTCGGCCCGGAAGGCCCGATCAAGTCCGATTATCGCCGTTACAATATCGAAGGCGTCACTGCCGGTGACGACTACGCGGCGATGCACCAGGCCCTGACCCGGCGTTTCAGCAAGATCAAGGATGGCGAGGGCAAGTTGCCGGACATCCTCCTGGTGGACGGCGGCAAGGGCCAGTTGTCCATGGCGCGCGATGTGCTCAATGAGCTGTCGGTACCGGACCTGATCCTGCTCGGCGTGGCCAAGGGGGCGACGCGCAAGGCCGGTTTCGAGACTTTATACCTTAACGACGCGGCCCATGAATTCACCTTGAAAGGTGATTCGCCGGCCTTGCATTTGATCCAGCAGATCCGCGACGAAGCCCACCGTTTTGCTATTACCGGGCACCGGGCGCGGCGCGGCAAGACCCGCCGAACCTCAACCCTGGAAGGGGTGGCGGGGGTGGGACCGAAGCGTCGCCGTGAACTATTGAAACATTTTGGTGGATTGCAGGAGCTGTCCCGTGCCAGCATCGACGAGATCGCCAAAGCACCCGGGATCAGTAAAAAGCTCGCTGAGTCGATTTATGCAAGCCTGCACAGCGAGTAGAATGCCTTTCAACCTCGTAGCCAGTTGTGCCGATGAATATCCCTAATCTGATCACCGTTCTACGCGTCGTACTCATTCCGATTTTCATTTTGCTGTTTTACCTGCCTTACCAGTGGAGTTACACGGCGGCCAGTTCGGTGTTTGCCTTTGCGGCGGCGACGGATTGGCTGGACGGCTACCTGGCCCGTCGCCTGGAGCAGAGCACGCCGTTCGGCGCGTTTCTCGACCCGGTGGCGGACAAGCTGATGGTGGCCGTGGCGCTGGTATTGCTGGTGCAGGAGCATGGCAACCTGTGGTTGACCTTGCCGGCGGCGGTGATTATCGGTCGTGAGATCGTGGTCTCGGCCCTGCGCGAGTGGATGGCTGAAATCGGGGAGCGGGCGCAGGTCGCCGTTTCCAACATGGGCAAATGGAAAACCGCGGCGCAGATGCTGGCGTTGGTGATCCTGCTGGCCAACCCGTCGGACTTCAGCTTCTGGGTGCTGGTGGGCTATACCTTGCTGATGGCGGCGGCGGTGCTGACCCTGTGGTCGATGCTGCAGTATCTGCGGGCGGCGTGGCCGCATTTGAAGTTCAATTCGGAAAATCCTGAAAAGAAATAAAACTATTTTGAATCAAGGGGTTGACGGGGTGCGTAGATTCTATAGAATGCGCATCACCAAGACGCGGGAATAGCTCAGTTGGTAGAGCACGACCTTGCCAAGGTCGGGGTCGCGAGTTCGAGTCTCGTTTCCCGCTCCAAATATAGCGCCGCAGAGTTCCATTGAATTCTGCAGGCGATTGAAAACAGGACCTTCGGGTCCTTTTTTCGTTCCGGCGGGCACCCTGAAATCCAGCGCCATAATGAACAGCTCAATGCTCGTTGACTGCCAGTTGCTAGGATAGAACAGTTCCGTTTTCAGCCGGCCGAAGCAGCCTTCACAAGCCGCTTTGTCAGGCGAGCATCCCTTGCGCGACATCGAATGATGTCAGTTCTGCATTCGGGCTCGATGATAGAAATTAGAGCTTCGGGCCAGGCCCAGCGCTTCAAACGGCTCTGACAAGGAGTTAGGGCATCAGCCCGCAATGTCTTCTCACGATTGGTCAGGACTTGCCGGTCGATGCCCGTATCTTTTTTATGAGTTCATTCGCCTTCATCAACAGGTCGTACTCAAGCTGTAGACGGCGCACGTTGAACCGAAGAGATCCAAGTTTCCGTTCCAACTCTTTTCGTTCCGATGACGATGGAGTTTCTTGGAGGGCTATTGTGCTCCGAACCGCACAAGCATTCGTTGCCCCACGCGCAGCGACGCCGGAGGGGGCTGGTCGAGTGCCAATATGCATTCAACCATGCGCATATTGGCTCGTACCAATGGGTCGTCTTCGAGTGTGCTGTTACCCAATACCGCGCTGATGCGTACTACATGGGCGGAAAGGGGCGGTAAACCGTTGTCGCTGTCATTCGACACGTAGGCCTTCATCCCTGGGGTCACAACACCGGTAAAGGATTCATTCAGCTCGGCGCGCACGATGCGTGCTTCATTTGGTAGCAATATGAAGGACGGCCCCGATTGTGGAGAGACTGTAGCGCCAGGCTGGATCAGGCGCCGGACCACCTCGGCTTCGAACGGTGCATAAAGGCTGCGTTGCGCTAGTTCATAGTTCGCGGTGGTGAGTTTTCTTGCTGCCATTTCAGCTTCGCCATGGTTCTTTTCAATGTCGTCGCGCAACTGCTCGGCAGCCTCCCGGGCGTCATCGGCGCTCTGGATGTCACCAGCGCCCGCAGTAGCAGCCGCCATCAGGCGTTTGGCTTTCTCGTCGGCAAACTTGAAGCGTCTTTCCAATTGCCTGTTTTGATCCTTTACTCGCTGTTGCTCGGCCTGTGCCGTGTGCACGGCCAGGCGTGAGAGTTCGCTGTCCAATGAGGCCAGCAACTGACCTCTCTTGACGTGGTCGCCTTCTTTGACCTTGATATCGATAACCACACCGTCGCGGGTGACACCCAGTTTGAGCAATCCTCCTTCCACATCAATACGTCCACGGGCAACAGCCAGATAGGTGGGGTTCAAGACCGCCGCCTTCGGCGGTGCTTCGTCCCGCGGGCAGCCGGTCAAAAAGAAAAGTGCGCTAGTCAGAACCAGCCATGGGCCAAGTGAATGCGAGTTCATAAAGAGTGTTCCTGGGGGCCGGTAACGTTGGCCGGTCGAAGGGAAGGGGAGTGATCGCTCAAGATGCGGCCGTCTTCTATGGTCAAGACACGGTCCGTATGGCTGACCAGGCGCGGGTCGTGGCTGACACACAGCACGGTCGTACCGCGTACACGGGCAATGCGGTGCAATATGTCGATCACGATTTGGCCGTTGGCGGAGTCCAGGGCGCTGGTTGGTTCGTCGGCGAACAACAATTCGGGCGTTTTGGCTACGGCGCGAGCGATGGCTACACGCTGCTTTTCGCCGCCGGACAGCTCGGCCGGACGCAACCTCATGCGCGGTCCCAGTCCGACTTCTTCTAGTGCCTCAATGGCGCGCCTTTGCACTTCCTTTTGTGGGAGTCCGAGATAGCTCAGAGGCAGTTCGACCTGTTGCAATGCACTCAGGGCCGGAAACAGATTGAAACCCTGGAATACAAAGCCCGTGTGATGGAGGCGAAAGCGCTCCAGTGCCCGTGCGTCGAGCCCTGCCAGATCTTGTCCCAACGCCATGACCCGGCCTTGATCGGGACGCTGCAAGCCGCTGAGAATGGCCAGCAGGGTGCTTTTCCCGCAACCAGAGGGCCCCGAGATCAATGTCAGCTCGCCCGGCCGTACTGACAGGGTGAGTTCATGCAGCACGCTGGTGGCGACCCGCCCTGACGCAAACGACTTACTGATACCCTTGGCCTGAAGCGTGAAGGGGGTTACCGATATCTGGTTTTTCATGGACTGTGTTATCTCAAAAGACTCGCCGGGTCGGCGTGGCGTAAGGAGCGGATGGCGGCCAGGCCGGAGACCAGCGCCAGGGCCAAGCTCAAGAGCAGGCAAGTCCCGGCCGCAACAGGTGAAAGTTCCACTGGCACGTTGAAGTGCCCCGCAAGCGCGAAGAGCGCGCCAGCCAGGATGCTGCTGCCCAGCAGTCCCAGCGCCCCGACCCAGAGCGCCTGCTCCATCACCACTTTGCGCAGAGCATTCACGCCGACGCCAAGGGCGTTCAAGGTCGCGTATTCGCGGATTGAACCAATGACCGCGGCCACCAGGGTCTGGCTGGTAATCACCGCGCCCACCAGGAACACAATCGCCGCCAGAAACAATACGCCGGCTCCGGCCCCGGTATCGAACATCCAATACATCTGCGAGCGGTAAGCGAATTGTTTTGCTGTCCACACCGCGTAGTTGCCAAACGCTGGCGCGCCGTTAAGGCGATTGGCAACGGTATCTGCCTGGCTTGGGTCGCGCACCTTGGCCACGAGGTAGGTGATTCGGTCGACGGCGGCGGAGGGATCGAGTTGCTGGGCCGTGGCCAGTGACGCCACGACGTTTACCCCGCCCAGTGCCCGCAACCCGCTAGTGATACCCACTACGCGCACCCGACGACCGTTGATGGTGGCTGCGTCTCCGAGGTTAACCCCCAGGTTACCCAGGTCGGCCCGGTCGACGATCACGGCACCGGGCTCGTTCAGACGTGCACGCAGCATAGCTGGCAGTACGCGTTCAAACATCAAGCCTTGCGGCCCGGCCTCGATGCCGGAGACAAATACCGAGACGCCTCCTGTATCACGTGTGCCACGCCAATCGGCGTCCACCCAGCGGAACGGCTCCACCCTGAGTACATCGGGATCCATCCGCAACCGCATCTCCACATCTGAATCGATCGGCCTTCCCAGGTTGACGCTTTGGGTGCCGGGATAACCCACCCAGAGATCGGCTCTAGAGCCGGTGATGTACACGCTGGCACTACCGAAGATCCCCAGTACCAGGGCGGCCTGGAGCAATTGCAGCAAACCGGCGAAGCCCACGGCAATCATCGCGGGTAGGAAGCGGCGCCACTCATGGATCAAGGTTTGACGGGCGAGTGCAACCATCAGTCAGCATCCTTCAGGGGGGCTACCGGCAACGGCGCGCCGCCGAGCGCCTTGTACAGCGCTACATAGGCGATATTGCGCTCGGTACTGGCCCTGTCGGTCCGTTGTTGGGCGCGCAGTTTTTCCACCTGGGCACTTGCCAAATCCAGGTTGCTCAGCAGTCCCGCTCGGGACCGCTGTTGCAATGCATCCAGGCGCGCCTGCGTGGCGGCATAGGCCTGGCGGGATGATTGCTCGCGCAAACGCAGTTGCTCCAAGTCGCTCATGGCGATTTCGGCTTCGGCGACGCCCTGCAATACCGATTGCCGATAAGCCAGTACCGCGGCTTGCATTTGATGGTCCTTGGCTCGCGCATTGGCCACACGCAGGCCCCAGTCGAACAATGGGATACTGATCCCCGGCCCGACCGAGAAGATGCTGTTGCCGGAGGGAGTCCGCTTGCGATTGCTGGCAATGTTCAGCGACCACTGCAGTGATGTGCCGAAGTTGATGTGCGGATAAATATCAGCCTGGCTCATGCCCAGCTCTCCGGCTGCGATAATGACCTCGGCTTCGGCGCTGGCAATTTCAGGGCGCGTACGCAGCAGGTCTGTCGGTACGCTGCTGAGTTGCCATTGGCCAAGCTTGGGTTGCAGCCCTGGTTGCAGCCAAAGAGGTTCCGGGCCAGTCTGGCCCGACAGTAATGCTAACTGTTGCGCGTTGCGGCTTATCAACTGGCGCGGCTTGGCCAGAGCCATCTCGGCCTGCGCCAGTTCGGCCCGGGCGCCATCAACGTCCGAGAGTGGCGCCAATTTTAAATGCTCGCGAACGAGTACCAGCTTTAGTTTTTCACGCTGAATGTCGCGGACTGTTGCCAGGGTACGTTCCATTTGTTGCGCAGACCGCAGCTCGATCCAACACCGAGTGACCTCTGCGACCAACGACACCTGGACGGTGCGCAAGTCGGCTTCTACCAGCGCCTGGTTTCCCTGGGCGAGGCGATTGGCACTCTGTTTTGCACCAAACAATGGAAGCTCCCACAATGCATCGAAACCGATCAGGAAGTACGAAGTGCTGGTATCGGGGCTGACGGAATCTCGGGTCTTTATGCCCAGCGTGGGCCGGAAAGGCGACTGGGCATGCTGGCTCAGTCCCCGTGTTGCACGCAGGCGTTCCGTTGCTTGAGCCACGTTCAGGTTGTTGCGCAGCGCCTGATCGACCAGAGCATCCAGCTTTGGGTCATTGAAGGCGTGCCACCATTGATTAAAGTCTGGTCGCAGTGGCAAAGCATCGGACGGCATGTTGCGCCAACTGTAGGGGGTCGGGGCTTTCAACGCCGGCAATGGGGCGACCGAACAGCCGGCCAACACCGACACCACCAGCGATAGAGTACACAGAGTTCGATAGGACTCCGGTCTGATAAGATGTTTAATCGTAGTCACCTACATGTGCAGATGTTGCTGTTTCGGAAGGTGTGATCGTGTTGACTGGATATGGTTGTTCCGGCACTGATCAATACGCCAGTCAATGGGGCGGTAATCAATCCGTAAAAATATGCATCCGTGGTCCTGGTGAGTGAAATGCCGAGGTCGTACAGTGTCCGTTTCTCGCGATCTGAAAATATTTAAATTATCAAAGCGATGCGAGGGGGATTCATTCAAGTAAATTTCACGTCGTTGACGTTTGTCCGGTGGCCCTTTTTTATATTAAACCGCAGCTATTGAAAACAAGGCGGTGTCCACGCGAAGCGAGTAAGGAAAAGTGTCGGTATTGCTTTTTCCTAAAGCGTCTCAATACAGCGATGCACACGGTGATCACTTTTTTGATTAGGCTGGCCAGCTGAGTTCGAACAGTGTTCCCCTGTTTGCCACGCTGCGACAGATAATGGTTCCTCCATGGGCAAGGGCGATGGCTCGCACGACAGCCAGACCTAACCCGCTTCCACCCTGGGCCCTGGACCGAGAGTTTTCACCGCGCTGGAACGCTTCAAAAATATGCTTGGCGAGTTTTTCATCAATGCCAGGGCCTTCATCTTTGACTCTCAGGTAATTGATTTCATTTTTGCTACTAAGCTGCACGATGACATTTCCCGGTGTGGCATGCCGTCGAATATTATCCAAGAGTGCCAATAACGCTTGCCGAATCCTCGCCGGGTCACAGCGCAAAGGCCGTCTTTGCAGATCCAGTTGTAGAGCAAATCCAGCAGACTGCAGAGTGGGCTCGAATAACTGCGCATCGGCCTCGATCTCAGTGGCCAGATCCGATTCCTGCAGGGTAAGTTCGAGGTGTCCGCCGTCCGCCAAACCAACAACCCGAAGATCTTCGATCAATCGGGTCAATCCTTCGACTTGAGTCAGCAAACTATAGAACTGCGAGGTGTCCGGTTCGAATACGCCTTCAGCCAAGCCCTGTAAACGTCCACGCAAGATGGTCAGGGGAGTGCGTAGTTCGTGTGCAATCGCCGCATTCCAAAAAGCCTGTTCTTCTGCCATGCGCTTCAATCGTTTAGCCATGCTATTAAAATCGTCCACTAATAAGGCGGCTTCTCCCAGCGACTGGTCGCCGGCCACCGCTCGAGCATCAAGGTCGCCATCGGCCAACTTTCGAAGACTACCGGCCACGGAGTTCAGGGGCATTAAAATTCGCCGAGATAACTTTATCGCCGCGATGGCCCCCACGCCCAAACTGACACCGGTGGTCAATATCATCCATGCCCACTCGATCTTTGTCGGTAACCACTCGTCCAGCTCCGCACTGGTAGGAGGCCAGAGCGTCCATAGCAACGCATAAAAAACATAGGAGCCCACTATGGCCAAGGCTATGACGCAGAGCACCACGGCAGACATGGACAAAACAATCTGCCGGCTCAAGCCATTAGGCATCCTCATTCGATACTCCCGAATCGGTAGCCAACGCCTCGAATACTCGCAGGCACACCCTGTAGTCCCAGGTCTTCGATCTTTCTGCGTAACTTGCTGAGATGGCTGTCGACTGTCCGCTCCAAGCTCTCACTATCCGGTGAACAGGCGGCCAGCAATTCTGCCCGGCTGAATACTCTCTTGGGTGATTTTGCCAACTGAGCCAGTAACTTGAACTCCGTTACCGTCAAGGAAAGCGGGAATTTTTCAGCGCCGATGCACACCACGACTTCATGACTTTCGATGTCGATTTCAAATGCATCCACGCGCAACACATTACGACAGGCGCTGTAGCCATAATTGCTCGATCGTCGCAAAACCGCCTGGGTCCGTGCGACTACTTCGGCCGGGTTGAACGGTTTGACAATGTAATCGTCGGCACCGATACGCAGGCCCATCAGTTTGTCCATGTCCTGGTCCTGTGCCGTCAGCATGATCACCGGAGTGTTGCCCCGGTGTCGAACCTCGGCGAGCACCATCCAGCCGTCCAAATTCGGCATCAGCACATCCAGCAGCATGAGATCCGGCTTGAGTGTCTGATGCATTTCAAGGGCGCGACGACCGTCAAGGGCGTGGGCCGTTCGAAAGCCGGCGCGTTTCAAATAGGCCGTCAGAATATCCGCGATTTCAGGCTCGTCTTCCGCGATCAGTACAAGCGCCTTGGACTCTCTGGCACTGTCAATTCGGGGCGCCGATGCCGCGGGGAAGTCGCTCATGTCGTACTCTGTCAATGTGTTGTGGGCTTTCTTGTGCATATTCCCACGGTTATCTATCTTGTCCATGATCAAAGATCGAATCTTGGATCACAGAAGCTATGTCTTGCCGATTTTGGCCTTCGCATACCGATGTGGAGGAGTCGAAGGGGCTTCATAACCGCCGACAGAGCGCGCTCCATTGGGTTGAATTGTCTATAAGAAGGGTGGAGAGATATGGGAGGTTCTGTGGAGGAATGATGGAGAGCCGAAATATTTATTTTGGTTTTTCCCATCGTGGCAGCGGCTCATCGCTGTCAAAATAACGAGTATCGATCAGAAGCGGCTCGTAACTGGGGTGGAAGGCATCCAGTAGATTGCGTAGACGCAGTCATATCCTCAGAATGATTTTTTTCGTGACGATATTACAACTCGGTCACTGGTTGTCAGCCGCCTTTGAGGTGAGTAAGCTGTTTGCATGAACCAGCCAATACCAGCACCCAGCGTCCGTGGTCCAGTGGACCATGAGATCCGAGACCAGATTGTCGCGGCGGCCAACGAACATTTCAGTCAATATGGTTACGGCAAGACCACTGTGTCGGACCTGGCCAAGGCCATCGGGTTCTCCAAGGCTTACATCTACAAGTTTTTTGATTCCAAGCAGGCGATCGGCGAAGCCATTTGCAAAAATTGTCTGACGCAAATCGTTGCCGCCGTGGAGAAGGCCATCAATGTCGATGGTATTTCGCCAACGGAGCGCTTTAGACGTTTGGTCAAGACCCTGGTGGCCACGAGCGCGGACTTGTTCTTCAATGACCGAAAGCTCTACGACATTGCCGCGTTTTCTGCCTCGGAGCACTGGCCAAGCTCGGAGGTCTATGACGCACAAATCAAAAGCTTTGTATTGCAAATCGTACGGGAGGGGCGAGAACTCGGTGAGTTCGAGCGCAGAACGCCACTGGACGAGACGGTAGATGCGATACATCTGGCACTACGGCCTTTCGTCAATCCGTTGCTGTTGCAGTACAACCTCGATCTCATCGAGGACGCCCCCACGCTCACCTCCAACCTCATCTTGCGTAGCCTCATGCCCTGAGCTTCGGCTGAGGACTCATATCATTCCAATGTAACGACGCATTCCCCCCCCTTGCGATCCCCCCCTCAATGAAAGGTGTTCATTTGCCTGGATTGTGACTATTTAAATAAATAGTCACGTGAATAAGTATGGCGCTTCCGTTCTTGAGCGGTCGCCATGATTCGGAGTCGCCGCAGGCCTCCGTTTTTCTCCAGGTCAGGTCTTTGGGTTTTATGTGCCTTTCAGGCGCCCATGATGCGTGCCATGAGACCTTGGTGGAACCGACGCGGCGTGGCCCAGGTCAGGACGGTCATAGCCTTGTTGCCAAAGCCCGGCACGACACTCAATCGTCCGGCTTGCAGCGCTCGAATGCCTGCGCGGACCACGGGTTGTGGCTGCATCATGATCATTTTCAAGGCTGGCGTAATCGTTTGCCTGGCGCTTTGTGCAAAACCGGTATCCGACATCCCCGGACAGAGTGCCGTCACGATGACACCGTCGCTTTTGAGTTCACGATGCAACGCATCAGAGAAGCGCAGCACGTAAGCTTTAGCGGCAGAGTAAACGGCAAAATTCTTCACGCCTTGAAAAGACAGCAGGCTGGCGACCATCAGGATGTGTCCACGCTTGCGGGCTCGCATGTCTAGCGCGAAGACGTGAGTCAGGGCCGTCAGACTGGCGATATCCAGATCGATCATGGCCAGGGAGCGATCCAGGGACTGATCCAGAAAAGGCCCTTGCAATCCATGTCCCGCATTGTTGATGAGCACATCGACCACTATTTTGCGCTCGCTCAGCCGCTGATGCAGTTCGATGACCGCGGGGATCGACGACAGGTCTACTTGCTCGACGATCACATCGATGGCGAAACGCTGGCGCAACTGCGCTGATAACGCTTCGAGCTTATCCAGTCTGCGTGCTACCAGGACAAGCGATTTCCCCTGCGCGGCATATTGTCGGGCAAACTCCTCGCCAAATCCGCTTGAAGCGCCTGTGATGAGTACCCAGGAATGTTCGTTTGGTTTCATATCGATGATCTCGGGTTGTCGAGCCAATAGAGGAGGGGGTATGAAGAACTGCCGGGGCTGATCAACTCAGCGACTGGCCACTGGTTTGGTTTCTGGCGGTTGCCAGCCACCCCCCAGGGCCCTGAATGCAGCGACCGCCGCCCGTGCCGATTCCGTTCGCGCTTGCGCCCTGGCATCGGAGGCTTGCAGCAGTGTCTCGTCGGCAGTCAAAACATCGATCAGGCTGGCCGTGCCTTTCTGATAGGCAATGAACGACGACTGCTGCGCCTGTGCCAACGACGCTTCGCCCCGGGTGAGAGTGGTTGTCTGGGCCTCTCGATTCACCAGTGCGGAGAATGCGTTCTCAACGTCCTCGGTGGCGCGCAGTACGGACTGGCGGTATGCGGCGAGGGCTTCGGCTTCCTGTCCCTTGGCTTGATCGATTTGGGCGTTGATGCGGCCAAAGTCGAAGAGTCTCCAGCGCAGACCTAATGTGCCCGCCGACTGGCTGGCGCCGTTGCTGAAAAGATTGCCGCCGGATAGGGAGGTGGCGCTGCCCAGCAATGCGCTGAGGGAGAATTTGGGGTAGTACTCGGCAACTGCCTCTGCGATGCGCGCATTGGAGGCCGCGAGGCGGCGTTCGGCCACGATGAGGTCTGGCCTGCGGCGCAGCAAATCGGCCGGTGTTCCCGTGCCCTTTATCTGCGGCGCGAGAGGAATGTTTCCCGCGTTTGCCAGTTGCGTGCGATGAGTGCCGGGCGGGGTGCCTAACATGATATCCAATGCATTCATTGCGGCATCCAGGCCAGTCTGCAGAGCTGGCACTGTCGCTTGGACCTGGGCCAGCGTGCCCTCGGTCTGGCGAACCTGATAGCTGGCGGCGAGGCCCTTGCTGTAGAGCAGTTGGACCTTCTCCAGCAGTTCCTGCTGCGTTTTGACCTGTTGGTTCGCAATGTTCAGGCGGGCCTGCAATCCTCGGACGGTGATGTAGATATCGGCGGTCTGCGCCGAAACCGCCAGCCTTGTGGCTGCGGCGCCCGCCTCGGAAGCTTGGTACTCGGCCAATGCTGCTTCGCGTCCACGACGCAGGCCACCAAAGAGGTCCACCTCCCAGCTGGCACCGAGGTTGAGTTCGTAAGTACTTCCGTACCGATCATAGCCAGGCGTTGAATTCAGCACCTGGCCGAGCGGGGTTTCGACTGATTGGTGGGCGCGCGCAGCCTGGCCGCTGATATTGCCCGAGGGTAGTAAAGCGGCATTGGCCGAACCCAGGCCCGCCCGCGCCTGCGCGACTCGCGCCGAGGCCTGCGCCAGGTCCAGGTTCTGCTCGAGTGCCTTGGCGACGAACTCGGTCAGCGCCGGATCATCAAAGCCTTCCCACCAGTCCACGAGACTGGCGGGCATCGCCGCGGGCCGCTGTTCGACAAGGGGCTGACCCAGGAAACGGTCCGGAAGCGGAGCGTCCGGACGGTGGTAGTCCGGACCGACCGCGCAACCTGCCATCAAGCTGGCGCTCACCAAAAGAGCTACGGGGCGGAAAGAAGGCATTGAGATTCCTTGAGTCGAAAATGATTTGTGACTATATTTCATAATGGTCACTCGTTGTCAATTGACGCTCATGGGCTAAATAATCTGGAGGGGATACAGAAGGCGTCGATGCATATAGTCGCGTTGATGTTGCGCAGTTTGGCACCCTGAATGTGACCATTGACAGTAATGGTCACTAGTCTGAGAATGTGGCTCCTGTCCTATTCCATTCAGTAAGGGTACCTATGCACCGGCTTCGACCTATCACCATTGCCGCTTGCTTGTTGCCTCTCGTCCTGGCGGCGTGTGGCGATTCATCCACCGCCCAAGATCCGCGCACGCTTGCGCCCCTGGTCAGGGTCTCTGAGGTTCAGGGTTCGTCCGACACCGCGCGATCTTTCACCGGTGTCGTGGCGGCTCGTGTCCAGAGTGATCTGGGGTTCCGGGTGTCAGGCAAGGTACTTGAGCGTCTGGTCGATACCGGTCAGGCGGTCAAGCGTGGTCAGCCGCTGATGCGTCTCGACCCCATCGACTTGGGGTTGCAAGCACGAGCGCAGCAGGAAACGGTCGCTGCCGCCAAAGCCCGAGCCAAACAGACCGCGGATGACGAGGCTCGCTATCGCGACCTGGTTGCCGCCGGTGCCATTTCCGCCTCGAGCTACGACCAGATCAAAGCCGCAGCCGATACCGCGAAGGCGCAACTGAGCGCCGCGCAAGCCCAGGCTGACGTGGCCCGTAATGCGTCGGGCTATGCCGTGCTGCTCGCGGACGCCGACGGTGTTGTGATGGAGACGCTCGCCGAGCCAGGGCAGGTGGTCAGCCCTGGGCAAATCGTGATTCGACTGGCGCGGGCCGGGCAGCGCGAAGCCATCGTGCAGTTGCCAGAGACGTTGCGTCCGGCCACCGGGTCCACCGCGCAGGCGACGCTTTATGGCAACACCTCGGGGGCGGTCACTGCGAAGCTGAGGCTGCTTTCCGACTCGGCGGATCGTGTGACGCGCACCTTTGAGGCGCGGTATGTATTGGAGGGCGCGCTGGCCAATGCGCCGCTGGGTTCGACCGTCACCCTTCGGATCGCCGAAGGCTCTGCGCAAGGGCCGGTCCTGCAAGTTCCTATCGCTGCCGTCTATGACCCGGGCAAGGGAACGGGTGTGTGGGTCATTGCCGGCGAACCGGCGAAAGTCAGTTGGCGACCTGTTCAGGTCCTGGGCTTGAGCGACGACGCTGCCCGAATAGCCGGTGATCTCAAGGTTGGCGAGCGTATTGTCGGGCTGGGCGCGCATCTACTGCGCGATGGCGAGGAAGTGCGGCTGACCCAACAGGGTGATGTGAAGGTTGCCGGGGGCCGTCAATGAGCCTCAATTTATCGGCGCTCGCCGTTCGCGAGCGTTCTATCACGGTGTTTCTGATTTTTCTGATTGCCGTCGCGGGTACGCTGGCGTTCTTCCAGCTGGGGCGTGCGGAGGACCCGCCGTTCACAGTCAAGCAATTGACCGTCATCACTGCCTGGCCGGGCGCGACGGCCCAGGAGATGCAGGATCAGGTCGCAGAACCCTTGGAAAAGCGCCTGCAAGAATTGAAATGGTACGACCGCACGGAAACCTACACCCGTCCGGGACTGGCTTTCACCATGGTGTCGTTGGTCGATCGCACGCCGCCTTCGCAAGTACAGGAGGAGTTCTATCAGGCGCGCAAGAAACTCGACGATGAGGCCGCGAGACTGCCGGCGGGCGTTATCGGGCCGATGGTCAACGACGAGTTTTCCGATGTGACATTCGCGCTGTTCGCCCTCAAAGCCAAAGGCGAACCGCAGCGTCTATTGGTGCGTGATGCTGAGTCGTTGCGCCAGCGCCTGTTGCACGTGGCGGGCGTGAAAAAGGTCAACATCATCGGCGAGCAGGCCGAACGCATCTTTGTTTCCTTCTCCCATGACCGGCTGGCCACCTTGGGGGTCTCGCCCCAGGATATCTTCGCCGCGCTGAACAGCCAGAACCTGCTCACGCCCGCTGGCTCGATCGAAACCAAAGGGCCACAGGTCGTCCTGCGGGTGGACGGCGCCTTCGATAAATTGGCGAACATTCGTGACACCCCCCTTGCGATTCAAGGTCGCACGCTCAAGCTCTCGGACGTCGCGACAGTCGAGCGCGGATATGAAGATCCGGCCACCTTCCTGGTGCGCAATAACGGCGAAGAGGCGCTGTTGCTGGGTGTCGTGATGCGTGAAGGCTGGAACGGCCTGGACCTGGGCAAGGCCCTGGACGCGGAAACGGCCAAGATCAATGAAGGCATGCCGCTGGGCATGACGCTCACCAAGGTCACCGATCAATCGGTGAATATCGACTCGGCGGTCGGCGAGTTCATGGTCAAGTTCTTCGTCGCGCTGCTGGTGGTGATGCTTGTCTGCTTTCTCAGCATGGGCTGGCGGGTCGGTGTGGTGGTCGCGGCGGCTGTGCCGTTGACGTTGGCCGTGGTGTTTGTAGTGATGGCGGCCACCGGAAAGAACTTCGACCGTATTACCCTCGGTTCGCTGATCCTGGCACTCGGGCTGCTGGTGGACGATGCCATCATCGCGATCGAAATGATGGTGGTGAAAATGGAGGAGGGCTACGACCGGATCAAGGCCTCCGCGTATGCCTGGAGCCATACGGCCGCACCGATGCTGTCCGGTACGCTGGTGACGGCTATCGGCTTTATGCCCAACGGCTTCGCACAATCGACTGCCGGCGAGTACACCAGCAACATGTTCTGGATCGTCGGCATTGCCCTGATTGCTTCCTGGGTGGTCGCCGTGGCCTTTACCCCGTATTTGGGCGTGAAGCTGTTGCCGGACATCAAGAAAGTCGAGGGGGGGCACGCGGCCATCTACAACACCCCTCATTACAACCGCTTTCGCCGGATTCTGACCCGCGTCATCGCCCGCAAATGGTGGGTGGCCGGCACTGTGATCGGTACCTTTGTCGTGGCCATTCTTGGCATGGGCCTGGTCAAGAAACAGTTCTTCCCGACCTCGGACCGTCCAGAGGTGTTGATCGAAGTGCAAATGCCGTATGGCACCTCAATCGAGCAGACTAGCGCCACCACCGCCAAAATTGAGGCTTGGCTGCAAAAGCAGGCTGAGGCAAAAATCGTCACGGCGTATGTCGGGCAAGGTGCGCCACGTTTCTATCTGGCCATGGCGCCGGAACTCCCCGATCCGTCTTTCGCGAAGATTGTGGTGCTGACGGATAGCCAGGAGGCGCGCGAGGTCCTCAAGTTCCGTCTCCGCGAGGCTGCGGCGGAGGGACTTGCCCCAGAGGCGCGTGTCAGGGTGACTCAGCTTGTTTTTGGGCCGTACTCGCCATTCCCTGTTGCCTACCGGGTGATGGGGCCTGACCCGTCGAAATTGCGTGAGATCGCAGACCAGGTCGAGGGTGTCATGCAGGCGAGCCCGCTGATGCGGACCGTCAATACCGACTGGGGGGCGCTGACGCCGACGTTGCATTTCAGCCTGGACCAGGATCGCCTGCAGGCGGTAGGCCTGACGTCAAATGCCGTCGCCCAGCAGTTACAGTTCCTGCTCACGGGGGCGCCGATCACGGCGGTTCGCGAGGACATCCGTTCGGTGCAGGTGGTCGGTCGCGCCGCGGGTGATATTCGGCTCGATCCCGCCAAGATAGAAGGTTTTACCCTGGTGGGCGCGGCGGGGCAGCGTATTCCGCTGTCCCAGGTCGGAGAGGTTGATGTGCGCATGGAGGAGCCGATCCTGCGGCGACGTGATCGTACCCCGACCATTACCGTGCGCGGCGACATTGCCGAAGATTTGCAGCCGCCAGACGTATCGAGCGCGATCCTCAAGGAACTGCAGCCGATCATTGACACCCTCCCTGACGGCTATCGAATCGAGCAGGCGGGGGCGATCGAGGAGTCGGGAAAGGCGGGCAAAGCGATCGTGCCGCTGGTCCCGATCATGGTCGCCCTGACGTTGCTGATAATCATCGTTCAGGTACGATCGATCTCGGCCATGATCATGGTGTTCCTCACTGCGCCGCTTGGGCTGATCGGCGTGGTACCCACCTTGCTGGTTTTCAACCAACCGTTTGGTATCAACGCCCTGGTCGGCCTGATCGCCCTTTCGGGCATCCTGATGCGCAATACGCTGATCCTGATCGGACAGATCCATCACAACGGGCAAGACGGGCTGGTTCCTTTCCATGCGGTGATCGAAGCCACCGTGCAACGGGCCCGTCCGGTATTACTGACGGCATTGGCGGCCATCCTGGCGTTCATCCCTCTGACGCACTCAGTCTTCTGGGGGACGTTGGCCTACACCCTGATCGGCGGCACGTTCGTTGGCACCATCATGACGCTGGTGTTCCTGCCGGCGATGTATTCCATCTGGTTCAAGATCCGTCCCGATAATGAGAGGGGCCAATGATTGATCTCGAAGGTCAAAAACAAATCGTAGTCACGGGCGCCGATGCAATTGTATCGAATCGCTCGTCGACGACGCTCGTGTCATGTCAGGGGGACGTGCATTGATCAGCCTATGGCTGCACAGACAATAATTTCCACCAGCAGCCGCGGATCCGCCAGTTTCGCCTCGCCACAGGCGCGGGCGGGGGCGTGGCCGGTTGGAACCCAGGTATCCCAGACGGTATTCATGGCTTCGAAGTCGGCCATGTCCGCGAGCCAGATGGTGACTTGCAGCAATTGTTCTCGCGTTGAACCCGCCTCCTTCAGCAAGGCATCAACGCGCGCAAGCGCGTCGCGGGTCTGCTCGGTGACATCGTGCCGGGGGTCACCGACTTGTCCGGCCAGATACAAGGTGTTGCCGTGGATGACGATCTGGCTCATGCGTGGGTTGGTGTGTTTGCGTTCGATGGTTTGCATCAATTGCTCTCCTGCGAAATGGCGGCGCTCAGAAACGTCGCACCGAAAAACGTTCAAGCCATTGCGGCGTTTTGCCGGCAATGCAGTCCGCGACCAACTCTCCGGTCGCGCCAGCGAGGGTCAGGCCCAGGTGTTGGTGGCCGAAGGCGTAGATCAATCGAGGTTCGTTCGGTGAGGGCCCGATGACCGGCAACGAGTCGGGCAGCGACGGCCGGAATCCAAGCCATTTCCGAGCGACAGGTTCTGTCAGTCCCATGACTCGGCGCACATGCCGCTCCAGATAATCAAACCGCTTGGGGTTGGCCGGGTCGTTGATTGAACCGAGCTCGACCGTACCCGCGACTCTTAACCGCCCGGCCATGGGCGTCATGTAGAACGCACTTTCCACCGGGCAGCATGGACGGTTGAGCAGGGTGTCTTGCAGATCAAACTCAATGTGATAACCGCGCTCGGTATCCAGCGGAATGTGATCGCCGACCTGACGTGCCAGCGCCGCGGACCAAGCGCCGCCACACAGCACCACCCGGTCGGCGCGATAGGACTGGCCTTCGGCGCTGAGCAGATGCAGGCCGTCGCTGTGCCTTTGCAGGCCGATGATCGTTGCCTGATGCAACGCCCCTTCAGCCACCAGCGGTGCCGCCAGCGCTTCAATGAAGGCACGCGGGTCATCCATATGGGACGACTCGGGAAACAGGATGCCGGCCACCGATTTGCCCGCCAGGGCCGGTTCCAGCTGTTCGACATCGGCAGCGTTCAGTACCTGCTGTGCGATACCCAGCGAGCGGCGCAATTCGATGGCGGCCTGGGCGCCGGCAAAACCTTGTTCGGTACCGTAGGCATAGAGGCAGCCGTTGTGACGCAGATGCTGGTCGGCCTCTGGGCAGTCAGCCAGCAATGGCGCATAACCGCTGTAGGTGTGTTGCAGTATTTTGCTCAGGGCCAGTGTGTTGGCTTCACAGTGCGAGGCGCGACATTCATTGAGAAACCGCAACAGCCAGGGCATCAAGCGGGGCAGGCGTGCCCAGTTGATGACGAAGGGCGAGTCCGGCGAAAACAGCAACGACGGAATCGCCTTCAGCAACGATGGCTGGGCAATGGGCATCACGCCGTAGGGCGCGAGGGTGCCGGCATTGCCGTAAGAGGCCCCGGAGGCGATCGCATCGCGCTCGAGCAACAACACCCGGTAACCCTGGCGACGTAGCCAGAGTGCGCTCGCAACCCCGACGACACCGGCACCGATAACGGCAATTTCGCAATGGACTGGCTGTGTCATGTCCTCAGATCCGGTTGTGCATGTAGAGATGACCCTGGCGCGCCAGTTGGCTGATCACTCCCAGGGCCTTGACCAGATGCTCGCGCGACAGGGCCGCGGAGATATTGATGCGCACGGCTTGCGGCGACAGTTCCGGACGCAGGGTGAAGGCTCCACCGGCCAGTAGCACGACACCGCGGTCCTGGCACAGCCGGGCGAAACGCGAGCCGGTCCAGGGTTCCGGCAGCACCAGCCAGGCATGGGTGCCGGTAGCGCTGTGCTGGAATTCCAGGCCTTCAAGATGAGTCGCCAGCAGTGCCTGGCGGATCCGCAATTCTTCGCGTTGCTCCGAGACCAGCTGTTCGGCGTGGCCATCCTCGATCAATTGGGTCGCGATCAGTGCCGTCAGTGGCGAGGTGCTCCAGCAATCGATGCGTTGCATGGCGGCGATGTCTTGCACCAACGGCTGGGGCGCCATGACAAAACCCATGCGCAGCCCGGGGGCGATGCATTTGGAGAGGGCTGAAATATAAATCGTCCGCTCAGGCATCAGTGAGGCGAAGGAGGGCGGCGATTGATCCAGCAGGGGCCGATAGACATCGTCCTCGATCACCAGCAGGTTGGTTTCGCGAATCACCGCGGCCAGTGCCTCGCGGCGCTCGGCATCCAGGGTAATGGCGGTCGGGTTATGGATCGAAGGCACCAGAAACAGCAGCCGTGGCTGATGTTCGGCGCAAGCCAGGCGCAAGGCTTCGGGTGACATGCCGCGCGCGTCGGCGTCGACGCCGACCAGAATCAGGCCCAGCGAGCGGCACAAGGCGTTGATGCCTTGGTAGGTCACGCTGTCGGCCAGCACGGTGTCACCGCTGTTGGTCAGGCTGCGCAGGGTATTGGCGATGCCATGTTGAGCGCCCTCGACGATCAGCATCTGCCCGGCCTCGGCGTGTACGCCGGTGTGGCGCAACCACTGCGCGGCGGCTTCGCGGGCCCAGAGCGGGCCTTCGGACGGGTGATAGTCCTTCATGTCGCTAAAGCGTGGATCGCTGGAGAGACGCGGTAGTAACTGCGCCAGTACCCGATTGAAGCCATCGGTGGCCGGCCGGTTGACGCTGAGGTCCACGGTGCCCGGGTCGTTGCTCGGCGCCGACTGGAACTGTGCGGCCGGATGCCGCGGCAGGGCGACTTGGGTGCCGCGCCCCGGCCGGCTTTCGACCAGGCCTTTCTGCTGCAGCACGGCCATGGCCTTGGTCACCGTGGTGATGTTCAACCCCAGTGCACTGGCGAACTCGCGATGCGGCGGCAGGCGCTCGCCCGGCTTGAGCTTGCCGTGGCGGATCGCTTCAGCCAGTGAGTCGGCCAACTGGGCGTAAAGGGTTTCCGCTTTGTCACGCTGCAAGGCCGCGCTGGCCTTGAGTTCGTCCAGCAGTTGTTCGAATTGACTCATGGTGCTTTATCCCTGCTTGTCATGCTTGAAGCAAGACAATAAACAAATTTGTATTGCTTTTTATCCGATACAAGTCCTGTTGACAAGCGAAAAAACCGTGATTAGTGTGTGAGTTGTAATGCTTGTAATGCATCACAATAAGAAAAAATGGCTGTCACTCCCAACGCAGTGGGGTATGCACATGGTGATCGACATGTTCCAGCCGGGCTCGTCCCGACAACCACCGGCCGTTCAGCTCGTTGCTGGGCGGCACAGAGTATGCAGGAGCCACGGCGGCGGCGCGACCGAGCTGCGAAATGTGGCGGTTGGCGTGGTTGCCCTAAGCTGTGGTGAGCGTGATTACGGGTGTTTTGGGTGATGCGACCCAGGACGATCGAACCATGGATGGCGTTTGAATTGTACGGCTTGTAATGGTCCAGAATAATCATTAACCAATAGGTGATCTATGTCCGACTTCAAATTCGACACCCTGGGACTCTCTCGGCGCGGGCTGCTCAAAGCCGCCGGCTACGGTTCACTGGCGGCCTTGGTGGGCAGTGCGATGACCCCGATGTCCTTCGCCTTCGCCGCTGGGAAACCGATCAAGACCGTACGTCCCGGCTACCTGACGGCCGCGTGTCTCGGCGACATGCCCTTGGGCGCGTTGCGCGAAGGCGTTCCGGTCGGCACCGACCTGGAGTTGCTGAAGATCATTGCCGATCGCCTCGAACTCAAGCTCGATGTACTGACCATGGGCTTCCCGGCGGTGGTCGAAGCCGTCAGGTCGGGACGTGCCGACTGGTTCGGTGGCAATTTCGCCTGGAACCCGATGCGCTCGAAGATCCTGCTGTTGACCGACCCGGTGTTCTACACCGGTGCCTACGTGATCATGCGCGACAGCGAGCCGTTCGAGACTTCCATCACGGTGAACGATGTCAAAGGCCGCACCATCGGTGCCATCACCGGTTATTTCACCATCCCCGACATGAAGAAAATCGACGGTGTGAAAGAGGTCAAGCTCTACGACAACACAGACTCCTGCCTGCGTGACGTGCGGGCCGGGCGCCTGGATTTTGCCGTGCTGGATGCTCCGACCATCGACTACATGATCCTTCAGGACCCCAGCCTCAAGCTCAAACAGATCCCCATGTCCTACGATGAAAAATTCCCCAGCCTGACCGCCAAGTTTGAGGCGATCTGGGGCGTTCATCCGCAGAACCAGGACTTGTTCGATGGCGTGAACCAGGGCCTGCGCTGGCTCAAGAGTACCGATCAGATCAAGCCGATCCTTGCCAAGTACGGGATCAAGAACCCCGACTACCTTGCGCCTCCCGCCAAGGATCCGCGCATCGGTGTCGACCGGGACGAGAAGGGCAACCTTATCGGGCCGTTCGAGCACCCGCCGCGGGATTTCAGCCAGTCCTTCGCCTGAATCGACGTCACGATCACGCTTGGCCTCATCCACTCACGGACATTACACATGGCTGAATCAACCCCACTGGTGCGGATCGAGGGACTCTACAAGTCCTTCGGTAGCCTGGACGTTCTCAAAGGTATCGACCTCGATGTACAGCAGGGTCAGAAGATTTCGCTTATCGGGCCCAGCGGGTCGGGCAAGACCACCCTGCTGCGCTGCGTCAACTACCTCGAAGAACCGACCCGAGGTGATATTTACATCGATAACGAACTGATCGGCCAGCGTCTGGTGGGCACACGCAAAGTGCCTATGAGCGATAAGGAACTGGCGCGCATGCGCACCGAAATCGGCATGGTGTTCCAGCGCTTCAACCTGTTTCCGCACCTCTCGGTCCTGGAAAACATCATCCTCGGGCCGCTCAAGGTGCAACAGCGCAGTCGCGCGGAAGCGGTGGAGCTGGCCGAAGACCTGCTGAACAAGGTGGGCATGTTCGCCAAGCGTGATGTCTATCCGGAACAGCTCTCGGGCGGGCAGCAGCAGCGTATTGCGATCGCCCGGGCGCTGGCGATGCGGCCCAAGTTGATGCTGTTCGACGAGGCAACCTCGGCGCTGGACCCGGAACTGGTGGGTGAAGTACTGAGCGTCATGCGCAAGCTGGCGGAAGAGGGCATGACGATGATCATCGTCACCCACGAAATGCATTTCGCCGAAAGTGTCTCCGATCAGGTGATCTTCATGGCCGACGGTAACATTGTCGAGCAGGGGCCGCCCCGGCAGATTTTTCGCGAGAGCCAGGTCGAACGCACCCGTTCCTTTATCCGTGCCGTGCAGGAGCATTGATCGATGCTCGATTCGACTGCACTGCACAAAGCCATCGAGATGCTGCCGTACTTTTTGAAGGTGCTGGGCATCGGCGCGCTGACCACCGTCGGCTTGACCGCCGCGGCGTTCGTCGTGGCAACGTTGCTGGGTTTTTGCCTGGCGTTGATGCGGCTCTCGCGCAGCCGGGTCTTGAGTTTGCTGGCGAGCCTGTACCTGGAGGTGTTTCGCAACATACCGATCCTGACCCAGCTGTTCATCCTCTACTTCGGGCTGACGTACATCGGCATCACGCTGCCGGCGATCGGCGCGGCGATCATCGGTTTTGGCCTGAACGGTGCGGCGATCCTGTCGGAAGTGTTCCGTTCAAGCATCCGTACGATCGATCGCGGGCAAAGCGAAGCGGCGTTTTCCATCGGCATGACCCGCGCACTGGCGATGCGCATCATCGTATTGCCCCAGGCATTCAAGGTCGCCATTCCGGGGATGGCCAATTTCGCCATCGGCCTGCTCAAGGACACGTCCCTGGCATCGGCGGCGGCGGTGCCGGAGCTGACGTTCAAGGCGCGGATGCTGGTCAGTGAAACCTACCAGACCAATCAGATCTACTTTCTGCTGGCGATCATCTACCTGGTGTTGAGCCTGGTGCTTTCCCACTGGGCGGCGCGGACCGAACGGCGACTCAAAGTCGTGAAGGAGAATTGATATGGGTTATGGCGAGTTGTGGGAAGCAACCCATGTCGAGTTGTTGGCGGCGGCCTGGGCCACGCTGCAGTTGGCGTTCGGCGCACTGGTCATTGGCTTGGTCGTCGGCCTGCTGGTGGCACTGGCGAGACTCTCGAGCAATCGGCCATTGCGCCGTGCGGCGCTGATTTACATCGAGGTGTTTCGTGGCACCCCGGCGCTGGTGCAACTGTTCATCGTCTACTTCAGCCTGACCGAAGTCGGCGTTCAATTCAGCTCTTTCCAGGCGGCCATGATCGGCTTGGGGCTGAATGCGGCGGCTTATCTGTCGGAGATTTACCGTTCGGGCCTGGAGGCGGTGCCCAAGGGGCAGGTGGAAGCGGCCAAGGCGATTGGCATGCCTCATCTCAAGGTATTGCGCTGGGTCGTGTTGCCCCAGGCCATTCGTATCGTGCTGGCGCCCATCGGCAACGTGGCGATCTCGTTGTTGAAGGACACGTCCGTGGCATCGCTGATCGCGGCGCCGGACTTGATGCTGCGGGCCCAGGACTTGAGTAGCGTGTACTTCATGCCGCTGGAGATCTACATCCTCGTGGGCGCGATTTATTTTGCCCTGTGTTACCCGCTATCGCTGGGGGTGCGCTTACTGGAGCGCAAGACGCGGCATTGAGCCAATGGCTTGTCCGGCTTTTATCCGGACAAGCCGCGCTGGATGCGGATACACCCCGCGCAATGGTCAATTTGACGCAAACGGTAGTCGCTCCGCGAACCAGGCCACCGCTTGGAGCTTGAACACTTCGGCCGGTGGCGTTAAAGGGTAGCGCTGATCATAGGCCAGGACGATGCGCTGGGCCGGCAATTCTTCCCGTATCGGGCGACAGACCAGGGGCTGGCCGTCGTAGCTACGGTCGCCGTAGGGGCGGGTGTAGGTCAGCGCCACGCCGAACCCGTTGGCCACCAGGCTGCGTTGGAATTCGAAGCTGTGGGTCCGTTGGACGCTTGCGGGGGAGAGCCCATGGAAGCTGAACAGATCCAGCACATGCTGCCAGCTATGGATCTGATCCGTCACCACCAGGTTGCATTCGCTCAGCGCCGCCAGACTCACCCGGGACTGGTTTGCCAGCGGGTGGTCGGCCGGCAACAAGGCATGGGCGGTCAACTGGCACAGCTCCACGCATTCCATATGGGCCGGCAACCCGAGATCGTATGTCAGCGCCAACTCCAGGGCGCCTTCGGCAAGGCGCTTGCCCAGGTATTCGAAGCTGCCTTCGCGCATATCGACAGTGACCTGGGGGTAGTCGCGCTGGAGGTGCCGCAGGATCTGCGGCAGGCAGTACGGAGCCAGGTCCGCGTAACAGCCCAGCACCAGTTCCCCGGCAAAATCACTGCTATTGCTGCCGATATCCGCAAAGCTCCGCGCTTCGGCCAGGACGCGTTTTGCCTGGGCCATCACCGTGCGGCCGAAGGGGGTGAGGGACACGCCGAGCCCACGCTGGCGAACAAACAGCGGCTGGCCGAATAGCACCTCGAGTTCGGTAATGGCCGTGGAAATCGAGGGCTGGGAAACGTGCAGCTCTTCGGCCGCCAGCGTGAGATTGCCGTGCTTGGCGGCGGCGAGTGCGTAGCGGAGTTGTCGCAGGGTGAACTTCATAAGTTTTTCTTGGGAGATAAATCAATACTTATTATTTTATCATTGTTGTGTGCCGTGAAATATTTGTCCAGCGCCCACATTTATTTCCTCCTTCAAGGAGTTTCAGGTCATGGCACACAGCGCATTCACCCTTGACGAAAAAGATATCGAAGCCTTCCAGCGCGATGGCGCGGTTTGCCTGCGCGGTATTTTCACTGATTGGATCGAGACGATTGCCACCGGTATCGAACGCAACCTGACGGAGCCTGGCGTTTACGCCAGCCACTACGTGGAGAAGGACGACAAGCCGGGTGGTTTTTTTGATGACTATTGCAACTGGCAGCGGATTCCAGAGTTTCGCGCAACGGTGGAACAGTCGCCTGCCGCCGCTATTGCCGCGGCCGTCATGCGTTCGCGTTCGGCGCAGTTCTTCCATGACCATGTGCTGGTCAAGGAGCCGGGGGCGCAGAAAGCCACGCCCTGGCATCAAGACATCCCCTATTACTTTGTCGAAGGACAGCAGAGCGTCAGTTTCTGGATCCCGGTGGATCCGGTACGCGAGTCGACACTGCGCCTGCTGGCCGGCTCGCACCGTTGGGAAAAAGGCATAAAACCCGTCCATTGGGCCGATCAAAGCGATTTTTATCGGGATGCGGATGGATACCGCGATGCGCCCGATCCAGATAAGGAAGAGGGCCTGCAGATCCTCGAGTGGGAGATGCAGCCCGGCGATGCGGTGCTGTTCGATTTTCGCACCGTGCATGGCGCCAGGGGCAATGCCTCGGCGCAGCGTCGACGGGTGCTGTCGCTGCGTTGGCTGGGCGACGATATCCGTTATTTCGAGCGTCCAGGACGGACCTCTCCACCGTATCCAGGGCATGCGATGCAGACCGGTCAGAGACTGCGCGAAGATTGGTTCCCGACGATACATCAAGGAGTTTGAGCTTCACGTTGAAAACCGATGTTCGCCACTGCGATGGCGAACACTTGCACTGCCATAACCCTGTTCTCTGTGTTGGAGCGTGCGATTGTGAAAATCAAAAAAAACCTTACCGCCACACTGATTTCCCTCGGCCTGTTGGCTGGAAGTGCTGCAAGCCAGGCCGCCAGTTGGTGCGAGTCGGGTAAACCGGTGAAATTCGCCGGGCTCAATTGGGAGAGCGGCATGTTGCTCACCGAGGTGTTGCAGATCGTGCTCAAGGACGGCTATGGCTGTGCCATCGACACCTTGCCGGGCAACTCCATCACCATGGAGAGCGCCTTGGGCAGCAACGACATCCAAGTCTTGTCTGAAGAGTGGGTCGGTCGCAGCGAAGTCTGGAACAAGGCGGCAGCGGCCGGCAGGGTAGTCGGTGTCGGCGCACCGATCGTTGGCGCCACCGAAGGCTGGTACGTGCCACGTTATGTGGTCGAAGGCGACGCCAGGCGCAACCTCAAGTCCAAGGCGCCCGGGCTGAAGAATATCGCCGATCTGGGTCAATACGCTGTGTTGTTCAAGGACCCGGAAGAGCCGAGCAAAGGCCGCTTCTACAACTGCCCGGCCGGCTGGACCTGTGAGCTGGAAAACAGCGAGATGCTGAAAAGCTACGGTCTGGAAGCGAGCTACACGAATTTCCGTCCGGGTACCGGCCCGGCGCTGGATGCCGCCGTGCTGTCGAGCTACAAGCGCGGCGAGCCGATCCTCTTCTACTACTGGTCGCCAACGCCGCTGATGGGGCAGGTCGACCTGGTCAAGCTGGAGGAGAAGCCGGGTGTCGACAAAAAGATCAGCATCCAGGTGGGGCTGTCCAAGGCTTTCCATGACCAGGCACCAGAACTGGTCGCGGTGCTGGAAAAGGTCAATCTGCCGATCGACCTGCTGAACCAGAACCTGGCCCGGATGACCAAGGAGCATATCGATTCTCCCAAGTTGGCGAAGATCTTCTTCAAGGAACACCCTGAGATTTGGCAGGCTTGGGTCAGCGCTGACGCTGCCAAGAAAATCAACGCGGCTCTGTAGGTCGATGATCTCCCGGCTAACCGCAAGGCTGGCCGGGAAGCTTGCCACAACCACTTGATCGAGGGTTCCAATGTTTCCCGAGCGTTTCACATTCTCCATCGCCGACTGGGTCAACCGTTGGGTCGATGCACTGGTGACCAACTACGGCGATGTGTTCCGCCAGATTTCCGACACCCTGCTGTGGGCCATCGTCAATCTTGAGGGTTTGCTCCGCACAACGCCCTGGTGGCTGATGCTGGCCATTGTCGGCGGTATCGCCTGGCACGCCACCCGCAAGCTGGTCACCACCACCGTTATCGTCGGCCTGCTGTTTCTGGTGGGGGCCGTCGGCCTGTGGGACAAGCTGATGCAGACCCTGGCGCTGATGCTGGTGGCGACGCTGATTTCGGTACTGATCGGCATTCCCCTGGGTATTCTCTCGGCCCGCAGCGATCGCCTGCGTTCAGTGTTGATGCCGTTGCTGGACATCATGCAGACCATGCCCAGCTTCGTGTACCTGATTCCGGTGCTGATGCTGTTCGGCCTGGGCAAGGTCCCGGCGATCTTCGCCACGGTGATCTACGCCGCGCCGCCGCTGATCCGCCTGACCGATCTGGGCATCCGCCAGGTGGATGGCGAGGTCATGGAAGCGATCAACGCCTTTGGCGCCAGCCGCTGGCAGCAGCTGTTCGGCGTGCAACTGCCGTTGGCCCTGCCGAGCATCATGGCCGGGATCAACCAGACCACCATGATGGCCTTGTCGATGGTGGTGATCGCCTCGATGATCGGTGCCCGTGGCTTGGGTGAGGACGTGCTGGTCGGGATTCAAACCCTCAATGTCGGACGCGGCCTGGAAGCGGGCCTGGCGATCGTGATTCTCGCGGTGGTGATCGACCGCATTACCCAGGCCTATGGTCGGCCACGGCATGAGGTGAGCAAATGAGCATGGCATCGATGAACAAGATCGAAGTGAAAAACGTCTTCAAGATCTATGGTGCCCGCGCTGAAGATGCGTTGAACATGATCCGCCGGAAGAAGACCAAGGATCAGGTCCTGGCCGAAACCGGCTGCGTGGTCGGGGTCAATGACCTGTCGCTGTCCATTGGCAATGGCGAGATTTTTGTGATCATGGGACTGTCCGGTTCGGGGAAGTCGACCCTGGTGCGTCACTTCAACCGCCTGATCGACCCGACCTCCGGCGCGATCCTGGTCAATGGCGAAGACATCATGCAATACAACATCGAGGCCTTGCGCCAATTCCGTCGGCACAAGATCAGCATGGTGTTCCAGAGCTTCGGCCTGCTGCCGCACCACACCGTGCTGGATAACGTCGCCTACGGCCTGAAAGTCCGTGGCGAGAGCAAGGCAATGTGCGCCGAGCGTGCGCTGCACTGGATCGCTGCCGTGGGGCTCAAGGGCTACGAAAACAAATACCCGCATCAACTGTCTGGCGGCATGCGTCAGCGGGTCGGTCTGGCTCGGGCCCTGGCCGCCGACACGGATATCATCCTGATGGATGAAGCTTTCAGCGCCCTCGATCCGCTGATCCGCGCCGAGATGCAGGACCAGTTGCTGGAGCTGCAAGAAAGCCTGCAAAAAACCATTGTTTTCATCACCCATGACCTCGACGAGGCCGTGCGCATCGGCAATCACATCGCCATCCTGAAGGACGGCCGGTTGATCCAGGTGGGTACCCCGAAGGAAATTCTCTACTCGCCTGCCGACGAATATGTCGATCGTTTCGTCCAGCGGCGTGTGGTCACTTTATAAAATGATCGACGGCTCAGCGCTTATAACCTGGCAGGGCAAAGGAGCGGCCTAGCCAGTCGGTATGACTCGCGGCGGTGCCCGGCAGCGTCCCCCTGCAAGCAAGACTATAGCGGCGTCAGCACATTCATCACCGTATCCAGTGCCACGCGCGTATCGTCCAGTTGCACCAGCGACGCATGCCGGGCGCCGAGGGCGTCACGGTTCTTGATCGCGGTGAGGATCGCCTTGTGCCGGGGCAGGCTGAGGCGCTGGATATCGGGGCGGCGGTTGGTGATGCTGATGGACTCGCGCAGCGGCAACGACAGCATGTTGCACATATAGGCGAGCAAGTCATTGCGCGTGGCGTCGGCAATGGCCCGGTGGAAGTCCAGGTCGGCCTGCAGCAGCGCGTCGTGGGTCTGCGCCGTCTCCATGCCCCGGTAGGCATTTTCGATGGTGGTGATGTCTTCGTCGGTCGCGGTGGACGCGGCCATGGCGGCGATTTCCGGTTCGAGAATGCGGCGGACGCCCGCCAGGGTGTTGAAAAACTCGCTATGGGGCGTGGACTGCATCAGCCAGGACAGCACGTCGGGGTCGAGCAAGTGCCATTTCACGCGAGGCCGTACCACCGCCCCCACCCGTGGCTTGGAATACACCAGGCCCTTGGCGCTGAGTACGCGGGTCGCCTCACGCAACACCGAGCGGCTGACTTTGTACTCTTCGCAGAGCGTGGCTTCCATGGGCAGTCTTTCTTCCGGCTTGAAGCGTCCGGAAACGATGTGCATGCCCAAGTCCTGAACGATTTGGGCGTGCATGCTCTTACGCGGCTTGGGCGACTGCTGATCCATAACGAGGAGGTTGCTCTGGCTAAATACCGTGCATCATACCATTGCAATTAGTGGGAATGACGCGGGACTTCCGCCCCACGGCAACCCACCAGGAAATCGAAGTCGCAACCCTGGTCCGCCTGCAGCACATGGTCGATATACAGCTGGCGATAGCCGCCGACGAGCAACGGCTGTGGCGGCTTCAGGTCCGCCATGCGCGCGGCCAGCTCGGCGTCCGGGATATCCAGGTGCAGACGGCCGTTGGCACAGTCGAGCTCGATCCAGTCGCCTTCGCGTACCGTGGCCAAGGGCCCGCCGGCCGCGGCTTCCGGTGCCACGTGCAAGACCACCGTGCCATAGGCCGTGCCGCTCATGCGCGCATCGGAAATCCGCACCATGTCGGTCACCCCTTGGGCCAGCAGCTTGGCCGGCAAGCCCATGTTGCCGACTTCCGCCATGCCCGGATAACCCTTGGGTCCGCAGTTCTTCATCACCAGGATCGAATGGGCATCGACGTCCAGTTCCGGGTCGTTGATCCGCGCCTTGTACATGTCGAAGTTTTCGAACACCACCGCGCGGCCACGATGCTGCATCAGTTCCGGGCTGGCCGCCGAAGGCTTGAGCACGGCACCCAGCGGCGCCAGGTTGCCGCGCAGTACGCAGATGCCGCCGTCTGCGCGGATCGGGTTGGCGAGGGTACGGATCACTTCGTCCTGGCCGTAGATCGGCGCGTCTTTGGTGTTGTCGCCAAGGGACCTGCCGTTGACGGTCAGGGCGTTGGGGTGCGGGATCAGGTTGGCTTCACCGAGGCGGCGCAGCACCGCCGGCAGGCCGCCGGCATAGTAGAACTCCTCCATCAGGAAACGCCCCGACGGTTGCAGGTCGACGATGGTCGGTATGCCGCGACCCATGCGGGTCCAGTCGTCCAGGTCGAGCTCGACGCCGATGCGTCCGGCGATGGCTTTCAAGTGAATCACAGCGTTGGTCGAGCCGCCGATGGCCGCATTCACGCGGATCGCGTTTTCAAAGGCTTCCCTGGTGAGGATTTTCGACAGCTTCAAGTCCTCGCGCACCATCTCCACCGCGCGCATGCCGGACATATGCGCCAGCACATAACGGCGCGCATCCACCGCCGGAATCGCAGCGTTGTGGGGCAGGGAAGTGCCCAGTGCTTCAGCCATGCAGGCCATGGTCGACGCGGTGCCCATGGTGTTGCAGGTGCCCGCCGAGCGCGACATGCCGCCTTCGGCCGCGAGGAAGTCATCCAGGGTAATGGTGCCGGCCTTGACCTGTTCGCTGAGCTGCCACACCACGGTACCCGAGCCGATGTCCTGGCCCTTGTGCTTGCCGTTCAGCATCGGCCCGCCGGTGACCACGATGGCGGGGACGTCGCAGCTGGCCGCGCCCATCAGCAGCGCCGGAGTGGTCTTGTCACAGCCGGTCAGCAGCACCACGCCGTCGATGGGGTTGCCGCGAATGGCTTCCTCCACATCCATGCTCGCCAGGTTGCGGGTGAGCATGGCGGTGGGGCGCAGGTTCGATTCGCCGTTGGAGAACACCGGGAACTCCACGGGAAAGCCGCCGGCCTCGATCACCCCACGTTTGACGTGCTCGGCAATCTGACGGAAATGCGCGTTGCAAGGGGTCAGTTCCGACCAGGTGTTGCAGATCCCGATGATCGGCTTGCCGTGGAACTGATGGTCGGCAATGCCCTGATTCTTCATCCAACTGCGGTACATGAAGCCGTTTTTATCGGCGGTACCAAACCACTGGGCGGAGCGTAGGGCGGGCTTTTTATCAGACATGACGACTTCTCTTATTGTATGACTATATGTTCTTTATGTAGTTAACCATAGGCGCAAAATCTTCTGTTTGGAAGCATTGTTTAGTAAATAGTACTACTATATAGTCGTTTTCAGATGAGGTGCGACCCTGGTGGATTTCCGCGAGAGGCGTTCCCCGAGCTTCTATAAAAATAACAATCGGAGATCGATCCATGAGCGAGGAACCGCGGCTTATACGTTGTATCACGCTGAAACTGATCCCCTTCCTGATCCTGCTGTACCTGATCGCCTATGTGGATCGCTCGGCCGTGGGTTTCGCCAAGTTGCACATGGGCGCCGACGTTGGCATCGGTGACGCGGCGTATGGCCTGGGGGCTGGTCTGTTCTTTATTGGCTACTTTCTGTTTGAAATTCCGAGCAACCTGATGCTTGACCGCTTCGGCGCACGGCGCTGGTTCGCGCGGATCATGCTGACCTGGGGCGCCATCACCCTCGGCACGGCGTTTGTTCAAGGGCCGTACAGTTTCCATCTGATGCGCTTTTTGCTCGGCGCGGCGGAAGCCGGATTTTTCCCGGGGGTGCTCTACTACATCACCCAATGGTTCCCGGTACGCCATCGCGGCAAGATCCTTGGTCTGTTTATCCTGTCCCAACCCATCGCGATGATGATCACCGGCCCTGTCTCAGGCGGCCTGTTGGGGATGGACGGCTTTCTTGGCCTGCACGGCTGGCAGTGGCTGTTCATCGTCATCGGCACACCGGCGCTTCTGCTGACCTGGCCGGTGTTGCGCTATCTGCCGGACGGCCCGAAGCAGGTCAAATGGATGAGCGAGGACGAAAAGACCTGGTTGGCCGGCGAGCTGAACAAGGACTTGCAGGCCTATGGCCAGACCCGCCACGGCAACCCGCTGCACGCCCTGAAAGACCACCGCCTGTTGCTGCTGGCGTTGTTCTACCTGCCGGTGACGCTGAGCATTTACGGCCTGGGCCTGTGGCTGCCGACCTTGATCAAGCAGTTTGGCGGCAGTGACCTGACCACCGGTTTCGTTTCAGCGGTGCCTTATATCTTCGGCATCATCGGGCTGTTGATCATTCCCCGCAGTTCCGATCGCTTGAATGATCGTTACGGTCACCTGGCGGTGCTTTACGTGTTGGGTGCGGCCGGCCTGTTCCTCAGCGCCTGGCTGAATGTGCCGGTGCTGCAACTGGCGGCGCTGTGCCTGGTGGCGTTTGCGCTGTTTTCCTGCACAGCGGTGTTCTGGACGCTACCGGGGCGGTTTTTCGCCGGTGCCAGCGCGGCGGCGGGCATTGCATTGATCAACTCGGTGGGCAACCTGGGCGGCTATATCGGCCCATTCGTGATCGGTGCGCTCAAGGAGTACACCGGCAACCTGGCCTCCGGGTTGTATTTCCTTTCCGGGGTGATGGTGTTCGGGTTGCTGCTGACCGGCGTGGTCTACCGCGTGCTGGAGCGCAAGCACCTGCTGCCGGCCGACAGTTTCGCCGCCAGCGCCCGCAGCGCCACGCGTACTTAATCGACTATCAGGAGAAGACACATGCGTTTGGTTCAGTTCGAATTGCGTAACGGTGAGCGTCGGGTAGGCGTGGTTGAAGGCAGCACCTTGCGCGAAGTACGAAGCGCGCACAGCGTGCGCGAGCTGGCGCTGGCCGCCATCGAGGCGGGCGTCAATTTGCAGCAGCAGGTGCAAAGCCTCGGCTTGGGTGACAGCCATGACTACGCTGAGCTGTTGGCTGACCTGAAAATCCTGCCCCCGCTGGATCACCCGGACCCGGCCCATATGTTGGTCAGCGGCACCGGACTGACTCACCTGGGCAGTGCCTCGGCGCGGGACAAGATGCATCAGCAGGCCGGTGATGACAGTGCGATGACCGACACCATGCGCATTTTCAAATGGGGCGTGGAGGGCGGTAAACCGGCGTCCGGCCAGGCGGGCGTACAACCGGAATGGTTCTACAAGGGCGATGGCAGCATCGTGGTGCGTCCCGGCCAGCCGTTCCCGGTGCCGCCATTTGCCGAAGACGCCGGCGAGGAGCCGGAGATCAGTGGCCTGTATGTCATCGGCCCTGATCGCAAGCCTTATCGCCTGGGGTTTGCGGTGGGCAACGAATTCTCCGATCACGTAATGGAACGCAAGAATTACCTGTACTTGGCCCACTCCAAGTTGCGCAGTTGCAGCTATGGTCCGGAGCTGCGGGTGGGGGAGTTGCCCCGGCACCTGGCCGGCACCAGCCGTATCCTGCGCAACGGTGTGGTGATCTGGGAAAACGAATTCCTCAGTGGCGAGGCCAACATGTGCCATAGCCTGGAAAACCTCGAATACCACCATTTCAAGTACAGCCAGTTCCTCACGCCCGGCGATGTGCATATCCACTTCTTCGGCACCGCGACCCTGTCATTCGCCGACGGTATACGTACCCAGCCAGGCGATGTGTTCGAGATCAGCCAGGCCGAATTCGGCGCGCCGTTGATCAATGCTGTCGGCAACGTCGACGCGGTGTTCGAGCCCGGTAACGTCGTCACTCTTTAAGGAAATCACCATGACCCGGTTTTCAGGCCACAACTATATCGGCGGCCAGCGCAGCGCCAACGGCACCGTCAAGTTGCACAGCGTCGATGCCAGCAGCGGTGCGGCCTTGCCCCATGATTTCTACCAGGCAACCGCGCAAGAAGTCGATGCCGCCGCCAAGGCTGCCGCGGCGGCTTACCCGGCTTACCGCGCCTTGAGTGCGCAGCGCCGCGCGAAATTCCTGGAGGCGGTGGCCGACGAGCTGGACGCGCTGGGGGATGATTTCGTCGAGCTGGTCTGCCGCGAAACCGCGTTGCCCGCCGCCCGTATCAAAGGCGAGCGCGGTCGTACCAGCGGGCAGATGCGCCTGTTTGCCACGGTGCTGCGGCGCGGCGATTTCTACGCTGCGCGCATCGACAGTGCATTGCCTGATCGCCAACCGCTGCCGCGTCCGGACCTGCGCCAATATCGCATCGGTCTGGGGCCGGTGGCGGTGTTTGGCGCCAGCAACTTCCCCCTGGCGTTTTCCACGGCGGGGGGTGACACCGCTGCGGCACTGGCGGCGGGATGTCCGGTGGTGTTCAAGGCCCATGGCGGTCATATGGCGACGGCCGAGCAGGTCGCCGATGCAATCATTCGTGCGGCACAGGCCACCGGTATGCCGGAGGGTGTGTTCAATATGATCTTCGGTGACTGGGTCGGTGAAGCGCTGGTCAAGCACCCGGCGATCCAGGCGGTGGGCTTCACCGGCTCGCTCAAGGGCGGACGCGCCTTGTGCGACATGGCGGCGGCACGTCCACAACCGATCCCGGTGTTTGCCGAGATGTCGAGTATCAACCCGGTCATCGTTTTGCCTCAGGCGCTGCATGTGCGAGCGGAAACGGTCGCCCGCGACCTGACCGCTTCGGTGGTGCAGGGCTGCGGTCAGTTCTGTACCAACCCCGGCCTGGTGATCGGTATTGCCTCGCCGGCGTTCACCGCGTTCACCCAGCAGGTCGCGCGGCTGATGGCCGATCAACCGGCGCAAACCATGCTCAATGCCGGCACCTTGAGCAGTTATGGCAAGGGCTTGGAAAAACTGCTGGCGCACCCGGGCATCCAACACTTGGCCGGTAGCGCTCAAGTGGGTAATCAGGCGCAGCCACAGCTGTTCAAGGCCGATGTCCAGTTACTGATCGACGGTGATGAGGTGCTGCAGGAAGAAGTCTTCGGCCCGACCACCGTGTTCGTCGAAGTCGCCGACCAGGCGCAACTCAGCGCTGCCCTGGGCGGCCTGCATGGCCAACTCACGGCGACGATCATTGGCGAGGCGGCTGACCTTGAACAGTTCGCCGAGCTGACGCCCTTGCTGGAACAGAAAGTCGGCCGCCTCTTGCTCAACGGCTACCCGACCGGTGTCGAGGTCTGCGATTCGATGGTCCACGGCGGTCCGTATCCGGCGACGTCCGATGCGCGGGGCACCTCGGTCGGGACCCTGGCCATCGACCGTTTCCTGCGCCCGGTGTGCTTCCAGAATTACCCCGATGACCTGCTGCCCGACGCGTTGAAAAACGCCAACCCGTTGCGCATTCAGCGGCTGGTGGATGGCATGCCATCGCGCGACCCGCTGTAACGCGCGCACCGATTTGCCGGATAAGGTCCGGCTTCACTGCTGTACTACGTACTCTCAAAAAAACAACAAGGAGTCATCGTATGAATAGTCGTCGTGGTATCCGTTCCCTGTGCTGCGCCGCCGTGGCGGTCTCGGCCATGAGCTTGAGCGGGCTGTTGCTGGCCGCTGAAGAAGTGAAGATCGGCTTCCTGGTCAAACAACCCGAAGAGCCCTGGTTCCAGACCGAGTGGGCGTTCGCCGAAAAAGCCGGCAAGGACCTGGGCTTCACGGTGATCAAAATCGCCGTGCCGGATGGCGAGAAAACCCTGTCGGCCATCGACAGCCTGGCCGCCAACGGCGCCAAGGGTTTTGTCATCTGCCCACCGGACGTGTCCCTCGGCCCGGCCATCGTGGCCAAGGCCAAGGCCAACGGTATGAAAGTGATCGCCGTGGATGATCGCTTCGTCGACGCCAAGGGCGGTTTCATGGAGGACGTGCCGTACCTGGGCATGGCCGCGTTCGAAGTGGGACAGAAGCAGGGCGCCGCCATGGCTGCCGAAGCGAAAAAACGCGGCTGGGACTGGAAAGACACCTACGCGGTGATCACCACCTATAACGAACTCGACACCGGTAAGAAGCGCACCGACGGCTCGATGAAATCCCTGGAAGAAGCCGGCATTCCCAAAGACCATGTCCTGACCGCGGCCCTCAAGACCCTGGACGTCCCCGGCAGCATGGACGCCACCAACTCGGCCCTGGTCAAGCTGCCCCGTGGCGCGAAAAACCTGATCATCGGCGGCATGAACGACAACACCGTGCTCGGCGGCGTACGCGCCACTGAAAGTGCCGGGTTTGCCGCAGCCAACGTGATCGGTATCGGCATCAACGGCACCGACGCCATCGGCGAATTGAAGAAAGCCAACAGCGGTTTCTTCGGATCGATGCTGCCCAGCCCGCACATCGAGGGCTATAAAACCGCGCAGATGATGTACGAGTGGGTCACTGCCGGCAAGGAACCGCCGAAATACACCGCGATGGACGAAGTGACGCTGATCACCCGTGACAACTTCAAGCCGGAACTGGAAAAGATCGGCCTGTGGAAATAAGGCGGCTCGCTTTCCCTGGCGGCCCTGGTAGCCGGGCCGTCTGATGGCTGTGATGAGGTGGTTATGCACGCGCAACTGAACGAACGACACACTGCCGGTGCCAGCCTGTGCTTCAGCGGCATCGGCAAGACCTTTCCCGGGGTCAAGGCGCTGGATGACATCAGCTTTACCGCCCATCCGGGTCAGGTACATGCCCTGATGGGCGAGAACGGCGCGGGCAAGTCGACGCTGCTCAAGATCCTCGGCGGCGCCTACATCCCCAACAGCGGCACCCTGCGCATCGGCGAGCGGACCATGGCGTTCAAATGCGCCGCCGACAGCATTGCCAGCGGCGTCGCGGTGATCCACCAGGAATTGCACCTGGTGCCGGAAATGACCGTCGCGGAAAACCTGTTCCTCGGGCATCTGCCCGCGCGTTTCGGTGTGGTCAACCGCCGTCTGCTGCGTCAGCAGGCGCTTGCCTGTCTCAAGGGCCTGGCCGATGAGATCGACCCCCAGGAGAAGCTCGGTCGTCTGTCCCTGGGCCAGCGCCAATTGGTGGAAATCGCCAAGGCACTGTCCCGTGGCGCCCACGTGATTGCGTTCGACGAGCCCACCAGCAGCCTGTCCGCACGGGAAATCGATCGTTTGATGGCGATCATCGGGCGCCTGCGGGACGAGGGCAAAGTGGTGCTGTACGTGTCCCATCGCATGGAAGAGGTGTTCCGCATCTGCGATGCGGTGACGGTGTTCAAGGACGGGCGCTACGTGCGCACGTTCGAGGACATGGGCACGCTGACCCACGATCAACTTGTCACCTGCATGGTCGGTCGCGATATCGAGGACATCTACGACTACCGTCCACGGGAGCACGGCGCGGTGGCCCTCAAGGTCGACGGCCTGCTGGGACCGGGCTTGCGCGAGCCGGTCAGCTTCCAGGTGCACAAAGGCGAGATTCTCGGCCTGTTCGGGCTGGTCGGCGCGGGACGCACCGAGCTGCTGCGTTTGCTCAGCGGGTTGGCGCGCAGTAGCGCCGGGCATCTGGAACTGTATGGGCAAAAGCTGCTGTTGCGTTCACCGCGCAATGCCATTGCCGGTGGCGTGCTGCTGTGCCCTGAAGATCGCAAGAAGGAGGGCATCATTGCGCTGTCGAGCGTGGCTGAAAACATCAATATCAGTGCCCGTGGCGCGCATTCGGGCTTCGGCTGGTTGTTGCGCGACAACTGGGAGAAGAGCAACGCCGACAAGCAGATCAAGGCGCTGAAAGTCAAAACCCCCAACGCTGAGCAGAAGATCATGTACCTGTCCGGTGGCAACCAGCAGAAGGCCATTTTGGGCCGCTGGCTGTCGATGCCGATGAAAGTACTGCTGCTCGATGAGCCGACCCGGGGCATCGATATCGGGGCCAAGGCCGAGATCTACCAGATCATCCATAACCTGGCCGCCAGCGGTATCGCGGTGATCGTGGTGTCCAGCGACCTGATGGAAGTCATGGGCATTTCCGACCGCATCCTGGTGCTGTGCGAAGGCGCGCTGCGTGGCGAGCAACGCCGCGAACACGCCACTGAATCCAACCTGCTGCAACTGGCTTTGCCGCGCCAACGCGCCGACGGCCAGGCGAACTGAGAGGTAACTATGACCAGCCAAGACCAAGCGCTGCCGATGGCGCGCAAACCCCTGGACCTGCGCAGCCTGCTCGACAATTGGGCGATGTTGCTGGCGGCGGTGGGGATCTTCGTGCTCTGCGCCTTGCTTATCGACAACTTCCTCTCGCCGCTGAACATGCGCGGCTTGGGTCTGGCGATTTCCACCACCGGGATTGCCGCCTGCACCATGCTGTATTGCCTGGCGTCCGGGCATTTCGATTTGTCCGTGGGCTCGGTGATTGCCTGCGCCGGCGTAGTGGCGGCCATCGTGATGCGCGACACCGACAGCGTGCTGCTTGGCGTCGGCGCGGCGCTGCTGATGGGCCTGATCGTCGGCCTGATCAATGGCATCGTGATCGCCAAGCTACGGGTCAACGCCTTGATCACCACCTTGGCGACCATGCAGATCGTGCGCGGCCTGGCTTATATCTTTGCCGATGGCAAGGCGGTCGGGGTGTCCCAGGATCAGTTCTTTATCTTCGGCAACGGCCAACTGCTGGGCGTACCGGTGCCGATCCTGATCACCCTGGTCTGCTTCCTGTTTTTCGGCTGGTTGCTCAACTACACCACCTATGGCCGCAACACCATGGCCATCGGCGGCAACCCGGAAGCTGCGTTGCTGGCTGGGGTCAATGTCGATCGCACCAAGATCATCATCTTTGCCGTGCATGGTCTGATCGGTGCCCTGGCGGGGGTGGTCCTGGCCTCGCGCATGACTTCCGGCCAGCCGATGATCGGCCAGGGTTTTGAACTGACGGTGATCTCTGCCTGTGTGCTGGGCGGGGTGTCGTTGAGCGGCGGTATCGGCATGATCCGTCACGTGATTGCCGGGGTGCTGATTCTGGCGATCATCGAGAATGCGATGAACCTGAAGAACATCGACACCTTCTACCAATATGTGATCCGTGGTTCGATCCTGCTGATGGCCGTGGTGATCGACCGTATGAAACAACGTTGAGAGCCATGATGCTTAGCGGTTGGTAACGCTCCAATCTCCAATGTAGGAGCTGTCGAGCTTCAGCGAGGCTGCGAAAGCGGCAGTACAGTCAACATGGATTTGGCTGACCCACCACTTTCGCAGCCTCGCTGAAGCTCGACAGCTCCTACAGGTCCAGGTACAGGTTCAGGTTCAGGCTCAGTCGGCGGAGAACTTCAGCACCGTCTTCTGGGTATAAGTCTGACCCGGGTCCAAGCGTGCTGAAGCGAAGTTCGGCTGGTTGGGCGCATCGGGAAAGTGCTGGGTTTCCAGGGTAAACGCACCCCAATGGTTGTAGGTCTTGCCCGCCTTGCCCTTGACCGAACCATCGAGGAAATTGCTGGTGTAGAACTGCACACCGGGCTCGCTGGTGTAGAGCTGCAAACGGCGTCCGGACGCCGGGTCGCGAACGTCGGCGGCCAGTTTGCCGACGTCACCCTGGGTGTCCAGTACCCAGTTGAAGTCGAAGCCACCCTGTTTCGGTTCGGCGAATTTGAGCTGGGCGTGATCGTCCTTGATGTGTTCGCCAATGGCGGTGGGTTTCAGGAAGTCCATGGGCGTGCCCGCGACAGGTGCCAGTTCGCCGGTGGGAATCAAGGTGCTGTTGACCGGCGTGTAGTGGCTGGCGTGCAGGGTGGCGAGCTGTTTGAGCACATCGCCGTTACCGGCACCGGCAAGGTTGAAGTAGCTGTGGTTGGTGAGGTTCAGCACCGTGGGTTTGTCGGTGCTGGCTTTGTAGTCGATGTGCAGCTCGTTCTTGTCGTTGAGACTGTAAGTGACCTCGGTGGTCAGGTTGCCGGGAAAGCCCATTTCACCGTCTTTGGACAGGTAGGTCAGGGTGACACCGACCGAATCCTTGTTCTTGACGGGCCTGGCTTTCCACACGTGTTTGTCGAAGCCTTGGGCGCCGCCATGCAGCGAGTTCGGGCCGTCGTTGAGCGGCACCTGGTAGCGCTTGCCGTCCAATTCGAAGGTGCCGCCCGCCAGGCGATTGCCAAAGCGGCCGATGGTGGCGCCGAAGAACGCCGTGCCGCCCTGATAGCCCTGGACAGTGTCAAAGCCCAACACCACGTCGTCGAACTTGCCGTGCTTGTCCGGCACCTTCAATGACTGCAGCACGCCGCCGTAGGTGATGACCGTGGCTTGCACGCCATGGCTGTTGCGCAACACGTATTGCTCGACGGCGGTGCCGTCGTTGGTTTTGCCGAAGGGTTTATGTTCGCTGGAGAGGCCGTCCGCCTGGGCACAGAGGCTGGTCATCACCAGCGAGAGGCCGATGCCGGAAAGCAGGTGTCTGGATTGCCGCATGACTGAGCTACCTTTTATTGTTTTTGATTAAATAGTTAGACTATTGTCTTTTTAAAGCGGAAAAGACGGTTTATTTATAGACAATGCCTCGATATTTGCAATATAAAATAAGACTAAATAAGAGCGGAGTGACCGTCACATGAATACCCAACACCCATCTGGCCGCCCAGCGTCATACCCGGATCTGCAAGATAAAACCGTGCTGATTTCCGGCGGCGCTTCGGGCATTGGTGAATCCATGGTCCGTGCCTTTGCGCGCCAGGGTGCCAACGTCGCTTTCGTCGACCGGGCACAAGCTCAGGGCGAACGCCTGGAGGCGCTGTTGCGTGCCGAGGGTCACAGCGTCGAGTTCGGTCATTGCGATATCACCGACGAGATCGCCTACAAAGCCGCCATAGGCCGTTTCGCCCAGACCCTGGGGCCGATCAATGTGCTGGTGAACAATGCCGCCAATGACGTTCGCCACACCCTGGATGAAGTTGATTCGAACACCTTCGACAGGCTGATCTCCGTCAACCTCAAGCACGCCTTTTTTGCCGCCAAGGCCGTGGTACCGATGATGAAGGAAATCGGGAGCGGTTCGATTATCAACCTGGGCTCCGTGGGCTGGATGATGGCTTCCAGTGGATACCCGGTGTACGCCGCCAGCAAGGCTGCCGCCCATGGCATGACCCGAGCCCTGGCCCGTGAACTGGGGCCCAGTCGCATCCGTGTGAATACCCTCGTGCCGGGCTGGGTGATGACCGAAAAACAACTGACGATGTGGGTGGATGACGCGGCCAGGGAACTGATCGCCCGCAGCCAGTGCCTGCCGGGCAGTGTCGAGCCTGAGCATATCGCCAATATGGCGTTGTTCTTGGCGTCGGATGTGTCGGCGATGTGTTCCGCGCAGAACTTTATCGTGGATGGGGGATGGGTTTGAGTCCGCCAATCAGTCCAGAGGCTGCGGCGGCCGTTGTGACCGAAGCGCGAATGTGCAGATGAACGAACATTTCGCCAGTGCGCAGAGGGTGTCGGCCATCAACGTGATGGTCGAGTTGCGGGCTTGCCCGGGCTTCGCCAGTTTCTGTCTGCGGGACCCGGGACAATAAACGAGGCACCTGCTTTTCAGAGTTGTACCCGACGGAGTCTGCCGCTCAACGGGACAACGTTGTTGTCTGCCAGGGGCAGCGGCCGGCCCGTCAATCCCATGCCTTCGCTCACCAGCACCGCCTCTTGCAACAGGCACAGGTTGGAAGGGGTATCCAGGCCGCGAGCGAGCACGGCGACTTCGGACGTTTGCAGGTTGCAACTCAGCAGTCGCCCCGTGAACCGGGTAAAACCGCCATGCAGTGGTTCGCCGTTCCAGTCTGGCGGCAAGGGTTGCTGTAGGCGGTCGCAGAGCTCCAGGACCAGCACGTTGCCCTTCGGACAAAGCGCCAGCCCGGTGGGCAGTTGCAGGCCGCGGATCAGGATCTCGATTTGTCCGCTGGCCGGCCAGACCCGAATCACAAGGCCGGCCTTGTCGGCAAAGTCGATGCCTTTGCGGGTCGGGTCGCTGTGTAGCTCTCCAGAGAACAGGCTGATCAGCACGGCGTCTGTCGCCGGCTCGTACACCAGGGTCACGGGAACGGCTTCCTGGCCCTGATCCAGTCCAGGTAATTGGGCCAGCACGCGTTCGTCCTGGCCGGTGCTGAACTCCACCAATTGATTGGTATCGGGTTTGACCGCCAGCCAGCTGCGACGGGTCGGGTGGTAGCACAGCGCATTCAGATTGCCACGGCTGTGAAACACCGGCTCGGGCGGGCTGAATTGCAGGTCCAGCAGTTTGGAACCCTCGACATAATCGGTCTGGCTGACCAGGCAGCGCCCCTCACCGCAGGCAATGTCCGACAGCCCCATGATTTCATCGCGCAGCATGCGGGCCTGCATGTTCATGGCGCGAAAACCATGGGCCAGTATTTCACGGGGCAGATAGGCGCCGGGGTTGTGGGGGTCTGCTCGCAGTCGACTGATGCGGCCGCTGAAGGGCTGGTCCGGCAGGCCCGAGCCGGCTTCGGCCAGCAGCAGGCTGCCATCGGCTTGCACACAGAGGCCGCGAGGGTTCAGCAGGCCTTCGGCGATGATTGTGCTCGGGCACAGGGTTTCGCTGGGGTGCGCCGGGATATGCAGGGGAATGGACATAGGGGCTCTCTCCATAGATAAAAAGGGGGGACGGCTACTGCGGCGGTTGCCACGGTTCACCGGTGAGATAGGCCCTGAGCAGTGCCCGCTGGCAGGGAGACATCGAGCGCACGACGGGCATGAACAGCGTGGTGCCTTTGTAGGCATCCGAGGTTCGGGCGAGGATGGGATTCTTCGCGGCCATGATTGCGTCGGGCTGGTTCAACGGGATGTAACGAGACATGGCGGGGAAGGCCAGATAGTGAAAACGCAGGACGTTCGGATACATCAGCGGCCAGGTGATGGTGGTCCCCGCGGGGATGCCGAAGTCGGTCTGTGCGTATTTGCGAAAGCTGGTGAAATAGCTGGCGCTTGCAGGGCTGTTGACTGTGTAGGTCAGGGCGACAAAACCCGCCTGGGCGGCACTGCCGGGTTTGAGGGTGACCGGGAAGCTGACGGCGAGCTGGCCGGTGTTTACGGTCAGCGAGGCCGGGAACTCGAGGAAGTCCCAGTTTTGCGGCTGATCGTATAGCCCGGGAACGCTTGCCTGCAGGTCGATTTCGGTGGCGCTGGGGACCGGACCACCCAGGTACCTGATCTGCAGGGTGACCGACAGGCCGTCAGGGTAGTCTTCCAGATAAACGTTGCGCTGATCGGCATAGACCCGATAGGTCGATTCGGTTGCCTGCAGCCTGGTGGCGGCGACCATGTCGGGTGCGTTGATGGCCAGGGGAGCGGTCTGCACCGCTTGCTGCTGGCTGGCATCCAGTGGCAGGTCGACGATGCCTCCGTACACGTAGTAGTCGAACAATGGGCTGCTGGTCGGGTCGAGGGTGGTCAGGGTGGTCGTGCCCGCAGTAAGGGTGACGGGGCCGTAATTTGCGTTGGGCCCGATGGGGCTGGTGATGTCGTCCCTGATGGCCCGGAAGGTTTGTTTCGGGATGACGTTCACCATGTCGATGCTCAGGATGCCGCTGTCGCCCAGGTTGGCGTAGCCGGTGCTTTTAGTGCTTTGGTTGACCAACTGCCGGCCCGGCAGGCAGTTCAATGGCTCATCCGCGAAGGCCGGTGCCAGTGTGCCGATGACCCGGCCGATGCTCGGATTGGGGGTGTCTCTGCCGGCGGCATAATCGGCGTTCAGTTGGTCGGTGGTCATCGTGGGACACATTTCGAACATGACAAAGCGCAGGACGATCCCCGTTGCCCCCGGTGCCTGAATGATCGACTGCAGGCCGGGGCTGTTCCGGTTCCAACTGGCGATGCTGCTCAGGGGAAACGTCAGTTGAAAGGTGCCACTTAGACGGAAAGAACCCGGTGCATCCATGTCTGGCGGTTCGAGCACGCGCTTTTTGACATCCAGGCTGCTACAGACCGTGTCGGCACGGATCAGCAGTTGGATGTTGTCATTACCACCAATCTGCAGACCGCCGACGAATATCTGGGTGGTGTTGATGGCGGTGGGGTCCAGGTCCACCATCATCGGGCCGGAAAAAGGGCCCTGTCTGGTCACCGGATCCACGGAACCCAGCAGGTAGACAGGCTGGCCCACCTGATCGCCGCTGGTACTGATGCTGCCCGGATGACCCTGGGAGCTGATCAGGGCGCTCTGCATGTCGACGACATGTTGCCCATAGTGATTCCAGCCGCCGGCGGTGTATTTTTTGCCAGTCGGGGCGTTGATCATGTTGTTCAACTGATCGTCGCTGTAAGACTGGGCGCCCGGTGCCAGGGTCGAGGTGGTCAGGTCGAAGAGCTTCCAGTCTGGATTGCCATCGTAGGGGATGGTGGGTGAGTTGTTCGGCAAGCTGACGTCGGTGCGGATGCCGCCCCAGAAATTCAGTCGTGGTCCGTTCAGGATGCTCATGATCTATTCCTTGTCCTTGGTGGGGGTGGCGACGGGGGCATTGGCGAATTTGAACAGGTAGGAGAAGTCAGACTTGTAGGGGCTCTTGACCGGTGTCGCCATGGAGTGGCAATTCATGCAACTGCTGTTGGGCTGGATGTAGCTCTCCATGGTCACGTTGGCCGAGAGCGCCGGTGTCGGCTGGCCCAGTGGATTGCCGGGGTTGTCTGGTATCAGCGGGCGCTGGGTGGTGATGAGCTGGTAGTACTTCAACACGCTTTTTTGCAGCCCCGGATCGGTGCGGTATTGGGTGTTGACGCCGTTGGTGATCTCGGCAATCGGGGTGACCCGGCTCAGCGGGTCAGGGGTCTGGAACGTGGTGCCGGGTTTGGGTACGCAGACCAGATGCGCGCCCTGGGTCTGCCAGTCGCAGGGGGACTGGTTGAGGGCGGCGGCAGGGGCGCTGGGATTGAAGTAGGAATAGGCCGTGTCGGATGTCGGCTGGCCGTTCACCGGTACCTTTGGCGGAACGTTGTCGACCTGCTCGAACGTCGACCAGATCCACTGCGGATAACCGTTCGCCTTGGTGATGAGGTGCAGGCCCACCAGGCCCAGGTACGCCTCGGTGACACCGATGCGCTGGCCCTGGTCGTCGAACTTGGCCACGCGTGCGAGCAGGGTCAGGTAGTGGCTGGCGTTGTCGGCGGCCGTGAGGATGCGCCAGCTCGATTTGACCTCGATGACCCCATAGGGGAAGTTGATGTTATTGGCTTTGGACACGACATCCGCGTTATAGAACCGGTTGGCGACGATGTAGTTGTAGGAGATCTCGTTGGCCGAGATGTCGTAGTAGGTCGGGTTACCGGCCTGGTCGATCAGCCAGCCGCCGACGGCCTGGTCGATAGCATTCACCTGGGTGCTGTTCTTCAGCGCGGCGATATTGATGATGCCCAGGCTTTTGGCGGCCTGCGGCGTATTCCAGGGACCTGGGTTGGCTCCTTGCGGCAGAAAGATCTCCTCTACGGTCTTGTAGGTCTGCCAGACGGTATAGCCGGGATCCCCAGGCTGTTTGCCGCAGTCGGGATCACCCCGTTGGCCGTCCTGGGCGGGCCAGTTCAAGGCGATGAACATCTGCCAACTGTATTGATCGAACAGGTCCTGGCTGGCCGTGGCCGCCGGCGCGCTGTTGGGCGGCTGACAATTCAGGTGGGTGGCCGGCGTCGACGGCCTGGCCTGTTCCCGGGCCAGTGCCGGCAGACTGGCCAGTCCCAGCAGCATCACTGAAAGACAGAGTGTGGTTTTCATGGCGATCCTTCGTCATTGTTCAGGGTTTGCGCTGCATGAGTTTGTTCCACTGCGCCTTTTGGCCGTTGCTCTGTGACGCCGGTGGCTCGAACAATTGGCAGGGCGGCGGATTGGTTGGGCACATGGCGGCTACCTGTGCCCAGGTTTGGGCCGGGTCCGGTTTGGCGATACGGAAGTCGGTGTAGTTCTGGCTGACGATGGGTGCATTGGCAACGCTGGTGTCACCGGAGAAAAAGAACGATTGGGGATGCCGGTAGGGCGGTTGTCCCGACGGTTCTTTGTAAAAGGCATAGCCGAACAGGATCGGACCTTGTGGTGATTCGAGGTCCAGGGCGTAGGCCTGCACACTGGCATCGAGGTTTTTGCTGCGCTCGGCGCTGTAGGGCAGGTGCTCGATAAAGCTTTGCCGTGGCGGATGGTTCATCGGTGAAAACATGCAGCAGGCCGGCATGTCCTTTGGACGGTCCTGCGGGTACGTCAGGAAGTAGGCCTTGTTGCCAAGGGACACGAAGGAGCAGCTGTAATGGTTGTTCTTGATCGGGAAGATCGGCAGGCAGTACTTCTCGTAGTGCTCCATCATGGCGCCGAAGCCGTCGCCATCCGGTGGAATATAGGTGGTGTCGTAGTAGCTGGTCCCCTGGGAGACTGTGTAGTCCGCCGGGGTGAGGGTCGCAGGTGGGTTGCTGTAGGGCGGCGGATTTTTTTCGTAGTTGTGCATCACCCGGTACAGGGTCCAGTTGCTGATCCAGAATGCCGGAAAGAACGGATCGGAAGGCTCCCCCGGTGCGCGTTTGGCGATGCAGTTGCCGTTCTGCTCATTGCACCCCAGGGTGTTGTGCACCCCCATGGTGAAGTAGACGGCGCCACTGTCGTCCTGGGCGAAAAGGGCTGGGCTGAGCAGCAGGCTCAGCAGTAACAGTCGGCTCAAGATGCAGGCTTTCATATCGCACTCCTGTGAAGTGCCGGGTGACAGGTTCGTCACCCGGCGGTCCTGCTTGAAGCGTTGTGGTTTCAGTCTGACGTGTAGTCACTCATGCTCAGCGGTACGGGTGGGTAATTGCGTTTCACCAGGGACTGCGCCCAGAGTTCGAGCACGGCACGACGGCTTTGTGACATGTCTCGGGTAATCGGCATCGCCAGGGTGCTTTCTTCCTGATACTCCTTGCTGATCAGCACGATGAGCTGATCGATGGCGCCCTCGATCCGTTCCAGGGAATTGAGTGGCATGTATTTGCTCATGATGGGGTACAGGTAATAGAAGGGTTGCAGGATGCGTGGGTAGATGAAGCTATCCCAGATCAGGACCCGGGCCTCGGTTTTCGTGTAGATCTGGTTCCATTCGTTGACGAAGTCCTCCTGCAGTGCCGGCTCCAGCGGCAGTACCCGCAAAGGCGCGAGGAAGTCGGTGTAGGCGTCCGTGTAGCTGAAGCTGAAAGGAATCTCGGGCGGCTGCTCACCTTCCTGCACGAAGAAGCGCAGAGTCGGGAACCCCGGAGCCTGGCCTTTGACGGTCAGCCGGGCGATGCCGTTGGCGTCGGTGCGAATCTGCGTCAGGCAATAGTTCACGGTACCGTGTTGCAGATCCTCCAGTGTGCCTTCCATGGGGACGGGGTTGTTGAAGCTCAGGCAGGGGCTCAAGGCGACCGAGGCGGGCGTCGACAGATATTGTTGATAGGTGACAGGGATCGGTACATCGGATGGGGCCTGGGTGTGTAGCGCCATGAGCCGGCGGCCACTGCCCACGCTGGCCTGGCTGGGGGCTTTGGGAGTGTCGACAAATTGCGGCAGATTGGCGTTGTTGTTCGTGCGGTTCAACGGATAGTCGTAGAACAATGTGAAGTCGGTTTTGTTGTTGAACGCCAGGTAGTAGTTGCTGGTACTCAGCATGAAGGCGTTGTCGTATTCCGCCACCCAGAGCACGGTGTCGGCCGGGGCCGGCTGACCATCGTATTGCACCATGATCTGCAGTGTCCGGCTGTCGCCCACATCGATGAAGCTGGCGCTTTCCACCACTTCGGCGGTCCACATCTGTTGGGTGGCCGCTTGTGTCGGGGTGTCGCCTTGCAGTTGCAGTTCCAGCGATCCGCTTTGCAGCTTTGCCCTGGCCCCGGGGCGCAGCGGCAAGTCGAGGATGCCCGAGCGTTTGTCGAAGGCCGCCTGCCGATAGTCTTCGAAGCCAAAGCTGGCCAGGGGGCTGAATTGGCCTGCGTCGTTTATCCCTAGCACGTAATTGCCGGCCTGGAATTTTTCCGCCACTGGAATAGCGGCATCCTTGTCGAGCGGATAAAACGGGAAGGTGGTCGAGAGATCCAGCGACAAGGTATCGCCGTGAGGCTGAAGCTGAGTCGAGATCACCCCCAGTTGTATTTCTGCTCCCGGAGGAAGGGGGGTGTCGCCAGGTGTGGTCTTGTAAGGATTGATGGCACCGGCAGGGACCAGGCGTCGACCCGCCGGTGCGGTGGGGAACTCATCCTCGAACCACAGGCCCAGGGTCCCGGCGGTACGACTGTAGGCCGGATTGAAGAAAATATCGGCAACATTATCCAGGCCTTTTTGATACATATCTTGCACCTTGGCCTGCATCTCGGGGGCGGTGGAGTGGGTGTTGATGGGAGGGTAGTTGTTGAAAATACCGTTTCTGTCGTAGCAGGTCAGGTAGGTGGAAAACCGGAACATCAGGCCCTTGGCGTTTTGTAGCGCCATCTGCTCCTGGAGGTCCTTGAGCAGTTGCGAGTTGCCGATCACCCATTGCAGGTTCTCTTTGGGAAAGCAGGTCTGCCAGGTGGTGGTGACATAGATCAGGCCCCCCAACGCCCCCCAATTGAAATTCAGGAAGCGGTCGAGCATCCGGTGTTGGCGATTGAGGGTCAGGCCGCACTGAGCGTCCCCCAATACCAGCTTGTCGAAGTACAGCGCCGTGAAGGTGTTCTGCCAGGGGCTGACGTCAACGAAGCGGGCGGGGGGTAAATTGTTGCTGCCCAACGGGTTGCCAAGCAGTTGGTAGCGCTTGTCGATCAGCGGATCCAGGTCGACGTAGCCGCCGCCTGGAAGTTCTCCACCAATGATCACGGAGCGAATCGGCTCGTAGTCGACAGTGCCGCAGGCGTTGTCGCCGAACAGGTCCCATTCGGCAGGGATCATCGGGTAACTTTTCGGATTGGCATTGCCCGGTACTTGCAGGGCATAGCCCGGTACTTCGCTTATCGGCAAAGGCGCGATGGTCCAGGGCATCAAGGTGCTGGCGGCGTTCTCCGGGTTGATCCCGTATGTGGCGAGAAATTGCCAGTTCATCTGCATCTTGACGGCGTCGTAGAGCGGCAGCACATCGTTGTTGTTGGCCGTCGGCGGGTTCCAGAACATATGGCCGTTGAGGTAGATGCGAGGGAAATTCAATACGCTCATGTCATGCTCCTTAGCGTTGCCACTGGGCGCGTTTGAGCGACCAGACAAAGTCCAGTTTGTTGTAACCGACAAAGGCCGAGTCCGGCGGGGGGGCGGTGGGGTAGACGATGCCGCCCTGTTCTTTCATGGCGAAATTGAAATAGCCCTTTTTAGCCGAGTACGCAGCCGTGTCATGGCAGGCAAAGCACGACGACTGGCTCTGGAAGGCTGACTCCAACTGGGAGTTGGCCAGCAGCGTCGGGTCAGTCTTGGACTGGACCCCGATCAGTTCGTACTGCGACAACCCGGCATATTGGGCCTGGAACTGGTTATTGACCGGCTTGGCCGCGGTTGTCGGCCCGGTGGTGTTGGTCATCGGGGTGGGCGGGATGGCGTTGGTCACGGTGTACTTGCTGTTGTTGCGGTTTTCGAAGGTGGTCCAGACCCAGTCGGGATTGAGCTTGTTGATGACGTGCAAGCCGCTCAGTGCCGCGTAGCCGACCTGGTATTGGCCGTCTTGCAGGTAATAAGCCTGGGCGATGTAGTACCCGTCTTTTTCCAGTGCCTGTTTGTAGCCCGTGTCAGCACCGACCCACAGCCAGGCGGCTTTTAATTCCCAGGCGAGGGAGGGGAACTCCAGGTTGCTGGTCAGGGCGGCCTGGCCGTTCATGTTGTAGACCTGGTGCTGCACGATGTAATCGAATGTGCCTTCGCCCATCAGCAGTTGAAAGCGTACGGGCTTGCCTTTTTCCGCCGGGGGCACTGCGCCGCCCATCTCCAGGATCATGCCATCCACCTGTTGTGTGGCATTGAGGTTATGGAAGGTTCGGGAGGGGTCCAACCCCAGCGTCTTGGCTTGCGCAAGCACCGCGTCCGGGGGCGGCACGGAGGTAGCGTAAGGCGCGGGCTTGGCGCCATTGACCAGGTAGACCTGGTCGGAGGGTTTCATGGTTTCCCACTCTCGGTTGGGGCTCCCGCTGGCAGCGGGCTGGTTCAGGCAGACAAACCAGTTCCAGGCCAGGGTTTCGGGACTCTGCACAAACACCTGGCGGGTTTTGTTGATATCTCCTCCAAACTGCAGGAAGTGGCTGCAGTCGAAGGTGTTGGTGTTCTCTGCCTGAGCCAATCCGGCCAGTGCACTGAGAACGGTTATAGAAATGGCTCGCCGCATGGAAGCTCCTTGGCATTGGCCTGGTCGCTGTGTGGGTGCCCCAGGAAATGCTCCAGGAGCAGTTGTTTCACCGCCGTGGCCGCAAGGTGCTGCGGCAACGGCAGATCACAATTGGTGATGAGCAGCGGGCCGGTCCGCTGACTCGCAGGCAGGCGGCCATGACTGCCGCGGACCAGTCCGGTGTCCAGCGGGATCAGGTCCATGTAGTAGCGAAAGCCGAGTTTTTTCTGCAGCAGGCGGCGCGCCACTTTCAATTTGGGGAAACGAATGGCCGGATCGATGAACAGCTCCAGCGGGTCGTAGCCGGGCTTGCGATGGATGTCCACGGTGCGGGCAAAGTCAGGGGCCTTGCGATCGTCAAACCAGTAGTAGTAGTCGAACCAGTAACCCGCTGCGGCCACGGTCACCAGCTCGCCGCTACGTGGATGATCCAGTTGCCAGGCCCGTTGTTCGGCTTTATCCAGCACCTGCTCGATACCGGGCTGACGCTGCAACAGTGCCTTGACGCGGGGTATGTCTTGCACCTGCTTCACGTAGATGTGCGCGATCTGATGATCGGCAACGGCAAAGGCCGCACTGGCACCGCAGTCGAGCAGCTCCCAGGACAGTGACTGGCGTACCTGCAGCAGCCCTTCGGAGCGCAACAGGCGATTGAGGGAGATCGATTGCTGCACCGGCTCGATACCGTATTCGGACAGCAGCATCACTGCCGCGCCTTGTTCCTGGGCAAAGGCCAGCAGACGCCCGACCTCACTGTCGATGGCCCGCACCTCGTCGGCAATCGACGGATGATCGGGCCCCAGGCGCTGCAGGCTGTAGTCGAGATGGGGCAGGTAGATCAACTGCAGGTCGGGTCGATCGAGCTGGAACTCGGCGATGGCGCAGTCGACGATCCAGCGGCTCGAGGCGATACCGGCCGCCGGACCCCAGAAGCTCGGAAAGGGGAACGTGCCAATCTGCTGTTCGATACGCTCGTGCAACGACGCCGGTGCCGAATACAGGCCGAACATTTTGCGGCCATCGGCCGGATAGTGAGGGCGTGGGGTGATGGCGGCATCCACGTCGGCATACATGTTGTACCACCAGAACAACTGGCTACAGCGAAAGCCGGGGAGCTGGCGCTTGAGTGCCTGCCAGACTTTTTCACCCTGGATCAGTGCGTTGGGTTGCAGCCAGAAACGCACTTCGGCCTGATCGCGAAAATACCAGCCATTGCCCACGATGCCGTGCTCCGACGGTGCCAGGCCGGTGAGGATCGAGGCCTGGACCGTAGACGTGACGGCCGGGAACACCGGTTGCAGGCTGGCCATTTTTGCCGTTTTCAACAGGGCATTGATGTGGGGCGTCGCCGCGCCCAACAGAGCCGGCGTCAGCCCGACCACGTTGATCAGAAACAGCGGTTGGCGCGAGTGATCAGAGGGCATCGGCGTACGCCTCCGGCACTAAGGAGGGTAACAATTGCCTCTGCCGCAGTTGGTCTTCGACCCAGTGCAGTTCTGCGGCGATTCCCTGGAGTTGGGCGTGCTCGGTAGTGGGCCGCAGTTGGGCGGGCAGGACGCCCCAACTGTAGGTTTCCACTTCCAGCACGGGGCGAAAATCCCCATGGTCCGCCAGAAAGTCGAAGGTCTGCGCCAGGGCGATCTGACTGCCGCTGAGTTCGGGCAGCAGCAAATGTTCGCTGAACAGCGGAATGTGGAAATGAATCCTCAGTTCGGGGTATTGCCCCGGGTGCTTTGCGCAATCGTCGAGGGCGGCGGGGAGGTCCGCCCAGGCCACTAACCGGCTCTGCGCATCGCGAGCTTTCACTTGATGCAGGTAGGTGGTTTCGGCAAAGTCGCTCAAGGTCTTGAGGACATGTTCGCGCCGGTTGTCGTCATGAGGGGGCAGGCGACAAATCAAGGCGTTGGACAGCTGGATCTTGCCGACGGGCACCCGCGCCTGACGCAGTCTGTCCAGTGACTGATAGCAGTCTTCGAACATCACGGCCTGGTGGCAGACATCGAAGCACAGCGCCAGATGCTCATGGTGCGGGTCGACGGCTTGCCAGTACTGGAAAAAGGCGATGGCCTGATCGGTGTTTTCCAGCACGCAGTCCGGTTCCATCTCCAGGCAGAGCACGATTTTCTTGCCGGTTTCCTGGTGCAGCCTGGCCAGGGACCGGGTCAGTTGGCGCAACTGCCGCTCAGCGCCGTGCTGCAGCGCCGCACTCCAATGCGCGGCGTAGCCCAACGGTACGCTGGAAATTACCCCCTGGGCACAGTCCGGCGGCAGTGCGGCCGCCAGCAGTTGCGCCAGTTGCAGGCTGTATTCCAGGCGTTGCGGATCGGCCCAGTGAGGGCGATAGACCTCGGCTTTGACGGCGCCCCCGTGGAACTGGCCGTAGGGAAAACCGTTGAGCGAGGTCAGGCGCAAGCCACTGCGTTGCAAGCACTCAAGGAACGCCTGGCGTGCCGTCACCTGCTGCAATTGCGCTGCTGCCTTGGCGCTGATCCACAACCCGCTGTCCTGCTCGTTGAGCCCGCGTAACTGACGCACACCCTGGAAATGCGCCTCGATCGAGGCGCACAATCCGGCCAATTCGGGGGTGGGGTGCACGTTGCTGCAATAGCCGATCTGGTTGGGCGTCCATTCCCTGACCTGGCTCATTTGACCACCGGTTCCTGACCGCGCAGGGCCGAGTTTTCCTGCCATTGCCGACGCTGATCGATGGGCAGCGGGGTGCTGACCAGTGTCTTGTCCAATTGCCCGCTCTGGGCGAAGAAGTCCACCGGGTTGTGGAAGAGCACCTGTTCGACCTGTGCTTCGCTGAAGCCGGCTGCCAGCATCGCCTGGCCGGTTTTCGGCACTTTGAGCGGGTCGCTGATGCCCCAGTCGGCGGCGCTGTTGACCACCATTTTTTCGGTGCCGTACTCCTTCAGCAGAGCGACCATGCGCTGTTCCGACATCTTGGTGTTGGGGTAGATGGAGTGGCCACGCCAGCAGTCGCTGTCCAGCACCAAGGGCAGCGTCAGTTCATTGAGGTGGTCGATGATCACCAGATGCTCGGCAATCCCCACTTCGCGAATCACCGCCAGGGTGCGCTTGGTGCCGCCGATCTTGTCGCGGTGCGGGGTGTGTACCAGCACCGGCAAATTGAATTGCCTGGCCAGCTCCAACTGAGCGGCGAGGAAGCGATCCTCCTCGGGAGTGATGTCGTCGTAGCCGATTTCGCCGACTGCCACGACGCCGTCTTTCAGCAGATAGCGCGGCAGAATCTCCAGCACCTCATTGGCCACTGACAAGTCATTGGCCTCCTTGGGGTTGAGGCCGATGGTGCAGAAGTGATGGATGCCGAACATGCTGGCGCGAAAGCGCTCCCAGCCCAGCAGGGTGTCGAAGTAGTCGATGAAACTGCCGACACTGGTCCTGGCCTGGCCTTGCCAGAAGGCCGGCTCGATAACCCCGGTAATGCCGGCGGCCGCCATGTTCTGGTAGTCATCGGTGGTGCGGCTGACCATATGAATATGCGGGTCGAAGTACTTGAGCATGGTGATTCCTCGTCAAGGGGAGGGGAGAGTCGTCGGGCATCAGTTCGCTGAGTGGCTGGTGTATGTGGGCAGGTGATCGCGCCATTCAGGTGGCAAGCGTTGCTGCTGGCTCAGGTCGACCAGACGCTGGTGTTGCGTCGGGCTGAGCAGTTCGAAGGCAATCACTTGGGGCAACCCGGCGGACACCGTCCGTTCGGCAGCCAGCTGTTCGTCGAGCAGGTCCAGTGCCAGCTGGTTGAGGATGACGCCGTGGCGTTGTGTCAGACCGACCAGGCGCCGTATGTCGAGCCCCATACCCAATGCTTTCAGCACTAGCTGGTGGAACGCCCGTTCGCTGTAGTGACGTACCGGGTAGAGGGTGTCCAGGGCGAGGGCGGCAAACACCTGGCTGTTGCTGGTGCGCCCGGCCTGCAACGCCAGTTCGACGCAGCGGCCATGGCTATCGAGCCAGTCCAGGGCTTTCAAGGTGGCGATCTTTTCCTGGTCGTCGCCCCATAGAAACAGCTGGCGTAGCAACGGCAGTTGCCCGGCATCGGGTTGTTGCTCCAATACCTGAGCCAGCAGCAGTGCCCGCGCCAGCTGGATCTTGCTCCAGCCGGCACTGCTGAACGGTGCATGCTCCTTGAGGTTGCGCTTGCACTGGCTGCTCAACAGAACCGAAGTGTTGGCATCCGGGTGTTGGGCCAGCCGCTCTTGTGCCAGATGCCACCACTGCTGCTCGGTGTGATCGAGCTGTCGGGTGAAGGCCAGGCGTTGTTCCGCGAGGCGCTCGTGCCTCATGACGAGGGCTGCCGATAGTTGTGCCGTGACGTCCATGTTCATGTCGGTTTGACCCAGCGCTGGAAGTGTGGAAGCAGGAAAAACACCAGGACGCATAACAGGCTGCCCAGTGGTTGGTTGGCCACGGCCAGAACCAGGGCATCGAACAGCGGCAGGGCCGCCAGGCCAGCACCGATAAAGGCACGGACCTGCCGTTGCTGCGGGTTGGCCAGGTGTCGCCAGTAGTGCCAGCCCAGCCAGCCGAGCCAGAGCAGCAGCACCGGCCAGAACCAGTAGCTCTGGGCATAGACCGCCAGGGCCAGCGGGCTCAGCATGAGGATCAGCGGGAGGCGGCTGAGCAACTGGTTGCGATGCTCCTGCCGGGCCAGGTAGGTCAGGCCGCTGATGTAGACGCCCAGCAAGATCGCGCACAGCCAGATCGGCTCCGGTGGCACCGCCAGGCTGGCTGCCGCGGTGAGGTAGAGGGTCGAGCGGCAGGCCCCCATCAGCCAGACGCTGTGGGCGTATTTCTTGTGCAGCAGGTTGTAGCCGAAGATGCAACTCAGCAGCAGGGTCGCGCTGAGCAGAAGCCAGTGCGGCTGGTCGATCAGCCGACTCAGGCCGAGCACCGAGGCGGCGGCCAGCATCAGTAACAGCGCCGTGGCCCTGCCCACCTGCAGGCGGCTGACCAGCCCGAGGGTGATGGGGCGGGGGTTGTGGTGCTGCCGGTCCCAGTCGGCGTCCAACAGGTCGTTCAACAACATGCCGGCCAGGTATAGCGCCGACAGCGCCGCCAGCAGCAGGATCCACATCAGCGCCGACGGCGGAGCCAGGGCCCCGGCGCTGCTGGACAGCAGGGCGGCGGCCAGGGTGTTGGTCCACACCGTGGGCAGGTTTGACACCCGGCCCAGCGTCATCCAGGTCTTCAGGTTTGGCGATGTGTGACTCATGGCGCGCAGCCCTCACTCAAACCGGGCATCGGATCGAAGTGGCTCGACAGCCGCAGCAGTGCCTGCTCCATCAGGGTGGTATCTATTTCATGCAGATCCACCGATTCACCGATCCGGTTGAGCATGGGGATAGAGAGCGGTCCGCCCAGGTGCTGGCGGAACTCCTCCAATCCGAGCATGACCTGTGAGCGCCCCCGTGCATCTTTCAACATCAGTTCCGGCGGGCACAGGCAGAAACCGAGCTTGAGCAGCAGGCGAAGCACGCGGTCTGTGTCGGCATTGCTCAACAGGCCCTTGGCGTTGGCATAGAGTCCATCCAGGGCCATGCCCACCGCCACGGCTTCGCCATGGCGCAGTCTGTGGCGACTGAGATTTTCCAGTTTGTGTGCGGCCCAGTGTCCGTAATCCAGTGGCCGTCCGTTACCGCGTTCGAATGGGTCACCGGCACCGGTGATGTGCTCCAGGTGCAGTTCGGCGCAGCGGCGAATGGCATAGCGGCTGGCGAGGTGGTCGAAGCTGGCCAGGGCGTCGGCTTCTTGCTCCATCCATTGGAAAAACGCCCTGTCCTTGATCAGCGCCACCTTGACCGCCTCGGCCAGCCCGGCAATCTGGTCGCGGCGGGTCAGGCTGGTCAGCAGTTGGAAGTCGTTGATCACCGCGGTGGCGGGGTAGAAGGCTCCCAGCAGGTTCTTTTGGCCAAAAGCATTGATGCCGTTTTTTACACCAATACCGGCATCGTTCTGTGCCAGTACCGTACTCGGAATACGGATCAGGCGGATGCCGCGATGGAAGGTTGCGCAGGCGTAGCCCACCGCATCCAGCACCGCACCACCGCCCAGCGCCAGCACATAGCAATGCCGGTCCAATCCATGGTTCAGCATGTCGGCGTACAGCTGCTGCAGCACCTGTGGATCCTTGCTCAGTTCGCCGGCCGGGACCGCAATGGGCGAAGCCTGCAAATGCAGATCCGTAGCATGGGCGGCAAAGTAGGCATCGATCTGTTCCAACAGTTGTGGGGCGCTTTGCAACATTTGTTCATCGGCGAATACCAGTACGGTCACTGGAGTTCTTTGTTGGGTAGTGAGCTGACGGTGCAGGCAAGGATTCAGCGGATCGAACAGGTGATCGGTGAACACCACCGGATAGTCGTAACTGACCTCGAAGCGCCCGTGCAGCGGTTGCTCCGCCCCGTGTCTGCGCAAGGTCTTGAAGACAAACAGTCCGGGCAGCACCCTGCTGGCGAGGAGGGTTACCAGCAGCGCCAGCAGGGCGATCAGTAGCAATGCGAGGTTGAGTTTCTGGGTCGGCGTGGAAGGCAGGTACAGGCTGAGATGAATCAGGAAGTCCAGGATCTGTTGTTCGAACAACAGGAAACTGGCGATCATCAGGACTGAGAAACAGACTAATGACAGCCAAAACTGTTCAGCTGGTCCTCTAAGCGAGAATGCACGATACCCACGGCTGCGCTTCATCAAGCATCCCTCTTGATTGGTATGACAGAGTTCCGTTTCCGTAATTAGAAGCAGCGTTTTATTTGTTTTAGAGGAATAGCTCTCCTGCCTGGATGGCTGGTTTTATGCGCGGTTGATTACGTTTGTAGAGATAGTCATGAACTTAGACGGTTGTGGTTTTTTTGCAAGTCGCGCTGGCTGACAGCGTTCGGATAAGCGGCCTGGACGCGACGCTACAGTCGCTGGAGAGTGGGGGTTATTGTATTTTGTTTAATAATTACAGCGGGTTGTATGATTTTTGTGAGAGGGCGGCTCCACCGTGAAATGAGCGATATTCAGTGATTTTTCGGCAGTCATGAATAGCAAGCTAATGGTGAGGTGGCTATGTGATATCAGTATTTGTTATTTGGGTTATTGCTGTTGGCTATAAGCAGTTTGATAGTTGACTAAAATGTTTGGCAATCTCGTGTCTGAGTTGAATAAAGGTTTGGCGAGCAACTAAGAAAAAGGCGCTGGCTGTTCGGTCCTGGAATGATAAGGTGCGGATGAGTTGCGAAACGGTCTGGATTTTCAGGCCAGGCCTCATGGGTCACCTTGAAATAGGCACGTCATTGCAAGGCCTTCAGAGGTCCAGCGAAGTTGTAGGCCATCCTGAATGCCAGTCCCTGGGCCTTCAGAAAATCACTGGGCTGTCCACGGACCACACTGCAAACTGGCGACACGGCTGCTGTCCATTGGCCCCATGCCGAATTACACCGATCACAGCATCCCGCGGCCAAAACTGATAAAGTCCCTTAGCTTCCTAAGTAAAAAGTGATGAGACGCCCATAATGAGTAATGAACTGAGCGAGGAGGAAATGCGGCTAGCGCTGTTTGGTCCCTCCAGCCCGAGTACCGATCCTGTACCCGCGCCAGAACCTGAACCAGCGTTCGTCCCCCCTCCGGCACCAACCCCCAAGCCTCGACCTGTTGCGAAAGCACTCTCCCCCAAACTGCGAGTCACGCTGCGCGCGACCAGGCAGTTTGGCGGTGACGTCGAGGTGCTGACCTATGATGCCAATACCCTGAGCACCTTCATCGCTGAGCAGGAGGCCAAGGCCGAGGCCAAAAAGAAGAAGTTCCGCTATTTCGAGTTGGTGTCGATCAAGCCCATCTAGCGGCTGTGATTCAGTTCACCGGATAGTGGGTGGCGGGGCAGTCGGCTTCACGTGGGGCCGTCTGCATGGTTCGCCTGCACTCACTTTCAATGGGCAACAGGTGATCGTTGCACAGGCAATAATTTGCTCCGCAAGCGCGACCTCCGCCAAATAATCGATGTGGCCATTTTCAGGTTCTCCCAGCGGCTAAAACTTTCCTCGTCATTTCTGTTGCCACGTTGTCCGGCTGCCAGCCACCCACTCAAGAGGCGTTCATCAAATATCCGACGTTGCGGCGGAAATGGTCCATGATCTGTGATTCGCGCAGCAATGTTGCTGAAATAAATGTGGAAGGCTGCAAGCATTTTCGCGAATGGCAAGCGGCCAATCAATTGCCTGTTTTGGATGATTTGATGAATCAAAATATGGGGAAGTAAGCGATTCATATAAATATGCCTGCTGTACTTAAAGGTCAGATTGAAAAACCAGGTACTACGTCATTTTTCCAAGGGTGCGTGCCGGCAGTTAGCCGGCAGTGCTGCTGGCAACTGATTGAAGGTTTTGACCACTCGTGCGCCGACAAACGCCGAAGCCACGATGTCAGTCGACTCTCTATTGCCGAGCTCCTCCGGTGAAACCCCGTAGGTGTTCATGCTCGACGGTGTACGGCCACGTTCAACGGCAACAAGTGGTCGTTCATCAGCCAATGATCGGCGTCTTCCTGGTCCTTAAAATATTATTTTTTAGAATTAAGATGCTTATTAACTATTAAAAATAATAATATTAGGTTATAGCTAAATAGAATTATATTTTTGATATTGATTCCGTTATGTTTGGCCCCTACAACCTACCCCTAACCTCGGATGGTACCAATCGTGATCGAGATTCTGCGTACCATGCCGCAGAGCGCAGCTCGGACCCACCTCCGAACCTGCGTGGCATGACAGGGTGATCTACCGCTGATCCCTGGAGCAGAGTCGTTGGAAGGGAGTTCGACGTATGTTGCTCATTCAATCCAGTGATGTGATTTTTTCCTCCCGTCTTGTCCCTGACAGACGCTACGCAATACTGCGGCCCCCTCCTGGTTTTCCTCCCGGCGCATAGCTTGGTCTCCCGAGTGCCACGCCCCATCGCGCAGGTTTTCCAGCGCTTGTAATGGGCGCTCGGCACCCATCGGAAAAACGCGTATGCCGCGCTGTCCTGACGACAGCGTGAATACCCGACTTCGCGATTTGGATGCATCGCCAATGATGGCGACCCGCTGGAGTGGATATGAAACGAGTCATACAACATGCCTGGGAGTCGACTTCAGCCTTGCGGCTCAGTCCGGCAGTCGTGGCCATGGGGAGCATGTTGCTGTCAGGAGGAATCCAGGCCCAGGAGGCCTCGAATCAGGATGATCGGACCTTGTCCACCGTGGTGGTCACCGGTAACCGGGGGGGCGAACAGCGCACGGTGACCAGCAGTCCGGTGCCGATCGATGTGGTCAGCGCCAAGCAATTGCAGAGCACCGGCAAGCCCGGCTTGATGGAAGCCTTGAGTGCGCTGATTCCATCCTTGACCCTGCCGGAAAAAACCGGCTGGGACGCCAGTGGCATGGCTCGCGCGCCCAACCTGCGGGGCTTGAGCGCCGCTGAAGTGTTGGTACTGGTCAACGGCAAGCGCCGCCACACCAGCGCGACCTTGAACATCAACGGTATCAACACCGGTGCGGCGCCGGCGGACCTGGATTTCATCCCCATCAGTGCCATCGATCATGTCGAAGTGCTGCGCGATGGTGCCGCCGCCCAGTACGGCTCCGACGCCATTGCCGGGGTCATCAACGTCATCCTCAAGGCCGACACCAGCGGCACCTCGGTGACCAATGCCGGCATCGGCTATGACGGCAAGAAGCAGACCGTCCAGCAAAGCCTCAACAAGGGCTTCGAGATAGGTGACGGCGGCATCGTGCAGTTGGCCCTGGATGTACGCAGTCAGAACGATGACAACAAGGCCAGCGCCAATGGCTATAGCTACGAGCAGGCCTATGGTCTGGCGGGCAAGTCCACCTATGGTGGGTACGGCACACCCAAGATCAATCTGCAGACCCTGGGATACAACGCCGAGTTGCCGATTGACGACCGGTTCAGTCTGTATTCCTTCACCACCTATTCGCACCGCAAGGCCGAGCAGGGGCAGAACTTCCGCTTGCCGACCATCACCAACACGATTACCACCGGCCCCAATGGTTATCCGGCGGGGTATGTACCGACCTGGTACATCGATGAAGACGATTTCCAGGCGGCGTTCGGTGGCAAGGGCAAAGTCGGCCAGTGGGACTGGGACCTGTCCACCACCTATGGGCGCAACGCGGCGGAGCAGGGGACCTGGGACAACCAGAACCCGTCCCTGGGTGAGGCGACACCCAACAGCTTCAAGTCCGGCACCTGGATTTCCACCGAACTGACCACCAACCTGGATTTCAAGCGCGGCTTCGATATCGGCCTGCAAAAGCCACTGGACCTGTCCTACGGCTTTGAGCATCGACGCGACGGCTACGAGGTGAAGGCCGGGGACTGGGCTTCCTATGCCGACGGTGGTTACTGCGTTGCACCTGGCAACTGCGCCTCTTCCGGAGCCCAGGTCACCAACGGCATCTCCCCGGACGAAGCCGGCAGTGCGTCGCGCAACAGCCTCGCCAGCTATGTCGATGTGGGCTTCAACCCGGTTCCGGATTGGTACGTGGGCACGGCGCTGCGCTATGAGCATTACAATGAAGGGGTAGGCGCGACCCGCAGCGGCAAGCTGACCACACGTTATGATTTCACCCCGCAGTTCGCCGTGCGCGCGACCGTGAGCAATGGCTTCCGTGCGCCGTCCCTGGCCAACAGTTTGTTCAGTGCCCGCTCGACCACCTACGGTGTGGTGGATGGTGTCTATCAGTCGATCAATTACGGCGTGCTGCCGGTGGGCTCGGCCGCCGCCAGGGCCTTGGGTGCCGAAAACCTCAAGCCCGAGCGATCCACCAACTTCAGCCTCGGGTTCACCCTGACACCCAGCGATCGCCTGAGCCTGACGGCCGATGCCTATGTGATCAACCTGCGCGACCGCATCACCCTGACCAACACCTTGCTGGGGAGTGAAGTCACCCAGGTGCTGCTCAACAACGGTATCAACTCGACCTCCGGCGGGCAGTACTTCATCAATGGTGCCGACACCCGCACCAAGGGCGTGGACCTGGTCGGCAATTACAGCCAGGACCTGGGTCGGTTCGGCTCCCTGAAGTGGACCGCGGCGTTCAACTGGAACCAGACCCGGATCCTCGACTACAAGGCCTCCACCTCGATCCTCGGCACGTCCTATGAACTGATGGATCGCCAGGCGCGCAACCTGATCACCGACATCCAGCCCAAGACCAAACTCATCCTGGGGGGCGACTGGAGCATCGACCGCTTCAACCTCAACCTGGCTTTGACCCGTTACGGCTCCTACAAGGAGGTCAATGACGCCAACGACCGCTCCCTGGATCGGGTGTATGGCGCCAAATGGATTGCCGATCTGGACCTGGGCTACAACCTCAGCAAAGCGCTGAACATCGCCATCGGGGCCAAGAACCTGTTTGACACCTACCCCAAGAAACAGGGGGTGCCCAGCAGCACCATGGTCAGCAGCTACGGCACTTACTCACCCTTCGGTTTTACCGGCGGCTACTACTACACCCGCCTGACCTACGCCTTTTAAAGGCGGCCGCCGCCGACTCCGTTCGGTCCCCCTGGAAAAACACCCTGATGTGTTATCGCGTGCGAGGAATAGATCATGCCCATTGTTGCCAAACCCTTTGACCTCATCGATGAGGTGAATGCCTACCCGGTTCGCAAGAGCCGCGCACCGACTGCGATCAAGGCCTTGCGGGTGGTGCCGTCCCGTCATCCCTGGCGCTGGGCCGGATCGGTGTTCGCCGTGCTGGTGCTGTTTGCCATCGGGCATTCCCTGGCCACCAATCCACGTTGGGAATGGGGGGTGTTTGGCCAATGGTTCTTCTCGGCATCGGTGCTGCGAGGCCTGGCGCAGACGCTGTTGCTGACCCTGTTGAGCACGGTGTTCAGCATCCTCCTCGGCACCGCGCTGGCGCTGGCAAGGCTGTCCGGCTCGCCGTTGCTGGCGGCGCTGGCCTGGGGGTATATCTGGTTTTTCCGCTCGATGCCGGCGTTGCTGGTGCTGATCATCCTGTACAACTTCGCCTATCTGTACGACCACATTGTGTTGGGCGTGCCGTTCACCGACCTGGTGTTTGCCCAGTGGTCGACGGTGGATGTGCTCAGCCAATTCACCGTGGCGGTACTGGGCTTGAGCCTGATGCAGGGTGCCTATGCGGCGGAGATCATTCGTGGCGGCCTGATCGGTGTGGACGCCGGCCAGCATGAAGCCGCGGCGGCGCTGGGATTGCCGGCGTCGCGGCGGGTTTTCCGGATCATCCTGCCCCAGGCGCTGCGTTCGATCCTGCCTTCGGGTTTCAACGAAATCATCGGCCTGGTCAAGGGCACTTCCATCGTTTACGTGCTGGCCCTGCCGGAGCTGTTCTACACCGTGCAGGTGATCTACAACCGCACCCAGGCGGTGATCCCGTTGTTGATCGTCGCCACGGTCTGGTACCTGATCATCACCACCGTACTCACCAGTGCCCAGTACTACGTCGAGCGGTACTTTGCCCGCGGCACGGCGCGGGTCTTGCCGCCGACGCCATTGCAGCGGGTGCGCCACTGGCTCAAGGAGCAATCCCATGGCTGAGGCCGCCATCCAGGTGCCCGCCGGGCGCATCCAGATCCAGGGCGTAGGCAAGCGCTTCGGCAATCAGCAGGTGCTCAAGGACATCGACCTGAGTATCGAGCCGGGCCAGGTCACGGTGATCCTGGGGCCTTCCGGCTCCGGCAAATCAACGCTGCTGCGCACCATCAACCACTTGGAGAAAATCGACAGCGGCCACATCACCATCGACGGTGAATACGTCGGCTATCGACGCAAGGGCGACCTGCTCTACGAACTCAAGGAGCGGGAGGTTCTCAAGCGTCGGGTCGAGGTCGGCTTCGTGTTCCAGAACTTCAACCTGTTCCCGCATCTCACGGCCTGGGAAAACATCGCCGAAGCACCGCTGGCCCACAAACGCTGGAGCAAGGCCCAGGCCCGGGCCAAGGCCGGGGAACTGCTGGCCCGGGTTGGCCTGGCGGACAAAGCCGATGCTTATCCGCGCCAGCTTTCCGGAGGTCAGCAACAGCGGGTCGCCATCGCCCGTGCCCTGGCCCTGGATCCCAAGGTCCTGCTGTTCGATGAACCGACCTCAGCCCTCGACCCGGAATTGGTGGGTGAGGTGCTGGACGTGATCAAGGGGCTGACCCGCTTGGGCGTCACCCTGGTCATCGTCACCCACGAGATTGGATTTGCCCGGGAAGTGGCGGATCACGTGGTGTTTCTCTGCGATGGCCAATTGATCGAACAAGGGCCGCCAGAACAGATCTTTCGCCAGCCCCGTCATCCACGCACCGTCGCCTTCCTCGGCAAGGTGCTGTGAATTTTCCCGTGTTAAAGGAGTAACTGCCCATGTTGGTAAAGACTGCCCGTGTGACCTTGTTGGCGCTTGCCGTCAGCCTCGCCCTGCCGGTATTGGCCGCTGAAAGCGCCAGTGTGCCGACTGTGCAAAAGGTTGATCTGAGTCCCGACCGCCAGCGCATCCATGCCCCGCGCAACGAGGCGGCCATCGCGCAAATCCCCCCGGGCTTCAAGTTCGCCCAGCCCGGCAAGTTTACCGTGGCTGTGTCGGGGGTGGCCGGGCCGCCCCTGGCGCTGCTGGCCAATGACGATAAAACCACGATCGGCAGCGAGGCCGACACCGCACAGTTGGTGGCCGACAGCCTGGGTCTGCAATTGAACGTGGTGCAGACCAGTTGGGAGGATTGGCCCCTGGGCGTCAGCTCGGGTAAATACGACGCGGTGATCAGCAACGTGACCGTGACCGAGGCCCGCAAGAAGCGCTTCGACTTCGCGACCTATCGCCAGGACGTCCTGGGTTTCTACGTCAAGACCACCAGCAAGATCACCTCCCTCAAGGAGGCCCGGGACATCGCCGGGCTGAAGATCATCGTCGGCTCCGGCACCAATCAGGAAAAAGTCCTGCTGGCCTGGAACGAGGCCAACGAAAAGGCCGGTATCGCACCGGCGCTGTTGCAGTACTTCGATGATCAAGCCGCGGCGCAGCTGGCGGTGCAGTCGGGACGCAGCGACGCCCTGTTTGGCCCCAATTCGGTGTTTGCCTATTCGGCGGCGATCACCGGCGGCATCAAGCTGGTGGGCATCGTCAACGGTGGCTGGCCACTGCGGGCCGATATCGCCGTGACCACCCGCAAGGACAATGGACTGGTCCAGCCGATCCACACCGCCCTGGAAGGCGCGATTGCCGGCGGCCAATACGAACAGGTGCTCCAGCGTTGGGGCCTGGATGTGGAGCGCATCGACAAGTCACTGATCAACCCACCCGGCTTGCCGGATTGAAACCTTCAGGGGAGTAATGAATATGGGACTGACTCGACGTGAAGCGCTTTCCAGCATCGCTGCCGTGGGGGGCGAGAAAGCGCTCAAGGATGCGCTTGCCGTATTGGGATTGGGGCCTTCGTCGCACCGGCGGCCGCAACCCTTGAAGCTGCAAAAGGACCTGGGGCAGGGCACCCGTGTGCTGGTGCTCGGCGCCGGGGTTGCCGGGCTGGTGACTGCCCTGGAACTGACCCGGGCCGGGTTCAAGGTGCAAGTGCTGGAAGCCCGTGACCGTGTGGGGGGCCGTACCTGGAGCCTGCGCAACGGTGATCGGGTCGACTACAAGGATGGGCGCACGCAGACCGTGGCCTTTGACCCGGGCCTGTATTTCAACGCAGGCCCGGCGCGGATTCCCAGTCAACATCGGACCTTGCTCGATTACTGCAGTGAACTGGGCGTGCCGCTGGAAGTATTGGTCAACAGCAGCCATGGCGCTCAGGTGCGCCCGGACCTGCAACAGCCGGCGTTCACCGTCGGCCAGGCGGTCAACGATGCCCGTGGGCATCTGTCGGGGTTATTGGCCACGGCGGTGCGCCGTGATGCCCTGGACGATGTGTTGAGCGCCGAGGAACGTAGCCGCCTGCTGGCGTTCCTGCAGGTCTATGGTGATCTGTCACAGGAGCTGGCTTTCGAAGGCAGCATTCGCTCCGGCCACCTCGAATCGCCCCGGCATCCCGGGGCATTGCCCGCTCGCCCGACCCCGGTGGCCCTGGAGCGACTGCTGCATCCGGAGCTCTGGGGCGCGTTGCTGCACACTGAGTTTCCCGAGTTCTCGGCCACCATGTTCCAGCCGGTGGGCGGGATGGATCGCATCACCGATGCCTTCTATCAGCGCCTGACCGAACAGGTGCAACTGGGTGCCCAGGTGCGCCGTATTCGTCAGCTCGAGGACGGTGTGGCGGTGACCTATCACGATCAGCACAGTGGCCGCGAGCAGGTGGTGCGTGCCGACTATCTGGTGTCGACCTTGCCGCTGCCGCTGCTGGCCAGGCTGGACACCGACTTCAGCGATCCGGTGAAGGCGGCGCTGCTCAGCACCCGCAGTGATCAGGCAACCAAGGTGGCCTGGCAATCCCCGCGCTTCTGGGAAACCGAGTACCGCACCTACGGCGGGTTGTCCTGGATCGAACATCCGGCGCGGGTGCTGTGGTACCCCAGCAACGACCTGAATACCCGCGAGGGACTGTTGGTGGCCGGCTATGTCACAGGTCCTGGTGCCGATGCCTTCGGCGAGCAGCCCCTTGAGGCGCAATACGCGACCTCCCGGGAGGCGGTCGAGTTGCTGCATCCGGGGTACTCCCGGCAACTGCGTCACCCTCTGGCGGTGTCCTGGGAGCAGATCCCCTACAGCGAAGGCCCATGGCTGCAACGCGAACACTTTCCCGCCGAGGCCAGCGCCCTGCTGGAAGAACCCCATGGCAGGGTGTATTTCGCCGGCGACGGCCTGGTGCAAAGCGGTGTCGGCATCTGGCAGGAGTCGGCCGCCAATTCGGCGCGCCATGTGGTCGGGCAGTTGGCCGAGCGAATCATCCAGCAGCGACAGGCAGCGGCCCTGGCCGCGTCATAAGCATTCATTGAAGGAGAAACAAGATGAGCAGCAGCATTCAACGTACCAGCGTCGGCGATTTCCCTATCTCGCAAACCGTGACCGTGCCGGCCTCCGCCGGCCTGGTGTTCGTCAGTGGCACCTTGCCGGACCTCGCTGACCCGCAAGCCCCGGCGGGTACTCCGGCGGCCTATGGCAATACCCAGGTGCAGACCGTTTCAGTGTTCAACAAGCTGCGCAAGATCCTCCAGCAACAAGCTCTGGACCTGGGGGATATCGTGCAGTTGCGAGTGTTCCTGGTAGGCGCCGAGGAGACGGGCGGCAAGCTCGATTTTGCCGGGCTGCAAGCCGGATATACGCAGTTTTTCGGCACCCGCGAGCAGCCCAACAAACCGGCGCGCACGGCCTTGCAAGTGGTGGCCTTGCCATTGCCCGGCGCCCTGGTGGAAGTCGAGGCGATAGCGGCCAGGACGGCCTGATAGCTCGTCCTGTCATTCAGTGGAAAGCGCTGATCACCAGGGCGTGATCAGCGCTCAGAGATCGTAGCGCACCGACAACAACAGGGTTCGCGGGTCGTTGATCGAGTAGTAGCGAGCACCGCTGGAGGGCACATAACCGACCGCTTGCGGGTAGGCCCGGTCGAGCAGGTTCTTCACTGACAGCGTGGTGGTCCAGTGACCGTCGCCGCTGACATAGCTGGTGTGGGCGTTCCAGAAGGTTTGTGTCGGGATTTCCTGGATATCATCGTTCAGCGCATTGGCGTAGGACTTGGTCTGGAATTGCGCGTCGGTGCCGGCCTGCAAGGTGCCGGGCAGCCCGATCGGGATGGTGTAGTTGAGGCCGACGCTGGCGTTCCAGCGTGGCGAGTACACCAACTGCTTGCCGTCGGCATTGACGCCGGCGCCGCCGGCATTTGCGAAGTCGTCGTACTTGCTTTGCAGGTAGCCGAGGTTGGCGGTCAGTTGCAGGTCGCTGCTCAGTGCGGTCAGGGTTTCCAGCTCGACGCCGTAGGTGTGGGCCCGACCGACGTTGGTCCGCAGGCTCACGCCCAGCGCCGGGTCGTAGGCGTTGGTCTGCAGGTCCTTGTAGTCGTTGTAGAACAGGGCGACGTTGGCCCGCAGGCGTTGGTCGAAGAAGTCTCCCTTGAAGCCGGTTTCCCAGGTGGTGACGTCCTCCGGGGAGAAGGCCTGTTCGGCGGCGGCCAGGGTCGGTGCGCGGTTGTCATAGCCACCGGCCTTGAAACCTTTGGCGACGTAGGCGTACTGGTTCAGATGCGCGGTCCAGGCGTATTCGAAGCCGAGTTTCGGGCTGGTGGATTGCCAGGACTGGCTCACATTGGCGGTGAAGTTGGTGCCGGTGATCTGCCGGTTGGTATTGATGGCGTAGTTGGTGTAGTCGAAGTTCTTGTGTTCATGGGTAGAGCGTAGCCCGGCGATCAGCGACAGCCGGGGCGTGATCTTGTAACTGCCCTGGCCGTACAAGGCGTAGCTTTCGGTGTCTGTGGTGCTGTACTGGCCCTGGCCGATCACCTGGTTGCGCGCAATCGAGTAGGTCAGGCTGTCACGGTCGGCTTCGAATTTTTCACGGTACAGGTACAGGCCGGTGCTGAAGCTGAAATCGTCGTAGTTGCCGTTGAGCTGGAATTCCTGGGTGCCATAGTTCTGGTTATAGGTGATCAGGTTCTGCTGAATCAGCGCGGCCTGTCCCGAGTTGTCATAGTCCACGGGTTGGTTGAACGCGGAGTAGGCGGTCACCGACTTGAAGTTCAAGTGGTCATCGATCGTATAGATGGCGCGCAGTACCGAACTGCCTTGATCGAGACGGTTCTTCGGATCGAGGCTGCTGTAGCTGGTGAATTTGTCGAAGTGGCCGTTGGCATCAAAGGGGGTGTAGCTGGTGGTGTCGCCACGGTCGAAGGTGCCGGCCAGGGTCAGTTGCACGTCCCACGGCGAATCAATGGGATTGAAGCGCAGCTTGCCGCGGTAGGACTGGATATCGATGTTGTTCACGTCCTTGCCGCGGGTCGGGTCGGAAACGGTGCCGTCCCGGCTCAGGCGAATCGCCGAAAAACTCCCGAACAAGGCGTTGTCCACCAACGGGCCGCTGATCAGCAGGCGGGCGTTCTGCGCGTCGTAGTTGCCGGCGCCGAGTTCGAAGAAACCCCGGGTTTCCTGGGTCGGGTCGCGCGTGATCACCCGGATGGCCCCGGCGCTGCTGTTGCGCCCATACAGCGTACCTTGAGGGCCGCGCAAAACTTCGACGCGCTCGACGTCGTTGAAGTCGAGCATCGAGGAAATCGCCCGCGGGATATACAGGTCATCGGCGTAGACCGCGACAGCAGACTCCTGGATCGGATCGGTCTCGCCGATGCCGCGAATGCCGTAGGTCTGCGCACTGTAGGAAATCGACTGACGGCTCAGGCTCAGGTTCGGTACTTGCCCGGAAAGGTCGCGGATGCTTTTGATCTGCTTGTCCTCAAGGGCTTTTTCGTCGAATGCGGAGATCGCCAGCGGGGTCTTTTGCAAGTCCTCGGCGTGGTGTTCGGCCGTGACCGTGACAACGGGGAGGGCTCCCTCCTTGGTGTCTTCGTCGGCGTGGGCCGACAATCCGAACAGAGCCAACGATATGGCCAGCGTCAGACGGTTTGAAGTGAAGATGTCGTGCATGGTGAACCCCTGGTGTGTAGAAGTGACGTTGGTGTCGTTATGTTTTTTTGGGCAAAGCGTTGCCGGGGCCATGATCCGAAAGCCATGGCAGCGGCGGTTTGAGTCGGTTTCAGGTTTGGGTGCGGCGGTTGACCGTGGAGTGATGTCGGCCGGAAAAAACGCGCAGTTCCGTGGGCCTCCACCTGGTCAGGGGTCGGTGATGGTTGTAACAATATTTGTATATTAAGCGGCTGTAAAAGTCCGATTAGTTATAAGTTAATTATAAAAAACAGGCATTAAGTTTGTGGTTTAGATGCGTAACTCTGATGTTGGTATAGAGCGATCAAAACGTAATCGCGGGCAAGCCACGCTCCCACGGGGGATGGATAACCCGTGGACACGCGACTTGCCCGCGATGACAAACGGTGGGTAGTGCCTGGGTGCTCCGTCTCGGCAACATCCCGTCGGAGCACCTGAAGCACACAATCAATAAAGGCCCTGACCCCTTGAGTCCTACCCCAGAACAAACATCGCCACCGCCGCCACCCCCATCACGGCCGTCGCCACCCAGCCCAGGGCAATCAACGGCCGGCTTGCCGTGAAGTCTCCCATCACCGATTTCTTCGACACCAGCATGATGATGACCACCATCAGCGGCACCGCCACGACCCCGTTGATCACGGCACTCCAGAACAGCGCTTTCATGGGGCTGATGGGCGAGTACTGGATGGCCAGTGCGGCAAGTACGCTGATGGCGATGATGCCGTAGAACCCCCGGGCGTCGCGTACTTTACGTTCGAGGCCTTCATTCCAGCCCAACGCTTCGGAAAGGGCGTAGGCGCCAGAGCCCGCCAGCACCGGTACGCCGATCATGCCAACGCCGAGTATGCCGAGGGCGAAGAGCAGGTAGGCGAAGTCACCGGCCAGTGGCCGCAGGGCGCTGGCGGCTTGTGCCGCGGTGTTGATGTCGGTCACGCCAGCCACGTTCAGGGTTACGGCCGTCGCGAGAATGATGAAGTAGGCGGTGATGTTGGAGTAGAGCATGCCACTCCAGGTGTCCCAGCGGATACGTTGCAACTCCTTGCGCGCTTCGCGCGGGTCTTGATTGAGCGGTGCATTCAGGGGTGGGTTCTGCATGTCCTCGACTTCTTCCGAGGTCTGCCAGAAAAACAGATAAGGGCTGATGGTCGTACCGAACATCGCGACGACCACAGCGGCAGCGGTCGCGTCCGGGGTGAAGTGGGGCCAGACGGTACGCAGGGCGACCTGCTCCCACGGGATATGCACGGTAAACAGTACGGCGGCGTAAGCCAGCAGCGAAAGCGTCAGCCACTTCAGGAAAAACACGTAGCGGTGGTAAGGGACGAACATCTGCAGTGCCAGTGTCCCGAAGACGAAGAGCGCGGTCATGAGGTGTCGGTTGATGCCACTGACCAGTTCCGCCACCTCTCCCATGGCGGCCACGTCAGCGGCAATATTCAGGGTATTGGCGATGAGCAGGAGCAGAACGACGCTCTGTAGCACAATGGGTGGAAAGGCCGTCTTGATGTTGGCCGCGAGTCCCTTGCCGGTGACTCGGCCGAGGTTGGCGCACATCGATTGAACGGCGGCCATCAGGGGAAAGGTCAGCGGCATCGTCCACAGCATGTTCAAGCCGAATTGGGCGCCCGCCTGTGAGTAGGTGGCGATGCCGCTAGGGTCGTCGTCGGCCACGCCGGTGATGAGCCCGGGGCCCAGCTTCGACAGCGGGTGCTCTTTCAGGCGCCCCCACAGAACCCGGAAAATATTGGTACGGGGAGCGCGTTCAACGTCCATCGATACACCTCAAGAGTGCTGCGCCGGGAAGGGGGAGTGAGCGATGCTGTTGAGGGGCAACGGTTTACACCGATGACAAGTATAGAGGTCAAGGTTGCCCACCTCTATATGAATACAGGGCTATTGTTTCAAACGTTTGATCCAGTCATAAAGGTTGGCGCCATCCCTCGACAGTTAGCTACCTGAGCGTCGGCACAGATAGTACTGGCGACGGTCATCCACCTCCAGGTCGAACAGTTTCATCCATTCACCCGACAGGCAAGGTCCATAGTGAACATCGATACCCGCATCAAATTCCGCCATCTGCTGTGTTTTCTCGAAGTGGCCCGCCAAGGCAGTCTGACGCGCGCCTCGGACAAACTGGCGATCAGCCAGCCGGCGCTTTCCAAAACTCTCAAAGAGTTGGAAACCCTGCTGGCCACAACTCTGTTCGCGCGCAGTAAAAGCGGTGCGGTGTTGACTGAAGCCGGGGTGGCTTTTCTGCGTTATGCGGGGCCGAGTGTACAAGCGCTACGCGAGGGGGTGAACAGCCTGCGTTCCGGCGAGCATGAACCTGTCACCGCTAGGCTCGGCGTACTCTCCACCGTGGAAAGCCTGCTGGTACCGGAAGTCGTCTGCCGTTTGCACGCTCGACATCCTGCGCTGGTCGTCAGTGTGGTCACTGGGCCGAGTGCGTACCTGCTGTCCCAACTGCGGGTCGGTGAGTTGGACCTGGTGGTCGGCCGCATGACCGAGAGTCCGCAGATTCTTGGGCTGGCATTCGAACATCTGTACAGCGAGTCCATGACCTTGGTGGTGCGTAACGGCCATCCGCTATTGGCCGATTCGCGGGCGCCTAAAAATCTTGAAGACTACCCATTGGTATTGCCATTGGCGGGGACGACGATTCGCAAGTTCGCCGACAGTCTGTTTGTGCAGCATGGCATCAGCCCGCCAAGCCAGAGACTGGAAACCCTGTCATTAACCTTGAGCCGACGTTACGTGCAGTGCAGCCAGGCGATCTGGGTGGCGCCATTCGACGCTGTACGGCAAGACCTGAGTCGAGGTGAGTTGGTGGAGCTGGAGCTGGGGATTCGCGAGCCCGGTGGTTCGGTGGGGCTGTGCAGCAATCCGGCGCTGCCGATGCCATTGGCGGCCCAGTGGTGTGTGGATGTGCTGCGCGAGGTCGGGCAGGAGTATCGAGATGGACGTTATCCGTAACCATTTGGATAGAGGGGCAATATTGCGTGAGGTGATATCGGGGGGAACTGCGCCACAGACTGCAACTCGGCAGGGCGCGCAGTTGACCGGCGCCCTGCTTTTTTCGTCTTGTTACAGCAGCGACAGCGGGTAGCTGATAATCAACCGATTCTCGTCGAACTCGTTGGTGCTGTAGTCTCGACGCATGTTTGAGTTACGTAGCCTCAGCGACAGGTTTTTGAGGGTGCCTGACTGAATGACGTAAGCCAGCTCCGACTCCCGCACCCACTCCCGGCCGGTGCTGGTGCTGGTGGTGTGCACGTTGTCGCCACGGATGTAGCGGTTCATTATCGTCAGGCCGGGGATGCCGAGGGCGGCGAAGTCGTAGTCATGCCGCAGTTGCCAGGAGTGCTCGCCGGCGTTGTCGAAGCTGGAGTTATAGCTGTCGTTGGCCAGTGTGCCGCCGCTGGTGCTATTGACCCGCATCCAGTTGTCGCCGTTGACCTTTTGCAGGCCGAGGTAAAAGGTGTTGGCTGCGTACCTTGCCGAAAACATCCCTGACCAGGTTTTGTTATCAAGATGACCTGCCAGATGGCTGCCATCGTCCTTTCCGGTGAAGAAACCGAGGTTGGCGCCCAGTATCCAGTCGCCCATCGGCTGACGGTGAGTCAGGTTGAAATACTGTTGCTGGTAGATATCTTCCAATTGGGCATGCCACACGCCGACTTGGGTGCGATTGTCGTTGAAGGTGTATTCGGCACCACCAAAGTTGAAGCGGTCGGACGTCACCTTCGGCACGTTGAATAGCGACATGTCCTCCATGAGGCCATCGTTGCGTGGGCTGTTGCCACGGAACTGGCCGCCATAAAGCGTCAGGCCATCGATTTCCCTGGACGTGATCTGTCCCCCGCGAAAGGTTTGCGGCAGCGAGCGGCCGTCATCGGAGCGCAGGATGGGCAGTACGGGCATCCATTCTCCGACCTTCAACTCCGTCTTGGAAAAGCGCGCCTTGACGGCCACTCCAGTACGTCCGAAATCATCTGCCGGAGAGCCGTCACTGTGGATGGGCAGCAACTGCGTGCCCCCCGTGCCCTTGCTGCCATCGAGCTTCATTGAATACAGCCCCAGCACATCGACACCAAAGCCGACCGTGCCTTGGGTGAAGCCGGAACGGGCGTCGAGGATGAAGCTCTGGGTCCACTCCTGGGCAGTGCGTTGCGCGTTGGCGGGGTTGACGAAATCACGATTGATGAAGAAGTTCCGAATATTCAGATTGACGTTGGCATCGTCGATAAATCCGGCTGCCTGGGTGGTGACTGGAACAAGGACGCTGGCGGCGACAGCGGCTGGAAGTGCGCTGATAAGATGACGAATTTCGGGCATGGCAAGGGACCTTCTTATAGTTATATGAGGGCATCGAATTCGGGGCTGGTTAGTGCTTTTGAACATTTCTTGCTGGGAATGCTTCAAGAAAAGAGGCCTGGAGGGCGGCCTCTTTTACCGACAATCAAGGGTGATCAGTCCTTGATGACTTCAACATCGCGCGGGGACATGAAGTACATCCAGATCAGGGCGATGAAGTACATCGCCGGGATCATCATGAGCAGCACGCTGTAGTTGTTGTTCGTCGCGGTCAGTACCGCGCCGACGATCTGGGTCATGAACATGCCGCCAATCGCAGCGCACATGCCACCGAAACCGAACACGGTACTGATCAGGTCCTTGGGCGTGTAATCCATCACCAGGCTCCAGATATTCGCAGTCCAGGCCTGGTGTGCGCCGACGGCCAGGGCGATGGCCAATACCGCAATCCACAAGCCGCTGGCATTGGCGGCGAAAATCACGCCGATGATGGTGATCGCGAATATCAACATCGATAGCAGTCGCGATGTGGTCGCACGCATGCCGCGACCGATCAGCCAGGAAGAAAGGATCCCGCCGCCGATACTGCCGAAGTCGGCCGTCAACCAGATCAGCATGAGCGGAATGCCCATCTGGGTAACGCTGATGCCCAGGTTGTATTGCTGATTGAGGAACGGCGGCAGCCAGTACAGGTAGAACCAGAACACGGGAGCCGTGAGCGCATAGGCCAAGGCAAACGCCCAGGTGCCGCGCATACGCAGGATGCGTGAGAAGGGGACTTTGGCCGACGCCGGCTCGACGTCCTTATTGATGTAATCCAGCTCGCTTTGGCGCACGGTGGGGTGATCTTCGGGGTTGTGGTACTTCAAGCTCCACCACACCACCCAGATCAAGCCCAGCAGGCCCATGCAGATGAACGCCGCTTGCCAGCCCCATACGGACAGGATCAAGGGCAGCAGGGCAGGGGTCATCATCGCGCCAACGTTGGTCCCGGCATTGAATATGCCGGTCGCGACAGCGCGCTCACCGGCTGGGAACCACAGTCGAGTGGTCTTCATGCAGGACGGGTAGTTGGCGGCTTCGGTCAGGCCGAGAACGAAACGGCAGACCATGAAGCCGACGGCGGAGGTCGCCAGGCCATGGGCGCCGGTGGTGAAACTCCACAGCAACACGGCCAGGAAGAATGCACGCTTGACCCCGACCCGATCGATGAAGCGGCCTTGCAGCACAAAGCCGATGGCATAACCGACCTGGAACCAGAAGTTGATGTTGGCGTAATCCATCGCCGTCCAGCTCATTTCCTTGGCGAGGAGCGGCTGCATGATGCCAAGGGCGGCGCGGTCGATGTAGTTCAGTGTGGTGGCGAAAAATACCAGGGCGAGCATGCCCCAGCGGGTTTTGCCAACGGCCATGGCATCGCGGATTTTTTCACCGATACCCGGGGGCGCCGCAGTTGTGCGGGAAGTTACTTCGGTTTGAAACATGGCTAAGGCCCTATTCTTGAAATTGTTATGAGCTGGCGGGTGACACGACCGGGGACGATTAAATTCCCAAGGCATTGGCTAACGGTGTTGCGGGCTCGTCCTATGAATGTGCAGCTAGTTTTGAGCAGCGAGCGAAACAGCGTCAATTGGCAAAGGCGGCTTCTGTTCGATAATCGAACACAAAACTAACTGGTTAGTACATTTGTGATTGTCGTGCTAATTTCTCAAGCGAATAATTCGCTGCAGCACCCAGCATGGCCCCGAACAGGCTGATCAATCCGGTGCTTTAACAGGGCGGCCCGTAGTAGCCGCATTCATCCAGGAGCCCGCAGCATGCAGCGTTCGATTGCCACCGTTTCCTTGAGCGGTACCTTGCCGGAGAAACTCGAAGCCATTGCGGCCGCGGGTTTTGACGGTGTGGAAATCTTCGAAAATGATCTCCTTTACGATGATGGCAGTCCGCGCAACATCCGGCAGATGTGTGCTGATCTGGGTATCGCCATTACCTTGTTTCAACCGTTTCGCGACTTCGAAGGCTGCCGTCGTGATCGCCTGCAGCGCAATATCGACCGCGTCGAGCGAAAGTTCGACTTGATGCAGGAGCTGGGCACCGACCTGGTTCTGGTGTGCAGTAACACCGCTACGGATTCGCTGGGCGATGAACGTATTCTTCTGGATGACCTGAGCCTGCTCGCCGAGCGCGCCGGCGCTCGAAACCTGCGGATTGGCTACGAAGCGCTGGCGTGGGGGCGTCATGTCAACACCTGGCAGCAGGTGTGGAACCTGGTACGCCAGGTCGATCATCCGGCGCTTGGCGTGCTGCTCGACAGCTTCCATACCTTGTCACTCAAGGGCGACCCCAGCGCCATTGCGCAGATTCCCGGCGACAAGATTTTCTTCGTGCAGATGGCTGATGCGCCGCTTTTGGCCATGGATGTGCTGGAGTGGAGCCGACATTTCCGCTGCTTCCCCGGCCAGGGGGAGTTTGATCTGGCCGGATTCCTCGCGCCAATCCTGCGTAGCGGTTACACCGGGCCGTTGTCGCTGGAAATCTTCAACGATGGCTTCCGTGCCGCGCCGCCTCGAGCCAACGCGGCGGATGGCCTGCGCTCGCTGCTGTACCTGGAAGAAAAAACCCGCAGGCTGTTGGAAAAAGACGTCGAGCCGATCAACACCGACATACTCTTCAACCCACCTTCGGCAAGCCGCTATGACGGCGTTGAGTTCCTCGAGTTCGCGGTAGATGAAGCCCAGGGTGCACGGCTGTCCACCTGGCTGGAGAACCTCGGCTTTGCCCATCTCGGTCAGCATCGCTCGAAAGCGGTCAGCCTGCTGGGTCAAGGCGATATCAAGATCGTGCTCAACGCCGAACCCTATTCGTTCGCCCATAATTTTTTCGAGGCGCACGGCCCTTCGCTATGTGCCATGGCGTTACGGGTCGAGAACGGCAGTGCGGCGTTGGAGCGCGCGCAGATGTACAAGGGGCAGCCATACCGTGGCCTGGTCGGTCCCAACGAACGCGAGATTCCTTCCGTACGTGCGCCGGATGGCAGCCTGATCTATCTGGTTGAACCGACCGAGGCGGGCAAGTCGATCTACGACAGCGATTTCAAGTTGGACCCACAAGCGATGCCGGGAGGAGGCTTGCAGCGCATCGATCACATGGCGATGGCGTTGCCTGCGGACAGTCTCGACAGTTGGGTACTGTTCTATAAAAGCTTGCTGGACTTCGAGGCCGACGACGAAGTGGTGCTGCCCGATCCCTACGGCCTGGTCAAAAGCCGGGCGTTGCGCAGCCAATGCAGCACCGTGCGTTTGCCGCTGAACATCTCGGAAAATCGTAACACGGCGATCTCCCATGCACTGTCCAGTTATCAGGGCTCAGGGGTGCACCATATTGCATTTTCCTGTGAGGATATCTTTGCTGAAGTCAGCCGCGCCAAGGCGGCTCAGGTGCCGCTGTTGGATATCCCGCTCAATTACTATGACGACTTGGCGGCGCGCTTCGACTTCGACGATGAGTTCCTCAGCGAGCTGGCCTATTTCAACGTGCTCTATGACCGCGATGCCCAGGGTGGCGAGTTGTTCCACGTCTACACGGAGCCGTTCGGCGACCGCTTTTTCTTCGAGATCCTGCAACGCAAGAAGGGTTATGTCGGCTATGGCGCGGCCAACGTAGCGGTGCGACTGGCCGCGATGGCCAAGTCCCGTAGAGGTGCCGTGCGCCAGGCCAGGCTCTGAATGAGACTTCCTTCCGGGAGACGCTCAGCCCATAATCGGGCGACTCCAACGCGGTCGTGAGCCCAGAATGACGAATTTCGCCGATGCCGGTGCACCTCAACCCCTCGAAGCACGGCACAAGGGCCGAAAAAACAACCCGGAACAAACCCGCAAGGACATCCTCCAGGCAGCCATTGTCGAGTTTGTCAGCCTGGGTTTGTCCGGTGCGCGGGTCGACGCCATCGCCGAGCGCACGAAAACATCGAAGCGCATGATCTATTACTACTTCGGTAGCAAGGAACAGCTCTACGTTGAAGTCCTCGAGAAGCTCTACGGCGACATCAGGCGAACAGAAAGTCAGCTGCAACTGGCCGAGCTGGAACCACTGCAAGCCATCCAGCGCCTTGTGGAGTTCACGTTCGACCACCATGACCGCAATGTCGATTTCGTACGCATCGTCGGCATCGAAAACATCCACAACGGTGCCAACGTCAAGCAGTCCCCGGCGATTCGCTCGATGAGCCATCACGTCCTGGAGACAATCAAGGAAACGTTACTGCGCGGTGAAGCCCAAGGGGTTTTTCGTCGGGGCGTAGAGGCCATCGATTTGCATATGCTGATCAGCTCCTTCTGTTTTTATCGAGTCTCCAACCGGCATACCTTCAGTGAGATATTCCAGATCGATCTCTCCGAGGAACAGATCAAGCATCGGCACAAGGCGATGATTTGCGAGTCGGTGCTGCACTACTTGCAGGCCGGCATCTGATATTCACGCTCCCGCGCGAAGACCCGCGGCGGCGCGATTGATAGACGCACCGCCTCGGTTTTTCGGGCTCAGCTGTTCATGCTGTTAAAGTGCGCCTGCATGCGCTCGGCGTCGGCCGGGCACTCAGTGAACAGCTCGAAGGCCTTGACTGCCTGGAACACGGCCATGCTGCCGCCATCCAGCGTGCGGCAACCCAAGGCGCGAGCCTGTTTGAGCAGCTCGGTTTCGAGTGGGAAGTAGATGATCTCGGCCACCCATAACCCGGCGTGCAGAAGTGTCACCGGCAGTGGCGTGCCAGGCAGTTTTGCCATGCCCACCGGGGTGGTATTGACCACGCCATCAGCCGCCGCAAGGGCTGCAGCTAGATCCCGCCCGACAATCGCCCGTCCAGCTCCGAAGTGTGCGTTCAGGTTATCAACCAGAGCCTGGGCGCGACTCGGATCGACTTCAAATATCGCCAGTTGCCCGACCCCTTCGGACAGCAACGCATGTGCCACCGCCGCACCGGCGCCGCCGGCCCCCATCTGTATCACACGGTGACGTGCGGCCTGGGCAAGACCACGGCGAAACCCCTCGGCAAACCCAAGGCAATCGGTGTTGTGGCCGATACGCTTGCCCTCCCTGAACACCACCGTGTTGACCGCGCCAATACCGCGCGCCTCGTCAGAAAGCTCATCGAGCAAGGGGAGGATGGCCTGCTTGCAGGGATAGGTGATATTGAGCCCGGTGTAACCCATCCGTTCAGCGCTCTTGAGCAGTTCGGGCAGCCCGTTGACGTCGAGTTTCAAGGCATCCAGATCGATCAGCCGATACACATAGCGAATGCCCTGGGCATCACCTTCCTGTTCGTGCATGGCCGGTGTACGCGAGGCTTGGATACCAGCACCAATCAGGCCGGCCAGTACGGATTTCTTGTTCAGGTTCATGGCGATCAGACTTTCAATAAGTGGGCGAAATGTTCAAGGGCGAGACGGTAGCCGTGGGTTCCCATTCCGCAAATCACGCCGACAGCAATGGCCGAGACAAATGAGTGATGGCGGAACTCTTCACGTTTGTGCACGTTGGACAGGTGCACTTCGATCACCGGTAACTCTGCGGCGATCAAGGCGTCGCGGATCGCCACGGAGGTATGGGTCCAGGCTGCCGGGTTGATCACGATGCCTCCACAGCGACCTCGGGACTGATGAATCCAGTCGATGAGTTCACCTTCATGATTGGTTTGGCGAAACTCGATTTGCAGACCGTGAGAGGCGGCCGTGCGTTCACACAGATCGGCGACATCAGCCAGTGTTTCGTAGCCGTAAGTGGCCGGCTCACGAGTGCCCAGCATGTTCAGGTTCGGGCCATTGAGCACCAGGATTACATGAGTCATTGCAATGACCTCCATTGTTTTTTTCACGCATCGGCAGAGGCAGCCAAGCAGGCGTCGTGAAAATGTACCAAATGGTTAATTTCGTCAACAGGGTGGCGCATCGATGTTGAGCCTGAGCGAAGGCCGAAAAGCCAACGAGAGGGTACACGTCGGCCGCAAAGCGTGATGGGCAGGGAGGTTCGGCTCTGGTGCCGGGTTTGGGAGAGCCGTTTGAGTCAGAGAAAACCTGTGCGGTTATCGCCCATCTACGGCACCTCATGGCCCTGTGCCGAGCTCAGAAGCTCGAACCAGTGATCTTTCGTCAGCGTTAGCTGGCAGGCATCTACCGACTCACGTAGCACCTCGATGCGTCTCGAGCCCGAGATGAGCAGTGGCCGGCTGGGCAGTGCAAGCAGCCAAGCCATCAGGATCGTTGTAGCAGGCGCACCCAGTTGCTCTCCCAGGTGCGTCAGGGTCTCCCTGACTCGGCTGGCCACGGGGTCCGAATCGGTAAAAATACGCCCGCCACCGAGCGGCGACCAGAGCATGGGCGCGCACTTGAGCTGTTGAGCCTGGTCGAAGGTCCCATCATAGAGAGGGGCCAGTTGCAGCAGCGAACATTCGACCTGGTTGGTCACCAGTGACAGACCGTTGGCGACCATTCTGTCCTGGAGCAGGGCGAACTGGGAGGGGGTAAAGTTCGAGACACCGAAATCCCGTACTTTTCCTTCCTGATGCAACGCCTTGAAGGCCCGTGCAACCTCATCCGCATCCATCAACGGATCGGGACGGTGGATCAGCAGCACATCCAGGTACTCGGTATGCAGGGCGCGCAGTGAGTGCTCGGCCGAGGCGACAATGTGCTCGAAACCGGTGTCATAGGTCTTGAGTCGATGCTCCGGCCGCCGAGACGAGAGCAACTTGATTCCGCACTTGCTGACCAGTTGCATCTGTTCGCGCAAATGCGGGGCGGCGGCGAGCACTTCGCCAAACAAGGCTTCAGACTGATAGTTGCCGTAGATGTCCGCGTGATCGAAGCTTGTCACTCCGAGTTCGAGCGCGGCTTCAATCAGTTGCCGGCGCTCATGGACGGACAGCGACCACTCGCTCAAACGCCACATGCCAAAGATGATCCGTGAAAACTCCGCCCCTTGTGGGGTGAGGGATACTCGTGATGAGGTGCTCATTAATATTTCCCTATCATCCTTGCTCATGACGTTATGGACCAGGCAGCCCTTCGTGACACTCGGATTCAACTGAGCGGGAAGCCAGGCGCAAGCGCTCAGGATTCAGCATCGGCCCAGCGTTCGCGTATCTTGAGGATTTCAGGCAGGCAGTCCAGAAATATCCCTACCAATTCAGGGTCGAAATGCTGGTTGCATTGCTGGCGTATCAGTCCTACGGCGTCCTCGACAGACCAGGCGCGTTTATAGGGCCGCTCACTCGTGAGGGCATCGAACACATCGGCTATGGCGACCACACGGGCGACATGGGGGATGTCTTCACCGGCGAGTCCATTGGGGTAGCCGCTGCCGTCCCATTTTTCGTGATGGCTCAGCGCGATAATTTGCGCCGTATGCAGCAGCCCTGAAGGGTGGTCGCCGATAATTTTGGCGCCGATCACGGTGTGCTGGCGCATGATCTGCCATTCATCCTCCGTGAGCTTGCCAGGCTTTTGCAGGATGGCGTCCGGGATACCGATCTTGCCGACATCGTGCATCGGCGCGGCATGCAGTAAATCATCCGCTGCGTAGCGGCTATAGCCCGCGGCCAGGGCCAGCGTCTGCGCAAAGTGGCTCATGCGTATGACGTGCAGGCCGGTCTCGTTGTCCTTGAACTCGGCCGCCGTGCCCAGGCGCTGGATGATCTGCAAGCGTGTATCGCGCAGCTCCTGTGCCTGCACGAGCGACAAGTGGGTGCGCACGCGGGCTTTGACGATACCGGGATGGTAGGGCTTGCCTATGTAGTCGACCGCGCCCAGTTCCAGGCCGCGTGTCTCGTTGTCGACCTCGCTCAGCGCGGTGACGAAGATCACGGGGATGGCGCTCGTGCAGGGATCTTGCTTGAGCGCTGTGCAGACGTCGTAGCCTGAAAGGCCTGGCATCATGATGTCGAGTAAAATCAGGTCCGGGCGATCAGTGCGCACAAGTTCCAGGGCCTTGTACCCGTCTTTGGCGAAGAGTAGTCGGTAGTCATCCTGCAGCGTGTGGCGCAGGACCTGAAGATTGATTGCCTCATCATCGACCAGCAGCAAGGTCGGGCGTTGGTCTGTCATTCGCTTCATAGCCGGCTCACGCTTGGGGTTCCGTGGCATGGGTGGTGACGAGCTGCAGCAGCAGCGTGTGAGCGTGGTCTAACTCAAAGGTATCAACCGCAGTCCGCAAAGCTTGGACTTGCGCGCGTTCGCCGAGACTTTCCAGGCCCGTGCACACCTTCTCCAGTACCGCATCGTTCAATTCACTGTGCTCAAAGCATCTCAGCAGAGCCTGCATGTGGGCGAGGAGTTCGGGCTCCAGCATGGGCGATTGAGGTACTTCGTTATCGACGACGAGTGCCTCACTGGCCTGTAGCTCCTTGGCGGCTGACTGCAGCAAGAGGCGCAGTTGGGTGATTTGCGGTCGTGCTTCCTCGCGCCATCCTGTCCTGACCATGTCCTCCAGTGTGCTGGCCAACTCAGTCACGGCCGGTAGGGCAAGATTACCCGCTGCGCCGTGAATGCTATGGAGACTGAGCAGTGTCGCCTCCCAATCAACTGAGCGCTCTGCTTCATCCGGGAGTGGATGGTTGACCGCCGTTGCGCTCAGGAACTGCTCAAGCGCTTTGGCCAATCTCGTTTTACTGCCCCATAGCGAGGTGCCGGCTATCCAATCGATCAACTGGGATGGCGGTGCGGTTCGATCCTGCTCGCGGGAGGACGAGGGGCGACGTTCGAGGTTCAGCACCTGCGCGATCTCATCGAATAACCGTGGCGCGTCCAGTGGCTTTACGGCAAAGCCGTCCATTCCGGCCTGGCGTGCGGTTTTCCGGTCCTCGGCCATCACGCTGGCGGTAAGCGCGATGACGGGGGTGTGAGGGCGAGAGTGGGTGCGTTCGTACTGGCGGATCAGCCGAGTGGCTTGCAGGCCGTCGGTGCGAGGCATATGGACATCCATCAGCACCAGGTCGAAGTGTTCAGTCCTGAATTTCTCTACCGCCTCATCCCCATCATGAGCCATCACGATGGTGTGTCCGCCGGCGCCCAGTGTCAGTGTCAGGAGCTCGAGGTTTTGGGCGACGTCGTCGGCGATCAGGATCTTCAGGGGCGGCAGTGCCTGATGGTAGGTCGTGGGTTTAAGGGCCGCCGGTTTTTGTCCGATGGGCAGGGGCAGCAGCACGTGGAAGGTGCTACCGCATCCGAGCGCGCTTTCGACCTCGATACGGCCGCTCATCTGCTCGACCAACTGGCGCGCGATCGTGGTGCCTAACCCTGTGCCACCGAAACGACGGCTGATGGAGGCATCGGCCTGCGTAAACGGTGCAAATATCGACTCGGCCTGCTGGGGCGTCATGCCGATGCCCGTGTCCTTGACCTTCACATGCACACCGTCGGGCTCATGGCTGAACGAGATATCGACGCGACCGTGTTCAGTGAACTTGATGGCATTGCCGACCAGGTTGGTCAGTATCTGCAGGATGCGCAGCGGATCGCCGCGGAAGTATTCATTCATGTCGCTCGGGTAGTGCGTGGAGAGGGTCAGGTGCTTGGCGTGTGCCCCCAGTCGCAGGGAGGATTCGATCTGCAGTGCCAGACCTTTGAGCGAGAAATCTATGGCCTCAAGTGCCAAGCTGCCATGTTCCATCTTCGAGGTGTCGAGGATGTCGTTGATCAACCCGAGCAGGGATCTTGATGATTGCCGTACGGTGTTCAGGTGGTTGCGTTGGATCGATGTCAGATCCCCCTGCAACAAGAGCTCGGTGAAGCCGATGATGGAGTTCATCGGCGTGCGGATTTCGTGGCTCATATTGGCCAGAAAGGTACTTTTGGCCGTAGCCGCGCGTTCGGCCCGTTCAGCAGTCTCGCGCAGCGATGCCTCCAGTGTATGGCGTTCGGTGATGTCGGTCACGAAACCGACGAACAGCAGCTCGTTGGGCAGATCAACACGACCGACGGCCAGGCGCATCGGCATCAGGCTGCCGTCTTTGCGCAAGCCCATGACCTCTCGACCTATTCCGATGATCTTCGGTGTGCCGGATGTCTGGTAATTGTGGAGGTAACTGTCATGCCGAGACTGGTCGGGTTCGGGCATCAGCATCTTGATGTTACGGCCGAAGACTTCCTCGGCCGTCCAGCCGAACAGCCGTTCCGCCGAGTGGTTGAAGCTCTGGATCAATCCATGGCTGTCGATGGTGATGATGCCGTCGACGGCGGTGTCGAGGATGGCACGCATGCGTGACTTGCTGTCCTCGATCTTGAGATTGTTCTCCTCCATCGTCTGGTACAGCTTGCGTGAGTGCATCAGTCCATTGAGCGCAAATACCAGCACAGTCACCGTGACGGTGAAGGTGGAAAGCGCAAACGAGGCAAAGGTCGCGTTGATCAGTACGCTGGCGGTGGCGTTGTCCGGGGTACCGATGAAGCGTACGGCGGCCATGCCGGTGTAGTGCATGCCGGCGATCGCCGAGCCCATGAAGGTACCACTGATCAGTAACCGCCTGATTGAGTTGAGCGCGGTGTGTTGCAGCCCGTAACTCACCCACAGCGCAAACACCGCGAGGCTGATGGCCAGCAAGATAGAGAGGGCAAAGATGAGGGGGTCATAGCGCATCTGCAACGATGTTTGCATCGCGGCCATCCCGATGTAATGCATCGTGCCAATGCCTAAACCCACCAGGGTGCCGCTCATGACCAGGTGCGGCAGTGTCACTTCACGCCTTGTCAGCATCAGCAAGGCGAACCAGGACGCCACGCAGGCGGGTAGCAGGGAGAGCAGGGTCAGGGCGGTGGCGTAGTTGACGTGGGTGTGGAGGTCGAATGACAGCATGCCGATGAAGTGCATGGTCCAGATGCCGCCACCCAAGGCGATTGCGCCAGTGCTGATGGCGACGTGCCGATACCAGGCGTTTTCAGCTTTGCGCGCGATCTGTGCGGTTTGCAACGACATCGTCGCCGAAAAGATCGACACCAGAATCGAGAGCAGCACCAGGCCCGAATTGTGGGAACCGTGCACATAGGGCATATCGATTGAAGTGTCGATGAAAAAGGCTTTTAACCCTTCCATATGGCGTTCATCTCTTTGTAAGGAGGGTCATCGATTCCATGAGAAGGAGTCCATAGGAAGCCATTCATTGGATCCGCCTTTTTCGAGGCGCAAGTAGCAACTTCCTGTGTCGGCGACCTCTTTAAGTTCTTGAATGCTTTTCGAGTGGGAAGACTCACCTTGAAGCGAGGATGCGCTCGCCAGGGGGATGCAACTGATCGGTTGGCTTGTCCTGCTGATCAGCTCGGCAGTCTGCATCTTCCTCCCTCATCACTCTGTTGCTGCAGCGATCCACGACTACTTGTATCCTTGTTCAAGAAAAGGACGAATGGCTGCCGCTATTGCCCTGGTCCAATAGTCGCTGAAACGGAAAACCGGACTTTCCATAGGGTCGTAATGTGAAGCGTGATACCCACCTGGTTGTGCTTTTGCTGTTGGTTATCGGTTGCTCCCTGGCGTCACTGACGGTCTGGAAGGTGTTGGCCTCTCGAGATCAAGCACTGGAGGAAGTGAACATCCATGGCTTGAACCTTACCCAGGCGCTTGTTACTTATTCCGAAGGTATCGTCCGCCAAAGCTCGCTGCTTTTGCTCGGGCTTGTCGAACGGCTGGAAACCGAAGGTAGCGGACCTGCGCAGATTCAGCGGCTGAGTGCATTGGTCAGCCGCCAGGAGCCGCTGATGCCACAGCTCAGTAGTATCGCGATCTACGATAATCAGGGGCGCTGGTTGATGTCCTCCAACCTGCCGATTCCAGCCGGGGTGAACAACACTGATCGGGCCTATTTCATTCATCACCGTGACGATCCATCCCGTGAGATCTTTATCGGTCCGCCAATCCAGAGCCGATCTAATCAGGAATGGGTGATCACCATCAGCCGGCGTTTCAATGATCCTCGCGGTGAGTTCGCCGGCGTAGTGGTGGTCACCTTGGGGGTCGAAAACTTCCTGCGGTTGTTTGGAAAGATCGACGTGGGGCAGGAGGGCGCTATCGGTTTGTCCCATACCGACGGTACGTTGCTGGTTCGCTATCCTTTCCGCGAGCAGGACATGGGGCGCAACTTTTCCAAGTCGCCCATCTATACAAAGTATCTTGTCGATCGATCAGTCGGCACTGCGTCGTTTACCTCCAGCCTGGACGGCGTGGAGCGGCTCTACGCTTTCCGACAGAGTGACCGGCTGCCGCTGATAACGACTGTGGCACTAGGCAAGCGCGAAGCCCTCGCCGCGTGGCGGACGGAGGCACTGCTGTCGGCGGTGGTGGTGACGGGGCTGTTGGGGCTTACCGGTCTTATCGGCTGGTTCTTGATCCTGGATATCCGTCGGCGGACCAAGGCAGAAGATCAGTTGCGTGGAGCCCAGCAACAGTTGCTCTCATCGAATCGACAGCTTGAGTTGCTTGCCATGAAGGACGCCCTGACCGGTTTGGCAAATCGGCGCTGCTTTGATGAGAGCCTCGCCATGGAGGCTCGGCGAGCACAGCGTGAGGGTACGACGCTGGCATTGATGATGATCGATATCGACTACTTCAAGCGCTTTAACGACTCGTTCGGGCATGTGGCAGGAGACGCATGCCTGCAGACGGTTGGCAGAATCTTCGAGGCGTGCGTAAGGCGACCGTCAGATCTGGTGGCACGTTATGGCGGAGAGGAGATGGGCATCATCATGCCTGACACCGACAGTGACGGTGCCGCGGTGGTGGCGCAACTTATCCTCGACCGTTTGAAGCAAGAAAACATTGCGCACAACACCAGCCCATTCGGACGGCTGAGTGTGAGCATTGGGATTGCCACAGCCACGGGATCTCAACTGGACCATTTGCGAGGGTTGATTGAGGTGGCAGATCAGGCTCTCTATAACGCCAAGGCGTTCGGACGTAACCAGTTTGTGAGTGGCGGGTTGTGATCTGATTGATACAACAGGGCTATATGGAAAATGAAAGTGAAAATATTATTCATCGCGTCGCTGGGCATTTTATCGCTCATTCAAGCATCACTGTCTTTTGCGGATAACGCCAATGGAAAAAATCTCTATTCACAGAGATGTGCCATGTGCCACGGAGCAGATCTCAAGGGAACAGGACCCTTGGCTAATAAAAGCAATCCTCCTGCACCTGACCTCACAACATCCGTTTTCAAAAAACGACTAAATGATTATCCGGGCGTTATTGTGTCATCGATAATACTTCGTCCAAATGGAGACTTGATTCCAAAAACGTTGCGAGAGAGTGGTGTAAAACTATCGCCATTCGCTTGGAAGGTTCAGGATTTTCGCGATTTAAATCAATATATGAAGGGTGTAATTTCAAAAAGTCGATGATTTTTAGAGGTTGAAGACGGATCGCTCACTTAGGTGTGTTTGCCATTGGCTTACCGAGATCCGTCTAGCCGCTCCAGCCGACAGCATGCCTGCTGGCGCGGACATAATAATTATCAAACTCACCACTTTCGACGAACTCAAAGCCATGACGAATGTAAAAGCGATTTGAGGCGCTTTCTTTGAGGGCCCCCACCTTAATTGAACGCCCTTTCTCATCAGCTTCTCTGAAAATTTGGGTGAGCACTTCAGAGCCTATTCCCGTCCCTTGAGCGCCAGGTATCACGTACAAGTGGTCAAGCAGAAGCTCGCGCTGATGGTCTTTGATGACTACAAAACCGACCAGATCACCACACACCTCCACACGGCGTGTACTGTTCGCGTCGAAACCATCGAGAAACCGTTCTCGCGCACGCTCAGGATCAAATCGCCCAACCCGCTCAAGGCTTTCGCGCATGGCTTCAATCCGGATAGCTACCAGATCTTCCAGGTCGCTGCTGGACGCAGGGCATAAAATGACAGGGGATTTTCGATTTGAAGAAACGGGCATAACTAACACTCTCGCTATGGCGGGTGACTCATCATAGAGAATACGAGTCGCATAACCAGCCCAAGTCACTCAATCCGCACCCTCTCACCCTGGGACCAGACACCTAGAGCGATTGCGCCAGGAACTCGCTGATCACACCAAGCACTTGCTGCTGGATCAGCGCCCGCGGGCGGCCCCCATCGCCATCCCGGCAGATGATCCCGTCACCGGGGTCGTTTTGCTCAATCAGTTGCACAGCGCCCGGTTTGCAGGGGGCCATGAAGCTGAAGTGGGTGGCGTCGCTGATTTCCAGGTAGCGCACTGACGCTTGAGGCAGGCGCCTGGCCAAGTCGGCTGACTCCAACCTTGCCGGCAGTTCTTCCGAGGGCCAGCCAGCGGCAATCACCAGTACTGGTCGGTGCAGGTCTGCAAGGCTTTTATCGGTAAAGCCTCGGGACAGGCCGAGGTCCAATGAAACGATGGCGGCCACGCGCGGGTCGCTCAAATTTCTCGACAAGCGCTGCCGGGATTCGGCGGTGGCCCCGGCCTGAATGTCTTGATAAACCTTGCAGCCGGCAAGTACAGGATGAGCTGTGCAGTCCTCGGCAAAGCGTTGCGGATCAAAGCGTGCGCCGCCGATTTCCAGCGCAGTCCAGCCACCGAGAGAGTGCCCGATGACCGCGATCTTGTGGTTGGCCACTCCGCCAAACCGCTTCGGTTGGGCGGTGATCGCATCAATGACCCGACTGATATCGGCGGGCCGGCGCCACAACTCGGAGGCTGCCGGCTGAGTGCGATCGCGGCTGGTGGTACCGGGGTGATTGGGTGCCGCGACGATATAGCCCTGTCGGGCCAGGGCGCTGGCGAGCCAGGTCTGGTTAATCCAGTTGCCACCGTAGCCATGGGAGATCACTACCAGCGGATGCTCACCGGTAGCGGGGGCGGCGTTCGGCAAGGCCTGCACGCCGATAAAGGCAGGATTGTCACCGATCAATTGCGTCTCGCCAACAGCGGTGGTGGGATACCAGACCACCAGGTTCAGCGGGCGGCCATGGTCGGTATCGGGAATGACCGTCTCCTGAAATCCGACTTGGGCATCCTTGGCCTGGGCCGTAGCGGTCATGACCATCAACAGCAGAGCAGCACACAGCGTTTTCATTCCTTGAATCTCCTGAGTGGTAAGTCGCGGCCTCAGAAGGCCTCCTGACACGTTGCCTGCGTGTGGGGATACGGCCAAGGCCGGTTCGGCAAGCAGGTTGGTGGTTGAAAAAAAGCAGGGCAAAGATACCCCGAAGCGGTGTATTACGCATGCTGACCCTCTTGTTTTTGTATTGGGGCACTACACACTCTTCAAACGAGTCCTTGGTCGAACAGGCATTTGCGAGAGATCGCAAGTGTTCTCGGAGTCGCCGGCAGTACGGCTTTTGCCCGGTTTTCTTATCGCGATATCATCAGCATTTGCACTCAACCCACTTGACAACGAGCCCGTCCAGGACGCGTAATGCGCTGAAATGTTAACGTTAACTAAAATAAAAACAGGAGGACTGTTCCATGTCGATTCCAATGAGACGTGAGTACTGGCTCATCAGTGGTTTACTGTATTTTTTCTTCTTTTCGTGGTCATCCAGCTACTCGCTGTTCTCGATCTGGCTGCATCGAGTCATCGGCCTGAATGGCACGGAAATCGGCTTTGTTTTCGCGGCCAACGCCATTGCGGCGCTGCTGATTCAGCCGTTCTATGGCGCGCTGCAGGATCGGCTTGGCCTGTCGAAAAAACTGCTGGTGTGGATTGGTATCCTGCTCTGCGCGGCGGCCCCGTTTGCGATTTACGTATATGCCCACCTGCTGGCTCAGAACGTGGTGTTGGGGGCTTTGGTCGGAGCGGCTTTTCTGGCCTTGGCCATGCTCGCGGGCGTGGGCGTGATCGAGTCCTACACGGAGCGATTGTCGCGTCACGCGGGCCTTGAATTCGGGACCACCAGAATGTGGGGTTCGCTGGGCTGGGCCAGCGCGACGGGTGTGGTTGGCGTGGTCTTCAACATTGACCCGGATATCGCGTTTTACCTGAGCAGCGCGGCCGGCGTTGCGTTCTTGTTGATCCTCTCCAGGTTGGATTTGAGCCGCTTCAGTCAACCCGGCGTAGCTGGCAAGGGGGCAGCGATGCCCGTGCGCGTGCACGATCTCTGGAAGTTGTTGAGGCTACCGCGTTTTTGGGCATTCAGCTTGTACCTGACCGGTGTGTGCGGGATCTACATGATCTACGAACAACAGTTTCCGGTGTATTTCTCCTCATTCTTCCCGACCCCGGAGGAGGGTACCCGTGCTTATGGCTACCTGAATTCATCGCAGGTGCTGCTTGAGGCCGTATTGATGTTGTTCGCGCCATGGGTGGTCAGCCGTACAGGCGCCAAATACGGACTGATTCTGGCGGGCAGCATCATGTTCGTCCGGATTCTGGGCTCCGGGCTGGCCATGCAGGCCTGGACCATCGCCGCCTGCAAGATGTTGCACGCGTTGGAAGTGCCTATCCTCCTGGTTTCGGTATTCAAGTACATATCGCTCAACTTCGATTCGCGCCTGTCCGCCTCGATCTACCTGGTGGGCTTCCAGTTCGCCCAGCAATTGACCGCGATGCTGCTTTCGCCGCTGGTGGGCTACGGCTACGACCATGTCGGTTTCTCGAGCGTTTACGTGCTGATGGCTGGCCTGGTTGGCGGGTGCCTGCTGCTGTCATGGACCTTGTTGCGCACCGATCCGGCCGGCACCTCTTCTCCCACCAAGATTACCGAACCGCTGGAGCTTCCGGCCATTGTTCAATCCGCCACTTGTTACGAACCCTAGTAAGGATTACACCATGCACGCTGCACTGCTGGATGAAGCGCATCGCGCCATCGAAAGAACAATACCCGAACGCGGCGATGACTATCGCCTCGGCTATCACCTGTCGCCTCCGGCGGGATGGATGAATGATCCGAACGGGCTGGTCCATTTTCGCGGTGAATACCATGTGTTCTACCAGCATCACCCATACTCTGCGCATTGGGGCCCGATGTACTGGGGGCATGCCAAGAGCCGCGACCTGGTGCATTGGGAGCATTTGCCCATCGCCTTGGCGCCCAGTGATAGCTACGATCGGGACGGGTGTTTTTCAGGATCGGCGGTGGTCATGGATGACAGGCTTTATCTGATCTACACCGGGCACACCTGGTTGGGTGCTTCGGGTGATGACCGGAACATCCGCCAGGTCCAATGCCTGGCCAGCAGCACAGATGGTCTCTCGTTCACGAAACACGGGCCGGTGATCGAGACGGCACCGGATCCGGACATCATGCATTTCCGTGACCCCAAGGTCTGGCGGCAAGGCGAGCAATGGTGGATGGCTCTGGGGGCACGCCAGGGAGACGACCCGCAGTTGCTGCTTTATCGCTCGGAAGACCTGCGGCACTGGCAATACCTGGGCTGCGCCCTGAAAGGTGTTTGCGAGTCGGACGGCTACATGTGGGAGTGTCCGGATCTGTTCGAGCTCGGCGGGTGCGACGTCTTTCTCTATTCGCCGCAAGGTTTGAAACCCGACGGCTACGATAACTGGAACAAGTTCCAGAACAGCTATCGGCTGGGTCAATTGGATGACCGCGGGCATTTGAGCGAGTGCGGCAAGCTGTACGAGCTTGACCACGGTCACGATTTTTATGCCGCACAGACACTGCTGGCGCCAGACGGGCGACGTTTGCTTTGGGCGTGGATGGATATGTGGGACAGCCCGATGCCGAGCCAGGCGCAACACTGGTGCGGCGCGCTTTCGTTGCCGCGCGAGTTGAGTCGCGACGGTGAACGGTTGCGCATGCGCCCGGCCCGAGAACTGAAAGCGCTACGGCAAGCCAGGCGAACGCTGCAGATCGGCGTGATCGAATCACGCTATTGCTCACTGGATGTTCGCGGTGCACTGCTGGAGTTTGAACTCGAACTGGACCTCGCGGGTAGCACCGCCGAGCGCTTTGGCCTGGCGCTGCGCTGCAGTGAAGACCAGCAAGAACGCACATTGCTGTACTTCGATGCCATGGCCCGACGTTTGGTGCTCGACAGGCAATGCTCGGGCACCGGCGTAAGCGGTGTTCGCAGCGTACCGGTGGCGCCAGGGCAGCAGCAAATCGCCCTGCGGGTCTTTCTTGATCGTTCGTCCATCGAGGTGTTCGTCGACGATGGCACCTATAGCCTGACCAGTCGGATTTACCCACGGCCCGACAGCCTCGCCGTCAGTGCATTCGCGGTCAATGGGGCAGGGCGGTTCGGGGAAACTGCTGTCTGGGATCTCGCCGATCTGCGGCTCTGATGACAGCGGATGTGCCATGGGCGGCCGTCGGCCGCCGGTCATGGTGTTGTTATGCATTTACCAAGCATGACATGATGCCCGGCCAGACAAGCAATGGCACCCGCGAATGGCTTCAGTTAAAGATGTCGCACGGCTGGCGGGGGTTTCCTTCATGACCGTTTCCAGGGCACTCAACACCCCGGAAAAACTGAACCGGGAAACCCTGGCGAAGGTTCGTCAAGCGATTGAGACCCTGGGTTATGTGCCCAGCCTTTCAGCTCGCAAGATCCGTGGTGGTCACTCCAGTGGCAAGACCATTGGCGTCTTCGCGCTTGATACCGCGACAACGCCTTTCGCCGTGGAAATGCTCCTTTCAATGGAGCGCACGGCACGGGAAAACGGCTGGAACGTTTTCATCCTCAACGTGTTCGAAGCGCCGCCGGACCAGCAAACCATCGATCTGATGCTGTCGCATCAGCCCGACGGAATCATCTTCAGCGCCATGCAGTTACGCACGGTCGAAATCCCCCAGGTACTGCACAGCCTGCCTCTGGTGCTGAGCAACTGCATAAGTGCGGAACCCGGCGTTGCGTGCTACATACCGGACGATGAAGAGGGGCAGTATCTGGCGGTAAAAAACGCATTGAAACGTGGCTACCGGCGTCCGCTGTGCATCAGCCTGCCGCAAAGCAGCCTGGCCTGGGAGTGGCGTCAGCGCGGGTTGGTTCGCGCCCTCGCCGAGGTCCGCCTGTCGGCGGACGATATTCCCCAATACAATCTGTCGACCGACGACGCCTATCAGGAAACAATGGTCGCGTTGGAACAGCAATTGCGCGGCCCGGAGGGCAAGCCGGCGTTTGACCTACTTATCTGTGGCAACGACCGCATTGCGCTGGTCGCCTATCAATACCTGCTCAGCCGTGGCCTGCGTATTCCAGAGGATGTGGCGGTCCTTGGCTACGACAACATGATCGGGGTGGCCGAGTTGTTCTATCCGCCGCTGAGTACCGTGCAACTACCGTACTACGAGATGGGGCGCCGTGCCGCCGAGCATGTGATTCAAGGCCGGGACGACCCTTCGACTCACAGGGTTGCATGCCCGCTCGTCGAGCGTGAGTCCTGGTGACGGCGCTCATCTACGAAACGCCATATTTCCAGCCCCGCGCACAATTCTGCGATCACTCATAAACCCTCGGAAAGCTGACCAGCCACGGCACCAAGCAGTGGTTGGTTAAGTTCGTTCAATTTAAAACAAATATCCCTATATGTGGGATGTATAAATATATATTGAGATTTGTTTAAGCCAGGGTCTATAGTCGCCCCATCAGCTCTACGCACTCACTGTCCAAAAATAAATTCAGGTGAAGCGATGCAGGCGCAATTGATCGCGCTCGATTGGGGAACCACCTCACTTCGGGCTTACAAACTCGCTGCTGGCGGCCAGGTGCTCGAACAGCGCTCGCTGTCGTCGGGGATCATGCAGTTGCCCAGTGGGCCGCGGATGATCGCCAGCCAGATGTGCACCGATGGTTTCGAATTGGCGTTCGACGACGCCTGCGGCGACTGGCTGGAGGCGCAGCCCGAGCTGCCAGTGATCGCCTGTGGCATGGTCGGCAGCGCCCAGGGCTGGCGCGAAGCCGCTTACTGCGACACCCCGGCGAATGTCGCCAACCTCGGTACTTCCTTGCAAACCCTGCGCAGCCTGCGCGGCGTCGAGGTGCATATCGTGCCCGGCGTCATCCAGCGCTCACCGCTGCCGAATGTGATGCGCGGCGAAGAGACCCAGGTCCTCGGTGTCCTGCAAAGCCTGTCGGCGGGTGCTGGCGACAATCTGCTGATCGGCTTGCCGGGCAGCCATTCGAAATGGGTCGAAGTGGCCGACGGTTGTATCGTGCATTTCGACACCTTCATGACCGGCGAGTTGTTCGCCATCCTCAGCGAACACAGCATTCTGGGCCGCACTCAACAACGCGGTGCGACCTTTGATGGGCTGGCGTTTGATCGCGGCGTACAGGTGGCATTGTCCACTGACGGCGAGATCGGCCCGCTTTCGACCTTGTTCAGTGCCCGCAGCCTTGGCCTGACCGGCGAGCTGAGTGCCACCGGGCAAGTCGACTACCTGTCGGGTTTGTTGATCGGTCACGAACTCGTGGCCCTCGCCGACGTACAGCGTCGTCGACGCAACGGCAGCCACTTGCCCTCGATCATTCTTATCGGCAATTCCCAACTTTGTGCCCGCTACAGCCGGGCGCTCGATGCCTGCGGCTTTGCCCCGGTGAGCCTGGCCGAACAGGCCACCGAGCGCGGGTTATGGCACCTGGCCGAAGCGGCCGGGCTGCTCGGCTGAGCGTCTGCGTTCAACTACCAGGAGGTCTGACATGCTCAAGCAAGCACTGGCGAAAAACGGGCTGATCGCGATCCTTCGCGGCCTGCGTCCGCAGGAGGCGGCGGCCATCGGCGAGGTGCTTTACCAGGCCGGTTTTCGCGTTATTGAAGTGCCCCTCAATTCGCCTGAACCCTACGAAAGTATTCGCATCCTGCGCAGCCTGTTGCCCGCCGATTGCCTGATCGGCGCCGGTACGGTGCTGACCCCGGAACAGGTCGGGCAAGTGAAGGCGGCCGGCGGCCAGGTGATCGTCATGCCCCACAGTGACCCCAAGGTCTTGCGCGCGGCCAAGGCGGCGGGCCTGTACCTGTCGCCGGGTGTCGCCACGCCGACCGAAGCCTTTGCCGCGTTGGCCGAAGGCGCCGATGTCCTGAAGATGTTCCCGGCCGAGCAAATGGGCCCGGCGGTGGTCAAGGCCTGGCTGGCGGTGCTGCCGGCAGGAACCTTGCTGATCCCGGTCGGCGGGATCACACCGGACAATATGCGGGTGTTTGTCGAGGCGGGCGTCAGCGGTTTCGGCCTCGGTTCCGGGCTGTTCAAGCCGGGCCTGACACCTGACGAAGTGGCTGTCCGCGCCAAGGCTTATGTGCAGGCCTGGAACGCATTGCGTTAAGACTTTCCGGCGCCGTGGGCGCTGCCTCTGAACAAGAGAGACAACACGATGAAAATCACCAGACTGACCACCTTTATCGTTCCACCACGCTGGCTGTTCCTCAAGGTCGAAACCGACGAGGGCGTGACCGGCTGGGGCGAGCCCGTGGTCGAAGGCCGCGCCCATACCGTCGCGGCGGCCGTGGATGAGCTGTCGGACTATCTGATCGGCAAGGACCCGCGCAATATCGAAGATATCTGGACCGTGCTCTATCGCGGCGGTTTCTACCGTGGTGGCGCGGTGCATATGAGCGCCCTGGCCGGGATCGACCAGGCGCTCTGGGACATCAAGGGCAAGGCGCTCGGGGTCTCGGTCAGCGATCTGCTGGGCGGGCAGGTTCGCGACAAGATCCGGGTGTATTCGTGGATCGGTGGCGACCGTCCGGCCGACACCGCTCGGGCTGCCCGGGAAGCCGTCGAGCGGGGTTTCACCGCCGTCAAAATGAACGGTACTGAAGAACTGCAGTTCGTCGACAGTTTCGAAAAAGTCGACCTGGCGCTGGCCAACGTCGCCGCCGTGCGCGATGCGGTGGGGCCGAATGTCGGTATCGGCGTGGACTTCCATGGCCGGGTCCACAAACCCATGGCCAAGGTGCTGATGAAGGAGCTCGACGCCTACAAGCTGATGTTTATCGAAGAGCCGGTGCTCAGCGAAAACTACGAAGCTCTCAAAGAACTGGCGCCGCTGACCAGCACGCCAATTGCCCTGGGTGAGCGCCTGTTTTCCCGTTGGGATTTCAAGCGGGTGCTCAGCGAAGGTTATGTCGACATCATCCAGCCGGATGCTTCCCATGCCGGCGGCATCACCGAAACCCGCAAGATCGCCAATATGGCCGAAGCCTATGACGTGGCCCTGGCGCTGCATTGCCCGCTGGGTCCGATCGCGCTGGCGGCGTGCCTGCAGCTGGACGCGGTTTGCTACAACGCGTTTATCCAGGAGCAGAGCCTGGGCATCCATTACAACGAAAGCAACGACCTGCTGGACTACGTCAAGGATCCGCGGGTGTTCGATTACGACAAGGGCTTCGTAAAGATCCCCAACGGCCCGGGCCTGGGCATCGAGATCAACGAGGAGTACGTCATCGAACGCGCGGCCATCGGCCACCGCTGGCGCAACCCGATCTGGCGCCATGCCGACGGCAGCTTTGCCGAGTGGTAAGGCCATGGATCAGACAGGAGGATTAGTCATGCAATGGCAAGCGGTGAGCGAACAGCGCTTCATGTTGGCGGAAGGCCCGTTCTGGGACGGCCCGAACCAGGCCCTGTACTGGGTGGATATCGCCGCTCGGCTGGCCTGCCGCCTGAGTGGCGGGCACTACCAGCAGTGGCAGTTGCCCGAAGCCGTGTCGGCATTCATCCCGTGCGAGCGCGGTGATGCCTTGGTGACCCTGGCCAGTGGCGTTTATCGCCTTGATCTCGACTCGCCGTCGCAGCAGCCGGTCCTGAGCCTGTTCTGCGTGGCCGACCCGGTGAGCAGCAACCGTGCGAACGAAGCCCGTTGCGATGCGCAGGGAAGACTATGGTTGGGCAGCATGCAGAACAACCTGGCCGCCGATGGCAGCGACTTGCCGATCACCCGGCGTTCAGGCGGCTTGTTCCGGGTCGATCCGGATGCTCGCGTCACTCCTTTGCTGGAGGGGCAGGGCATCGTCAACACCTTGCTCTGGGACGCCACGGGCACGCAGCTCTACTGCGCCGATAGCCTTGATGGCCAACTCTATCGTTATGCCATCGAGGCCGATGGTTCCCTGGGCGCGCGCAGCCCCTGGGGCCAACCATCCAGCCGTGGTGTGCCGGACGGTTCGGCCATGGACAGCCAGGGCTATGTCTGGAATGCCCGCTGGGGCGGTCATTGCCTGATTCGCTATGCCCCCGACGGCACGCTCGACCGGGTCATTGAGTTACCCGTCGAGTACCCCACCAGCTGTGTTTTCGGCGGGCCCGATCTGTCCACGCTTTACGTCACCAGCGCCCGGCCGGCGAGCAGCAGGGAAGGGAAAGATGGGGCTCTGGACGGCGCGTTATTGATGGCCGACGTTGGCGTGAAAGGCTTGGCCTGCCAGCGTTTTTCCGGCTGAACATCTTACTTGCAGGAGTCTTTGAAATGGCTGAAGCGTTGTCTTTACCCGAGGTTCCGGAGCCCACCTACGGCGACCGGCTGAAAGGCAAAGTGGTGGTGGTGACCGGGGCGGCCCAGGGGATCGGCGAGGCGATTGTCGCCTGCTTCCAGGCACAACAGGCGCGGCTGGTGATCGGCGATATCCAGGGTGAGAAAGTCGAGCGTGTGGCGGCCCGCTGGCGTGAACGTGGTGCCCAGGTCCATGCCCAGGCCGTGGACATTACCTCCAAGGAGCAATGGCGTTCCCTGGTGGACCTGGCCATTGAAAAGTTCGGGCGCGTTGATGTACTGGTCAACTGTGCCGGTGTGAATGTGTTTCGCGATCCGCTGGAGATGAGCGACGAGGATTGGCGCCGCTGCTTCGCCATCGACCTGGACGGCGCCTGGTTCGGTTGCCGCACGGTATTGCCGCACATGATCGAGCAGGGTATCGGCAACATCATCAATATCGCCTCGACCCATTCCAGCCACATCATTCCGGGCTGCTTTCCCTACCCGGTGGCCAAGCATGGCCTGCTCGGGCTGACGCGGGCGCTGGGTATCGAGTACGCGCCCAAGGGCATTCGGGTCAACGCCATTGCCCCGGGCTATATCGAGACCCAGCTCAATGTCGACTACTGGAACGGCTTCGATGATCCCCACGCCGAACGGCAACGGGCCTTCGACCTGCACCCGCCACGCCGTATCGGCCAGCCGGTCGAGGTGGCCATGACGGCGCTGTTCCTGGCGACCGACGAGGCGCCATTTATCAACGCCACCTGCCTGATGATCGATGGCGGCCGTTCGGTGCTTTACCACGAGTAACACCCAGCCGGCCGTTGGGCCGGGCAGTCTTCCCGTACATAACGAACCAATAACAACAAGAGGGTTACTTATGTTTATTCAGCGCAACATCCGCTCTCTGACCTGCGCCGCCGCGCTGGTCGCCGCCAGCAGTTTCAGCGGTTGGGTCTCGGCCGAAGAAGTGAAGATCGGCTTTCTGGTCAAGCAGGCCGAGGAGCCCTGGTTCCAGACCGAATGGGCCTTTGCCGAAAAGGCCGGCAAGGACAAGGGCTTCACGGTGATCAAGATCGCCGTGCCCGATGGCGAGAAGACCCTGGCGGCCATCGATACCCTGGCCGCCAGCGGCGCCAAGGGGTTTGTCATCTGCCCGCCGGACACCTCTCTGGGCCCGGCGATCATGGCCAAGGCCAAGATTAACGACCTGAAAGTCCTGGCCGTCGATGACCGCTTTGTCGACGCCCACGGCAAGCCCATGGAAGACGTTCCTTATGTCGGCCTGGCGGCGTTCAAGATCGGCCAGAAGCAAGGCACGGCGATGGTCGATGAAGCGAAAAAACGCGGCTGGGACTGGAGCGCCACTTACGCGGTGATCAACACCTTCGACGAACTGGACACCGGCAAGAAGCGCACCGACGGTTCGGTCGACGCACTCAAGGCCGCGGGCCTGCCGGCGGACCATATCCTCTTCACGGCGCAGAAAACCCTCGATGTCCCTGGCAGCATGGACTCCACCAACTCGGCCCTGGTCAAGCTGCCGGGCACGGCGAAGAACCTGATCGTCGGCGGCATGAACGACAGTGCCGTACTGGGCGGCGTGCGGGCCACCGAAAGCGCCGGTTTCAAGGCGGCCAATGTGATCGGTGTCGGCATCAACGGCACCGATGCCATCGGCGAGCTGAAGAAGGCCGACAGCGGCTTCTACGGTTCGATGCTGTTGAGTCCCGATACCTCGGGGTATGAAACCGCCAGCCAGATGTTTACCTGGGTCAGCACCGGTAAGGAACCGGCCAAGTACACCGCCCTGGATACCGTGACCTTGATTACCCGCGCCAACTTCCAGCAAGAGCTGACCAAGATCGGGCTGTGGAAATGACACGCCTTCGGCGCAAGGGCTGGACCTTGCACCTGACGTCCACCCTGTGGGTTGCGCAGTGCGCGGCCCGGTGCGGGAGATAGGTTATGTTGGAACACTCGAAGGCGGCCGCGAGCCTGCGCTTCAACGGCATCGGCAAGGAGTTTCCCGGGGTACGGGCGCTGGCGCAGATCAGTTTCGAGGCGCGGCCCGGCAGCGTGCATGCGCTGATGGGCGAGAACGGCGCGGGCAAGTCGACCCTGTTGAAGATCCTCGGCGGGTTCTATTCGCCCAACAGCGGCAACCTGCAGATCGGCGAGCAGGTCATGAGTTTCAGGTCGGCGGCCGACAGCATTGCCCATGGCGTCGCGGTGATCCACCAGGAACTGCATCTGGTGCCGGAAATGACCGTGGCCGAAAACCTGCTGCTGGGACACATGCCCTCGCGCCTGGGCATGGTCAATCGCCGGGAAATGGTGCGCAGCGCCCGCCAGCTGCTCAAGGGCCTGGCCGACGAGATCGATCCCGATGCGCGGTTGGGCAGCCTGTCCCTGGGCCAGCGGCAAATGATCGAGATTGCCAAGGCCATGTCGCGTAATGCCCATGTGATTGCCTTCGATGAACCCACCAGCAGCCTGTCGGCGCGGGAGATCGAGCGGCTGATGCTGATCATTGCCCGGCTGCGGGATGAGGGGCGGGTGATTCTGTATGTCTCCCATCGCATGGAAGAGGTGTTCCGCATCTGCGATGCGGTGACGGTGTTCAAGGACGGCCGTTTTGTCTGCACCTTCGAGGACATGCAACAGCTGAGCATCGACCGGCTGGTCAGCAGCATGGTCGGGCGCGATATCAAGGACATCTACGACTACCGTCCTCGCCCGCAAGGTGGCCAGGCCCTGCGGGTCGAAGGCCTGCTCGGGCCGGGCGTATTGGAACCGGCGAGTTTCAGCGTGAACAAGGGCGAGATACTCGGGCTGTTCGGCCTGGTCGGCGCCGGGCGCACCGAACTCTTGCGGCTGTTGGCCGGCCTGTCCCGCAGCAAGGCTGGACGCCTGGTGCTGCATGAGCAGACGGTGGCGTTCAAATCGCCGCGCGATGCCATTGCGGCGGGGGTGCTGCTGTGTCCGGAGGATCGCAAGAAGGAAGGCATCGTGCCCCGTGCCAGTGTGGCGGAGAACATCAATATCAGCGCCCGGACTCATCACGCCGGCTTCGGCTGGCTGATCCGCGGCGCTTGGGAGCGGGACAATGCCCAACAGCAAATCGCCGCACTGAATATCCGCACGCCTTCGGCCAGCCAACCGATCCTCTACCTGTCCGGTGGCAACCAGCAGAAGGCGATCCTGGGGCGCTGGCTGTCGATGCCGATGAAAGTGCTGCTGCTCGATGAGCCGACTCGCGGCATCGATATCGGTGCCAAGGCCGAGATCTACAAGATCATCTACAACCTCGCCGAGCAGGGTATTGCGGTGATCGTGGTGTCCAGCGACCTGATGGAGGTCATGGGCATTTCCGACCGCATCCTGGTCATGAGCGAAGGCGCGATTACCGGTGAACGGTTACGCAGCGAAGCCGACGAAGCCAGTCTGTTGCAACTGGCCCTCCCGCGTTCGCGGGACTGAAAACCTATTGAGGTGTCTATGTCACAGGTCAAAAATACACACGCATTCTGGCTCGGCTTCAATCAGCGCAAGTTCTTCGACGATTGGGTGATGCTGCTCGCAGCCATCGGGATCTTTGTGCTCTGCGCGCTGTTTATCGATAACTTCATGTCCTCCCTGAACATGCGCGGCCTGGGCCTGGCGATTTCCACCACGGGGATTGCCGCCTGCACCATGTTGTTCTGCCTGGCCTCGGGGCACTTCGACCTGTCGGTCGGTTCGGTGATCGCCTGTGCGGGGGTGGTGGCCGGGATTGTCATTCGTGATACCGACAGCGTGTTTTTCGGGGTCTCGGCGGCGCTGGCCATGGGGCTGTGCGTGGGCCTGATCAACGGGATCGTGATCGCCAAGCTGCGGGTCAACGCACTGATCACCACCCTGGCGACCATGCAGATCGTGCGCGGGCTGGCCTATATCTTCTCCAATGGCAAGGCCGTCGGGGTGATGGACGAAGGCTTCTTCGTCTTCGGCAACGGCCAGCTGTTCGGCGTGCCAGTGCCGATTTTGATCACCGTGCTGTGCTTCATCTTTTTCGGCTGGTTGCTCAACTACACCACCTATGGTCGCAACACCATGGCCATCGGCGGTAACCCGGAAGCCGCGCTGCTGGCCGGCGTGAACGTGGACCGGACCAAGATCATCATCTTCGCCGTGCATGGGCTGATCGGGGCCCTGGCGGGGGTGATCCTGGCCTCGCGCATGACCTCGGGCCAGCCGATGATCGGCCAGGGTTTCGAGCTGACGGTGATTTCCGCCTGTGTGCTCGGCGGGGTTTCCCTGAGCGGCGGGATCGGGCTGATCCGCCATGTGATTGCCGGTGTGCTGATTCTGGCGATCATCGAGAACGCGATGAACCTGAAGAATATCGACACCTTCTACCAGTACGTCATTCGCGGTTCGATTCTTCTCGGGGCGGTGATCATCGACCGCCTCAAGCAACGCTGAGGGCGCGGGGATGAACAGTACGCCAGTGCCGGAATTGAGCTGCCGGGAAAGTCTCTTCGGTCATCTGGAGGACGGTACGCCGGTGCACAAGTACCAGCTGGGCAACCGTCACGGCATGCAGGCCAGTGTGCTGACCTACGGCGGCATTCTCCAGGCGCTGCTGGTGGCGGACAGAAACGGCCGCTACGAGGATGTGGTGCTGGGTTTCGACGATATCGCGGGCTATCAGCGGCATCAGCGTTTGTACCTGGGCGCGCTGATCGGGCGTTACGCCAATCGGCTGGCGGGAGGCCGGTTCGAGTTGTCGGGGCGGATTTATCAGGTACCGCTCAATGACGGCGCCAATGCCTTGCATGGCGGCCCCGAAGGTTTCGACAAGAAGGTCTGGGAGGCGCAGCCCGTCCAGGGCAGCGATTGGGTGGGTGTGAAGCTCAGTTACCTGTCCGTCGACGGCGAAATGGGTTTTCCCGGCAACCTGCGGACCCAGGTCACCTACAGCCTCGACGATGACAACCAGCTGCGCATCGAGTATCAGGCGGTCAGCGATGCACCGACGGCGGTCAACCTGACCCAGCATGCCTACTTCAACCTGGCCGGCGCGGGTAACGGCGATATCCTCTCGCAGGTGGCGACGCTCCATGCCAGCCATTACCTGCCGGTAACGGAGCAACTGATACCCCGCGGTGAGATGGCGCCTGTGGCCGGTACGCCGATGGACTTTCGCCAGGCCACGCCGATTGGCCGGCACATCACCGATGACCATCCGCAATTGAGCATCAGCGGTGCCGCGCAGCAGGGCTTCAATCATCACTGGAGGCTGGATGCCGAGGGTGATCTGAGCCGATTGGCTGTCGATATCCACGATCCCCAAAGCGGTCGCAGGTTGCAGTTGCACACCACCGAGCCCGGGGTGCAGTTCTATACCAGCAATGCCTTCGACGGCAGCGCTCAGGGCAAGGCGGGCAAGCCTTATCCGCGTTGGGCCGGTTTTGCCCTGGAGACCCAGAGCTGTCCCGATGGCATCAACCAACCCGGTTTTCCCCGGGCCTGGATCGAGGCGGGGGAGGTCTATCGCCAGACCACCTTGATCCGCTTCTCGGCGCAGTGAGCGGAAGGCCTGAAAAGTGACATGCAGGCGGGCCAGTGAGCGGCCATAATGGCCTTCGTTTTCGTAGACCCTTTTATAAGGCTGCATATGCTGGACGACACCCTGAAAAACGCCAAGGACTCTGCACCCACCGGCACCCAGACGCTGCTCCGGGGCCTGGGCGTGGTGCAGGCGGTGGCCAACGGCGCCCGGGATCTCAAGGAGATTGCCCGGCTGATTGGGACCACGCGCAGCACCACCCATCGCCTGGCCAGTTGCCTGGTGGACGAGCGCTATCTGCGGGTGGTGCCGCAAGTCGGCTATCTGTTGGGACCGAAGCTGATCGAGCTGGGTTTCCAGGCCCGCGAAGCCCTGCCGCTGGTGACCCTGGCTACGCCATTCCTGGATGAATTGTCGGCGCTGACCGGCGACACCATCCACCTGGCCATTCGTGAAGACGATGACGTGCTGTATCTGCACAAGAATCCGGGGCGCAATGGCCCGGAAATGCGTTCGCGGGTCGGCCATCGCATGCCGCTGGCGCGGACCGGGATCGGCAAGGCGCTGATGCTCGATTGCTCGCCGGAAGAATGGCAGCGCCTGTATCAGATCAGCCTGCCGGTGGGCGGCAAGAACGCCCTGTGGCCCCAGCATGTGGAACAGACCTGGGAGCAGTTCCGTGCGCGCATGCAGGAGTATGTGGCGGGGGGCTATGCCTTCGACCTGGAAGACAATGAACCGTCGATCCGTTGTGTGGCCGCGCCTATACGGGATGCCAGCCGGAAAATCGTTGCCGGTATCAGTATCGCCAGTACGGTGCCCTATATGCCACTGGAGAAAATGGCCGAGTTGATCCCGCAGATCAAAAGCGCCGCCGCGCGGATTTCCGCGGAACTGGGTGCCAAATCCTGAGTGGTCCGCCTTTCACACCACGAAGCGATTCACCAACTGATTGAGATTGACCGCCAGTTTTGACATCTCATTGCAGGCACTGGCCGTTTGGCTGGCGCCTGCGGAGCTCTGTGCGGCAAGCTCGCGGATACTGACCAGGTTGCGATCGACCTCACGGGCCACGTGGGCCTGCTCTTCAGAAGCGGTTGCGATCAGAAGATTACGTTCATTGATCTGAATCATGGCGCTGGCAATCTGATCCAGGGAGCTACTGGCTTCTTGAGCCACGCCAAGGGATTCGGTTGCCAATGCTTTGCTGGTATTCATGGCTTCCACGGCGTGCTCCGAATCGTTCTGAATCGCCGCAATCATCTGCTCGATCTCTTGGGTCGATTGCTGGGTTCGGTGGGCCAAAGCCCTGACCTCGTCGGCAACCACCGCAAAACCACGGCCTTGTTCACCGGCTCGTGCGGCTTCAATGGCGGCGTTCAACGCCAGAAGGTTGGTCTGCTCCGCGATCGCACGAATCACTTCGACGACTTTATTGATACCCTGGGCCTGATTTGACAGACCTTGAATCTGCTCGCTGGTGTTTTCAACATTACCGCTCAGCTTTTGAATGGATTTCAATGTCTGAGCCACCCGCTTCAGGCCAACCTCGGTAAAGCCCTGGGTGCGCCTGGACTCTTCGGAGGCTGACTCCGCGTTACGCGCGACCTCATCAACCGCAGCACTCATCTCGGTGACGGCCGTAGCGGCTTGATTGACTTCGTCGTTCTGTGCAACAAGGCCTCGGCTGGACTCCTCGGTGACCGCTGTCATTTCCTCGGCCGCGGAGGCCAGTTGGGTGGAGGACTCGGAGATCTGCACAATGGTATTGCGAAGGTTTTTCTGCATCTGCGCCAGTGCTTTCAACAGTCGTCCGGCTTCATCGGTCCCGCTCACCCGTACTTCCTTTGACAGGTCGCTACTGGCGATACGCTCGGCGACGGACAAGGCATCGCTGATGGGGGAGGTGATGCTCCTGGTCAGAACTATTGCCAACCCGACAGTCAGAATCACTACACCTGCAATCAGACCGACAACCAGCCAAAGTCCCGTGGAGTAGAGATGGGCTGCATTTCGACCCGCAAGTGCCGCGCCCTCGTTATTGATGTCGGTCAGGTCTTTGATCTGCCCCTCCATCAAGGTGGTGATAGGCCGGATGCTTGTCGCATTCAGGCTGGCTATCGCGGGCAAGTCAGCGCGTTTCATCAGCGGTTCGAGACTGTCCAACTGCCTGGAGTACGCCTCGGCGGATGCCTTTACCTTCAGATAAAGCGCGCGCTCCTGGTCGCTCGCAACCAGAGGCTCATAATTGGCCACCGCCTCCATGAAAGCCTTTCGGAAGCCCGGGAAGGCTTCAGCCGTCTTTTGAATACCTTCGGGGTCAGCAATGCTGCGCTGGACCTCGAGTCTCAGGCGCATCACCCCAAGGCTCATCAATGCCGTTTGTCGGACGCTGGGCATCCAATTGACTTCGACATCTTTTTCCGAGTCCCGCAGGCCGCCCATCTGCACCACCGCGACTGCGCCGAGGATAAAAACCAAGGCAATGATCAAGGCGAAAAACAGCGCTGAGCGCGGGGCTACATTGAGATTTCTAAGGCGCATACGGGCTTCCTCGTTTCCAGGAAAATGCTTGAGCTGTCCAAGAGGCTAGTACAGGTGGGCCAGGAAGCCGGAAAAAACGAGGTATGCGTCAGCATTCAATGGGGAGCCGCCAGCGCGCACTGCTGCTCTTGGGGCAGCAGCAGTGCGATCCTTTGGCCAAGGCTTCTGTTTTTCCCCGCGTTACACCATCAAGGGGCCAAGCGCACCGCACCTCGGGGGGAATTGGCTGGTTGCAACTTGAATACATGGAACAGCACCGTCAGCAGCACCAGGAACGCCGGTCCTATGTAGAGTGCCACGCGGGTGTCCGGGAAATAGGCCATCAGGCCCACCACCAGCACCAGGAACGCCAATGCCAGGTAGGAGCTGATCGGGTACAGCCACATGCGGTATTTCAGGCCTGCACGTTCCGCTGCGCTCAGGCCTTTGCGAAACCTGAGCTGGGCCAGCAGGATCATCGCCCAGGTCCAGATCGCACCAAAGGTGGCAATCGAGGTGACCCAGACGAAGACCTTTTCCGGCACCAGGTAGTTCAGCAGTACACCCAGCAACAACGCCGCGATGGACAACAGCAGTGCGTTGCGCGGCACACCGTTGCCGGCGGTTTTGCCGAAGGTTTTTGGCGCCTGGCCGTTCTGTGCCAGGCTGTAGAGCATGCGCCCGGTGCTGAAGATCCCGCCGTTGCAGGAGGAGAGCGCGGCGGTGATCACCACGAAGTTGATGATGCCGGCAGCGGTCTTGATGCCCAGCCGCTCGAAGGTCATGACAAAGGGGCTGCCCTGGGTACCGATTTCGCCCCAGGGGTAGATCGACAGGATGACGAACAAGGCCCCCACGTAGAACAGCAGGATGCGCCAGAACACCGAGCCGATCGCCTGGGGAATGGTCTTCTCCGGGTTGCGCGCTTCTCCGGCGGTCAGGCCGATCATTTCCACGCCCAGGTAGGCGAACATCACCATTTGCAACGACATCAGCACGCCGGTGACGCCGTTCGGCATAAAGCCGCCATGGTTCCACAGATTGGAAATCCCCAGTGCCACGCCATCGTTACCGAAACCGAAAGCGATCACACCGATCCCGCCCACCACCATTGCAATGATGGTGACGATCTTGATCAGGGCGAACCAGAACTCGAACTCACCGAAGGCTTTCACTGCGATCAGGTTGACCGTGCCCATGCTGACCAGGGCGGCGAGGGCCCAGATCCAGCGCGGCACATCGGGGAACCAGACGCCCATGTACACCGCCACCGCGGTGATTTCCGCCACGCAGGTCACCAGCCACAGGAACCAGTAGTTCCAGCCGGTGAGAAATCCCGCCAACGGGCCCAGGTAATCTTGTGCGTAACGGCTGAACGAGCCGGCGACGGGGTTATGTACCGCCATTTCGCCCAGGGCGCGCATGATCACCAGGATCGCCAGGCCGCCGATGATATAGGACAGCATGATGGCCGGACCGGCCATTTGAATGGCCTTGGCCGAACCGAGGAATAGCCCGACACCGATACAGGCGCCGAGGGCCATCAAACGAATATGTCGTTCACCCAGTTCACGTTTGAGCGGTCCGCCTTGAGCAGTCCCCCCGTTGGGCAGATGGTTGTCTGCGCGCATAGAAATACAACCTCATCTTGTTATTGGATATAAACCACCGAGCGTTGGAAGTACCGACGGATAGCCCGTACTCGCTCAACCGGGTCGACTTTTTGGGCGACCGGTCTTGCAGGGCAACACCTGCGAGATCAGCGGGATGGGAAGTATAAAAAGCGGACTACAGGCGTTTTCACTGTATAAGTGGTTGATTTAAGAGATAAGTATCGGAAAGTTGTACTTGGATGGAGATGCTTTAGCGGGTGTTATACGCTTTATCAAGTAAGACGTGATGCCGATTATTGCGGGATGATTCTGCTGTGTCACGATCCCAGCCGTTTCGGCTGGGTCTGTTTTTTACCTGCGATCAGGCCAGTCGGTCGGCCAGCGCCAGGGCCTGTCCGGTGGTGTTCTGGCGAGAGGCCAAATCAACGTCAGGCCCGAGAATGGTTTTCTCTACATAGAGCGAATGCACGTCGGTCACACCAATAAAACCCAGCCAGGCTTCCATATAAGGTTTCTGGAAGTCCATCGGTTGCGCGGTCGGTTCGGAATAGTCCATGCCGCGCGCATACACGTTCACGGCCGTCTTGTTATGCAGCAAACCCCGCAGGCCGCGTTCCGGGCTGAATTCAAACAGTACGTCTTTCTGCGAAACCACGTCGATAAAGTGCTTGAGCTTGTAGGGTACTGCGAAATTCCACAGCGGAACGGAGAACACCAGTACGTCAGCCTGATGCAAGTGAGCCGCTAGATCTTTCAGGGTCGTCCAGGCGGCGTCCTGTTCCTCGGTCAATGGGGTGCCGCTCAGGCCGGCATATTTGGCATCCATCACCGGCCCGTCAAACTCCGGTAGGTCCAGGTTCCACAGGTCCAGGGTGACGACTTGGGTATCCGGCGCGTTGCGCTGATAGCGAGCAATGAACTGGCGGGCGATTTCCAGGGAGGCGGAGCGCTGTTTGCGCGGGGAGCATTCGATATGCAGAAGGACGGTCATGGCGGGCCTCAGGGAAGGGGAGAGAAGACCCGAGCATTGCAACATAGCGCTACTTGAAATATAAATCGTGTTTTACAGACTTATTGATCACGTATCAGCATATGTTCGATGCCTTGTTGCTCAAGACCTTCGTCGCGGTGGTGGATGAAGGCGGCTTCAGTCGCGCCGCGGCCCGCCTGCACCTGACCCAGTCGGCCGTCAGCGGTCATTTGCGGCGCCTGGAAGAGCAGGTGGGCAAGCCGCTGCTCACCCGCACCACCCGCTCCCAACAACTGACGGCCGATGGCGAACGGTTGATGGCCTATGCCCGGGGTATTCTGGCGCTCAATCGGGATGCCTGGGCCGAGCTGACCCGTTCGGCGTTTCAAGGGAGTTTGCGCATCGGTGTTTCGGAAGAGTTCGCCGATGCCCGTCTGTTGCGGGAGTTGCAGGCCTTCGCCGCCGACTATCCGGGCATGCAGCTCAAGGTGCAGGTCAGTATTCCCGGCTCGTTGCTGACCCTGATGAAGCAGGGCGAACTGGATCTGGTGGTCGGTTCGTTGTGTGAGTCCAGCGAGCCCGGCCTGGCGTTATGGCAGGAACCCCTGGTCTGGGCCTGGTCCGCACAACCTTTAGGCACCTTGCCGACACCCTTGCCCCTGGCCCTGTTCCCGGAACCCTGTCCTTACCGGGAGGCCGCGTTGACGCGTCTGGCCCAGGCCGGCATCACCCAGCGCACGGCCATGCTCTGCACCAGCTATGCCGCGTTGCAGGCTGCGGCCCTGGCAGGCTTTGCCATCGCGCCGATGACCCTCAGCCAAGTGTCCCAGGGATTGGCAGTCCTCGGCGCCGAGCATGGCTTGCCGCCGCTGCCCGATGCCGAGTTCCGTTTATTCAGTGCGCCGGAGGCGGACCCGCTGATTATCGAGGCGATTACCCGGGTGATCATCCGCTACGGCGCCAGCCGCCGTCACTGAATGGCCGGATCAGCGCAACCAGTTGGTCCGCGCCAATTCGATCACCTCATCACCGCGTCCGCTCATCACCGCCTTGAGCATATACAGGCTGAAGCCCTTGGCCTGTTCCAGCTTGATGCTCGGCGGCATGACCAGTTCCTGGGTGGCGGTGACCACGTCCACCAGCACCGGACCGTCATGGGCCAGGGCGCGGCGCAGGGCCGGTTCCAGGTCTTCGGATTGCTCGACGCGAATACCGAGGATGCCCATGGCGTTGGACATGGCCGCGAAGTCCGGGTTTTTCAGCTCGGTGCCGGTGTCCAGGTAGCCGGAGGCTTTCATCTCCATGGCGACGAATCCCAGGGAGGCGTTGTCGTAGACAATAACTTTCACCGGCAGCTTCAATTGCGCCAGGGAAATGAAGTCGCCCATCAGCATGCTGAAGCCGCCATCGCCGGACAGGGAAATCACCTGGCGTCCGGGAAAGGCCGCTTGCGCACCGATAGCCTGAGGCATGGCGTTGGCCATGGAACCGTGGTTGAAGGAGCCGATCAGCCGGCGTTTGCCATTCATCTTCAGGTAACGCGCGGCCCAGACGGTGGGCGAGCCGACGTCGGCGGTGAAGATCGCGTCGTCGTCGGCCAGTTCACTGAGCAGGCGGGTGACGTATTGCGGGTGGATCGGCCGACCGGCCTTTGAGGGTTGCGCCAGCTCATCGAGGCCCTGGCGCGCTTTCTCATAATGCTTGAGTGAGGTTTCGAGAAAGCTGCGGTCGGTCTTGCGGGTCAGGCGCGGCAGCAGGGCCTGGATGGTTTCGCTGACGTCGGCGGCGATACCCAGGTCCAGGGTGGCGCGTCGGCCCAGCGCTTGCGGATTACGATCGACCTGGATGATTTTTGCGTCGGTGGGGTAGAACTGCCGATAAGGGAAATCGGTGCCGAGCATGATCAGCGTGTCGCAGTTGAGCATCGCGTGGTAACCGGAGCTGAAGCCGATCAGGCCGGTCATGCCGACGTCGAAGGGGTTGTCCCACTCCACATGCTCCTTGCCCCGCAGGGCGTGGACCACCGGCGCAGCGAGGGCGTCGGCCAGGGCCAGCACGTCGTCGTGGGCGCTGGCACAGCCGCTGCCGCACAGCAGGGTCACGGATTGACTGTGTTCGAGGATATCGGTGAGGCGTTGCAGGTCCTGTTCCGCCGGCAAGGTGCGGGGCGCCAACAGCGCCGGCCAGGGTTTGAAGCTGTCTTCCACTTCCAGCAGCGACACATCCCCGGGAATCACCACCACCGCCACGCCGCGGTTGAGGATCGCCGAACGCATGGCGCGGTGCAGCACCTGGGGCATCTGCGCGGGGTTGGTCACCAACTCGATAAAGTGGCTGCATTCCTTGAACAGCTCCTGGGGATGGGTTTCCTGGAAGTAGTTCAGGCCAATCTCGGAGGAGGGGATCTGTGCGGCGATGGCCAGGACTGGCACATGGTTGCGATGGCAGTCGAACAGGCCATTGATCAAGTGCAGGTTGCCCGGCCCGCAACTGCCGGCACACACCGTCAATTCGCCGGTGGCAGCGGCTTCGGCGCCAGCGGCGAAGGCCGCGACCTCTTCGTGGCGCACATGCATCCACTCGATACTGTCCATGGTGCGCAGGGCGTCGGTCAGGCCGTTGAGACTGTCGCCGGTCAGGCCCCAGATGCGCTTGATGCCCGCCTGCTCAAGGGTGGTCGCCAATTGCCGGGCCAGGGTGATTTTCGCCATGAAGAACTCCAGTCGTCAGTGAGGGTAAAAAGTTGCCGATCACTAGAGGACAGTTCCAGGGCGGGGAATGCTCCCCCTGAATATGAAGAATGACTTATGGGCAGGCGAGGCGTCAGCCCCCTGCAAAGGTTGAGGACTGACGCCTTCACGGGCGGGTTTTACCAATCGACCGCGTAACTCACGCTCAAGGTCCGGCCTTCGGCATTCGGATAAGGCGCGCGGGCATTGGCCTGGGCGAACATGTTCTGGTAGTTGCGGTTCGCCAGGTTGTAGACACCACCTTCCAGGCGACCCACCGGCAACGCTACCGAACCCAGCAGGTCGAACAACGTGTAGCCCTTGATATCGCGACCGTTGTTGTCCTTGAAGGCCGCGTCGTAGTCCGACAGGCGCATGCCTTGCAGGCGCAGGTTGTAGTCGCCGTGCTCATAACCGACGAAGGCGGTGGTCTTGGCCGGGGAAATGCGTGTGGCCGGCAGGTCGATCCATTTGCCGTTCTGATCGGTCTCGCCCTTGGCGTAAGCGTAAGTGCCGCCCACCGACCATTGATCCGTCACGTTGTAGCTCAGGCTGGTTTCCACGCCGCGCACGCGTTCCTTCTGGTTGATCAGACGCAGCACGCGGTTGTTGGCATCATAGAACTGGGTGACGTCCGAGGTGTTTTCGTACGCGGTGACGCTGGCCTGCCACTTGTCCCAGTTGCCACGCCAGCCCAGTTCATAGCTGTTGACCTTGATGGCCTGGGCGTTGAGGTCATGGATGTTGTAGGTACTGCTGACGTCACGCAGGAAGCGCTGGATATCCGGTAGGGAAAAGCCCTGGCTGAAGTTGGCGAACAGGTCCTGGTTTTCGTTGAGGTGATAGACCGCCCCGAGGTTGTACAGCGTGTCGTTGTAATTCAGGGTGCCGCCGGGCAGCGTTGCGCGATTGCCGGTCTGGACGATTTCGCCATAGGCGATGCTGTCGGCGATCTCGCTCTCGATCCATTCGCGACGCACCCCGCCACGCAAGGTCCAGTCGCCGACGTCGTAGGACAGCTGGCCGAAAATGGCCTTGGTGGCGGTCACGGTGTCCGGGCCCATTTCAAAGGTGGTACCGGTCTTGGTGTAGGTCAGCCCATTGACCCGGTACTGATCGCCGCGTTGGCGCGAGGTTTCGTGATCATAGTCGGCGCCCCAGACCAGTGTGCCGGTGGCCGGGCCGATGTCCGGCATCTTGCTTTCGATCGCCGCCCGCAGGCCGTAGACATCCTGGATGCTGTTGTTGTCGGAGACTCCGGCCAGGCCCCGTGACAGGTCCGGGAAAAACAGCGCATCGGCACGCCGCCAGTAGCTTTCGACCTGCAGGCCCTGACCGTGGAAATCCTTGTCGGTGTAGTTGAGGTTGACCGCCTGGTTATGGGTGTAGGGCTGGTCATCCAGCTTCAGGCCTTTTACCGCGACGGCGTTGTTGGTGATGCGCGGGTCCTTGGTGTAGTCGGTGTCCTGTTGGTCCTTGTAGTCCTGCAGCGACAGGCTGATCTTCTTGTCGGCATCCAGCGCGTAGCCGAAACGACCTTGCAGGTCGTAGGTGCTGGTGTCCATGTTGCTGCCCTGGGACGTGTCCTGGGGAATGCGGTTGCCGTTGCCGTCGAACTGGTCGTTGCGTTGCACGGTGTTGGCCGACACGTACCAGTCCAGCGCGTCCTTGTGCCCCGTGGCGCTCTGGAAGGCTTCGTAGGAGAAACCCTTGTTGTTGAGGTTGTTGCCGGTGGTCATGCCGATCTTGCTGCTGAAGGCCAGCTCTTCACCCTTGTTGCGTTTGGTGATGATGTTGATGATGCCGCCCGACGCGCCCGCACCGTAGACGCTGCTGGCGCCGGAGACCACTTCGATGCGTTCGATGCTTTCCGGGGCGATGCTGTTGAGCTGGCGGAAGTTGTCCCGCGTCGCGTTCTGGGAGACCCCGTCGATCAGGATCAGGGTGTTGCGTCCGCGCAGGGTCTGGCCAAAGTTGCTCATGCCACCGGTGGAAGGGGAGATGCCCGGCACCAGTTGCCCGAGAATATCCGCGACCCGCCGACCGGCACCGGTCTGCTGGCGGATCTGCTCTTCGTTGATCACCTGCACGGAGCCTGGAATCGAGGCGATGCTGGTTTCGCTGCGGGTGGCGGAAACCACCATTTCCTGCAGTTGCAGGGTACCGGGTGCCGCCTGGGCGGGTTCGCTCTGATCGGCCCAGGCCGGTGTGCTCAGCGAGCCGATAAAGGGCAGGAGGATGGAAAGTTGTATTTTTTTCATGGCTCTTTCTTTGTTTGATTCGCAGAAGTGTGGGTCGATAAAACGCCGGTCTCCGGCGTTCGTGAAAATGATCGGATGGCGCGGATACCCAGGGCGGCAATGGCGTAGGTGAGGGCGACGAGCCAGAAGCTGTGGGCCACGCCGACGATTCCCATGCCGATGCCCCCCAGCAAAACCCCGCACAACGCGCCGGCTTTGGCGGCGCTGTTGCCCAGGCCCAGGGCAAAGCCTTGCTGGCTGGGGGCAACGGTGTTGGCGATCAAGGTGTAGGCGACGGGCAGCAGTGCGCCTTGCCACACGCCCCACAGCAGCCGGCTGGCGAGAAAGCCCATCCATTCGCCGGCCACGGCGGTAAAGGCCAGGGTCAGGGCACAGGCCCAGGCAACCCATTCGATGACACGCAAGGTGTGCGCGGGCTGATGGCGGTCGAACAGTCGCCCCCACAGCGGCGCGGACAAGGCGAGGGTGGCGGCACTGGCGGCATAGCTGGCGCCGATCAGCCATCCCGGCGCGTGCAGGACGTCCGCCACGTACAGGGCATAGAACGGCTGCGGCATCATCTTGGCGGCCTGGATCAGGACGATGACCCCGAGCATGGCCCCCAGCCAACCCTTGGGCAGCGCCGCGTGCGCCGGTTTTTGCTTGGATGGCACACGTTGTGTGTCGCTGGGCAAAAACAGGCTGATCAGCGCACACAGCAGGCAAATCGCGGTGGCGCTGTAGCACAGCAATGCAAACCCCGAGACATCCATCAACCAGCCGCCCAGCACCGGCCCGGCCAGCGAGCCGACCGCCGTGGCCGATTGCAGGCGGGCGAGAATCTGCCCCCGCCCGCCGGCGCCGCAGCAGGCCAATGCGTAGGCCTGGGCCGCCGCGATAAACCCGGCCAGGGCACCTTGAACCACCCGGATGCCCACCAGCAGCCAGGGATCGAAGGTGATCGCGGCCAGCGCCTGGCACACCGCCAACGCCAGCAGCGCCCGAATGATCATCGGCTTGTGCCCGGTGCGGTCGCCCAGTCGCCCCCACATCGGGGTCAGGATCATCGCCGCCATCATCGGCCCGGCGTACACCAGCGAAGACAGCAGGCCGGTGTACTGGGCACCGGCGGCACCGAGCAGCTTCTGGATCTGCAGGGGCCAGAAGGGGCCGCTCATTTCCATGGCCCCCATGGACACCAGTTGAATCCCGATCAGCAACCGTAGCGCCGTGTCGTTAGCTGCCATCGGCGTTGACGCTCAGCGGGTTGCGCAGGCGCCCGACGATATCGGCGTGACTCTCGAGCAGGCGCATGCGCATAAACGACTTGGCGGGCCAGTCCTGTTCCAGCAGGGCCTGGCGCTCGGTCGCCCAGCGCTGCGGTTCGACCTGCTCGCGCAAGTCGTCGAAGCACTGGCGGACCTGGGTTGCCAGTTCACTCCAGAGCAGGGCCTGGGGGATGTCGAAGTGGCGGGCGCTGAGCAGCACCAGTTCGCCCAGATGACACATGAAGACCGTATGCAGCAGCTTGTCGCGCACGAAGCCGGCATCGTCATACAGGGTCATCTTCGGATCATGCAGTTCGATGTCCAGGCCCTGTGCGTGCAAGGTCTTGCGATCGATCCGGATATCGCCGAAGTCACGCAACAACAGGCGGCTCAACTGTCCGTCCGCGGCCATGATCATGAAGCTGTTTTGCTGGTGGGCCTCGAACGCGACGCCGTAGCGCAGGTACATGCCGAGCAGGGCAGGGACCGCAATCGACGCGTAGTCGTGGAAGAACGATTGCATGGCGGCGCTATCGTCCGTGCCCTTGGCCAGGCGCACCCACTGCCTCAACAGCGGTTGGCCGTGCTGGTCGATGGCAAACAGACTGCCGACCGGAATAGCCATTTCGCCTGGTTGCAACTGGCTCAGCGGGTTGTCCCGGTACAGTACGGCCAGGTGGCGGGAACGTTCGTCGTCAACCGGTTGCGGCTTGAAATGCACACCGATGCGTTCGGGAACGATGTCGAGAATGTTCCGGATCCCGGGTTCGCGCGCCAGGATGCTTTGCATCAGGTGGCTGATGCGCGGGCCCATGCGTGCCGAGCGTGGCGAAACGGTGCGCTGCACGCTGGTCAGTCGCAGTGACACCGGCAGCTTGACCATCGGCGCGTCACGGCGGCCCTCGGGCAATACGGTGCGGAACGACATGGTCGGGTGGGCGGTGAACGCGACGATATCGGTCAGGACCAGCAGGCGGTCGCCGATTTCGTTGGCGAAGGTCTGCGGCAGCTCCTGGCGTGCCTGCCAGGGATGGGCCGGCAGCGGCAGGTAGTCGCCGGCTTCAAGGCCCTGGCGAGTTAATTCAGCGGTCAACTGCTGTGCGGCCTGGGGGAAATGGGCTTGCCACCACTGCCAGTACTCCACGGTGCCGGCCAGTGATTCGACATGGGCAAACTGGTGGTGCAACGCGCAGAGCATCACCGGGAAACGGGCTTCGAACTCCGGTGAGAAGTCGATGACCTGGTCCGTGCTCAAGCCCAGTTTGGTCTTGTAGTTGGGGTGCCAGGGATGGCCCAGCGTGCCCCACTGTTCCAGCAGGGAAGTGGGGTTGGCGATGCTCGGCTCATCCTTGAGCCAGCCCAGCAGATTGTCGCTGTGCGCCGGGTCCATGGATTCATGCAACTGGAGTGTCCAGCGCTCGTGGAAGGCCAGGCACAGGGTGTCGTTGGCGAAACTGTCGTCGAGTTCTTCGTTGAGGCGGCGCAGCACCTCGGCGTCGGCAGGCGACTCGAGGCCATGGTTGAGCAGGCCCAGCAGCTCCGAGGGAAACTGGATCTTGTGCGGTGGATGATCATCGCCGTACGCCGTGATGTCGCCCCGCAGGTCCCAACTGCTCATGCGTCCAGGGAGCAGATGGTCGAAGCACAGGCGGGTGCGGTCGGCGAGGGTCAACCAGCATCGAGGGGGCTTGTCGTATTCGAGCGCGCCGGCGTCCAGCAGACCTTCGCGAAACAGCGCCTGGATCAAGCGCTGGAAACTGCGCTCGGCGGCAGGTGCAAGGGTGTTGACCAGCGCGTCGAGAGTGATGTGGTTGGCTTGGAAAAGAGGGGTGCCGAGCGCTTCGCTCCAGCGACTCAGCAGGGCTTGCGGTTTCTTGCTGTATCCATTTTTCAAGTCTGACTCCTTGTGCACGGTCTTGAGTGAAAGCACGCGAAGGATAGCGAGTTAAAACACGAAAACCAATGATAATCATTGTTATTAGTATCTTTAAGTTTACATTGTCCCAGGATGGGCGGTCATTTTTGTTTCTATAAAACCGCTCTATCCCGCGTCTTTTAAGGGCTTCGAGGATTTTCTCGAGGCGTGTCGGATCCACGCGCCGGGAGGCGTGCAGCGACGTCCTACACAAAAGCAGGACTGTTCTGCTATCGGTTTTGTGCGGTCTGGCCGTCAGGAAGCTGCCCGGGAATCGTCGAGCACACAGGGATTTTCGGGACCGCCTGCCTGGCCGCTTACGCTACAAATGACGCCTTATCCCGTTTAAGGGCCTTCAGCCTATGCGGTTATGTTTTTTTGACGGACTGGACCGCATCGAGATTGCCGACAGGGCCGGGTTTGCTCATGACCCGTTCGATACGAGGACGGGTAACCGAACCTACGACCAGCGAGCGCTCAGAATGGACCTGGGTGAGACGTGGCAGGTGGAGCGTTTTGTTCGCCGATATTTCCAGGGTGCCGGAGAGATGCATCGTCTGCGCTCCTTGCTCTCCAGCCAGTTGGCGCATAGCCATCGCTTACCCGACGCGGAGGTGCTGAGACAATTCTCTCGCAACCTCCAGAATGGGCATTTGTGTGCCTACGTTTATCCCTACGTCCCCATGGCGCGCACCCGGGTACCGGCGTCGGAGGCCGCGGGTCGGATTGATGCGCCGGCCGCAAGGCCCGCGGTTCGCCGTCCGGCAAAAAAGCCCAGTGTGGAAACGGATACGCTAGCACCTGTCTTGCCACCTCCCGCTCAACCCGAATCCCAACTGACGTCCACGTCGCCTGCCTCCCGGGAACTGCTGGATCGAGGTTGGGGCCGCGCTTGGGGGATATTCATCTTTGCCCCGGCAGCATTGCCGATGTCCGCCATACGTTTACATCTGAAGAAATTTCTTCGCGTGCGAACCGAAGACAAAAAGCTGCTGATGTTTCGGTATTACGATCCACGGGTTTTATCGGTCTTCCTGCCCACCTGTACCGATGAGGAGTTCACGAAGTTTCTCGGGCCATTGAACCGTCTGCTGGTCGAATCGGACGAAGGGGCGCGATGGAACCTGTTCGATCTGGAGGATCAAAGGCTGCGGATCGTGTCAGGAGCGCATTGATACATTACGTCGGGTGCCTCCCACCCATTCCGATAGCTCGGTGCCTTAGGCTTGGGCGGCTGGCAATTTCCGCTCATAACGCGTAAAACGCCTCTCCAAGCCCTCGTCCAGAGGGCTTTGTCATCTGTATCCCCGCACTCCAATCCAAAGAATCCAAGCATGAACCTACTCCGTATCGCAGTGGGGCTGTCCGCCCTTGTGTTGTTTTCTGCCAGCGCCGCACAAGCGCGCAACCTGCTGGATCTTATCGATCCACCCAACCAACACGAGAAACAAGGGCACCGTTCGGGCTCCATCAGCCAGGGCGCGGCGATCGACCTGTATTCGAGTCAACAGCAACAGGCTTCATTTGACGGCTGTGCCGACTTGTTCCCGGGTGCCAAGCCGATCAGCACCGCCAGTGTGCCGGCCACCATGAAACCCATGGCCCTGTGTTCCGACAGCTTTGCGGTGCTCTACTCGCAAACCAGCAAGACCCCGCTTGTGGTGGTGGAACGCCTGAGCGCTGCCCAGCTACAGGATGCAAAGGGGGAGGAGCGTACCAACCAGTTCTACCCGGACCCGCGCATTCCCAAGGGCGCGCGAGCGGAGCTGAGCGACTACCGGGCCCAGCACCCGGCCGTGGACCGTGGCCATCAGGCGCCAGCGGCCGATGCGCCGAATGCGAATGCCATGGCGCAGTCCTTCGCGCTGTCGAACATGGTCCCGCAGGACCCGACCAATAACCGCAAGATCTGGAGCAAGGTCGAGGCCGATGTCAGAAAGTTCGCGGCGCGTGCCGAGGGCAATGTGTTTGTCTTTACCGGTCCGATCTTCGACGCGGGTCATGGGACCATTGGCGATGACCAGGTCTGGGTGCCCACCCGCTTGTTCAAGCTGGTCTACGACGTATCGTCCAGGCGCGCCTGGGCCTATGTACTGCCGAACGCGGAAACCCGCATCGAAAAGCCGATGGACTATGAGACGTTCGTGAAAACCACCGGGCTCAAGCTGCTGGATCAGCTGCCGGTTTCGGGCTCGGTGGTTCGTTCTTGAACGGAGTGTCCCATCATCGGATACGGGGTTCGCAGGCGTGTGATTCAGGTTTTCACATCAAATAGCTGGCGGCCGATGCTGAATGCAGAGGCCAGATGCACCATGGGATTTTCTGTCTCGGACTCAAGCATCAGCTCCGAGGTCATGACCTTGGCACCGCAGTAGTTGAAGATGCCATGATCAATTTGCGTCTTCATCGCGGTCGCATAGCCATGCCTGTCATAGGTGTCCGGGTCTGCTCCGCCAACCCCCAGCAGGTGAATGGGAAGGTGACCGAGTTTCTTGATCAGCGGGGCGTTGGGGCGAAACTCAAACGCCCAGCCATTCGAGAACACCCGATCAATCCACCCCTTGAGCAGGGCTGGCATCGACCACCAGTAAACGGGGTAGACAAGGACCAGCGCATCCGCCCGGTCAATCCGTTGCTGTTCAACGCGAATATCAGAGGGCGGTAGTGCCTCGTTATGGTGAACCGCCAAGTCCCCCGCGGTGAAACGCGGATCAAAGCCTTCAGCGTGGAGGTCGGCGATGGCATAGGTGCTGCCTTGATTGGTCGTTGACAGACCTTCCCCAACTCTAGCTGCTATCCCATGGGTGAGGGAGTCCCGGTCATGGTGGGCGACGACGATGAGTGCATGCATTTGAATCTACCTCCTGGAGGTTGAGGTTCGGAGTAGGGGCTTATATACTTTTGGTAAGTTTTTAAACCTACTATTGGTATATAGTGATGTCAAGCGCTGAAGGGGAAGCACAGGGGCGCTCGTCGCCCCGGGTACGTATGCTGCGGGAGGATCGGCTGCGTCAGCTGCTGGAGGTGGCTTGGCAGTTGGTGCGCAATGAAGGCACCGAGGAACTGTCGCTGGGACGGCTGGCCGAGCGCGCAGGGGTGACCAAACCCGTGGTGTACGACCATTTTCAGACCAGGGCGGGGCTGTTGGCGGCGCTCTACCAGGATTTTGATGCGAAACAAACATCACTGATGGACGCGGCTCTTCAGCAGCTCAAGCCCGGGCTTTCCGATGCCGCGCGTGTAATTGCAACGTCGTACGTCGATTGTGTCCTGACCCAGGGCAACGAAATCCCTGGCGTTATTGCCGCGCTGGTGGGGTCACCGGAGCTCGAAAAAATCAAAAGGCAATACGAAGCGATTTTCTTGGCAAAGTGCCGAAGTGTTCTGCTTCCTTACGCCGGCGGCGGTGAAATTTCCCATGCCAGTCTTCGAGCGATGCTGGGGGCGGCCGAGGCGCTGTCGCATGCGGCGGCGACTGGAGAAATTGAAGCCTGGCAGGCTACCGACGAGCTCTTCAAGACGATAGTGAGCATGGTCGAGAGGGCCAGTCAGCTGCGTGCTCATAAAGTCCAATTGTAGTGACCCATGACTTTGTGCGTGACATCGAGCCGGCGCTGTTTCCTGCAGGGCCGGGGCATGCTCGCCTCGCGTAAGATCAGAAAAACAGAATGCCGATCCTCCCTGTCATTGAGGCGAGGGCCTTGTCAGCTCAAAATACATGATGTAAAACATCTATTAAATAAAGGTTGTAACTAATCTATTCTGTCCTTCCCCCGACGAGATGCGGCACGTCCCGCAAGCCTGAGGAACACTCCATGCTGTCTACATTGGTCGCAAACCGCCTGGCGCGGCGTCAGGTTCACTATGGCTGGGTGGTGGCCGCCGTCACTTTCCTGACCATGCTGGTGATGGCCGGCGCCATGGGGGCGCCGGGGGTGTTTATCGTGCCCCTGGAGCATGAGTTCGGCTGGAGCAGTGCGCAGATCTCCGGGGCCCTGGCGATTCGTTTCATGCTGTATGGGCTGATGGGGCCTTTCGCGGCGGCCTTCATGAATTACTTCGGCCTGCGCCGGGTGGTGCTGGTGGCGCTGGTGATCGTGCTGGGCGGCATGATCGGGTCGATGTTCATGAACAGCTTCTGGCAACTGGTACTGTTATGGGGCGTGGTGGTCGGCGTCGGCACGGGACTCACCGCCATGGTGCTTGGGGCCACGGTGGCGACCCGCTGGTTTTCCCATCGTCGCGGCCTGGTGGTCGGGTTGCTGTCGGCCAGCTCCGCCACCGGCCAACTGCTGTTCATGCCACTGATGGCGTCCTTGACGGAACACTATGGTTGGCGCTTGGCGCTGAGCTTCATTTGCTGCGCCATGGCGGTGGTCGTGCTGGCAGTACTGGCCCTGCTGCGTGATCGTCCGGTGGACCTGGATTTGCCGCTGTATGGGGAGAAAGAGGTCCTGCCGGCACCCGCCCACCGGGGCAGCTTGCTGCAGATGCTGATCAGCCCGCTGAAGGTGCTGCGCGACGTGTCGGGCAGTTGGACATTCTGGGTGCTGTTCCTGACGTTCTTCGTCTGCGGGGCCAGCACCAACGGGCTGATCCAGACCCACTTCATCAGCATGTGCGGCGACTTCGGCCTGGTTGCCACCACTGCGGCGGGTATCCTGGCGATGATGGGGATCTTCGACTTTTTCGGCACCGTGGGCTCGGGCTGGTTGTCGGATCGTTTCGATAACCGCTGGCTGTTGTTCTGGTATTACGGCTTGCGCGGCATTTCGCTGATGCTCCTGCCGTTTACCGACTTCACCGTGTTCGGCCTGTCGTTTTTCGCCGTGCTTTATGGCCTGGACTGGATCGCCACCGTACCGCCCACCGTCAAGCTGGTGGCGCAGAAGTTCGGCGGCGAGCGGGCCAATATCGTCTTCGGCTGGGTATTTGCCGGCCATCAACTGGGTGCGGCCTTTGCCGCCTACGGCGCCGGGCTGACGCGGACCTTGCTGGCCACCTACACGCCGGCGTTTTTTATCGCCGGGTTGCTCTGCGTGATCGCCGCGTTGATTGCCCTGTCGATCCCGGTGATGCTGAAAAAATCGGCGGTGCGTTCGCAATCTCCAGCCTAGCGGGGTTAGCCAGGGCAGCAGAATGCCCTGGCTGTTTCCTCTCATTGCCTTCAAACACTCAAGGCCAGGTAGTCGGTGTATCCCTTCTGAGTGCCGCCGAAGAAGGTGGTGTTGTCCGCGTTATTCAGCGGCGCATCAGCCTTCAAGCGCTCGACAAAGTCCGGGTTGGCCAGAAGCATCTGACCGTAGGCCTCCATGTCCGCAAGTCCGGCAGCCAGGTCGGCGCCAATCTGTTCCCGCGGGCGGCCAGGGCGGTTGACGATCAGGGTGTTGTCCCAGGCCTTGCGGATGTCCGCCAGAAGCGCGTCGTCGCCTTTATGCAGGATATGGAGGTAAGCAAGGCCGAGCTTGTTCAGTTCGGTCACCAGGTAACGGTAGAGGTTCGGACCTTCCTCACCTTCATCGATACCCCACATCGTGATGCCGGGCGAGAGGCGAAGGGCGGTTTTATCGGCACCGATTTCCTCGGCGATGGCGGTCACGACCTCAATGGCAAAACGCGCGCGGTTCTCGATTGATCCACCGTATTCATCCGTTCGGGTGTTGGCGCTGGGGGCCAGGAACTGTTGGACCAGGTAGGCGTTGGCGCCGTGAATTTCGACACCGTCGGCCCCGGCTTCAATGGCCCGGCGCGCGGCGAAGCGGAAATCAGCGACGGTCTGACGTACTTCCTCGGTGCTCAGCGCCCGTGGCACCGGGATGTCCTGCATGCCTTTGACAGTGAACATGGGCGTATTGGGTGCAATTGCGGACGGTGCCACGCCCTGGCGATGATGGGGCGTGTTATCGGGGTGGGACATGCGACCGGCATGCATCAACTGGATAAAAATATGCCCGCCGTGGGTGTGTACCGCGTCGGTGACTTTCTTCCAGCCGGCCACATGGGCATCGCTATAGATACCCGGCGTGGTCAGATAGCCCTGAGCATCGTCGGACGGCTGTGTCCCCTCGGTAACGATCAGGCCGACGCTGGCGCGCTGGGCATAATACTCGGCCGCCAGTTCCCCCGGGGTGCCATCGAACTCCGCGCGGCTGCGGGTCATGGGCGCCATGACCAGGCGGTTTGAAAAGGTGGCGTTGGCGACGTGTATGGGGCTGAAGAGTGAGCTCATGGTGCGATCCTCGAAAGTGTGTGTTGCTGGAGACGCATCATCAGCTTTATTATTTTTGGGATAAATACGGCATTCTGGATTTGATTGATCCATATATGGAGCAATTGGCGTGGAACTTCTGAACGATATGGCATTGTTTGTCGAGGTCGTCAAAGCGAAAGGCTTTCGCGGGGCGGCCGAGGTGCTGGGCATGCCGAACTCGACCCTGTCCCGGCGTATCAGTGCCCTGGAGAAGGCGATCGGTTTGCGGCTCCTGCATCGGACCACGCGCAAGGTCGAGGTGACTGAAGCCGGGCAGATCTACTTCGAGCGCTGCAAGCGCATTGTCGATGAGGCCCGGTTGGCCCATGAGCAGCTTGGCGAGATGCTTGCGCAACCCAGCGGGGTGCTGCGGGTCTCGTTCCCCGTGGACTTTGCGGTCACTTACCTGGCGCCCCTGATCGCCGAGTTTGCCGGCCTCTATCCGGGGATCACCTTCGATCTGGATCTGACCTCCCGGCGCGTCGACCTGGTGAGCGAGCCCTTCGACGTCGCCATTCGGATTGGCGAATCGCAAGACTCGCAGCTGATCGCACGACCCCTGGCCTCCCTGGTGTCCTATCTGTACGCCTCGCCGCGTTATCTCGAAGTGTCGGGCGTGCCCGGCACACCGAATGATCTCGAACGGCATCAGTGCCTGAATATTCAGAAGGCCGGGGCCTGGACGCTGACTGATGGCGTACAAACCCTCTCGGTAGGGGTAGGAGGGCGCTTCATGGTCAACAGCGTCGGGATGCTGCGGCGGCTGGCTACGCTCGACCAGGGCATCGTGCTGATGAACGAGGAAATCATTGCCGATGAACTGCGTAACGGCCAACTGCGTCGTGTCATGCCTGAGTGGCAGGGCAAGCCGGTGACGGTTTATGCCGTCACCGAGACCCGCTTGCTGCCGGCCAAGACCCAGCGTTTCATCGAGTTTCTTCGCGCACGCCTGGCGTGAGCGTGGCGACCGCTAGGCCACCGGTGTAGACAGCGGCTGTTCGGGTGCCTCCTGATGGTGGGTGGTGCCAATGAACATGTACATCGCCGGCACCATGAACAGCGTTAGCAGGGTACCGATCGAGAGGCCGGCGAAGATCACCAGGCCCATATCGTGGCGCCCGGCCGCACCGGCCCCGGAGGCCCAGACCAGCGGCACCACGCCCAACACCATGGCTGCGGTGGTCATCAGGATCGGTCGCAAGCGCACCGCCGCGGCTTCTTCGATGGCCTCGCGCTTGCTGCGACCGGCGCGCTGCAGTTCGTTGGCAAACTGCACGATCAGAATCCCATGCTTGGTGATCAGCCCGAGCAGGGTCACCAGGCCCACCTGGGTGTACACGTTGATCGAGGCGAAGCCCATGGTGATAAAGGCCAGCGCGCCGAAGAGCGCCGGTGGCACCGAAAACAGGATCACCACGGGGTCGCGGTAGCTCTCGAACTGGAAGGCCAGCGCCAGGTAGACGATCAGAATGGAGAACAGCAGGAGGCCGACGAATCCGCCCGATTCCTGCATGAACTGACGCGACTCACCCGACGCATCGGAGGTGTAGCCCGATGGCGCGACGTTGTGCAGGATGCTGTCCAGTTTCGCCAGCAGTTCACCCTGGGCCACACCACTCACGCCTGAAAGGGTGGCCGAGTTGAGCTGCTGGAAGTGGTTGATGGACTCCGCTTCCGTGGTGGTCTCGATATGCGCCACCGTGCGCGCCTGGATCATGGCGCCGGAGGGCGTGCGAATGTAGTAATCGAGGATCTGATCGGGGTTGAGACGGTCGACCTGCAGGACCTGTGGAATGACTTTGTACGAGCGCCCGGCGGTGGAGAAATAGTTCACGTAATTCCCACCCAGCGCCGCCGAGAGTGCCGCGCCGACATCGGCCTGGGTCATCCCCAGGGCGGCGATCTTGTCACGGTCGACGATCAGCTTGGCTTGTGGCTTGTCGATCTTCAGGTCCAGGTCCGAGAACCAGAACAGCTGCTGCTTCTGGGCCTCTGCCATGACCGCCTGGGCGACTTCATTCAAGTTCTCGACGGACTCCGTGGTGGTGATCACAAACTGCACCGGCAAACCCTGGGCACCCGGTAACGACGGCAGCGGAAAGGCCGCCATCTTGGCGCCGGCCACCTGGTTCCACTTCTGTTGCAGGTCCAGCACCAATTCCGCTTGCGAGCGACCACGCTCTCCCCAGGGCTTGAGCAGCACGCCGCCGAGCCCCTGATTGAGCGCGGGCACCCCGGTGAGCTGGAACATCTGCGCGTACTCGGGTTCGGTTTTCGCGATCTGGAAGACCTGGTCAGCCAGCCGCTCCATCTGCTGGGGAGAGGCCGTCGGTGCCCCTTTGATCTGCATGAACACCAGCCCCTGGTCCTCGGTCGGCGACAGCTCGCTCTTGGCGGTCATGCCGCTGGCGGCCACCAGCAGGAACAGGATAAAGCCAAAGGTGACCAGCACCGGCCAGCTGTCCAGCCCGGCCGACAGGACCCGGTGATAGCGGTGGCGTAGCCGGTCGAAATAGCGATCCAGCAGGCGGGCAAAGCGACCCTCTTCCTGTCCCGGTTTGAATAACCGTGAAGTCATCATCGGCGAGAGGGTCAGCGCCACCACGGCCGACACGGTCACGGCGCCCGCCAGGGAGAAACAGAACTCCTTGAACAGCGCACCGGTGAGCCCCGTGCGCAGCCCGATGGGGACGTACGCGGCAATCAACACCACCGTCATGGCGACAATCGGACCGCCGAGTTCCCCGGCCGCGATCATGGCCGCTTCCATTACGCCTTTGCCTTCTTCCTTGATATGCCGGTCGACGTTCTCCACCACAATGATCGCGTCATCGACCACCAGGCCGATGGCCAATACCAGGGCGAGCAGGGTCAGCAGATTGATCGAGTACCCCAGCAGGAACATGATGAAGAAGGTCCCGATCAGCGACAGCGGTATTGCCACCAGCGGAACAATCACCGCGCGAAAGGAGCCGAGGAACAGATAGATGACGATCGAGACGATGATCATCGCCTCGACGAGGGTCTTCACCACCTCGTAGATCGAGGTATTGATGAACTCGGTGGAGTCGTAGACGATCTCGCCCCGGACGCCGCTCGGCAGTTGCGATTGCAGGTCGGGGAAGGCCTTCCTGACGCTGGCGGCGACGGTCAGGATGTTGGCGTTCGGTGCCACTTTGATCCCGATGAACACCGAGCGCTTGCCGGAGAACGCGACGCTGGTGTCGTAGCTCTCCGCCCCCAGGGTCACCGTGGCCACATCTTCCAGGTGCACGAGCGCATCGCCGTTCTGCTTGATGACCAGCTGTTTGAATTCATCCACGGTGTGCAGGTCGGTGCCGGCGGTCAGGTCGACCGTGATCATCTGGCCTTTTGTCGAACCCAGGGCCGACAGGTAGTTGTTGTTGGCCAGGGCGACGGAAACGTCCTGCGCCGACACGTTGTGGGCGGCCAGCTTGCCCGGGTCGAGCCAGGCGCGCATGGCGAATTGGCGCCCGCCAAGGATCTCGGCCGTCTGCACGCCTTCGAGGGAGTCGAGCTTCGGCTTGACGACCCGCAACAGGTAGTCGGTGATGTTGTTGGTGGGCAGTACATCGCTGTAGAAACCCAGGTACATGGCGTCCGTGGTCTGTCCGACCGCCACCGTGAGCACCGGCTCCTGGGCCTGGGCCGGCAACTGGTTCTTCACCGAGTTGACCTGGGTGTTGATCTCCGTAAGTGCCTTGCTGGCCTCGTAGTTGAGCCGCAGGGTTGCGGTAATGGTCGAGATCCCGGTAATGCTCGAGGAGGCCAGGTAATCAATGCCCTGGGCCTGGGCGATGGCCGACTCAAGAGGCTGGGTGATAAAGCCGGCCACGGTGGCGGCATCCGCACCGTAGTAGCTGGTGGTGATGGTGACCACGGTGTTTTCAGTGCGTGGCCACTGGTTGACCGGCAGCCCGAAGATCGAGCGCAACCCCAGTATCAGGATGAACAGCGAGATGACAACGGCCCAGACCGGTCGCTTGATGAAGATATCGGTAAGCTTCATGGGGGTGGCGACCTATTGTTCTTGCGGCTTGGGGGCCGCGTCGTTCAAGGGCGCGCCTTGGGTATCGACCTTCACCGGTGAGCCGTTCTTGAGCTTCATCTGGCCACTGGTGATCACCTGGTCGCCTTCCTTCACGCCGGACAGAATGGCCACCTGGTCACCGCGGGTCGGCCCGGTCTGGATAAACGTCTGCTGCGCCGTGAGCACATCGTTGCCCTGGTCGTTCTTCTGCACCGCGGTGAACACCGTCGTACCGTAAGGGTTATAGGTGACGGCGGTCTGCGGCACGGTGAGGTAGCGCTGCTTCTCTCCGGACTGCACGACGGCTTGGGCAAACATGCCGGGCACCAGGCTTTGCTTCGGATTATCGACGGTGGCTTCCACGACGATATTGCGTGTGGTCGGATCGAACCTGGTGTCGATGGCCGTGATCTTGCCGGCGAAGGTCTGCTTGGGCAGTCCACCCGCCGTAACGGCGACGGACTGGCCGAGGGCAATCGCCCCCACTTGGGCTTGCGGTACGTTGAAGTCGATATAGATGGGGTTGAAGGTTTGCAGGGTGGCGATCTTGTCGCCGGGGTTGAGAAACTGACCGGGATTGACACCGGTGATCCCGATCTTGCCGGCAAAGGGCGCACGGATGGTTTTCTTCGCCACCAACGCCCGCTGCTGTTCTGCAGCCGCCATCTTGGCTTTCAAGTCAGCCTCGTCCGCCTCGACCTGCGCCTGGGACACGGCGCTCACTGCCAGTTGTGCCTTGTCGCGTTTGAGGACCGTGCCGGCTAGGCTGGCGGTGGCTTCGAGGGAGTGAAGCTGGGCGATGTCCGAATCCGCATTCAATTGGACGAGCAGGTCGCCGGCCGCCACCTGCTGTCCCGGTTTGAAGCCGAGGGTGCGCACGATACCGCCGACCTCGGTGGTGACATCGACACCCCGTACCGCCTTGATCGACCCCACGCTGGAAACGCTCGGCTGCCAATCGGCGAACTCGGCGCGCATGACCGTCACCACGGCAGGGGGCAGCGGGATCTTGGATTGGGCGATCAGCTTCGAGATCTGGGTGAATTTCACCCCGGCGATGATGGCGACAATGACCAGGACCACCGCGATCATGATGAGCATGGGCTTGAGTAGCCGGCGTTTGCGTGCACCGCCAGGTTCAGTCGGCTGGGGCGATGGAGCAGCGGCAGTATTGGCATCAGCCATGGTTTTTTCTCGCTGTTTCAAAAACGGTCGGGGTTGCCCAGGGAGGCGGGGGCCACATCGGTTCGGTTCCACCATCCGCCGCCCAGTGCCTGGAAGAGGGCGGTAGTGTCGCTGTAGCGGGTGCTCTGCACCTTGACGCGGGTGAGTACCGCGTTCTGATAGGTCTGTTGCGCTGTCAGCAGATTCAGGTAACCCACGGCGCCAAGGCGGAACTGCGCCTGTGCCAGATCCAGGCTTTGGTGGGCAGCCTGTTCGGCTTGCACCTGCTGGTTGAGCGTATCGGCGTCCGCTTGCAGTGCCCGGAGTGCGTTGGCGACATCCTGGAAGGCGGCGATCACGGTGCTGCGATAACGTGCCGCCGATTCATCGTAGGCGGCCACAGCGGCCTGCTTGCGATGCTCCAGTGTGCCTGCGTCAAAGATCGTTTGGCTGACTGAGCCTGCGAGACTCCAGAATCCTGTGCCCGACGAAAACAGCCGGGTGCCACCCAGCGCACTGGAGCCCAGTGTTCCGCTGATGCTGAATTGCGGCAGTTGATTGGCAACGGCCACGCCGATATTGGCGCTGGCTTGGTGCAGTTGCGCTTCGGCGGAGCGCACATCGGGTCGCTGCTCGACGATGGTCGAGGGCAGGCTGAGCGGCAACTGCTCGGGCAGATGGAGGGAGGCCAGGTCGAAATTCTCCCCCTGATCCTGATTGGGAAAACGGCCGAGATAGGCCATCAACTGATTACGGGTCTGGGCGAGCTGCTTTTGCAAGGGCGGCAAGGTCGCGCGGGTTTGGGCCAGTGCCGCTTGCTGCGTGAGCACGTCGGTATTGGCGATCGCCCCCAGCCGCCGCTGCGACTGCAGGAGATCGAGCTGATCGCTCTGCAGGCGAATGATTGCCTGGGTGGCCGTCACCTGATCGCGCAGGGAAGCCAGGGTCACGGCGGTGTTGACGACATTGGAGGTCAGCGTGAGGTAAGTCGCCTCCAGTTGGTAGCGTTCATACTCGGCCTGCGCCGTGGAGGATTCTATCTGGCGCCGGCCGCCCCCGAACACGTCCGGGTCGTAAGAGACGCTCAGCGATGCTGAATTGACGGTGAGAATCCGCGCGGGCGAACCAAAGGTATTGGCGGTCGATGGCAGCTGCCGTGTCTTGGATGCACTGCCACTCAGGGAGGGAAACAGTGAAGACTGCTCGGCATAAGCCAGTTCATTGGCCTGGCGGAGGGCTGCTTGAGCGGCGGCCACGTCCGAATTGGCCTTCAGCGCCTCTTCCACCAGCGCGTTCAATGTCGGCGAGCGAAAAAGCGTCCATCATTGGCCGGGAATATCCATGCCCTCGACCAGCTTTTGCGCGGCACCTCCGTCCGCCACGTCCGCCGAGGCGGTCGTCGTCGCCAGCTTCTCCTGCGAATAACCGGCATTTTTAGCGACACCAGGCCGGGTAAAGTCCGGGCCCACGGCGCAGCCCGTGAGCAGGGCGATGCAAAGTACACCGGCAGGAGCAAGCATCTGCCAGGTGTGAGAAATCGCCTGCCGCCGGGGTTGCTCTTTCATGGGCTCTCTAGTTAATCCATTAGTTAGTTTATGAATAGATCAAGCCTGCGCCCTTTGCCTCCTTGAGCGACGATTTATGCGCAAACTGCGAGAGGAGGGTAGCGCCGGGCCCGAGACGCTACTGCCCGGCAGAAGACTAATTGCTGATTTAATGACCGTTAAGTCAAGTGAATTTTCTTGTGGGCGCGGACTCAGCGGTTGACGCGTTGTTGCAAGTGCGCGGGATAGCGCTCGCCCACGACGGTAATCTGCGCCATGGCCGATTCGATGGCACTCAGGTCCGTAGGCGTCAGGATGATCTCGGCCGCGCCGATGTTTTCCTCCAGGCGATGCAGTTTGGTGGTGCCGGGTATCGGTACGATCCAGGGCTTTTGCGCCAGCAGCCAGGCGATGGCGATCTGAGCGCGGCTGGCGCCTTTGCCATCGGCGATCTGGCCGAGCACTTCGACCAGATGAGCGTTTGCCTTGCGATTTTCTTCAGAGAACCGCGGGACCAGGTTGCGGAAATCACCGGCGGCGAAGGTGGTTCGCTCGTCGATCGCACCCGTCAGGAAACCCTTGCCCAAGGGGCTGAAAGGCACGAAGCCGATGCCCAGCTCTTCGAGGGTCGGCAAGATTTCCGCTTCCGGCTCGCGCCACCACAGAGAATACTCGCTCTGTAGCGCGGTGACCGGTTGAACCGCATGGGCCCGGCGAATTGCTTGCACGCCCGCTTCGGACAGGCCGAAGTGCTTGACCTTGCCTTCTTCGATCAACTGCTTGACGGTCCCGGCCACCTCTTCAATCGGAACGTTCGGATCGACCCGGTGTTGATAGAGCAGGTCGATGCGGTCAGTACGCAGGCGCTTGAGCGCGGCTTCCGTTACCGCGCGAATCGTCTGCGGGCGGCTGTCCAGGCCTTCCGAGACCAGGCCGTCCTTGAAGCCGAATTTGGTGGCAATCACCACCTGGTCGCGAATGGGCGCCAGTGCCTCACCCAGCAAGGTCTCATTGGCATAGGGGCCATAGGCTTCGGCACTGTCGAAGAAGTTCACGCCCTGGTCGAATGCGTGGCGAATCAGCTTGATCGCTGCCGCCGTTTCCTGCGCCGGCCCATAGCCGTAGCTCAAGCTCATGCAGCCCAGGCCCATGGCCGAGACTTCCAGGCCGCTGTTACCTAATTGACGTTTGCGCATGCTCTATCTCCTTCATAACGATGGGATGAATGAAGGCAGCTTAAATTGCTGTATAAATATCAACAATCAGGCTGTGGTTTCATGGGCTATTGAGAGGACTTCATCAATGATTCGTGCAGGATTACCGGAGTTGACGGCGTTCGTTGCCATTGCCGAGCAACGCAGTTTCAGTGGTGCGGCGCGACTATTGGGGGTTTCGCCGTCGGCGCTCAGTCATTCGATGCGTGGCCTGGAGGCGCGCCTGGAGCTGCGCCTGTTCAACCGCACAACACGATCCGTCGCCCTGACCGAAGCGGGGGATCAGTTGTTCCAGAGAGTCAGGCCGTTGCTGGGGGATCTGGAAAGTGCGGTGAACGAAGTCACCTCGGCGCGCAATACACCGTCAGGCTCGATTCGTCTCAGTGCGTCGGAATCCTCTTTTCGGCCCCTGATCCGCCACGTCATCCCGGGCTTTCTCGCCGCCAACCCGCAGATCCATATCGAGTGCGTTGCCGACGGCCGTCTGGTGGACATTGTCGCCGATGGTTTTGATGCGGGTATCCGTCTTCATGACGACGTGCCCCGGGACATGATCGCGGTGCGATTTGGCCCGGATATTCGTTTTGTGGCCGTCGCATCGCCCGACTACCTTGAGCACCACGAGGCGCCCAAGGCGCCCCATGACCTCAAGCAACACCGTTGCATCCGTTTCCGTTTTGCCAGTGGAGCGTTATTTCGCTGGGACCTGGAGCATCTGGGCAGGAGCGCGAACATCGACGTGGACGGTCCGATGACCATGGACAACCTCAACCTGATGGTCGAGGCGGCCCTGGCGGGTATCGGTGTGGCCTGGGTGCCCGAGGCGCAAGTGACGGAGCACGTGGAGGCCGGGCGCCTGATTCAGTTGTTGCCGGAATGGAGCCCTTACTACCCTGGGCTCTGCCTGTATTACCCGGCCAATCGACATCCGCCCATGGCGCTCAGATTGTTTGCCCAGGCCGTGCGGGAGTGGGCAAGCCAAGGATTGTGAATGATGGGCAACATGGGTGAAGCCCGGGCACAGGCCCGGGCCCACTGCACTCATGGCATTTGCGGCAGTTCTTGAGGGCGCAGGTCGAACACCAGCACTTCGGCATCCGCGCCATTGCTCAAGGTCAGCACCTGTTCATCCCGAACCCGCACGCCATCGCCCTCCTGCAGTTGCACGCCGTTGAGTTCGACATTGCCCCGGGCGACATGCACGTAGGCATAGCGATCGGCGGCCAACTCCAGGGTGGCGCTTTCCTTACCATCAATCAGCGCGGCATAAACCCGCGCATCCTGACGCACGCTCAGTGAGCCGTTGGCCCCGTCAGGCGAGATGATCAGTTGCAGCCGACCGCGTTTTTTCTGAGTACTGAAGTGCTCTTGCTGATAACGCGGTTTGGCGCCGACGACGTCCGGCACTATCCAGATTTGCAGGAAGTGCACCGGCCGGTTTGCCGAGTGGTTGTACTCGCTATGGGCCACGCCACTGCCCGCGCTCATCAGTTGCACGTCGCCGGGGCGGATCACCGAACCGGTGCCCAGGGTGTCCTTGTGTTCCAGGGCGCCTTCGAGCACATAGGAGAAAATCTCCATGTCCCGGTGCGGGTGTTGACCGAAACCCTTGCCGGCGGCCACCCGGTCGTCGTTGATCACCAGCAGGTCGGAAAAACCCTGCTCCCGCGGGTTGCGGTAATTGGCGAAGGAAAAGGTATGGAACGACTTCAACCAGCCGTGATTGGCGGCGCCACGATCAGAGGCTTTGCGAAGGGTCAGCATGATGAGATCTCCCGTAGGGACGAGAATTCGTCCGAGTGAGGAGAAGGTTAATGTTTACCGCTGGGAGCAATAAGTAGATGGAAGTTGAAATACTGTCTCTTTCAGGTTGACAGTTTTGTGCGGGAAATCACGTATTCTCGGCCGCCGTTCGTGCCATATCCGGTCATACTGTCCTATGTCGGCGTGAAGCTTCTATTCTTTTTATATCAATGAGTTAAAACCCATGAAAACAGTGGCGATGGTGCTGTTCCCGGACTTTCTCCTGCTCGACATGGCCGGGCCCATGGAGGTGTTTTCCATCGCCAATCGTTATCTGGGGCCGGACGACCACTATCAGCTGTCGCTGATTGGCACTGAGCACGAGGCGGTGCGGGCCTCCAACGGTGTCCGGGTACAGGCTGACACGCACATCGATCAGGCGGATGGGGGCTATGACCTGTTGCTGGTGCCTGGCGGCCCCGGCGCCTATAACGAAAAAAATCCGTCGCTGCTCGCCTGGCTCCAGGACGCTGTCCGGCGGGTGACCTGTTATGGCTCGATCTGCACGGGTGCCTTCGTGCTGGGGCATGCCGGTTTACTGGATGGCTATCGCGTGACGACTCATTGGCACTATACGGAACGGTTGATCAAGGCTTTCCCCAAGGCGGCGGTGGAGACCGATCAGATTTACGTCCAGGACCGCAACCTGATCACCTCTGGCGGCGTTACTGCCGGCATAGACCTGGCCTTGGCGGTGGTCGCCCGGGACCACGGCAAGAAAGTCGCCCAGGACGTGGCCAAGGTATTGCTGGTGGCGATGACGCGCCAGGGCGGACAGGCGCAGTACAGTCCGTTGATGGCGGCGGTGTCACCCCATGAAACCCCGGTTACCCGGGTTCAGCATCATGTGCTCGAACACCTCGATGAAAGCTTCAGCGTCGAACGCATGGCCGGGCTGGCGAATATGAGTGCGCGGCATTTTGCCCGGATATTTACCCGGGAAGTGAACATGACGCCGATGGCGTTTGTGCAAAATGCACGCATCGATTGCGCCAGGCGTCTGCTGGAAACCAGCGACTTGCCACTTAAGACCGTGGCCTACAAAAGCGGCTTCGGCAGCGTACGGCACATGCGCTTTCTGTTCAGTGAGAAACTCGGCCTGACCCCCAGTCAGTACCGCGAACAGTTCAGCTAGAGCGCTCTTGTCCGTCCCGCGCACTGGGATGGCCGTAGCGCTCCTCCCGTGGTGGTTGTACCGTCACCCATGCCTGCCAAGATATCCATGAATTTTTAGCCATGGAGGTGCGGGAGCCTGGGTCAACGTGCGCAACGGAGCATGCAGTACCTTTGGGCCGGACCAGGTTTTCAGCACGTGAGCGTGCATGAACGACCTCAGAGATCTAAACCGCGATGGGCCGCTGCGCTTCGGTCCCTATATGTTCCACCCCTGGCAAAGGTTGATTCTCGACGGTGACAGGCCCCTGCGCATGGGCGGGCGGGCGCTGGACATTCTACAGGTGCTGGTCGAGCGCGCCGGCAATGTCGTCGGCAAGGATGAGCTTATTGCGCGGGTCTGGCCGACCTCGGTGGTCGAGGAAATCAATCTGCGGGTGCACATCGCCGCCCTGCGTCGGGCCCTCGGTGACGGCCAGGAGGGGCGACGCTACATCGTTAACGTTCCCCAGCGTGGTTACGTCTTTATCGCCCCGGTGCAGCGGATGGCGCCCGGTACGGCGGTCGCGATCGACACCTCGCCCAAGCGCCAGCACAACCTGCCTGCGCGGCTGACCCCCGTCATCGGTCGAGACGCGATGGTCGGCAGTGTGGTCCGGCAGTTACCCGTCCACCGTTTCATGACCCTGGCCGGCCCAGCCGGCATCGGCAAGACCAGCGTGGCGTTGCGCGTGGCTGAATTGCTGCTACAGCACTACCGCGACGGTGTCTGGATGATTGATCTTGCGGCAATCGATGATCCCGCGCGGATCATCGAGTATCTGGCGCACACCCTTGAATTGGACAGCGGTGTGGACGCCCTGAGGTCATGGCACGCCTTGCTGGTGTTCGATAATTGCGAGCATCTGCTCGAAGGCTGTCGAGCAATCGTCGAGACATTGCGGGTTTCGGCGCCACGACTGTCGATCCTGGTCACCAGCCGCGAACCGCTGCGGGCACTGGCTGAAACAGTGCTGCACGTGCCGCCCCTGGTCGTTCCGCCCACATCGGCGTTGCACAGTGTGGCCGATGTCATGGGCTATTCGGCAGTGCAGCTGTTTGTCAGTCGGGCCCGAGCCCGTCAGCCAGCCTTTTGCTTGCGCGAGCGGGACCTTCGGGCCGTGCGCGAAATCTGCCGTCGACTCGATGGCTTGCCGTTGGCCATCGAGTTGGCGGCGGCGCAGATCGATGCGCTGGCACTGGTGGGACTGCAAGCCCAATTGGGCAACTGCCTGCAACTGCTGACCCAAGGCCGGCGTACCGCCGTTCCACGGCATCAGACCCTCAAGTCCGCATTGGACTGGAGTTATCAGCGCCTCAGCCCGCTGGAGCAAACCGTGTTGCAGGGTCTGGCGGTGTTCAAAATGGCCTTTACCCTGGAGGCTGCCGTCGGCGCCATCAGCTGTGCGGTACTGCGCCCCACCAGTCTGGTGGACGTGGTGGAACGCCTGGCGCGCAAATCGCTGTTGTCGGTCGAACAGCGCAACGGTGTGACACGTTACCGATTGCTCAACACCACCCGCGCCTTCGCTCTGGAAAAGCTTGAGCACGGTGGACTGCTGCGGGCGTTTGAAATGCGCTACGCCCGCTACTTCAGCCCGGCACATTGGGCATCACGGGGCCCGGTGTCGTTGCAATTCGTCGAGCAACTGACGAGCTTTGGTTAGGTCCGGTGTGGCAAAGCCTTCGGTGAATCGGGCGTAGAGTGGGGCGAGCAGCTCATGAGCTTGCTGGAAGTGACCCTGGCGCTGCCAAAGCTGTGCCAGTGAGGTGGCGCTACGTAGCTCCCAGGCCAGTGTGCCCTGGGCTTTTGCCACGGCCAGCGCCTTGAGCAGAACCGTCTCGGCCGCGCTCGTGCAGTTGGCTGTCAGCAGCGTATTGGCCCTGGCTCGAAGGATTTCCGCCGTACTCCAGCCGGCCATGCCGGTTTCGGCGCGCTCCAGCAAGGCGTCATCGAGAAAGCCGGTGTCCAGGGTCACCATGATGTCCTTGATCAGCCCGGTGCCGGGTGGCGGCGACGAGTACTCAGCGCCGCTATCGATCACCTGGGCATAGCGCCGGGCCCAGGTGTAGAACAGCAGCACCGAGTGCTTCTGTGCCTGCTCCAGCAACTGGCGCAACAGTTCACGGGCCGTCCCGGTGTCGCCGTTGTAGTGGGCGATCAGGCAGCCGGACAGCGCCAGGGTGTAGCAGATGGAGGTGCCGTGGTTGATCTGGATCGCGATATCCAGGGCCTGGCGAGCCGTGTGCCAGGCTTTTTCCGGATGGCCTTGCAGCCAGAGGATCCGCGCCAGGATCGTCAGGGCGGCGACGCTCTGGTCGTATTGCACGCCAAAGCCGCGGGTAAAGCGATTGAAGTGGCCGCTCTGGGCCATGCGCTGGATGACTTGCTCGGCATTCTCCCGCGCTTGTGGCTGGTCCCCGGCAAAGTGCAGGGCCAGCACCCGCAAGCGATGGGTGCTGAGGGACATCGCGGCGGTCCCGTTGCCGAGCAGACCCAATCGGTCGAACTGCCGGCTTTGCTCCAGGGCCTGTTGGTAGTGGCCGCAACTGAGGTTGACCGCCATATGCCCGGATACCGCCCGGAGCTGGCCGGCCACATCGGCGCAGCTTTCGGCCAGGGCGTGGGCGCTCACGAAGGCGTCGACCGTTTCGGCGGTCCCGCCCTGGGCGTGGTAGCAGGAGCTGCCGAGGGCGAGCTTGAGGGCCATGGTCAAGCGAGGGCAGGGTTGCGCGGCCGCCTCCAGCCGTGCCAGAGCCTTGCGTACATACCCACCGTGTTCCTTGAGTAGCGACAGTTCCTGCCAAAGCGGCGTCGAGGCGGCTGTCAAACGGATCGCCAACAAAGACGGACCATCGCCCTTCAAACCCCAGTCGAGTGTCGCGCGGATGTCTTCCAGGCCTCGGGCGTAACGTTCGATCCATAGCTCGGACAGGGTCAGTTCCCAGTCCTCTTGAGCCTGGTGCATCAAGGCCAGGCAACGTTCGGCGTGACGCTCGCGGACCTCCGCCAGCTCGGCGGCCTGGTCGAGTTTTTCCAGGGCGTAGCCGCGGGTGGTGTCCAGCAGGCGATAAAACACCTCCTCGTCACCGACTTCCACGTTCAGCAGGGACTTGGCCACCAGTTGGGTGATCGAGACAAAAACCCGGTCGGGAGCGATATGTTCGCCGACGATCACCGCCGCCGCCGATGCCAGGGTGAATCCTCCCCTGAAGATGCCCAGCCGGCGCAGACAGGCCTGCTCGCAGGCATTGAGCAGTTCGAAGCTCCAATCCAGTGTGGCACGCAAGGTCTGATGACGGCCCAGTGTCGTATGGGAGCCCTGGGTCAGTAGGCGAAAACTGCCTTGCAGTTGCGTCAGCAACCCCTCGATCCCCAGGTTGGCCACTTGCGCCGCCGCCAGCTCGATCGCCAAGGGAATACCGTCCAGGCGCCGGCAGACTTCGATCGCCAGCGGCAACTCGTGGTCGGCCAATTCAAAACTGTCGTGGCTGGCCATCGCCCGCTCGACGAACAATTGCAAAGCCGAAAAGCCCAAGGCCTGAGTGCGGTTGAGCGTGGCGATGGGTGGCGGGCAGTCCAGCGACTCCAGGCGTTGCACGAATTCGCCTTCGGCCCGCAGGCTCTCGCGGCTGGTGGCCAGGATATGCACCTGTGGCGCCGCGCGCAGGATGCTTTCGCAAAGCAACGCGATGGCCTCGACCAGGTGTTCGCAGTTGTCGATGACCAGCAGCATCTGCCGCTCGCGCAGGCACGTCGCCAGGCAGTTCACCGGCTCGCCGTCATGCAGCGCCAGGTCCAGCAGCGTTGCCAGATGAGCGCTGATCATCCGCGGGTCGTGGATAGGGGCCAGGTCCAACAGTCGAATGCCGTCGCGGTAGTGGCCGATCAGCTGTTCGGCAACGCGCAGCGCCACGGTGGTCTTGCCGATGCCACCGGGGCCGACCAGGGTGATGAAGCGCAGGTCGGGCAGTTGTGTCACGAGGCTGTCCAGCAAGGCGTGACGCCCGATCATGCGGGTGCGACGTATCGGCAGGTTATGACCCTTCGGCTCGTCCGAGGCACTCCCGGGGCTTTGCTCGATAGTTTCGAGAGAGACGGGCGCGACAAAGCTGTAGCCACGCTGAGCGACCGTGATGATGTAGCGCTGGCCAGCCTGGCCGTCGCCGAGGGCTTTGCGCAGTGCGGCGATGTGCACGCGCAGATTGGTGTCTTCAACCACGCTTCTGGGCCAGACCCGGGCGATCAATTGCTGCTTGCTGACCACATTCCCGGCGTGCTCCAGCAGGATCAACAGAATGTCCAGGGCGAGCCGCCCCAGGCGCAGGCGCTGATCGCCCTCCATGACCAGGCGTTGTCCGGGGTAGATCCGGTAGGGGCCGAAAAGCACGGCCTGCGCGGGGGGAAGGGCCAACAGATTACTCCTCTGGAAAATTAACAACGTTTAACTCGTCCTGTGCCCGTTCTACGTTCAAAAATCCAATCCTTCAAGTTCAACGCAAAGCTCAGCCTTCTTGCAACGACAACCCCGAGGAGCAATCGCCATGAGCACATTTACCACCCGTGACGGTACCGAGATCTACTACAAGGACTGGGGTACCGGTCAGCCCATCGTCTTCAGCCACGGCTGGCCGCTGAATGCCGACAGTTGGGAGGCGCAGATGATCTTCCTGGCTTCCAAGGGTTATCGGGTTATCGCTCATGACCGTCGTGGCCATGGCCGCTCCAGCCAACCCTGGTTCGGCAATGAAATGGACACCTACGCCGACGACCTGGCCCAATTGATCGAGCTGCTGGACCTGAATAACGTGGTGCTGTTCGGCTTCTCCACCGGCGGTGGCGAAGTGGCGCGCTACATCGGTCGTCACGGTACCGGACGGGTCGCCAAAGCGGGACTGATTTCTTCGGTGCCACCGCTGATGCTCAAGACCGAAGGCAACCCGGGCGGTTTGCCGATCGAGGTGTTCGATGGCCTGCGCCAGGGCTCCCTGGCCGACCGTTCGCAGTTGTACAAGGATGTCGCCAGCGGGCCGTTCTTTGGTTTCAACAAGCCGGGTGCTCAACCTTCGCAGGGCATGATCGACTGGTTCTGGATGCAAGGCATGATGGCCGGCCACAAAAATGCCTATGACTGCATCAAGGCGTTCTCGGAGACCGATTTCACCGAAGACCTGAAGAAGTTCGACGTGCCGACCCTGGTGGTGCATGGCGACGCTGATCAGATCGTGCCGATCGAGGCCGCCGGCATCGCCTCGGCCAAACTGATCAAAGGCTCGAAGCTGTTGGTCTATCCCGGTGCCCCCCATGGTCTGACCGACACCCACAAGGATCAACTCAACGCCGATCTGCTGGCGTTCCTCAAGGGTTGATTGCTTGTGAGCGCGTACTGATGAACCGTAACGATCTGCGTCGCGTCGACATGAACCTGTTGGTGATTTTCGAGGCCCTGATGTTCGAAAAGAACCTGACCCGAGTGGCTGAAAAACTGTTCATGGGGCAGCCGGCCGTGAGCGCCGCGCTGGGACGCCTGCGGGATCTGTTCGACGACCCGCTGCTGCTGCGCAACGGTCGTGGGATGGAGCCGACGGCGCGGGCGTTGGCGATCCTCAAAGAGCTGCAACCGGCGATGGACACCATTTCGGGGGCGGTCAGCCGGGCCAAGGCGTTTGACCCGGCAACCAGCTGCGAGGTGTTTCGCATCGGCCTTTCGGACGATGCCGAGTTCGGTTTGTTTCCGCCATTGCTCCGGCAGTTGCAGGAGGAGGCGCCGGCGGTCGTTGTGGTGGTGCGTCGGGCCAATTATCTGTTGATGCCGGCTTTGCTGGCATCCGGGGAAATCTCCGTCGGGGTCAGTTACACCACCGAGTTGCCGGCCAACGCCAAGCGCAAGAGGCTGCGTGATATCGCCTGCAAAGTGTTGCGCGGTGACAATCGCCCCGGTCAGCTGACGCTCGATGAATACTGTCAGCGACCCCACGCCATGGTGTCGTTTTCCGGCGACCTGAGCGGCAACATCGATCTCGACCTGGCCAAGGTCGGCCGTACCCGGCGCGTGGTGCTGGGGGTTCCGCAGTTCAGTGGCTTGCGGGCGATGCTCGCCGGTACCGAAATGATCGCCACGGTGCCCGACTACGCGGCTTGCGCGTTGGTTGAAGGCGGTGCCTTGAGAGCGGAAGAACCGCCGTTCCCCATCGAGGCGGCGCAACTGTCGATGGCCTGGAGTGGCGTGCACGACAACGATCCGGCGGAGCGCTGGTTACGTTCGCGGATCAGCCAGTACATGTCTGAACCGTTGAACATCCCTGATCCTCTCACCGGAGCTTCGTATCATGCCTGATTCCAATCGCCTCGATCCCGTCGGTCGCCCGGCGCGGGGGGCTGATGAAGTCGTGACACTGATCGTCAAACACCGGGTCAAGGTCGGCTTTGAGGCCCCCTATGAAGCTTGGCTACGGCGTATTGTCGGCATTGCCGGGCAGCGCGAGGGGCATTTGGGCGTGGACGTGATTCGTGGCAGAAGTGCCGGTCTCGACCTGTTCACCTGCGTGCTGCGCTTCTGCTCCACCGAGGCGATGCAGCGCTGGCTTGATTCGCCGCAGCGGCTGGAGCTGGTCAACGAAGCCGCCCCGATGCTCGCCGACGGTGATCGGACCGAGGTCCATCCAGTCAATGCGTTCTGGTTTTCACCGCCGGCGGATGCCACCTCGCCACCCCCGCGTTGGAAGCAGGCGGTGCTGACATTGATGGTGATCCTGCCGCACACCCTGCTGGTGCCGCTGATCTGGGGACCGGTACTGCGGCTCGACGCGTTCCTCTCCAATTACCTGATCTCCACCTTCCTGATCACCCTGACCATCGTGCTCTCGGTGGTGTACCTGTTCATGCCCCTGGCGACCCGACTGTTTGCCCCCTGGTTGACTGCCGCCCCGTCTCATTCCACTTTGTCCGAGGAAACGCGATGAACGCCGATCTGATTTTGTTCAATGGTCAATTCCACACGGTTGACCGTGCCAAGCCCCTCGCCAGTGCGGTGGCGATCCACGATGGCCGCTTTGTGGTGGTGGGCACGGATGCCGAAGCCATGGCCTTGCGCGGTTCGAGTACCCAGGTCATCGACCTCAAGGGCCGTTGCGTCATCCCTGGCCTCAACGACTCGCACCTGCACCTGATCCGTGGTGGCTTGAACTACAATCTGGAGCTGCGCTGGGAGGGTGTGCCTTCCCTGGCCGATGCCCTGCGCATGCTCAAGGAGCAGGCCGACCGTACGCCGACGCCGCAATGGGTGAGGGTGGTGGGCGGCTGGAACGAATTCCAGTTTGCCGAAAAGCGTATGCCGACCCTGGAAGAACTCAACCAGGCCGCACCGGACACACCGGTATTCGTCTTGCACTTGTACGACCGCGCCTTGCTCAATCGCGCTGCGCTGCGGGTCGCCGGCTACACCCGTGATACGCCGAACCCGCCGGGCGGCGAGATTGTCCGCGATGCCAAAGGCGACCCGACGGGCATGTTGGTGGCGCGACCCAATGCGATGATTCTTTACTCGACCCTGGCCAAGGGACCGAAGCTGCCCCTGGAGTATCAGGTCAACTCGACTCGCCAGTTCATGCGTGAACTCAACCGTCTCGGCCTGACCAGCGCTATCGATGCCGGTGGTGGTTTCCAGAATTACCCGGATGACTACGCGGTGATCGAGCAGTTGGCCAAGGACCAGCAACTGACCATTCGCATCGCCTACAACCTGTTCACCCAAAAGCCCAAGGAAGAACTGAGCGATTTCAAGAACTGGACCGGCAGCGTCACCTTGCACCAGGGCGACGACTACTTGCGGCACAACGGTGCCGGGGAGATGCTGGTGTTCTCCGCCGCCGACTTCGAAGACTTCCTCGAACCGCGTCCGGACCTGCCGCAGACCATGGAAGAAGAGCTGGAACCGGTTGTGCGCCATTTGGTGGAGCAACGTTGGCCGTTCCGTTTGCATGCGACGTACAACGAATCCATCAGCCGCATGCTCGATGTGTTCGAGAAGGTCAATCGCGACATTCCATTCAATGGCTTGCCCTGGTTCTTCGATCACGCTGAAACCATTACCCCGCAGAACATCGAACGGGTGAGGGCGTTGGGCGGCGGTATTGCGATTCAGGACCGCATGGCGTTCCAGGGCGAATACTTCGTCGAGCGTTATGGCGCCAAGGCTGCCGAAGCCACGCCGCCGATCAAACGGATGCTGGCCGAGGGTGTCCCTGTCGGCGCGGGCACCGATGCCACGCGGGTTTCCAGCTACAACCCGTGGACCTCACTGTACTGGATGGTCAGCGGGCGTACCGTGGGCGGCATGGAATTGCACCGCGAAGGGCTTTCCCGGCAGACCGCACTGGAGCTCTTCACCCATGGCAGCGCCTGGTTCTCTTCCGAGCAGGGCAAGAAAGGCCAGATCAAGGTCGGGCAACTGGCAGACGTTGTCGCCCTGACCGCGGATTTCTTCCAGGTCGAAGAAGAGGCCATCAAGTGGATCGAGTCGCTGCTGACCGTGGTCGGCGGCAAGGTGGTGTATGCCGCCGGGGACTTCGAAAAACTCGGGCCAGCCAGCGTGCCAGTGCTGCCGGACTGGTCGCCGGTAGCCAAGGTTCCTGGTCATTGGCGCCCGACGTCGCCGATGCAGGCTCAGGTTCACCATTGCAGCGGACCCTGTGCCGTTCACTCCCACAGCCATGAGCGGGCGCGTCTGTCGAACGCACCGGTCAGTGACTTCCAGGGGTTCTGGGGCGCGTTCGGCTGCTCGTGTTTTGCTTTCTGACGATCAAAAAAAATGCCGGCCAAAGCCGTCGGCATCCCTGTGCAATATCCATCCACCAAGGAGTTTTACATGAGCAACGTTCCGTACAAACGTCTGAACAAAGATGATGCCGTTGTGCTGTTGGTCGATCACCAGACCGGGCTGATCTCGCTGGTGCAGGATTTCTCACCCAACGAATTCAAGAACAACGTACTGGCGCTGGCAGACCTGGCCAAGTTCTTCAAATTGCCGACCATCCTGACCACCAGCTTTGAAAACGGCCCGAACGGCCCGATGGTGCCGGAGCTCAAGGAGCTCTTCCCGGATGCGCCGTACATTCCACGCCCTGGCCAGATCAATGCCTGGGACAACGCCGATTTCGTCAAGGCGGTAAAGGCGACCGGTCGCAAGCAACTGATCATTGCCGGCGTGGTGACCGACGTGTGCGTGGCGTTCCCGACCTTGTCTGCCCTGGCGGAAGGCTTTGAAGTGTTTGTGGTCACCGACGCGTCGGGCACCTTCAACGAAACCGTGCAGCAGGCGGCATGGGCACGGATGACGGCGGCGGGTGCGCAACTGGTGAACTGGTTCTCGGTAGCCTGCGAGCTGCAAGGCGACTGGCGCAACGACATGGAAGGCCTGGCGAACCTGTTGTCGCCGCGCATTCCGAATTATCGCAACTTGATGAACAGCTATTCGGCCCTGACCTCCAGATAAGTTCTGGTGCACTGCTGGTTCGAATGAATGCCCGCCACTGTGCGGGCATTTTTTTGATCAACGTTTCTGCAGTCACCCAGCGGGCCTTTCAATCAAGGCCTCATCACCGATTAATGGGCTGTCAGAAAAGGAAAAAGTCGCTATAACGTGTTTGGCTGTCAACCAGAGAGTGACAATGAACCCGTTCGAAGATATGCGTATTTTTTGCCAGGTCATGGACTCCGGCAGCTTCACCGCAGCGGCGGATCAGTTGGGCCTGTCCAAGCAGTTTGTCAGCCGGCGTCTGATGCAACTGGAGGAACGTCTGGGCGTACGACTGATCAATCGCTCGACCCGGCGGCTGGACATGACGCCCCTGGGGCAGAGTTATTACGAGTCGGCTTTGCGCCTGCTCAGTGAGGTCGAGCAAGTGGAGCAGGGCATCGCCGGTCAGACGGTAGAGCCCCGTGGCACTGTTCGCCTGAGCGCTCCACTGTCGTTTGCGATGGCGCATTTGAGCGAGGTGTTGCCGGCTTTCTTGCAGCGCTATTGCGATGTCACGGTTGAAGTGGATCTCAGCGACCGACCGGTAGATTTACTCGGTGAGGGCTACGACCTGGCATTGCGCATCGGGGTGCTGGAAGACTCGACGCTGATTGCCCGGCGTATCGGGTCCATCCAGCGGGTGTATTGCGCCAGTCCCGCTTACCTGGCCGAGCGCGGCACCCCGGTCAAACCCGAGGATGTGCAGGCCCATGACTGCCTGCCTTACGGCCATGGCCGCCAGGTGCAATGGCGTTTCGAAGGGCAGGGCAAGCCATTGATCGTCAATGTCACGGGACGGATGCGGGTCAACAATGGTGAGTTGCTCAAGGACGCCGCCATCGCCGGCATGGGTATTACCTATTTGCCGACCTTCATTGTCGATTCGGCGTTGAAGGATGGGCGGCTGGTGCCGGTGCTGGCTGACTTCTGTCCCGAACCGTTGGCGTTATCGGCGGTTTATCCGCAGCATCGCCAGGGCTCTCGACCGGTGCGGGCGCTGATCGAGTTCTTGCGTGAACGGCTGGATTGCGGCGTTACCCTCGCTCAAAGCGCTCGGCACACATGAGTGGTTGATCGCCAATAGGCTCGGTGTCCACTGGGACTCTTTGCGCATCAATGAAATCTATCCGCGACTTCGTGCCGCTCCCCGCGCTCGCTGCGAAACAGTTTATCGGCGGTTTTTTTCTGATCGGCGGACAGCGTGCCGTACAGCGCGCTGAACGAAGTGGCAAGCTTGTGCAGATTGTCCGCGTGCATCTGTGCCAGCCTGGCATAGGACTGCATCGCCTCATCGGCATTTAACGAGGGCAGCTTCTGCGCCTGATCCAGGTAGGCCTTGTCGGTACCGTGCGCATTGTCACGCATGGTTTTCGCATAGGCGTCCCACTGGACGGACTGCTTGTCGGTGATCTTCAGTTTGGCGCGCAGTTCGTTGATCCGCCTCTCTACCAGGTCTTCGTATTTTTTGGCGTGACGGGCGGCTGTTTGGGAGACAGCGTCAGAGCTTCTCGCTGCCATCGTCGGTGTCGAGAAAGAAGCGCTGAGGACGGCCAGCATCAACACAGCGGGCATGGCTGCTTTGAATGCGAAGTTTTTCATATTCGGATATCCGGATTGAGGGGGGCGGCATCTATATGCCCCAACCTTACCACCGAGGACGGGTCAGGAGTATCGCGGGTAAATCCACGGCAAGAGGGCGGGTAAAGACCCGCCCTCTTGCCCAGGTGACTGGGATCAAGCTGACCCCCGGGGTCAGCTGTTGAGTTTTTTCGGGTACGAATCCAGCAGTACCTTGTCCTGGAGGCCGTCCAGGAGTTCCTTCAAGCGCGCGGCGCCCTCTGGTGTCTTGTCCGTCTTGTCCGGGTGCAACGCCCGTTCCAGCACGGCCATGAAACTCTGGGTTTTCGATGTATTGACGGGGGTTGAGGTGTGATCCACCAGGTGCCCCATCACGTATTTGGAGATATTTGTGGATTGGCTGGCCGACTGGGTCACCGCCGCATTGGTCAACTTACCGTCTTTGTAAGCGATATTGGTCTGGCTGCTGGCGTTGTCGCTGATCTGGTAGAACAGGTAGTTCTGCGAGTCCGCATTGCTGCTCAGCTTCAGCTTCTGGCCCGCGGACAGCGCCTGGTGATAGCTGGCGGTCAGGTTCGATTGCTGGTCCTGCTCAATGGAGCGATTCTGCGAATCATCGCCCTTGAGTTGAGTGGTCTGGGACAGGTTATAAGCAAAGGTATCCCGCTCGCTGGGACGCATCGGGTTGCTCGCCTGGCTTGCCTGCGTCATCGACGCGGAGAAATCCGCCAGGCCGGTCAACAGCTTGCGATCCAGATTGGTGGGGGCGAGTGGATCGACGGCTGCCGGCGTGGAGGTCGCACTGGTGACGGGATAGTTGCTGTTCAGGGAGGAGAACGCATCCTTGAACATCGACATCATGTCGCGATCGGCGTGACCTCGGGCGGCCGCGGCATCGATCTGCTTGAGGTAGCTCTGCAGGGCCTTGGCCTGTTGGATGGGATTGCCGAGAATCGCCTGGCTCTTCAGGTCCACGGACAGTTGCAGATCACCTGAAGGGCCGCTCATGCTGACCGAGCGTTTCTGGCTGTCGGCATGGAACTCGAGGGTCTGGCTGTTTTTGTCGTCAATCTTGAGCTTGGTGCTCAGGTCGACCGAGGAAAATACCTTCGAGTCGAACTGGGTCAGGGCATCCAGCTTCAATTGAGGCGGCTCGGCGGTCAAACCGTCGATTGCCGCCTGGAAACCTTTGGCCATCTTGGCCAGGGCCGCACTCTCTTCAGCCGTGAGGTCGCCGCCTTCCACCTGGGCCTGTACGGCCATTCCATCGTCCTGGTTCGCCAGGCTCAAGGTCACGGTTTTACCGCTGGCGGTCTTGAGGGTCAGGCTGATCGTGCTGTCGGCGTTGCTGCTGTGCAGCTTGGACTGTGCAGCGGCGATCCCGGCGGCGTTGAGCGGTCTGATGTCGGACTGCTGGACAACCGATTGCGAGATGTTCTTTTTGCCGTCGGCCAACTGTGACATCAGCGCGGCACCCAAGCCGGCAAAGCGGGCGGCGTTGGAGTTGGAGCTATTGCTGAGGTTGCCGCCCATCGTGAACGACACCTTGTCCAGCGGGCTGCTTTCCCAGGTAGGTGCCTGCGCGGCGTTAGGCAAGGTTCCACGGGCATTGTAGGTATTGATTTCGACCACGTTGTTCTGGCCGAGAAGCACGGTGGACGCCGGTGCGGAAACAGCCGCGGTTGTTTCGACAGGCTGGGCGCCAGCCGGCGTATTACCGACAAGCTGGGAAGGGTTCAGCGTCAAAACATTGATCGACGATATCCCTGTCATGGAACCTCCTGGGGCAAGAGAATTATTCTATGTACAGAAGTGTATCGACGGCGACACAAATAACTTTAGGGCGTCAGCGGCAGGCCGGAGAACTGTTGTCCAGTGCACTGAGCCTTTGTAATAGAGGGATTCAAGCGCCTGTCCCCGGATACCGTGTCTCCATCACGATCGACAACGCATCGGGTCGCCAGAATTCCTGGTCGAACTCCACCGGCTGGTTCGCTTCGCCAAAGTTCAGCCGCTCCAGGTAGACGCTGGTGGAACCCACCGACAGTTGCAGCAACTGCGCCTGTTCCTCGTTGACCGTGCCGATATGCATCTCCAGCTCGCAACGCGACTGCACCCGCGAAAAACGCTTGCGCAGCAGGCGCCCCTGGAGGCATTCGGTTCTCGGCGTGCGGCGCTGGGTCTCTACACTAACGAATCAGCTCACCGCTCGTCGAGTCCACCGGCCCTGGCTGTTCCTGGGACTTCAGGTCCTGCTGCCAGGCCCGCAGGCCATAGATCGCCAGCACCACGAAGCCGGCGTACAGCGCGGCCGTCAGTTGCAGGTCCTTGAACAGGAACAGGCCGACGTAGATCACGTCCAGCACGATCCACAGCCACCAGCTGGCGACATACTTGCGCGCCGCCCAGACACTGGCCACCAGGCTGAAGGCGGTGAGCGAGGCGTCGACCCACGGCACCGCCGCATCGGTAAAGCGGACCATCAGTCCCCCCAGCAGCACCGCGCCCACGGCTCCACAGAGCAGGCCGAGCAAGCCTTCGCGCAAGGACAACCGGGCCACATGGACCTTGCCCTCGCTCAGCCCGCCCTGGCTCCAGCGCCACCAGCCATAACCCTGCAATACGGCGAAGATGCCTTGCAGCAATGTATCGGAATACAGCTTGGCGTCGTAGAAAATCCAGGCGTAGAGCAGCACGGCAACGACACCGACCGGCCAGCACCAGCGAATGCGCCGGGCGGTGAGCCAGACGCCGAGGACATTAACCAGGACAGCAATGATTTCAAGTGTGGACATGCGCGGATTCCTTGACGCAGGCAATGACGGCGGCTTGACCAGGCGCTGGGCGAGAGATCAGCCTAGTTTGGTATTGAAATCGATACTTATCAATGGATTACCCTACATTCTGGCGAAATGGCCTTTCCGGCCAGCGCAACGCTTTGAAATGTTTTGAAGATATTTAATGTTGGACAAATTGACGCCATTGGATTGTCGTCCTAGTATCGCCGCCGGTTGATGGCATAGCGCTATCTGAAGGGCGCCTTGTCGCCTGCGATGTATCGAGATCTCGACATGGACGTTCGTCAGTTTGTCTTCCTGGGCCAAGCGGGTAATGGCATGCCCATGCTCAATATCGTCGCGCCGAATACCCCGGGGCTGTCGCACACCATGGAAGGGGGTTGCAGAACCATTCTGTGGAACGAAAGCATGGATCCTTGGCGGCCTCTGGATAAAGTGGCGGAGCCGTGCGGCGTCTCTCCATCTCCACCAGGTAGCAGCGACCCCGGCAGGACCAGTGATACTTCCGCGAGTCGCTGGCCTCGGTTTTTCGCTCGTATTTTTGATATGTGCTGGGAATTGGTGCTCGTCGCCGTAGTGTCGGGTTTTTTAGTCGGTAAATATTTTCCTGGTATCTTTGACTGGGCTCATAAACCAGGGGCCGCTGAGGTACACTACGTCTTATGTCTCCCGGTTGCACTTATATTAGATGCCTTGTTGTATCGGATCGCCGGGAATACACCCTGTAAGGCGTTGTTCAGGCTGAAAATTGAAACGTCAGATGCGAAGCCATTGGGCTTTTTTCAATACCTTCATCGGAACTCTCTGGTGTGGGCGAGCGGGCTCGCTTTCGGACTGCCTATTTTCAATTTATTAACAATGGCGAATCAGGCGTTCCTACTGGGAAGTGGGCGGCGCGCGAGTTATGACGAATCCTTGAATTTTTGGGTGCGTTCAAGGCCTTTAAGCCGTGTGCGTAAAATCGCTTCTGGTATCGTCTTCATGGGGGGTTTAGGAGGTTTCTCAGTATTAAGTTCCCTGAGTCCGACGACTCAGCGTGAGTGGGTACAGTACCTCATGCAAAAAAATAACTACGCTTGGGAGAATCCACTGACCCATCTTGACGCAAGTATTGAGCCTTGGTGGGAATTCTCAGTAAAAGTAAATAGCGACGGTCAGCAAGTATATGTATTCTCCGAGAGGGTCGGCGGTGCTCAAATTGTTTTTGCTATGCAGCAGACAGGTGATGCCCTGGATGAATATGTACATGCCTTTCAGAAAAATACGGCTGCCAATATGCGCTTCTCGGACAGGGGGCGCTTTTTTGAGAGAGCGGGGCGTCAATACTGGCAAGGTTATGGTCGAATGGTTAAAGATGGCCGTATTCGGCTTAAAGTTGAGATTGTTCAGTCTGGCTCTGATTTTTGGCGAGTTGTCATAACCCAGAAAAGCCCTTACGATTATACGGATGAGTTAGTGGGGAAACTCCAGGCTGAGCTATTGAGTACGGTCAAGTAGTTCATGATGATGGAGTGAGGATAACATGCAAGAAAGCCAGCAGGCAGTTTGCTTGAGACTGGATATGGACTTTTTTGAGTGTGACCCGAATCATAAAATTGGGATATCCCTTAATGTTAAGGATAGGTTACGTCCTTTGAATGGTATGCGTATAAAGCCTGAATCAGGAACGTGCGGCTGGTATATATGGGCTGGAGAAGTATTTTCTGAAGCTTCAGATTTTTTTGTTCCTTTACATGTTTCTCATGTTGAAAGCTGGGAGTCACTATTGCTTCCGTACTTGGGCCTCCCACCGGGATCAAGATTTCTCATCACGGAACAGTACGAGGATGTCTGGTATGACGCCAAGCTTCTCAGTATCTGACTGGTAATCTAGAAAACTAAAAGCGGCAAATTTATTTTTGAAGGGTGTCAATAACTAGGTGTTCAGTCTCGGAGAGTCATGGTGCATCCTTAACCACCGAGCAAGAGGATGCATTATGGAAGGACGTCTTCATGGTTCAGCCCGGACAGCGCCGCGAATTCGAGCCGAGCTCCAAGCGTCGCAAGAGTCGAATCGCAAGCTTGCAGCCCGTTACAGATTGAACGTAAAGACCGTAGCCAAATGGCGCTCACGGTCAACAACCAAGGACTCGCGAATGGGGCCTGCCCGGCCGCGTAGCGCAAAGCTGACACCGAGTGAAGAACAGATGGTGGTTGAGTTCCGTCGGCGGACAATGCTGCCTTTGGACGACATGCTGGGGCATCTTCATGAGTGCCTTCCCCAACTGAGTCGCAGTGCTCTCGTGGGCAAAAAGCCGGGCTGGGCTTTCCCATCTGCCGGTTGGTGGGAATCGTTTGTCTCGCCAGCGGTGCTGTTTTGGATGCCTCGTTGGGACGTTTTCGCGGTAAAGGAGGCGATGAGCAGACTCTGCTGATGAGACTGTATTTCAGCACGTTTGGGGGCTTGTTCGGAGTTTCCTTAGCGGCACTGGCATCACACGCTGATGAAATTATTTCCGTTTTTTCAATGATGGCTCATTGCCTTTTGTCGAGCGCTGCCGATAACGGTTCGTTGGACTCATCAAAAAATGGAGATACACAATGTTCAAGCAGTTCACCTTCACCGCTTTGCTGGCACTGACCGCCCTTACCGCTGGCTGCGCTTCGGTAAAAATGGCTGACGACAACCAGGACGCTCAAGCCAAGACGTTTCAGGTCAGCCCCGACAAAGCCAACATCTACGTTTATCGCAACGAAAGCATGGGCGCCGGCGTGAAAATGCCCGTCGCGCTCAACGGCAAGCCAGTAGGGCAGACCGTTGCCAAGTCTTACCTGATGCTCTCTGTCCCGGCGGGCCAGCAGACGTTGGTGTCTTCGGCAGAAAACGATTCCGAGTTGAAACTTACGGCTGAAGCCGGCAAGAACTATTTTGTCTGGCAGGAAGTGAAAGTAGGTTTCATCAAGGCCCGCAACAACCTGCAAGTTGTCGACGACAAAACCGGCCGTGCCGGTGTCAGCGAAAGCAAGTTGATCCAGGCTCAGTAAGGTTCCGGTCGCTCCCGCGTGCAGTGCGGGAGCGATTCAATCAAGCGCTTATCCCGCCTCGCAGATGTAGCTCGGAAAAGGGGACGCATTTGATTGGCACTTAACTCTCTTCGGATGCCTGCTTTCCTGACATCCTCCGTTGCTGATCGACGTGTTTTCATCAGTATGGGGTAAGGCTTGGGTCTTCGCTTTAGCGCGCGCGGCTCAGTAGCGCTCAATCAATACGCGAAATGGACTGCCGAAAAAACTCATATTTCCCACGCGCTACAGGCATGGGAGAATATTGCGTGCGCCAAACGCCAGGGCTACAGTTCCGCTGTCGCTGCAAATTCAGCGACGCGGGTTTTGCAGCCCGGTTTCGAAGAAGGCGCACAGCGCCGCGTATGCGGTATTTTTATGCTCGTGTTATGGCGAGCTGTGCGCAGGAGGCTTCGGCCTGCCGGTTCCTTCTTCCCGGTCTGCAAACCTGTGTACGGCTCGCCACCGTTCGTTTTGCAGCCTGAGATGACGAGCTTCATTCTTAAGAAGAAGGAGCGTCACCATGTCAAAGAAGATCACCCCCGATCCGCCGGCCGTTCGTAAAACCCTCAGTACCGCCGACAGAAGCCTGTACTTGCACAAACTCTCCAACGAGCCTGAGTCAGTCCCGACCAATTCCCCTCGATTGCTCGATACCCTCGCGCTCACTTGCGCCAAACCCGTCACCCCCGAAGCCCCGTACAAACCTACGCTGTTCGCCATCCAACCGGGCGTCAATGCCCATCGATTGATTGAGGCTGTGAGC